>NZ_JAOANI010000015.1:16053-157419 GCF_025318105.1 Thalassolituus pacificus
CTCAGGGATGTAAGAATCCAGAGTTTCTACCAGCTTCTTAACAGCGGTAGTACCCATTTCGTTGTCGTCTTCGCCGTTCAGGGCCATCAGGGCAGAACCTGGGATGATTGGCGTGTCGTCACCTGGGAAGTCGTATTCAGACAGCAGGTCACGCAGTTCCATTTCAACCAGTTCCAGCATCTCTGCGTATTCTTCAGAATCGGCACCGCCGCAATCTTCAGCTAGCAGGTCTGCTTTGTTCAGGAAGACAACGATGTAAGGTACACCAACCTGACGGGACAGCAGGATGTGTTCACGGGTCTGAGGCATTGGGCCGTCAGTAGAACCACATACCAGGATCGCACCATCCATCTGCGCAGCACCGGTGATCATGTTCTTAACATAATCCGCGTGTCCTGGGCAGTCTACGTGTGCGTAGTGACGGTTTGGAGATTCGTATTCTACGTGTGAGGTAGAAATGGTGATACCACGCTCACGCTCTTCAGGTGCATTGTCGATACCGTCGAACGCTACTGCTGAGCCGCCCCATACTTCGGAACATACGCGAGTCAGAGCCGCAGTCAGAGTGGTTTTACCGTGGTCAACGTGACCAATAGTACCAACGTTTACGTGGGGTTTTGAGCGTTCAAACGTTTCCTTTGCCATGACCCTGTCTCTTTATCAGTGTGAATATCAGATTCTTTTGCATATACACAAAAAGGCAGACCACTGGCCTACCTTTTTGAATTTGGTGCTAATACCCAGAGTCGAACTGGGGACCTCATCCTTACCAAGGATGCGCTCTACCAACTGAGCTATATCAGCAAAAAACTTGGAGCGGGTAGCGGGAATCGAACCCGCATCATCAGCTTGGAAGGCTGAGGTTCTACCATTGTACCATACCCGCTTTACTCAGAAGGCTGACCGGAACATTGGCCCCAGCTGCCTGCTGGCTCCAACAACCTTAATTAAAAGATTGTTAAAAAATGGTGGTGGGGGCTGGATTCGAACCAGCGAAGCTTTCGCGTCAGATTTACAGTCTGATCCCTTTGGCCACTCGGGAACCCCACCGAATTGGCGCGTATTATCTTGATGAGAGTAATACCTGTCAACACTTTTTCTGCTTATTTATTATCGACTTACGATTTTTCAGCAAAAACAGCGCCGATTGTTCAGATTACACACAATCAACCCGCTCGACTGCACTCGACCAGCTCCCAGCTGATTTCCTTATCGCCAGCCTGGATACGTTCACGCATGCGCTCATTCAGTTGCGACACTTCGATCACTTCAACCCAATACTCGCGCACGGATTTATTGACGACCAGTACTTCTACCGGAATGCCCGAACCTTCAACCTCTTTTTGCAGGCCGTAGGCCGACTCTTTATTGCGGAATAACCCCAGTGACACCCCTTCCGCCAGATCGCCCTGGGTAATGATGTAACTGTCGAACTTACGCTTCTGCAGTTCTTTTAATGTGCGCAATGCTTCTTCACGCGTTGCCCGGGGTGGCACATGCACCCAGTACTCCGAAGGCTCTCCGCTGGCGATATCAACAATATTGATGCGGCCATGCAAGCTAAGCGCAGAGACCCGCGCCAATAAATGCCGGGCGTCCAGATCATCCGCATAAGGACCGGCGACATAACACAGTGAGCCACGATGATCGGTCAGCTCACGCGGCGCGGCCGGCTGCAGACTGTCACCGGCCTCACTGACCAGCTGCAGGCGTTTTACTGTCCCGGGAATTTCCAGAGCACTCAACGGCGCAGCATTAACATCGCTCTGCTTTTGCCAGAACATTGCCAGCAACAGCAAGTTGCCAAACACTAAGGTGAAAAAGATCCAGCGCATAAGGAATCCATACCATCAAATACAAGATCAGGCCGGTACTCACAGCCAAGCTGCGTGGCCAACCAAAAACCATCACCACCGGTGATAACTAATACGTGCTGCGGATAATCCTGCTGCACCGAGCGCACCAGCGCTAACTGCTGGCGATAAGCACCAGCACTGACGCAACTGACCGTATCCTGCCCCGGCAGTAAATGCTGCTCTGCCTGCTCGTCAGTATAGGGCCGTACCCGCTGAGTACTGTTAAACAGTGCCTGCTGCGCTAATTGCAGCCCGGGCACAATAAATCCGCCCTCATGGTGATTGTCTGCCGACATTAAATCAACCGTCAGTGCGGTACCGGCATCAGCCACAATTAAATGCCCGGAATAATGGCAACGGGCGCCCAGCATAGCCAGCCAGCGATCCACTCCCAGCCGCGCCGGCTGCGGATAACAATGTATAAATTCAGGATGATGGCTTACCGGCTGCGCCAGCCAATGCAGTCTGGCGCCATAGTGCGCATGCAGATATTCATGCAGTTCGGTGTTATCACGGACACTGGCAACCAACACCTGCTCGCATTCCACAGGGAAAAGGCTGCCGGCCTGCGTCAGTTCGGCATGCGCCACAGCGCCCTCTGCACGTACTGCATGGCCGTCACGCCACTGCCATTTTATGCGGCTGTTACCGGCATCAATTAACAGGACGGACACTGATTTCTCCGGCATTAATAATGTCGATGCCATGTTCGGTGTGCAGCATCAGTTCACCTTTGCGGTTTACACCTTTTACTTTGCCGCGTTTTTCGTTGGCGGCAGAAATAATGCGCACTTCCTGCTGGTGATAAATATCACGCTCCGACCAGTATTGCTGATACGGTGCAAAACCATTGCGCTGAAATTCGTCCACTAATAAAAGCAGCTCATCAAGAATGGTCGCCGCGACATCGTTGCGGGACAAACCCGGTTTAAGCGTACGTAACTCTGCCCATGGCTGTTCGATACTTTCAGCATCGCTGCTGCTGAGCGCCAGGTTCAGGCCGATACCAATTACCACCTGACAATGACTGCTGTACTCCCCCGTCACTTCCAGAAGAATACCGGCCAACTTTTTACCATCGGCGTAAACATCGTTCGGCCACTTCAGACCAATTCCCTCAATGCCTAATTTGGCCAGCGCTTTTTCTACCGCAATGGCCGTCATCAGACTGAGTCCCTCAAGGGCCGCCATGCCGCCGGCAAAAGAAACCAACAGCGACAAATAAATATTCTTACCAAAAGGGCTGACCCACTGACGACCACGGCGACCACGACCACCAACCTGTTTCTCGGCCAGTACCGCATAGCGCTTCCCCATATGGTCACTGGCACGTTCAAATAAATAGGTATTGGTCGAGCCGACATCTAATAACACTTCAAGAATATCGAGACGCTGCGTCAGCGCCACCTGAATGCGTTCTTTGTCCAGCAATTCAATGGCGTCCTGCAAACGGTAGCCTTTGCCTTTTACCGATGAATAAGGAATGTTCAGCTCATCGAGCTTTTTCAACTGCTTCCACACCGCTGCACGACTGACACCCAGTGTTTCGCCCAGTTCTTCGCCGGAATGAAACTGACCATCGGCGAGTAATTCAAGAATTCTGTTCAGCATAGTGCTACCTCCGCGCTGCAATATACCCGATCAGCCGACCCCACACAGCACACCCTTTTCCGCAGAGAATCATTTTGCTCTGCGCAGCCCGGTGGCTTTCATCCATACTGAACAGATCCATCAGCGATTTATGATTCAGAGACAGCCATGGCCAATATTCTGCTGATACTGTTATTTATAAGTAGTCCCGTCTTTGCCGCCGAGACAATACGTATTCAGCCGCAACGAACGGCGGTCGATGGCAGCTACCTTTATTACACCGATTTACTGCGCAAAGTGCTGGACAATACCCGGCAGGAATACGGTGAAGCCGAACTGGTCAGTGTTAATCGCCTGACCCAGGCGCGGGCGTTTCAGGCACTAAACGACAATCAGATTGATGTCTTCTGGGCTGGCACCAACCGCGAGCGCGAAGTATTTGTGCAACCGATACGCATCCCTCTGCATGCCGGTCTGCTTGGTATCCGCATACCGGTTATCCGCAAAACCGATCAGGCCCGCTTTGACGCCCTGCATGACCTCGGCCAACTGCAGACGCTCAGCGCCTGTCAGGGCGACCACTGGCCAGACTCCGACATCCTTGAGGCCAATGGTTTTAACGTGCAGCGGGCGACCAAGTTTGAAGTGATGTATCAGATGCTGCAGGCCGGTCGCTGCGATTATTTTCCGCGCGGCATTAACGAAGTGTATGCCGAGATCAGCCATGTCAGTCGCCACGACCTGATGGTCTACGAGCGCATCGTCCTGAATTACCCGTTCCCGATGTACTTCTTTGTCAGCCGTGACAACCCGCGTCTTGCTGAACGCCTGCGCATAGGGATGGAGCAAATGGCCAGCAGCGGCGATCTGCTGCGTTTTTTACAGCAACATCCGACCACCCGCGACATATTCCCCCTCAGCCGGCTCAGCAACAGCTGGATTATCCCCCTGCATAATCCCCTGTTGCCGGAACTGACACCACTAACAGACAAGCATCTGTGGATCGAACTGCCGCCTCAGTAACCCCAGCAACACCATTAATGACAGACTACAAATAACACTTATTCCCACCTGCATCACATTCTCACATCACCAGAGAAAATGTCCGGTATAAAAAATATGCGTTCACCCTATATCGGTAGCCGTAATGGCAGAAACTGACTCGCTCATAAGAATGACAGTGCGCAGCAAGCGCCATGCGGGATACAGCCCGGTCAGAGAGAAAAATCCGTGCAAAATACTGGCAAAAAATTGATCGAAATCAGGGTGCGACAACGCACCTTATGGGCCCGAAAGTCTCATACCGCCCGCCCCACCTGCATTGCGACTAAAGCCTAACATGTGTATAAAACGCTCGTTTGAATTCTGGTCAGCAGACACATTGAGCCACAAGCTCCCGCTGGCAGGCACCAACAGTGCCGAACTGTGTACAGATTTTTACCTACAGGCGAAATCGAATGGCAACAAACAAGGTAGATGTATTGCTTGTTGGCGGCGGGGTTATGAGTGCCACTCTGGGCACCCTGCTTAACAAGCTTGATCCTTCCCTCCGACTGACCATGGTGGAACGCCTGGATCATGTCGCTCATGAAAGTACCGATGGCTGGAATAATGCCGGTACCGGCCACGCAGGCTATTGCGAACTGAATTACACCCCGGAAAACGATCAGGGCGATGTTGAAATCAACCGCGCACTGACCATCAACGCCAACTTTGAGGTGTCTCTGCAGTTGTGGACGTCTCTGGTCGGCACGGGCGACCTGCCGGCACCGGACAACTTTATCAATCCTACCCCACACATCAGTTTTGTCTGGGGGGAGGACAACGTTGCGTTTCTGCGTCAGCGCTGGGAAAAGCTGTCCGCGCATCATCTGTTCAGCGATATGCAGTACAGCGAAGACCACGATGTGCTGCGCCAGTGGATGCCACTGGTGATGGAAAACCGTGACCCTGCGGAAAAGATTGCCGCTACCCGTATTAACTACGGCAGCGACGTCGACTTCGGCTCCCTGACCCGCAACCTCGTCGCCACGCTGAAAAAGCGCGAAGCCTTTGAGCTGCTGCTGAGCCACGAAGTCAGCGAACTGGAACAGAACAAAGACGGCAACTGGAAAGTGCGCCTGAAAGACCGTACCTCCGGCAAGAGCAAAACCATTGAAGCCGGTTTCGTCTTCCTCGGTGCCGGTGGCGGCGCCCTGCCATTGCTGCAGAAATCCGGCATTCCGGAAAGCAAAGGCTACGGCGGCTTCCCGGTATCCGGTCAATGGCTGGTGTGCAAAGAAGAAGCCACCGTGAAACGTCATTACGCCAAGGTCTACGGCAAGGCTGCTATTGGTGCGCCACCGATGTCCGTGCCGCACCTGGACACCCGTATTATCAATGGCACTCCGGCGCTGCTGTTCGGCCCTTACGCCGGCTTTACCACCAAGTTCCTCAAGGCCGGTTCCAAACTGGACCTGATCAAATCCGTACGCGCCAATAACCTGCTGCCGATGATGGACGTGGGTATGAACAATATGGATCTGACCAAATACCTGATCGGTGAAGTACTGCAATCCCACGAAGACCGCATGAAATCGCTGCGTGAATACTTCCCCGGTGCCGAGTCCGGCAACTGGACGCTGGCCGATGCCGGGCAGCGTGTACAGATCATCAAAAAAGACGGCCGTGGCCGCGGCAAGCTTGAGTTCGGTACCGAACTGGTAGCGGCCAAAGACGGTTCGCTGGCCGCGCTGCTGGGGGCATCACCCGGTGCATCGGTTGCCGCGCAGGCGATGATCGAAGTGATTGAGCGTTGCTTTAAAGAGCGCCTGGAGAACGGCTGGAAAGCCCGCCTGCAGGAGCTGGTGCCATCGTACGGCGAATCCCTGATTAACGATGCTGAGCTTTTAGGCCGTATTCGCAAGAACACATTAAGCACCCTTGGCCTGCTGCGCGATTAACGCGCGCAGGTCAGCTGACAATTTCAAGATAATCCAACAGGAGTTTTACCTATGTTGATTGGTGTACCTAAGGAAATCTATCCTGGGGAAGCTCGGGTCGCCCTGATCCCTGCCGGGATCCAGACCCTGCTGACCGCCGGCTTTGAAGTCGTGATTCAGGAAGGCGCAGGCGATGCAGCCCACTTCGGGGATGAAGAATACCGCAGCAGCGGTGCCAGCATTGCACCAACCGCTGAGTCTCTGTACGAACAGGCCGACATCATTCTGAAAGTCCGCCAGCCACTGGACAGCGAAGTGCCACTGCTGAAAGAAGGCACCACGCTGATCTGTATGCTGGACGCCTGGTTCAACCAGCCTCTGGTACAGCAACTGGCCGAGCGTAAAGTACGCTCTTTCGCGCTGGAATTTATTCCACGTACCACCCGTGCACAGTCAATGGACGTACTCAGCTCCATGGGCGCGATCTCCGGCTACCGTTCTGTTCTGACCGGTGCGATGGCGCTGCCACAGTACTTCCCGATGCTGATGACCGCCGCCGGTACTATTCACCCGGCACGCGTATTCATCATTGGTGCCGGTGTTGCCGGTCTGATGGCAATCTCTACCGCCCGTCGTCTGGGTGCGGTGGTTGAAGCCTACGACACCCGTGCAGAAGTCCGTGAACAGGTTGAATCGCTGGGTGCCAAGTTCGTTGAATTCGACCTGCCACAGGAAGAAGGCGGCGCTACCGGCGGCTACGCCACGGAGAAATCTGAAGAGTTCTACCGTATGCAGCGTGAACAGATGACCGCCAAAGTCTCCCAGGCGGATCTGGTCATCACCACGGCGGCGATCCCCGGCAAGATGTCACCACGTCTGATCACCAAAGACATGCTGCATTACATGAAGAAAGGTTCGGTCATCGTCGACCTGGCTGCCGAGCGTGGCGGTAACGTCGAAGGCACCGTGGCCGGCGAAAAAGTGTACGTCGATGGCGTCACCATCATTGGCTACACCGACCACCCGGGCCGTGTACCCGTACACGCGTCCCAACTGCTGACGAAAAACGTCTCCACCTTCCTGCTGAACATGTCGAAAGAAGGCGTGCTCAACGTGAATATGGATGACGACATCGTGGCCGCCACTTTGGTTACCGAAGATGGTGAAATCAAACACGCGGGCCTGAAAGCCCTGATCGAGAAGGAATCAGTCTGATGGAAATGTTCATCATGAGCCTGACCATTTTCGTGCTGGCGATTTTCGTCGGCGTGGAAGTGATCAACAAAGTACCCCCTACGCTGCACACTCCGCTGATGAGCGGTACTAACGCGATTTCCGGCATCGTCGTGGTTGGCGCCATTTTAAGTTCCGGCGGCAGCGAGCACACCACTGTGCTGTCTACCGTGCTGGGCGTCGCCGCCATCATTCTGGCAACCATCAACATCGTGGCCGGTTTTATGGTAACCGACCGCATGCTGAACATGTTCAAAAAGAAATAAGGTAGCGGGACACAATGGAAATTCTGATTAATTTAGGTTACCTGGCTGCCGCAGTGCTGTTTATTTTCGGCATCAAAGGCATGACCACTCCAAAAACCGCCGTGCGCGGTAACCAACTGTCCGCTATCGGTATGCTGGTTGCGGTTGTTGCCGCCCTGCTGGATCACAACGTCGTGCGCTTCGAATTCATCATCATCGGCGTTCTGGTCGGTGGTGCTATCGGTGCCCTTATCGCCAAGAAAGTGGCCATGACCGACATGCCGGAAATGGTCGCCAGCCTGAACGGTATTGGTGGCGGTGCTTCCCTGCTGGTTGCGGCAGCCAACTACCTGGAAAGCCAGAAGCTGGCTGACATGGGTCAGTTCACGGCCTCTTACGACTGGTCGCTGGCGGTTATTCTGTCGATTCTGATCGGTGCGGTAACCCTGACCGGCTCGTTCGTCGCCGTCGGCAAACTGAAAGGCAAAATCGGTGACAGCAGCAAAGTGATGCTGTTTAAAGCCATCGTCAAACTGTGCTTCCTGATCCTGATCGGTGGTGCGGCTTACTTCGCCATCGTTGATCCGCTGCACTCCGACATGCTGGTTGCCGGCCTGATTGTGGTCTGTCTGATTCTGGGTGTTTCTCTGGTGATGCCAATCGGCGGTGCCGATATGCCGGTTGTGGTTTCTCTGCTGAACTCCTACTCCGGTCTGGCCGGTGCCGCTGCCGGTTTCGTCCTGGGCAATAACGGCCTGATCATCACCGGTTCTCTGGTCGGCGCGTCCGGTATCATCCTGACCACCATCATGTGTAAGGCGATGAACCGCTCCCTGACCAACGTTCTGTTCGGTGGCTCTATGGCCGCAGCAGCCGGTATCACCAAGTCAGAGAACGATGCTTTCTACGAAGGCAAAGTGAAGTTCTCTTCCGCTGACGAGCTGGCGATGTTGTTAGACGGCGCGCAAAAAGTGGTCTTTGTACCGGGTTACGGTCTGGCCGTTGCTCAGGCACAGCACGCCACGCGCGAACTGGCCAGCATGCTGGAAGCCAAAGGCTGCGACGTGAAGTACGCCATCCACCCGGTTGCCGGCCGTATGCCTGGCCACATGAACGTACTGCTGGCGGAAGCCGAAGTGCCGTACGATCAGCTGGTAGAAATGGACACCATCAACCCTGAGTTCTCGCAGACTGATGTGGCCATCGTACTGGGCGCCAACGACGTGGTGAACCCGGCCGCGTCCAAAGACCCGGCGTCACCGATCTTCGGTATGCCGATTCTGGATGTACACAACGCCAAAACCGTTGTGGTGGTTAAGCGTGGTCTGTCACCCGGCTTCGCCGGTATCCCGAACGAACTGTTCATCCGCGACAACAGCCTGATGGTATCTGGCGATGCAAAGAAAGTTCTGCAGGAAACCATCAGCGCTCTGAAAGATCTGTAAGATCTGTAAGATCTGACGTGCGTAAAAAGCGCCCTGCGGGGCGCTTTTTTATGCCCGCTGTGCCAGTCTGCAAAAGCAATAACACGCCCGACAGCGGCAGAGCTTTCAGGCAGGCGGCAACCAAGCCTCAGCCCGGGATCGGTAACCAAGCTCTCAGTCCGGGATCGGCAAGAGAACCTTCGGCCCGCAGTCAGCTGACCACAATGAATGTCTGTCTGATAAACGAAAAAAGCGCCCCGAAGGGCGCTTTCAGTAAGCAGACATCAGATTTACTGCCTGTTGTCGTCCGCATCCTGTGATGCGGTTAAAGCTGCAACTTCCTCTTCTTCCGGAGCCGCCAGAGTACGCATGTCACCGTCATCGGATTTGCTGATGCGGTTTACCTGATAAATCCGCTCGGCATTGGCCAGATCTTTTTCATTATTGATCGAGGCAATGAATTCACGACCGCGCAGGAAGCCGTGGATTTCACCGACAATGGCATCCATCTCTTGTTTGTCTTCTGTCATTCCCAGAATCAAACGCGGCATTTCCAGGTTCTGCATACCACTGGTGGCATAGGTCGAAGATTCAATACGCGACACCAGAATCCACGGCGTAATCGAGCTGCGCACCACCACGTTTTCGGAGCGGGTGGAATCGTTATAGGCCATACCTGTAGAGATTTTACTTTCGGTATAGGTGCCTTCTGTTTTCATCGACATCAGCAGGCTGCTGAACTGCATTTCTGACCAGAAGGTATGCGCCACATTGGTCAGCATGCGAGCCGCAAACACCACGGCGAAGAATGCAAACAACAGGGTCAGGAAGGTGCTGGCTTCAGCGCCGATCAGCGTGCTCAGTTCCAGTACAGTGCTGTCTTTCAGACCGCCCGGATGGGCAGCAAAAAAGGCTTTCAGTGCCGCAGCCGATTCAAACCCCTGATTAAACAGCACATACAGCAGCACCGCGCTGCCGACCGTCAGCAGCTGACCGCTGATCGTGCTGAGCAGGCGTAAGCGGGTAAAACGCTTACTGAAGTTCATGGCGCGGAATTCCGGCTGAGTTTCAATCAACAACTGCCCTTTAAACGTCCCTTTACCCTGGCTTTGTTCCTGCAGCTGAGGTTCAAAATCACGGTAAATACGATTGGGAATATCATGGCTGCGGCGGTTGGCCAGCACGATGTTTTCGATATTGATGAAGATTTCATTGGGATGCACCGACTCCTGCATATTATCGCGGTATTCGCTGACCGCCGTGCTGCGGTTATTCAGGGTCATACGCTCGCGCACCAGCAGGAAAGCCGGAATTAATACCGCCGCAGTCATCACCAGCAGCAGCATCAGATTCAGCCAGGCATCGAACACCATCAGGTTATCCAGACTGGCGCTCAGCTTATCCAGATTTTTGCCGCTCAGATTGGCGGTCAGCTGAGAATGGCCGTAACCAATCAGTACCGGCACCACAATGGCAAACGCAAACAAACGGCTGAGACCAGCGGCGGTTTTACGGTGCAGGCTCTGATTGCGACCCGTGTTCATATTGTTGGCCGCACTGCGCCAGATAAAGGTCAGATACACCAACAACAACAACGACATAATGGTGTTGATCAGCTCGCCGGCACTGCCCGCTAACCCGGTGGCGGTAACAAAAAAGGCCAGAGCAAAGGCGGTCAGGCCGACCAGCGTCGAGGACAGTACCGCCGCCAGCTCCTGCACCAGATTACGCAGCGGATAAGGCGTCAGAATCAGGCCGGGAATCAGCGAATGCACCAGACGCGAAAGCCAGCCCGTGGGTTCGCTGAAGGTCATATTCTTACGCCCCATCAGCATCGACTCGAGACGCTCGGCGCTGTAGGCCAGTGCACCGGATTTCTTTTCCAGCTCGGCATTTTCACGCTCGCTCTGCGCATAGTTGTAGGCCAGCGACGACGGCACCGAACGGCCCACATAAAAGCGGAATAACTGAATCGCGGCACTGGCCAGCGTGCGCAGTCCCCAGGTCAGCAAAAACAGACCGAGGAAAACCATGCCCCAGGCTTTTACCGGATTGTGCTTCAGTGTTTCGGCCACCCCAAACAGAGGAAGCAGTGCCAATGCACTGATCAGAATGCCAGACAGCAGTTTGATTTTGCCTTCGGTTTTAAACGGGTTGGTAATGCCGAGGGACTGGCTGCCGTAATCAAAAGCCATGAATATCGTTCCTTGAACAGGTTAGTAAGAATCGTTTTGTCATACGCCAAAGACCGGCCATGCGGAGCAAAACGGCGTGGCCCGCCATAATAAGTAATCGCTGATCAGCTGCAAGCCGGATTTGCATAATCGTCCGGACACCAGCCACAGCACAGAGTCCACACGGCAGTGCCCGCTGACACACCGGCAGTCATGGATAAAAAGAGAAAGAAGGAAAAGAGACGACTTATGGCGCTGACGGCGTGCCCTGCTGCATGCCGGGCAGAGCCGCCCGACGCAACGCTTTGGGTGACTGCCCAAACCAGCGGTGACAGGCGCGGGTCAGTGAACTCGGATCACCATAACCAAGCTGCAGCGCCACTTCGGTCAGGGGAATCTGGCTGTGCGGCAACAGAGTCTGCAGCCGCTCGCGGCGCAGGTTATCGACAATATCTTCAAAGCGCATACCCAGTGCCGCCAGCTGACGCTGCAACTGGTGACGGGGCATCTGCAGCTGCGTTGCAATCACGGGCAGCGTGCAGTTACCCGTTGCCAGCGAACGTTCCACCAGCGTGCTGACCTGCTGACCGAGATCAAGGGGCGAACGCTGAATCAGATAACGCACGGTACGCGCCGCGGCTTCCTGCAGATCGCGGTTGGCCGCATCAATGGGAAGCGTCAGCAGGCTGGCGGGAAAGCGCAAGCTGTCTTCCGCCTGCTGCAACGCCACCGGGCAACCCAGCAAGCGGCGATAGCGGGCCAGACTGAGCGGTGAATCGTGCTGAAAGCTGAGTTGCCAGTCGCGGCCTTCGCGGCGGCTGATCATGCGCATAAAAGCCAGCGACACCGCATACGGCAGCTCGGTAACGTGACGCCGTACTTCGCCCTGCAGTATCAGGTTATGGCGCAGGCGCAGCACGGCGTCATCGCCCTCGATGCTGACGGTGAGAGTCAGGCCCGGCGAGTGGTAAGGCATATAGCGCCCCACCAGCTCCAGCGCGTCCCCCACGCAACCAGCGTGCTGGGCCGCCAGAGCAATCGGCCCCAGCACCGACAGGTTTTGCCTGGCCGCCAGCAGAATGCCGAAGTCGGGTTTATTCAGCGCCGCGGCGGCATCGCTGATCAGCTCGGCGAAAGCACGCAACGGCAGGCTGAACTGCTCGTCTTCCAGCTCCCGCACGGTTAACCCTTTGGCAGCCAGCAGCGCGGCCGCATCGCCACCCAGCTGTTTTACCAACGGCACAAACCCGGTCAGTGCCCGGGTTCTTACCAGAAACTCTGCACGCGTCATCTTGTATCCAAATGCCAAGTAAATGTTGCCAAATGCCAAGTAATTAAAGTGGCCCGATGGGAATATGACAAGTAATAAAAACAAGAGGTCACACACATGATTGGGCAATATCAGGACATCCTGACCATCGAGCAGGCAGCACAACCCAACGCCGCACTGGCGAACACTTACGAATTACTGCAACAGAGCGCGCAGCAGTTTGGCCCCGAACCGGCACTGAGTTTTTTCTTTCATGTCGACGATCACCACCAGCCACACCGCTGGAACTACCGCGAGCTGTTTGCCGACGTCACCCGCGCCGCCAATCTGTTCCGCCGCTTAGGTGTCGGGCGTGGCGATGTAGTGGCGCTGATTCTGCCTAACCTGCCGGAAACCCATATCGCCATGTGGGGTGCCGAGACCGCCGGTATCGCCTTTGCCGTCAACAACCAGCTGGAAAGTACGCAGCTGAGCGAGCTGCTGCGCACCGCCAAAACCCGCTGGGTTGTCACCGTGGATGCCGGGGTGGATGCCGATATGTGGGCGCGTACCGCGCAGGCCTGCGCCGGTTTGCCTGACCTGCAGGGCATTCTGCGCGTCAGCGGTCAGCGTTACGGCGTCAGTCCGGTGCCTGCGGGCATGAGCAATGAACTGCCGCTACTGAGTTTTAACGACCTGCTGGAAGCCGCCCCGGCGGATGAACTGCTGTTCGATGCGCCACAGGCTGACGATATTGCCGCTTACTTCTGTACCGGCGGCACCACCGGTTTGCCGAAGATTGCCCGCCACAGCCAGCGTAACGAAGTGATCTTCGCCGGCCAGCTGAATGCGGCTGTCGGCGGTTCGATGCTCGGCCGTGGCCGCACCGTACTGACCGCTCTGCCGCTGTTCCATGTCAATGCGCTGCTCGGAACCGGACTGGCCGCCTTCGCCAGTGGCAGCCACGTGCTGCTGGCCGCGCCGGCGGGTTTCCGCGCGCCGGGGCTGATTCCGCGCTTCTGGGAAATCGTTGCCACCCACAAGGTGAATGGTTACTCCGGCGTACCAACTATTTATGCCGCACTGTTGCAGGTGCCCTTTGGCGACTGGGATATCAGCTCGCTCAGTGCTGCCATCTGCGGTGCCGCGCCCATGCCAGCAGAACTGATCCGTCGCTTTGAGCAGCAATGCGGACTGCGCGTACTGGAAGGCTATGGCCTGACCGAAGGCGTCTGTGCTTCGTCGGTCAGCCCGGTGAAAGGCGAGCTGCGTCCGGGCTCTATTGGCATGCGTCTGCCGTGGCAGGACATGCGTGCCATGGTGCTGGATGAACACGGGCAGTGGCTGCGCGATGCGCAGACCGACGAAACCGGTGTGATCTGCATCAGCGGCCCGAACGTCTTTCAGGGCTATCTCGACGATGCCCACAACCACGGCGTCTGGTTCACCACGCCTGAGGGCCAGCACTGGTTCAACACCGGCGATCTGGGCCGCTGCGATGCCGAAGGCTTCTTCTGGCTTACCGGGCGTAAAAAAGAACTGATAATCCGTGGTGGTCATAACATCGACCCACGCAGTATTGAAGATGCGCTGGCAGCCCACCCGGCAGTAGCGATGTGCGCTGCGGTCGGCCGTCCGGATATCTATGCCGGCGAGCTGCCGGTGGCCTATGTGCAACTGCGTCAGGGCGTCAGTGTCAGTGATGAAGAACTGCTGGAGCACGCGCGTCAGCACATTGCCGAGCGCCCGGCGGTGCCGAAAGCGCTGATTGTGGTTGATGCGCTGCCGCTGACCGCTGTGGGTAAAACCTTCAAGCCGGCGCTGATGATGCGTGAAGTCGAACTGGCCGTGCGCCGCGAAGCGGAATTACTCGGTCTGGCACTGGAGCAGGTGGACGTTGAGCAGGAGCCGAAGCGTGGCATCGTGGCGCGCTATCGCTGTCGTGCTGACAGCCAGACGCTGACCCCGAACCTGGCCGCGGATCTGGCAAAGGTGCTGGCCGGCTATACCTTCTGCAGCGAGGCTGTTCACTGAGCCCTGAACCAGAAGCACTGAATCAGAAACCCTGAGCCAGAAGCCCTGAGCAAAACCGTATCGCCCGGAGTGACCTGTCACTTCCGGGCGATGCCTTGCTATCCCTCAGGCGCAGAACAGGTTGCCCTGACCTTCCTTTACCCATAAGCCCGCACTCCTGAGTTATTATTAACACCCTCATTATTAGTGGAGTCAGATATGAGCGACAACCACATCCGCGTCTGGGATATTTTTGTGCGCCTGTTTCACTGGATTCTGGTCGCGGTGATTGGCTTTGCCTGGTGGAGTGGCGAGCAAGGCGGTGACTGGATGGAGTGGCACAAGCGCTGTGGCTACACCGTGCTGGGGCTGGTGATCTTTCGCGTGTTCTGGGGTTTTGCCGGCAGCGCTTACGCCCGCTTTAATCACTTTCTGTATTCTCCGAAAGCCACTCTGGCTTACGTTGCGGCCATGCTCAAAGGTCGCGAGCCGCTGTACCTGAGCCATAACCCGCTGGGCGGCTGGGCAGTCGTGGTGTTGCTGCTATGGTGTACTTTGCAGGCGGGCACCGGCTTATTTGCCAACGACGATATCTTTACCGAAGGGCCGCTGGCGCATCTGGTTGGCTACGATCTGAGTATTGAGATTACCCGCTGGCATAAGCTGCTGTTCGATGGCTTGCTGATCCTTGTCGCGGTTCATATCGCGGCGGTGGCCTATCACCAACTGCTGCGTAAAGAGCCGCTGTTGCAAGGTATGCTGACGGGGAAAAAACCGGCCAGCCATCGCGCCAATCAGGCCGCCGACAGAATTGTGGCGACCGAGACTGGCGTCTGGCTGAAAGCCTTAGTGCTGGCAGCGATTGCCGCCGCCAGCGTCTGGGGACTGATCAGTCTTTAAACGACTCAGTCTTTGAACTTGTCGTGGCAGGACTTACAGGTCTTCGCCACGCTCATGAAGGCCGGACGGATGGCATCCATATCACCCGCGCTGGCGGCTTCTGCCAGTGCGGCAGCGTTGGTTTCAAAGTCGGACATAATGCCGGCAAAGGTTTCCCAATCTTTTTCAATGGCGGGCAACGCATCGGTAGAGCCGCTGTAAGTGCCGTTATAAGAACCGGCAACAAAACCTTCCAGAGGCATTTTACTCAGTGCTGCCAGGTTCGCAGCACGACGGGAAAACTCGTCGGCATTGAACTCCTGCTTGCCTTTCACCATGTCGCCCATAGGTCCGAAGTTCCAGCGCACGGCTTTGTAGATACCCTGACGGTATTCCACGGCATCAGACACTTTTACTTCAGCCAGGGTTAGGGTGCTGCTCGCCATCAGTGCGGCCAGAACGGCGGTACGTGTTATCAGGTTCATGCTTTTATCCTCTCAGCATTATCGGTTACGTGGGCAGTTTATCGGTCTGGCGGCTTTGCGCTATCGACCATTACCAACCTTTACATTTTTATCAGTAAGACTGATGACCGCCTTCAGGCCAGCAACTGCCATTGCCTGCGTTAATCGGGGCCATCAGCAGAACTCATTATCCGCCATGACACCACCCTCTTATTCTGAATGCCTGGTTGGCGGACTGCGACAGCACAACCGCTACGACCAGTTTGGCCCGAATTCATTCACAGAAAAAATAGCGGACATCACGAGTATGATTAAACAAGCATTCATCAGTGTTTTCGTGCAACTGGGCAATCAGGCAGCGGCCGATTCCTGAGTAGCGGAAGTGCCTGGGTTATCCTGCAGTAAGGTGGGAAGCAGAAACGGCATCAGCGTCTGCGGCGCCAGATCAAGCAACAGACCCGGCAGAGTCACGGGGAGCGGTGGTAACCAGCGCGGCGGGCTGTCAGCCAGTTCACACTGCTGGCACTGCCCTTGTCCGCCATTGCTCAGACGCTCAGTCAGACTGTCGACGCTGCCCAGCACGATCAGGGCAAGGCACAGCAGTAACAGGGTAAAAGACGGACGACGACCCATAGCACCTCCGCAGCAACAACGGACACAACAGGATTAAATTAAACACCTGTTCAATCCAGCTTAGCCGCGTGGATATTGAAGTGCACTTCTATCGCCCGCTGCACATCACGAATGGTCGGTGTTTTTTCGGTATGCACCAGAATAATCAACGACTGCGCATGCACATGATGATCACCATCAGGATGGGTCACCACTTCACCGTCTTTGGTCACATACGCCAGCGGTGTGCCCAGATTGGCCTGCACCACCGCATTCACCACATCGGCCCAGCGCTCGCCTTCCAGCCAGACCGGGAAGCGCACCGGGTGGTCGTCGGCATGGGTAAACATATCCTCAATCACCAGCTCCACACCGGGAGCGACCATCGCCCGCACAATGATTTCCGGATAAGAGCGGATCGGGCGCAGCACGGTTTTAATCTGCAGATTGCGCAGCCGTGGCCGGTTGCTGTCTTCCACACATTCAACAATCGTCAGGTGGCCAAGATGCAGTTCGAACAGACGGTAAGCAATATCGAAGGTGTAAGAATCGCTGTCGGCGGAATATTCATCCCGCGCCAGCACCACAATATGGCTGGCACGCTCGGCTCCGGCGCGTTTTAAATCGTCCGGCCGGCTGGCCAGCCCGGTGGTATGCACCACTCCCAGCTGACGCAGGCTGTCGGGCAAACCATCGGGGAAATCTTCATTCAGCAGCTGGATCGGCGTATCGCGATATTCGTCGCTTTCACGAATCTGCATGATCATGCGCTGAAAATAGGCTTCGCGGTTATATTTGGGCGAATTAATAATGAGAATATGATCGGCCATGTTCCAGTCCCAGTGTCCGGTGCGGATACGTTCCCGCCGCGCAATGCGGAAATCCACATAATCGCTGATTAAAAAAGTCATAAGCGTAATGCCGCAGATAAACATCAACAGCATCGTCGCCGCCTGTCCGGCCGGCGTAGACGCCGACACGTCACCATACCCCACGGTGGTCAGCGTGGTCATGGTCAGCCAGATGGCGTGCCACAGCGCCATGTCTTCCAGCCATACCATCGCCGTCACATGTACGGCCGCAAACCCCAGCAGCAACAACGCCGAGCGAATAACCGAACGACGGATATTGGTATCGGTCTGGTACACCGCATGACGGACACGGCGGTGATGGTGGATAAAACGGGTTACTTTATTCATGTCCGCATCATAGCCCGGCCTTACCTCATCCCCAAGCCATCAGTACCTGAAAAAGCCAGCGTAATCCGCTACACTCGCGCTATTTCCCACCAAAGAGATTCCTGTTATGGGTTACCACATTTACGGCATCGGCAACGCACTGGTCGATAAAGAGTTTGAAGTCGGCGATGAATTTTTCGCCAAAGCGGGCATCCAGAAAGGCATGATGACCCTCATCGACGAACAGCAACTGGCCAGCATGCTGGAAACCCTGACCAGCGATTACGGCCTGAAAAAACGCGCCTGTGGTGGCAGCGCCGCCAACACCATTATTGGTGCCAGTTATTTCGGCGCAAAAACCTTTTATACCTGTAACGTAGCCAACGACGAAGCCGGTGATTTTTACGTCGCCGATTTAAAAGCCGCCGGAGTCGATACCAATATTGGTGGCGAGCGTGATCAGGGTGTAACCGGTAAATGCCTGGTGATGGTAACGCCGGATGCCGAACGTACCATGAATACCTATCTGGGCATTACCAGCGACCTGCACGAAAAGCACATCCACGAAGATGCGTTAGCGCAATCGGATTATGTGTATATTGAAGGCTATCTGGTGACCTCCGACACCTCCCGCGCAGCCGCCGTACGCGTACGCGAACTGGCACGCAAACACGGCGTGAAAGTGGCGATGACCTTCTCTGATCCAGCGATGGTGCAGTTCTTTAAAGACGGCCTGCTGGAAATGCTCGGCGACGGCGTCGACCTGCTGTTCTGTAACGAACAGGAAGCCAAGCTGCTGGCCGATACCGACGATTTAAATATCGCCATCGATGTGATTAAACAGCACGCCAAAACCTTCGCAATTACTCTGGGGGCCGAAGGCGCGCTGGCGTTCGACGGTGAAACCCTGCATAAAATTGCGCCGTACAGCGTCACCGCCGTCGACAGCAACGGTGCAGGCGATATGTTTGCCGGTGCCTTCCTCTACGCGATCACCCAGGATTATGGTTTTGATGTTGCCGGACGTCTGGCGTCCGCCGCTTCGGCTCAGGTTGTCAGCCAGTTTGGTCCGCGTCTGGATGCCGAACAGCACGCGCCGTTAAAAGCGTATCTGCAGGGTTAATCAATCGCACAGAAAAATAAAAAGGGACTCTGACGAGTCCCTTTTTTATTACCCGGAAAACGCATTCTTTTTTATAAAATCCAGTACAAAGCTTCCAGCGCCACCGCTACCTGAATACGGTTTTCGGCCAATGGCCGTGGCAGCATTTCTTCGGCTTTCGCCAGCCGTCGTAATAAGGTGTTGCGGTGAGTATGCAGTCGTTTTGCCGCTTCGGTAGCGTTACAGCCGCACTCAAGAAAAGCATGCAATGATTGGCGCACCGCGGCCGGAGCCTGTGCCAGATCGCCCAATACGTGCCCGGAATAATGCTGAATCGATTTTGCATCTTTGGCTAAAAACGCCATTAACCGCACACGGTCGTAGCTCACCAGCTGTACGTTGGATTTTAATCGTCCCAAAACCCGCTGTGCCGCCTGAGCATCCAGATGCGAGCGGCGGAAACCATCAACTCCATTGCCGCCTTCGCCATAACTGATGCGGATGTTTTCTTTGTTCTTTAATGCCATTTCCAGCACTTTTTCATTCACCGGAAATTCTGCCGCCGCCCATACCCAGACCACCGAAGGACTGACAAGAATTTTTAACGACTCCGCCTGCTGACAGGCTTTCTGAAAAGCGGTAGCAAGGTGTTCCAGATCGGAAATTTCGGTATCAATTTCTTCACTCCAGATAATGGCGCTGTGATGCGTCTGCGCGAAGGGGTAATTCAGCAATCGTTCTGCACCCGCCAGATCCACCGCATCACCGGCGATAATCTGTGAAATCAGTTCGCGCTGCTCTTCCAGCTGACCGCTCTTACGTGCTTCGACATCCCGTTGCATCCGCTCTATGCCCAACTGCAGGCTGTCATCAATAAAGGTATTGATCGATACCGATGAAATCTCCAGCAATTGCTGCAGCTCCAGTGGGTCCTGGGTGAGCTGAAACACAATTTTCATCCAGTATTGCCAGGCAATATCCTGCACCGAGCGTGCATTATTGAGCAGCACCTGTGCCGCCTGTGTCGGATACAGCTCACTGATGCCGAGCACGGCCTCTTCCACCAGAAAAGCACTGACAGGCTGATCCGGCCGTTCGATCACGGCATTCAGCCAATGAATCGTACCGGCACGGATAGCTCGCCGTTGCTTGGCTGACAACACCGGATCGGCGTACAAAGTATCGGTATCGCCGCTTTTAAAATTACTGCCCTCCAGTTCATCCAGAACCTCTGGACTGGTTGCCAGTTGCAGTGCCAGCTCCGCGCCGCAACGCATCAGATACAAAATGCGCTGCGGCACGCTCGGCCAGCGATGACGGGTACTGATGGCCATTTTCATAACGAATCCCAATCCAACCTGGTGCAATACGCACCAAATATATCCCTTATAGTGTTGTTTTGTACATTGAAGCCTGAAAGCCCCGTTCATAAAATGAGCAGACTCAATAAACAAAAAAGTCTGTATTGCGAACAGGTATTCACCAGCTGACGCAGGTACAAAAAAACGGCCTGATCGAACAAAACTCCACGTCATCACCACGCAGCTGACAGAAAAATAAAAATGGCATCTGCCAAACAGGGAGACATTATGAATACAAAATTTCAGCCAGCCATTGAAGCGCGTAAAGACATCGACTTCGGTCTGGACGCCGATTTCCCGAAATACTGGAACGCTGGCGATGCGTTTAAAACCCGCATAATGGATGCGCTGCAGCTCAGTTTTCCTGACGGTGAGCGCTATTTTATTTCCAGTGTACGCGCCTTCCGTGATCGTATAACCGACCCGAAACTGCAGCATGACGTGAAAGAATTCACCATGCAGGAAGCTCAGCATGGTATTGCACACACCAAGTTCAACGACCTGCTGGCGGCACAGGGCATGCCGATGGAAACTATTCTGAATGAGCTTAAGGAATACATTAAAAGAGATCAGAACAAGTATTCCGACGAATTTAATCTGGCGTTAACCGCAGCCTACGAACACTTTACCGCGCTGCTGGCAGAAACTTTTTTTTCCCGCAAAGAGGTCAGTGCCGGCATTCATCCGAAAATGCGCGCCATGCTGGCCTGGCACGCCATTGAAGAAATGGAACATCGCTCCGTTGCCTTTAACGTGATGAAAAACGTCGCCAAAGTCGGTTATATCAAACGCTGTCTGGCCATGATTATCGCCACCCGCCATACCACCAAAGTCATGTTCGACTACGCCGATGTACTGCTGAAAACCGATGGCTATAACTGGTTTCAGCGGCGCATGATGTTTATGAAAAACCTGAACTGGATGTATGGTCGCAAAGGTATTCTTTCATCCATGCTGCCTAAATTGTTGATGTACTTCCGCCCGAGTTTCCACCCGGAAGATATTCCGGTAATTCACAACTACGGCGAGTGGGTACGGGTTTACGATTCAACCGGTAACCCGCATGAAGCCTGTGATGCGCTGCTGGCGGCGGCGTATTGAGGAGATATCAGGAATGAAACCTGAAGCCCCGGAAATTTAGTCCGGGGCTGAATTTAAAGCGCAATCACTTCAACATCAAAGGCATCCGCTTCATCACAAAATGAAGTTGTTAAAAAGGGAGACTCAATCACGTTAAGCTTCGGCAGGTGACGAATATCCTGCGCAGAGTGCATATCAAAATAGTCTTCGCTGCCACTCCAACGTGGAGCCAGCTGGCTGTAAATGTCATCGCCGCCATCGGCACAAAGCTCGGTAATATCCGCTAACAAATGCTGAGGAATACCGAGCTTCTGGAAATAATCCCTGACCTCCGGCATCACCTGATAGGCCTGTTCACTTTCAGGATCCATATGAGCGTTTTCCGGTTTTTTGACAAACTCACAGACATCAAAAGCCGGCCTCAGGGTTTTGTCTTCATACATCAGTTTCTGAATCACCATCAGTTTGAAACCAAAATCAGCAAAATCGGATACCAGCCCGGACTTTTGCATCAGTTTTTCCCGCGCACTGCTGTCGTATAAGGCTTTATCTTTAAGGTCGATTTTCAGCTTTGATTTTAATTTTTTAAGCGCTGGCGGAAGATCGGTGAATGGATTATTTCTGACATTCACCTTTTTTAATGCTGGCAGATCGGTGAGCCACTCCGGCAAACTGGCCAACTGACACCCCGACAGATCTATTTCCTCCAGAGCCGTCAGCCTGGCCATACTTTCAGGCAACTCACGGATCGGATTATCACTGAGATCCAGTGTCTTCAGCGCACTCAGCTGACCAATCACATCGGGCACCTTGCTGAACCGGCACTGTTTTAACGACAGCGCAGTAAGAGCTGCAAGACTTCCCAACTCATCCGGCAACTGCGTAAGCGGCTGTGCTTCCAGAGTCAGTTCCTGCAGCTGCGACAGTAACGACCAGCCGCCAGGAACGGCGGTCATCGACGTGTCGCTGAGGGTAAGATAGCGCAGCTCTGCAAACCCGGATATCCGCGCCGCGTCTTCCGCAGACAAAGACAAGCGGCTGATAGTCAGTTCAGCCAGCGAGCGGTTTTGTTGTAACAGGCTGATCAGCCCCTGCTTTTTACTAAGCGATGAATTGCTGCAGCTGAAATGCCGAAGCTCCTGCTGTCGTGCCAGACCAGCACAATCAATGACAGAAAAGGCATACGATAAATAATTCAGCCCGGTATAAGTACTGAGGTCGACGCACTCATTATGATAAGCAACATACAACGCTTTGACGTCGTCCGGGTCTGCGCCAGAAAGTGTATTGGCATAGAAAATATTGTCAGAAAACTGGTCGTACAAATGACTCATTTGAAATCCATTAGCGGAGGCATATTTCACGCAGTATATGGGATTTCCATACCGGCATCACAGACTAACCAACAGAGATATCAGTTATGAGGGGCTGGAGGATGACCTTCGTCGCAAGCTCCTCCGTTCTCTCCGCTCGCAGGCTCACACGATTGTCACTCAGGCATCCTGCCTTCATCCCTGCGGGCGCCTGCGGCGGACCAAATTGCTCCCGGCAATTTGTCGAACCTGAGAGTCCGAACCAAGTCTCTCCGTCTTGCGGTAAATAAAAAAGGCTCCTGAATCTGTGCGTCTTATACACACAGATTCAGGAGCCTTTTTTATTTAATGGCCCGCCCGAGAGGATTCGAACCTCTGACCTCTGCCTCCGGAGGGCACAGCCTTAATAGTCATTAAATCACATATAACTGATTTTAAAAGGTTTTATTCTCAATGCTTTCCGATATTCTTTTCAATTTTATGCATCTTTACAAAATTACTGGTCACAAAAGTTGGCACCACATTTCAGGTTTTTTGACCTCTACCCTCACTTTGGCCGATGTACTTTCTACCTATTTTCATCAATTTTATGTTCCCGATTATGAAATCCTCCCTGGGGGATAAGCTTGCCTTTATCCTCTAGGGAGGATATTCCAATCTTTATCCTTTATAGAGGATATTCCTGATGAAGATCACATCGCCACGTGGATTGGCAAATGCGCTCCAGTAAGCCCGTAAACAGCAGAACCAAACACAGCAGGCCATAGGTGAACTGCCGGGCATCAAGCAGAGCACAGCATGCTGCTTTTGAAACCTCGCCTGAACATGCCAAGATCGAAACACTGTTTAAGTTGCTGTCGGCGCTTAATCTGGAATTGGTTCTGGAACCCAGAAAGATCGCTGTTGGCTGATGAAATTGCCGCAGGAGGATTTTTGCCAGGCGCTTTGCGTATCGCCCGTCCTGAAATACGAGAATCATGGCTGCCCAGGAATAAAAGAAGGTATGGAGTTGTTACGCGGCTCCCAACAGGCAATTCATGACCGTGAAACCTTCTTTAAATTGCAGATAGTGTTCTGGATGCTGGCAGCCATTGATGGCCACGCCAAAAACTTCAGCCTGTTCATTGAGCCGGATTCAGCTTTCCGCATGACACCGATTCACGATGTGCTGTCTGCCTATCCGCTAATGCGGGCAAATTCTCTGCCCGCTGCCAAGGCCAAAATGGCCATGTCGGTGAAAGGAAAAGCCGGCATTACCATTGGCAACGTATCGAACTGCGTCATTTTATGAGTACCGCCAAAGCGGTGGGTTTTTTTGATACAGAGAGCACAGCAATTATTAATGGAGTTGGCGGAGAGTACTACAGCTGTTATCAGCAGGGTTGAGATGCTTTTACCACATGATTTTCCGGCAGTAATCGCAGACTCCATCTTTAACGGACTGCAGGAACGCGCTGATTTTATTCGTAAGGTATAAGCAGGTTATTCCCGTTGGGTGGCAATGCTCAAAAAGTCGCTGCGAGTAGGATACACCGATCTTTAAAACCGGTGATTTCACGCCATTCATGGATCTTTCACTTTCAGATATCGGCCGGACATAGCCCGTGAAAGACAAGTGAAAGATGAGTATCCATGCGGGTGAATTTTCGCTATTCACAATCAGAGACCGCACACAGATAAAAACGTGCGGTGAAAGGTAGTGAAATGTGTTGAATTAAGTAGGCACTAAGTACAGCAACTTTTAATAATGGCTTCATTGAGGGCTTTAGCGTCCTGCTCAAAGGTCTGGCGGTTCTTATCAATGCGACGAGAGCATGCTGCGCGGAATTGCCCGGCGGCATTTCGAAATCCGCGCAGGGATGAGACCGAAGCTGACCACCAGACTCACCTGCTAAACCCCGACCAGCACGCACGCCCTCGCCGGATGAACGGCTAACTAAGGCGCAATCTTACGCTTAAGAGCCTGCGCCATGGGCTGCGGAAGGCTGGGCAGCGAGCGCAGCAGCCAAGGCAGCATACGGCGCTTAATCCCGCTAAGTGTCTCGGGTACCAGTGCTTCAATCAGGTGTGGTCCTGGTGTGGCCAAGGCGTATTCCAGCGCCTTGGTGAAGTCCTCGGCACTGTCGGTGCGCACCGCGTGCACGCCCATCCCCTGGGCCAGCCGGGCAAAGTTCAGGCGCGGCCCGTCCAGATCCAATTGTGCACGTGCCTTTTCGCTGCCATTGCCTGCCCCCACGCGCTCCAGTTCGACGTTAAGTACCGAGTAGCTGGCATTGTTGAAGATGATACTGACCACGTGCAGGTTTTCGCGGGCCATGCTCCACAGCGCCTGAATGGTGTACATCGCGGTTCCATCGCCGATCAACGCCACCACAGGCCTATCCGGGCAGGCCACGGCGGCGCCGACAGCGTTGGGCAGCCCCTGACCGATGGCTCCTCCGGTCAGGGTGATCAGATCGTGACGCGGGCAACCGGCGGTCATCGCGCCGAGCATCAGCCCCGAGGTGATGGCCTCGTCGATCAGAATGGCATTCTCCGGCAGCAAATAGCCGACGGCTTTACACACTTTGGGCGCGGTCAGTTTGCCGCGCGGCCGAGCGGGGCGCCCGGGAGCCTGCCGCTGCGGTTGTGTCTGGCTGGCGCCTAAGGCTACGACGAGCTTGGCCAAGCTGGCCGCTGCATCCTGCTCAGGGGTCGCCAGGTTATGCACAGTGCAGCTGTCAGGCACCAGATAGCTCGGCTTACCGGGGTAGGCAAAAAAGGACACCGGTGCCTTGGCATCGACCAGGATCAGGTGCTGAATATCGGCCAGCTGCACTCCGGCCATCTCAGCCAGATAGGCGATACGTTCGACCGACGGCAGACCAGCACCGCGCGTCAGCCGGGTGGGAAATACTTCAGCCAGCAGCTTGATCCCGAACTGCGCGGCAATCCGCGCCGCCGCCAGCAAACCCGGCTCGCGCAGTGCCTGGCCGCCAAGCAGCAGCGCAGTCTTGCCGCCGCCCTGAATGGCCTTGACGATGCTCTGTACCACGGAGTCATCGGCTACCGGAGCCGTGCGCCGAGGCGGCATAGCGCATGGCTGTCCTCCCGCCCCCCAGGATACGTCGGCCGGTAGGATCAGTGTGGCCACCTGACCCGGCAAGCCTTGGGCGGCACGCACCGCGTCCACCGCATCCTGGCTCAGTTGCGCGGTACTGCCACAGGTACGCACGAAACCCGGCGAGACGTTGCGCGCGACGGTTTCGATGTCCGACTGCAACTGCGCGTCGTACTGGGTGTGGTAAAGGGCATGGTCGCCAACGATATTGACCACGGGCACCTTGCCCTTGCGGGCGTTGTGTAGATTGGCCAAGCCGTTGCCCAGGCCGCAGCCCAGGTGCAACAACGTGGCGGCAGGTTTATCAGCCATGCGCGCATAGCCGTCGGCGGCGCCGGTGGCCACGCCTTCAAACAGAGTCAGCACAGCGCGCATGCGCGGCTCGCTGTCCAGGGCGGCAACGAAGTGCATTTCGCTGGTTCCGGGGTTGGTGAAGCAAACCTCGAGGCCAGCATCGGCCAAAGTTTGTAGCAGGGCTTGGGCTCCGTTCATGAGCGCTCCTGTGGGGTGACCAGATGACTAGGGTTGTTGTCGGTAACTCGGTTGACGTCGGCCAGCGGCATGACATAGGCACGTGCCCGCAGGACTGGGGGGTGCTCAATGAGCACCTTTGCTTTTTCACGCGTTTCCACGAGCAGACTCTCGCGACGCGGCTGGCCGGAGTTGCGGTCTTGGGCAAAAGCGGCACGCTGTGCGGCAAAGCAGCGGCGCATGACTGCCGGGATATGCCCGTAGAGATGCTCAGCGTTGCTGTGCATGAGTGAATCCTTAACGGTGTTATACATCGCAGGTAATGGCCCGCGCTGCCGCGCGCGCAGTCATAATACAAGCAGGCAGGAAGGTGCCTTCCAGCGAGCGCTTGCCACTGGCTCCCCCGCCGCCAAAGCCGGCCGCCTCGCCTACGCAGTAGAGCCCAGGAACCGGTTGTTGGTAAGCATCCAACACCCTGCTGTTCAGGTCGGTTTGCAGACCACCCAGGCTCTTGCGGGTAATCAGCTGCATGTGAATGGCGATGAACGGGCCAGCACCAGGCTTCTGCAACGGTGCCGGCTTGCAGGTGCGCAAGCGGTCAGGTCCCCACTGCCGCGCATGCAGGATGCGGCGAATCTGGTCGTCGTTATGCAAACACTGGCCTTTGCTAAAATTGGCGTCGAACGCATCGGCAGTGGCCTGCAGCCTGGCGGGGTCGATGTCGTGCGAGGCGGTGAGCATATTCATCTTCGTGGCAAGCCCAGTCAGGCTGTCGTCCACGATGAAATGTGGGCTTTCCTTCTGCATCTGACGCACCAGGCGATGGTTACCCAGCAGCATCTCCTTGATGAAACGGATGAACTGCTTGTCGCGAATACGCTGGTTGTGTTCTGCCCCAGAAATAGCGAACTCTTTGGCGGCGATACGCCAGTTGAGCAGATGCCAGGTCCAAGGCTTTTCCTGCTCAGCCACGCGCTGACACATCCAGTGCGTGTCGAACCCGGTGACCAGCGGCTGCGGCCCTATGCGCTCACCACGATGGTTGAGCCACAATGCCGACTTACAAGGAATGGTCGACAAGCCATGGCCGGCGAAATGCGGATAGGGGTGCGGAAAGCCAGCGGCGTAATTCCACATCTCGCCAGCATGGATAATCTGCGCACCGAGCTGTTCGGCAGCCCAGTGGTGCAAACAGCCATCGGCCATCGGATGCGCGCCATTGAGCATGGTCTCTGGCAAAGGGCGCTCTTTGAGCCAATTGGCCCTGCATTCTGTGTGACTTCCATTGATGCCCCCCATGGCCAGCACCACCGCTGGCGCACTGCAACACACGACCTCGCCGGTCCGCTCATTAATGGCAAGGGCACCACTCAATTTGCCGGCCGCATGCTCCAATCCGGTCACCCGATGCTCGTGTAACAGGGTCAGGTGTCCATCATGGTTAGCTCGATGCAGAGCCGCCACCAGGCAGCGCACTAGTTCACGCGAGGTACCCCAAACCACGTGATAGCGCGGCAGACTATTACCATCGCCATTCAGGCCACGCTCCACCCAGTTCACCGCTGGCATGAACTTGATGCCTTCACTCCTCAGCCAGTCATACACCTCACGGCGCGAATGCTCTACGTAGTAGCGTGCCCATTGCAACGGCCATTCATCCTGCAAATCCAGCTCACCAAACTGCATCCAGTCATACAGAGCCCGCTCGGGTGTATCCGGAATACCCATGGCCTTTTGCAGTCGCGTACCCACCAGAGCCATGCCGCCGAAGGCCCAGAGCGCTAGGCCGCCGAGGCGTTTAGGTGTATCCCGGTCGATCAGCACCACCCGCTGGCCCGCCCGTAGCAACTCTAACGCTGTGACGATGCCCGCCAGGCCACCCCCTACCACCACCGTATCCGCTTGCAATAACGCCATAGCTCAGCCTCCATAGATGACCACGCCGGACATGCTTCGTGCGTCGCCTTGTTGTTAGCCACGATAGTCGGTAACGTTTATTTCGGATTGACTCCATGGGCCACCAATAATGACTCTGCAGGCCAGCATTTCCGTTAGTTGAATCAACATCACGCTGGACGCGGCAGAGCAACTGGGTGGGGCGGGCCATATCAATTCCGCAGCACCGCGTTATCCAAACAGGATATACCCACAATGATCCGGCCCATGCTATTGAAGATGCCGGCCGTCCACATAAAATCAAAAATAACTGATGACCCCGGAGCTGGACTTGATTACGCAGGATTGCTGGTGCTTGTATCATCGGGATAAGAGGGTTGGTGGTACTTTTTTGCGGGCAGTCGGGTCATCGGTTTCTTTTAACGCTATTCGATACTGGTGCTTAGATGAATATTGAAAACTATGAGGAACTCATTCTGGCTGCCATGAGCCAGCAGGAGCCACAACGCCTGCTGTTTGTTCTGGCAAAATCAGAGTTGCCCGAAGGATACACAGAAGAGCAGCAGGGACGCTTTGAGAAAGGCGAAGGCGGTGTACTCAGCCCGGTATTATGCGTTGATAAACTTCCTGGTGAAGTGATGCACTTTCATGAACTTGTCAGCGAATCGGAAAAAACCGGACAGCAGTGGGATGTAGCATTTATCAGTGCCATGTCTGGCCATGACGGCTTCCCGCCACAGCCGGAAGAGGCTGACCAGTACCTGCAGCTTATGGTGAATAAGATCAACGCCGGCATGATATCCGAATACCTGACGTTCAACCGCAATGGTGAGCTGATCGCCCTTTACTGATTTGCCCTTTGCTGATTTATAGAGATCTCTGGCTCTGTTTATGAATGCGGCTGATCAGCTTCATAACCGGGGCCGGAATTCTCCCCATCAGTTCCAGACTGTCGATAAAGTTTTTCAGATACAGCCCGAGTTCGGTGTTACCTGTTATTAACAGCCGACGCTGGAAGAACAGCGTATCCGGATCCACCTCATTATGCAGCATCTCCAACAACGATTGCTGATCTGTGCGCAGAGTAACCTCTGATATCTGCGCCGGGATCATCACTTTGATTCTGTTATCATAAGCCGTAACGGTAAATGAGAAGTTCAGATCACGGATATTAACCGTCGCCAGTTTACGCTCAAGAAAATCAAGTTCTCCGGCAGACAGCTCTTTGCCAAGAAGATGATTAAGCGCAGATGCGATTACCTGCTCAAGAATAAAATCGGGCGTATAGCGTGTTATTTTTTCAGGTAGTTTTACCAGCCTATAACCTGCGGCCTTATGAAATTTCCGGGAAAGCATAACGAACCTTCACACCCCAATACCTGCATTTACGCCAGAATAAAAAATTCTTAAGCCAATAGGCAAAGCCCATTAATGGGTAGTTCAAACCTACCTATTCGTAGGTTTAGCGGCGACCACCTGATTTCATTAACATATCAATAGTGTTTTAGGGCCTGTCGATACTAATTAAATCGGCCTGCTGAGAACCAGTCTTTCTCAGAACAACGAGAGAGGAGCGATATTGTCAGGAACATCCATTTTCCTGACCCTACGAGCTTCGCGCTCATCCGCTCCGGGCAGATGGGTAACGGGTTAAATGAATGACGAACAACGACGTTAATGGAAAAAACCGGCCTAAGCCCGGAAGGTTATGGCTAAAAATTCCTCATCCTGCGTTGCTGTTCGTTCGCTTAACCCGTTAGGCCACACTCTCAGCGCCTTATCTGAGAAATTTTTAGCTGAAAACAGGCCTGTTTAACTAGTGTCGACAGGTCATATCATGGCAGAAATACTATGGAATTGCTTTGCCCTGCGGGAAGCCTTCCCGCCTTAAAAGCAGCAATAAATCAAGGCGCAGATGCGGTATACGTTGGCCTGCGCGGAGATACCAATGCCCGTCATTTTGCCGGCCTTAACCTGGCAGGTTCAGGGCTGGACGAAGCTGCTTCTTATACACACAAACATGGACGAAAAATCCATGTTGCTATCAATACATTTGCGCACACCGATGGTTGGGAGCGTTGGCAAAAATCGGTCGACACCGCCGTGCGGGCTGGTGCAGATGTTCTGATACTTGCAGACATTTCACTCCTAGCTTACGCACATGACCGTTATCCGAAAATAGAGAAACACCTGTCTGTTCAGGCATCGGCAACCAACCCTGCTGCTATCGATTTTTACCGTAATCTGGGCGTATCCCGTGTCGTTCTTCCGCGGGTGCTATCCATGCAACAGGTGAAGGCACTTGCACGTATCTCGGATATGCCACTGGAGGTCTTTGCTTTTGGAAGTCTGTGTATTATGGCGGAAGGCCGCTGCTACCTGAGCTCTTACATGACAGGTGAATCTCCGAATACTGCCGGCGTCTGTTCACCGGCAGCCCATGTTCGCTGGGATGAAAAAGCCGATGGAACCCTGGAGTCACGCCTTAACGGGGTCATGATTGATCGTTTTAATGCCGATGAAAATGCCGGTTATCCAACTTTGTGCAAAGGGCGATTTCAGGTTGGAAACGACTTGTATAATGTTCTTGAAGAACCGACCAGCCTCAATACACTGGAGTTGCTGCCAGAGTTATTCAGTGAAGGAATTGCCTCCCTGAAAATCGAAGGGCGTCAACGCAGTCCCGCCTATGTAGAAAAAATCACCCGGGTATGGCGCCAGGCAATTGATGCCGTTCAGAAAGATCCGCAGCGATTCCGGGTACAGGATGAATGGAATCAGATTCTGAACTCATTATCGGAAGGCAGCCAAACCACTCTTGGCGCTTACCACCGGAAGTGGAAGTAAATTATGAAATTTTCTCTCGGTGCCATTCAGTATTACTGGCCAAAAAACGTCGTTCAAAAATTCTACGAGAACGTTGCTGATTCTTCAGTCGATATTGTTTACCTTGGTGAAACGGTATGCAGCAAACGCCGTGAAGTTAGCTTAAAAGATTATCTTAATATTGCACATCAGCTGCGCGAATCAGGGAAACAGGTCTGTCTGTCAACAATGACCCTACTTGAAAGTCCTGCGTTACTCAGAGAGATGGCACGCTACATCGATAATGGTGAATTTATTGTTGAAGCCAATGACATTGGTGCTGTTCAACTTGCTAAAGAACGGAATCTTCCTTTTATCGCCGGGCCCGCCATTAACTGTTATAACCAACACACCCTGAAATATCTGGTAAATGCAGGTTTAGCACGCTGGGTAATGCCAGTTGAACTTTCACGGGACTGGTTGAAAACATTACTGGATCAGGAAGTTATTCGTGATATCCGCAGTTACTTTGAAACAGAAGTGTTCTCTTTTGGCCATATACCTCTGGCATGGTCGGCCCGCTGTTTTACTGCGCGCTCGGAAGACCGGCAAAAAGATCAATGTGAACTTTGCTGTATCAATTATCCAAAAGGCAGAGAGGTTTACAGCCAGGATGGAAAACAAGTATTTGTTTTAAATGGTATTCAGACCCAGTCAGGCCAGCGTTATAACCTTATTAACGATTTACCCTCCATGCACCGGCTGGTTGATATTGTCCGCCTGAGCCCTGAACCGGAGGGAACCCTGGAATGGCTGAACCATTTTCGGGATAACATCCGCGGAAAACATCCGATCAAACTCGAGGAAGGGGACAGCAACGGCTACTGGAATCGCCTGGCTGGAATGCTGACTCATGAAATCGAGGCGCTCTGACGCCTTATACTGGCAAGCTCCTTCGCACCTCAGAGGAGGTATTGAATATACCCACTAAGTGAGTTCTGGGTATCTCTGCAGCCGAATTGTTTTTACAGTTTATTCTGTCATCGTAGCCTATTCTACGTAGCTTAATGGCAGGGTCTTATATGCCGAATCTGACAGGCTGGAAGCCGGACGATACGGATTTCTGGAAAAATACAGGCAACCGTTATGTACGCCACCTGCCGATTCTGCAATTAATTCTGTTACTTGCCGGTTCGTCCGTATGGATGGGCTGGTCAGTACTCTCGGCCCTGATGGCCGACAGCAGTTGGGGCTTCAGCCCGCAAGAGCTTTTTTCGCTGATTTATATCGCAGGCTTTTCTGGCGCAGCGCTGCGTCTGTGTGGCAGGTTTCTGGTATTTCAGTTGGGTACCCGGGCCGTAATCTGGTCAGGAATTATTGGAATATGGATTTCGCTGATTGCCATATTCTGGGTCTTTAAAGAATCAAATACGCCTCTTTGGGCATTCAGAATAGCGGCAGCCTGCTGTGGCTTTGGTGCTGTCCTCCTGCCCAAGATAACCAGCATCAACCGCTATATTTATCCGCGCCGTATGCGTTTTATTTCCCAGGAAATACCCCTTGGACTGGGTGATGCCGGACTGATTCTGATTATGGTAATGATCCCAACGATCATTTATTGGAATCCACCACTAAAAAATATTTTTACCGAATACGTTCTTATTCATGACAGCAGCAACCTGATCGGTGTCATCCATGAAGGCCACGGACTTTGGTTTCAGTGGTTAATACTTCCAATTGCCGGAATGTGTCTTTTAGCCGCCTGGCTGAACCGCTTTTCACCGGCAGTTAATATACAGAATATGATGCTGATGCGGTCAGCCGGTATCTTTTCCTGGGGGCGTTCCTGGCTACTGCTCCTGCTGGTCATATTGGCCAGTATCGCCATGCCCTATGTGTCGAATAACAGCATGATTACCGGTGCCTTTCCTGCCGTCAGGGAAATGAGCATTTTTATCGTTATTTTTCTCGTGATTTTTGCCATGCAGAATCTTGCGGGCAATCAAATATTTGCAGAGCAGCAACTGAAAGCCCTGGCTAATCGCGAAGTCCATATACTGGCGCTGATGTACCTTATGGGCCATGGTTCTTTTCTTGGATTATCCGTCAGCCTGCCTCTTCTGACAGACCTGATATTTTCCTATATTCCAACCGATGGACATACCGGCAGCCGGATCAATCCCGCCGCCCCATCCATCCTGTCCTACTGCTGGATAGGCCCTCTGTTAGGGCTTTCGGCCAGAGCAGCGGGAAGCTGGATGTCTAAACACATCAATCCGGGAAAGATTCATCAGGTGGCACTGTTTGCGCTTTTCCTTAGTACCGTCGGCATGGCTCTGACCATAACATCAGCCCTCTCATCACCGAATCCGGAATTCTATTTCTTTCGTTTTTACATGATAACCCTGTTATTTTTCATTGCTTCTGGCATGTCATCCGGAAGCATTACCAGCCTGGCCATTAAGAAGATTCCTGCAAATTACGCCGACCACAGCCTGATATGGATAATCAGTATATCGTCCTTCGGGTTTTTCTATATTCCTGCATTGTTTGCTGATCACTGGCAAAGTGCCGGGCCGGCAGCAGTATTATCCGGCCTATCTATTTTTTACCTGACAGGGATGATCATTAACTGGTTTTTTTACTGGCGAAAGGGAGAGGAATCACTCAGCTGAATGACAAGATACAGAATCAGGAATGAATATCGGGGATAATTTTACTTTCTATATGGTTTACCAGATCAAGCAGAACATCGTTACCATACTCTTTGTCCTGGCGTTTTTTTAAGCCATATTCAGAAAGCAACAGATGATGACTCTCGATGACATCAATACTGTTAAGACTCCTCTGTACGCAGCGCAGAGGACAGCCATCAATTGCCAGAACCGGACGACCCGACTGAGCCAGCCGGATAATAGGTTTAACCTGGCCACCGATACCGGCGACACAGGACATTTCTGCAACACCTGAACGATCCAGTTGAACGGCAATCCGGTTGGCAAGCTGTGCCACCTGAGAACAGCCAGAGCAAGAATAAACCAGTGGTTTTGCAGGATCTTTCATAAGAACTCTCCACTGAAAAAATCTGCAGAGCAGAGGTTGATTTTCAATATATCACGTCAAATATTTTTTACTATAATCCATTAAGAATAAATGTCGGTATTATGCGGAAAAGATAAGGAGCCTTTGAATACTTCTTTATGGATATAATCCATTATTCAAAGGCTCACTCTTTGGGTATCAGCCATAGTAAAGGCCATTCCCCCTAGCAGGCTGTTGATTTTCTATCTGCGTTGCCACTGCAGTGTTAAAAACCAACTCAAAATGCTCATTTACGACCTGTAAACTGCGCTTTTTCGCCGGTTTTTGCCTTGCATTGACTGCCTCAAAAACGAAAATAAACAACCGACAAGCCTGTCACTTGGCTTTCTGCTGACTGTAATAGGCAGCAAGGTTAGCAATATCCTGATCACTCAGGCCTTTTGCCATTGGCGCCATAATGGCTGCATTGCCTCCGGTTCTCTGGCCATCACGATAAGCCTTGAGTGCATTTTCAAGATAGGCCGCATGCTGTCCGGCCAGTTTCGGGTACATTGGAACCATACTGTTACCGTCAGCATTATGGCAGGCTGTGCAAATTCCAGATTTTGCCTGCCCGGCAGCCGCATCACCGGCCGCCATGCTGGCAGAACTGAATGCCAACGTAACAATGGCGCTTGCCAGAAGTATTTTTTTCATCATCAATCTCCTTAAGGTTGCCCTGAGGCTTATAGCTGCCAGATGGCAGTCAGCGTGACTGCAGAAATGGTCACGAGCAACCATCCATGCAGAAATATTTGTAAAATGAGTGGGGCCTGCTTCATTTCCATAAAATACTGGATTATCCAAAAGCCTTTTATCAACGTTGCGAGCCAGGCGAAAAAAGCTAATATAATAAAATAATCTGTTCGGCCGATAACAACAGCTGATGTCAGTACCAACATCAACAACCACAAGGTTTTTAATGACAATCCTGCTGTGCTGCTCATCGTATTACCATCAGTCATCTTAGTACATAAAGCGCAGGGAAAAGAACAATCCACACTAGGTCAACCATATGCCAGTAAGAGGCTGCACTTTCCGCCGCCTTGAGTTTCTGTTCATCATCCGAGCCTGTCTTTTTCAGCCAACGACCGAGAATAATAAGAATCATTATTCCGGCAAGTACATGGAGCAAATGAAAGAACGTCGTGAAAAAATAAAACCCGAAGAATATATCGTAGTGCAACGAGTACCCATTGCTATAGAGTGTTTGATATTCACTCACTTTACTAATGACATAGATCATTCCACAGCCGGATGCCGCGAAAAAATAACGCGCATAGCCATCGCCCTGAATGCGGAGCTTATTAACGCCTGTTGCTACCAGGTAACTGCCCGTCAGCAATGCCATCGTATTAATCACCCCGGCAGAAACATGCAGTTCCTGCAGGCCGGCCTGAAACATCTCCGGCTGCCGGAGGCGAACCAGAGAGAAGCCAGCGATCAGCAGGCCAAAAACAGCCAGTTCAGCACAAAGAAAAAACCACAGGGCAATATCACCCGGGATCTTGTCTTTTCCGCTCAGAGTCAGCGGGCTGTTCATATATTCAGTCCGGTCAGATTAAGATAGAGCTTCGGCAGCATCCGTGGCAGCTGATCCGCACGGTTAATACAGAAGTACCCCTGATGACCAAACACATAGGGAACATAATCAGCACTGTTCTGATCAATGGTGACACAGTGGGTTGCTACCCCTGCACGGTGAGCCTCGGTGATTGATACCCGGGTATCTTCAAGGCCATAACGACCTTCATACAGATCCAGATCATTAGGCTTACCGTCGGTCAGTATCAGCAGTAGGCGCTTTTCTGCCGGATGATCATTAAGGATATCGGTTGCCTGGCGGATAGCCGCTCCCATGCGCGTGTAGTAGCCGGGCGTTAAGGCTTTAATCCGGCCGTGAACATTTTCACCCCAGGGTTCATTAAAGTTTTTGATCATATTAATCCGCACGTGATCGCGCCGGCGTGATGAAAAGCCATACATAGAAAAGCGATCACCGCTGGCATCCAGTGCCTCCCCCAATAAATGCAGACTGTCGCGGATAACATCGATAACCTGCTTATCATTGTTGGCCCAGGCGTCGGTCGACAGCGACAGGTCAGCGAGAACAAGACAGGCCAGATCACGGTTCTGACGACGCTGCTGCCGCCATACCGGCGCCACGCTTTCGGCGTGTCCCTGCAGCCGGCTGGTGCAGTGATCAATCGCAGCATTTATATCCAGCTGCTGCCCCTGAACCTGCCGGCGCAGTTGCACCGGCTGAGTGTTAAAGCAGGCAAACTGCCGGCGCAGACGCTGCGCAGTCTGCTTAAGTTCATCTGGTAAAGGGGCTGGCTCAGCACCGCGTGGCAGCATCGGAATAACCCGGCAGTAATCCTCACGTAAACGCTGCTGGCGGTAATCCCACTCCGGATAAGACAGGCCAGAGCCCAGCGGGATGTCATCCTCCGCCGCACTGGGCAGATCCAGATCAAGGCGTATTTTTGAAGCTTGACCGCCACGGGTCCGCGATAGCGTAATCAGATCAAGATCTTCTGCTATGTTTCCGGCATCCGCGTCATCGGCATCATCTGCGGTACGGTCAACAGGAATAAATTCCGACCACGACAATAAGCTTTCCAGACGAAATAACAGCAGGCCATTACGGCCATCAGGATCATCGGCAAATTCGGCCTGGCGGCGGATATTTGCCGTGCTTTTCTGTTGCACCTCAGACGCTGCGGGCTCCTGTACATCGCCACTGTGCTGAAGCGGAGCCAGATTTCTGCCCGGATATAACCACAGGGGCACAGGATCAGGATCTCCCGGCCCGTCAGGCAGCGCAGTAACAGATCCCGGCTCCTTCAGAGCAGCACGTAATGCCATCTCTCTGGGCAAAGCCGCAGCACGGAGCTTCAGCCGGAAATCTCTCTGTTGCAGTTCGGCCTCAACCAGACGCCGGTAGACAGGGACCAGGCCGGGATAGCGTTGCAAGCAATGCTGCACGCTATGCTGATTATCAACAAACCAAGGTGCGGAGCCGGCAGCTGCCGGAAGCGTGCAGGATGCCAATGCCGCCAACCATAGGTACAGGTCAGCATTCAGCGTCCGCTGCGGATAAAAGTCGATATGATCCGGCAGATATAAATGATTCTGATCGCGCCACGCCAGCGCCTGACGCAGGCCGGAACCTGCCACCTTCTGCAACCACGAGCGCGACGCTTTAACCCGTTGCTCAGCAGCAACCGAGAGACGCAACCCGGCATCGCCGCCCAGCGCCCTGAATATCATCGCCAGTGTTTTCTGTTCATCGCTGAGCAACACCGCCGCATCCGGATAAGTACGGACAGCCACGCGGGTAATAAAATGATGCCAGCGGATACCAACAGCTTCTTCCATCGCAGTTACTCCTGTTCCCGGGCAATAATTACTGGTAATTGCCGCTCATACTGTCTGGCATCATCGCCACTGGCCCAATACAGCAGTGATCCGGCAGGATTGTGTTTTTGCACTTCAGCACAGGTATCAATACAGAGCCTGCATTGAGTGCAGGTAATCTTCCGCTGCTTATGTGCTCTTGGCGGCAGGCGCATAGGACAGACCTGATCACAGGCATGACAGTCACGGCAGTCTTTTCCCCGCTCTTTGCGGTAACCAATCACCAGGCCACGCGGATTGGCCGCCCAGATCAGACTCTGAAAAATTCCGACCGCGCAGCCATACCGGCAGAACCAGTGACGCGCCAGCGTAAATTCGATAAAAAATAATACCGTTGCCGCACACAGAAAAATCAGCGGATATGTATCAACCTGCAGCCGGAAAATACCCTGCCATAAAGGCAGCGGAGGGATCAGATAACTGAGCAGAGAAACCGCCCATAAAAAAGAACAGGCCAGAATCCAGAAAAAAAGTACCGTTCTGGAACCAGGGCGCGCCCCGCTGCTGCTCTTTTCCCACAACGAACGCCTGCCAAGCCAGTAATGCATTTTACTGTCCAGCCACTCCAGAACAGAAAAATGCGGGCACAACCAGCCGCAGTAAATTCGTCCCCAGCGCCAGACAAAAACAATAAGTACAATGACTGTCAGCAGGACGGGGAGCGCCAGACGCCAGAATAATTGTGAAAATACTGAAGCAGCACTCTGACCAGCAGCAGGTGCAAGCTCCAGCGTCCAGTCATAACCAAAAAAAATAAAATGGCCGAGCGTCAGATCCAGACGAAAAATATCCAGAACCGGCGCCAGCAGAAATAATAAAAAAAATACGCTGCGGCTGATCAGACGGTAGCGTTGCACCCCTGAATTCATCAGCCTGTCTTCCTGGCCGCTGCCCGAAGGCAGCGGCTGTGAACTTTGCATATATTCAGGCACTGACAGGTAAAGCAGGTGCATCAGCCTGAGTACGGCTGGCGACAACAAAACTGTATAAGTACAGCATCACGCCACCACCAAAAGCGATACCAGCAACCAGACGTGCCCAATAAATAGGAACAATCAGGTCTTGTGTCGCCATATAGCCCAGGGCAATGCCATCAGCCGGCATACGCTGCTGCATCACCTGAATAATACCCGCCGCAGTCAGCAGCAGAGTAATCATCAGCATGGATACACACATGACCCAGATGGAGGCAATTTCCACTTTCTGCGCCTGCAGACTGTTACTTAAACGTCCCTGCAGCTGTGGCCATGCGTAAGAGATAATCGCCAGCACAATCATCACGTAAGCGCCAAAGAATGCCAGGTGACCATGAGCGGCCGTAATCTGAGAGCCGTGGGTGTAATAATTTACCGGCGCCAGGGTATGCAGGAATCCCCAAACGCCCGCACCAAGGAAAGCCATAATGGTACAGCCGGCAGCCCAGGTAACGGCGGCTTTGTTAGGGTGTTCGCGGCGGCGTTGTTTAATCATGCTGAAAGCGAACACCATCATCATGAAGAAAGGTAACGGCTCGACGGCAGAGAAAACCGATCCGATCCATAGCCAGTATTCCGGAGCGCCGATAAAGAAATAATGGTGGCCGGTGCCAAGAATGCCGCTGATCAAAGCCATCGCAATAATCAGGTACAACCATTTTTCCACAACCTCACGATCCACACCGGTGGTTTTGATCAGAATAAAGGCGAGGATACTGCCGAGAATCAGCTCCCACACACCTTCAACCCACAGGTGCACAACCCACCACCAGAAATACTTATCCAGAGTCAGTGATGCCGGATTATAAAAAGAGAACAGGAAGAACACTGCCAGACCGAGAAGACCGGTGATCAGCACCATGTTAATCACGGTTTTACGGCCACGCAGAATAGTCATACCAACGTTAAACAAGAATCCGAGTGCAACAATAACAATACCTATTTTGGTAATAGTTGGCTGTTCCAGAAATTCCCGCCCCATGGTTGGCAGAATATTGTTGTATGTAATCTCCGCCAGCGTTGCATAGGGAACCGATAAATAACCAACAATGGTCAGGGTGCCGGCAATGGCATAAGCCCAGAACAGTATCCAGGCCAGTTTCGGGCTATACAGCTCACACTGAGTTTCTTCAGGTACAAGATAGTAAGTCGCGCCCATAAAACCACAGAGCAGCCAGACGATCAGAAGATTGGTGTGCACCATACGGGCAACGTTAAAAGGGATTTCCGGAAACAGGAAATCACCGATGATGTACTGCGTGCCAAGAATCAGACCGAAGACAATCTGACCGACAAACAGCAACATGGCAAAGGCAAAGTACGGTTTTGCAACCGCCTGGCTTTGATATTTCATGATGTTTGATCCTTGAATAATTAAATTGAAATGGTCGTCATGCATCAGCCTTCGATATTTGGTGGCCAATCGTTGGTGTCGATGCGGGAAGTCCAGATCAGGAATTCAGCTAAATCGTTAATTTCCTGCTCTTTTAAATGGAACTGTGGCATTTGGCGGCGTCCTTCAACACCGGTAGGCATTGCCTTCATCCAGGCAGAAAAATACGCCTTGAATACCTGTTCATTTTCCATCCCGCGGCGCTGAAAAACGTTCCCCAGCTCGGGAGCAAAATAGGCACCCTCTCCCAGCAATGAATGACAGCCAACGCAGTTATTTTTTTCCCAGATTTCTTTGCCATGTGCGACTTCAGCGGTGAGCAGTTCACGATTCTCACGCTTCGGCAGCACCGTAACGGTATCAACCGTCAGAGCAACAAAGAGGAGGAAAAAGAATGCGCCCCCACCGTAGTAAATATTCCGGGCCATGCCCTTAGTGAAACGTTCTGACATAAAATGTCTCCTCGCGGTTATAAAAAGACGGCTCATTCACCAACTGGCATAAGAGCGCGGATAATCTGGCGAACAGCTTGCTGGGCGGCGGGCTCGTCACTCAGGGTTTCAGTCAGAGCCGCTTCCGTTGCGATTTCTGCCGGCAACCCGCTGTGGATCAGACGGGCACAATGAATCAGAAGGCGGGTAGAAGGAGACTCCTCAAGATCGGCGTCATTAAGCTTGCGCAGAGCAGCAGCAACCGCACACAGACGCTGCGCAGTCTGCAGATCGATACCACTTTCCTGCATAACGATCCGGGCTTCCTGCTGTTCATCCGGGTAGTTAAAACCGATGCTGACAAAGCGCTGGCGGGTACTGGGTTTAAGCCCTTTCATCAGGTTGCGGTAACCCGGGTTATAAGACATGACCAGCATAAAACCCGGCGCGGCATGAAGCTGCTCTCCGGTGCCATCAAGCGGCAGAATGCGTCTGTCATCGGTGAGGGGGTGAATAACAACCGTTGTATCCTTGCGGGCCTCAATAACCTCGTCCAGATAACAGATTGCCCCTTCGCGCACAGCGCGCGTCAGTGGGCCGTCCTGCCAGAACGTGCCGTCGTTACCGATCAGGTAGCGGCCAATCAGATCGGCAGCGGTCAGATCATCATGACAGGCAACGGTATAGAGCGGGCGCTTCAGCTGCTCCGCCATATGCTCAATAAAACGTGTTTTACCGCAGCCGGTAGGGCCTTTAATCAAAACAGGAAGCTGATTACGGCTGGCGTGCAGGAAGAGTTCAACCTCACTTCCCTGCGGCTGATAAAAGTGCAGCCGTGAGTCCGCTGGCGACACAGCAGGAGCATTCATATGCCGATCCTATGGGTAACTTTACGTTGCTAATGCTGTCCTTTAGCAAAGAGGTCATAAATACCAAACAATAGAGATCGATATACCTACATATAGGTACTTTTCCTTAAAACAGGCAAAATATACCTCTTCAACCAACTATCAGAATCAAAACCGAATGAAAGCAAGTTATTGTTTATTAAGGATTTTAATTTAATAAGTAAAACCAAAAATCTAAAAATGGTTATTTATTCAATCGAAATGGTTAAATATACCCAAGTATAAAAAACACCAACTCAAGTCAATTTTATAGCCGGCACAAGGCAGTCGTGATTATATTTTTGACCTGAATCAGTTTTTTATCCGCACATCTGGTTGAGCATGCAATTCCATTCAGGAATTAATGGATTTCGGCATGACACGCAAACCTCCGGGCCTCCTCGGCCTGTTATTTGTATTGCCTCTGGCATCCCCCGCCCTGCCATCCCGGGCCGATAACACAACCACAAGCCTGCCACTGATGGTGGTTTCCGCAACCGGCTACCGCCAACAGGCACTGATGAGCCCGGCAGCCATTACCGTGCTGGAACAGGAGCAACTGAATCAGCAACCGGTATCCGACCTCGCCGAAGTACTGCGTGATATTCCCGGCATAGCCATTGTCGACTCCGGGGTTCCCGGCATGAAGCGTCTGTCATTGCGGGGGGAAAGCGCCCGCCGTGTGCTGGTAAAAATTAATGGCCAGCCGCTGGCCGACCATTCCAATTACGGCACGCCATTTCTGATCGATATTAATATGATCGAACGTGTCGAAGTCGTTCGTGGCCCATCCTCTGTTGTACATGGCGGCAATGCTCTCGGCGGTGTCATTAATATCATCACCCGCCAGGCATCTGCCGGTGAGCAGGAAGCTATTTTCAGCTCCGGATATTACTCAGCAACCCGCGGACAACGCGTTTCTGCCGGCGTACTGGCTGCCCGGCAAGGGCTGGATATGCGCCTGCAGGCCAGCCGCACATCCCATCAGGATCGCCGTCTGGCTGATGGCACACTGGAGAATTCCGATTCTCTGCAGCGCTCAGTTTCAGCAGAGCTGGGTTACAGCCAGGCACAACACCATATCAGCTGGCAGGGCGACTATTTCAAACAATATGCCAGCGCCTGGGTGGAACCCGACTCGGGTATTGATTATCTGCGCTTTCCGGAGCGCAACTCTCTCCGTCATGCGCTGAATTATGAATACTTTCAGGATCACGGCAGCCTGCAAAAAATTAATGCCCGGATGTATCAGCATAATGGCCGGCGCATTATGGAAAATGCGATCAGCAGTCAGACACCCGTGGTGGCTGTGAATGTTGATAATTTCTCCGATGATGATCTGCTGACCAGTGGTGGCCAGTTAAGTACAGAAGCCCGCTGGCTGGGAAATAACCTGACGGTAGCTGGTATGGATTATCAGAGCGACCGCCTGGATACAGACAAGCGCTCGCAAACAACACTGCGTATGCTGACTCTGCCGGTTCCGCCAACCGTGACAGAAAAAACATCCGCGCAACAAGCGGAACAAAACCAGTGGTCAGCATTTTTACAGCAACAGATTGTATTAACCGCAGATGCTGAGGCACACGCCGGTCTGCGTTATTACCGCATTAATTCACGCCTGACCGACAGCACAGAGCGCTCTGACAGCGATAACCATGATGATGAAATGGTTGGCTCCGTATCCATGGTCTGGCGCGCCACTCCGGCCTCGGCATTACGCATCAACCTTGCTCAGGGATATTCCTACCCCAGCGTCACCCAGCAATTTGCCGTTACCGCCGGTGGCAGCAATGTGCATTTTGGCAACCCGGATTTAACCGCAGAAAAAGCAACCACTCTGGAATTCGGATTCCGCCTCGACAACAAGCAGTGGCTGCTTGACCTCGCGCTGTATTACAACCGCGCACGTGACTTTATCGACCGCGAAGCCCTGACTGCGGCTCCGCCTGAATACACCACAACCACCACAGCATCACAGTCTCTCTGGCGCTGGGTCAACATCAATAAAGCCAAAAGCTACGGTCTGGAACTGGCCGTTTCCCGTCAGCTTAAAACGCTCCGCCCTTACGCCAACATTACCGTACAACGCCGGGAGCTCGATTTCGCCAGCGGTGAAGACACCTGGAACAGCGGCCTGCCCGAATACCAGCTGCAGTCCGGAGTGCAATGGTCAGCCCTGCCAAATACACAGCTGGATATCTTTCTGCGCTCTTACGGTGATGCCCGGCGGGATGACGAAAATGGCGTAAAGACCGCACACAGCGGTGGCTACGCAGAATTCAATATCGCCATGCAGTATCAGCCGGTTAACAACCTGATGCTGACCGCTGCGGTTAATAACCTGACCAATCAAAGCTACCAGAACCCTGAAGAATTACCGGCTGCCGGACGTGCGCTCAATGCCGAAATGCATTGGCGTTTCTGATGACAACCAGACGACCTGAAACTGGGATATATGAGAGAGGAACGATCATGAAATACTGGAAACATCCACTTTGCCTAGCCATTGCCGCGCTCAGCTTAGCGGTTCACGCGGTACCCAACCCGGAAAATGCAGCATCGGCTTATCAGGGCGAAGCGTCTGCTATCGACCCGGCATCGGCTAAAGTTGTGCGCTCACCCGGCGCACCGGATCTGACTGAGGCAGAATTTGAAAAAGCCAAGAAGATTTATTTTCAGCGCTGTGCCGGCTGTCACGGCGTACTGCGTAAAGGCGCAACCGGCAAGCCACTGACACCAGATATTACTCAGCAAAAAGGCCAGGCTTACCTCGAAGCACTGATTGGTTATGGCTCGCCGGCCGGTATGCCAAACTGGGGATCATCCGGTCAGTTTTCGCCGGAAGAAGTCACCCTGATGGCCAAGTACGTTATGCATGAACCACCAACACCTCCTGAGTGGGGCATGAAAGAAATGCTGAATACCTGGGAGGTATTTGTTAAACCTGAAGACCGCCCGAAAAAACAGATGAATGATCTTAATCTGGATAATCTGTTTTCTGTCACACTGCGGGACGACGGTAAAATTGCATTGATCGATGGTGACACCAAAAAAATCGTAAAAACCATCGAAACCGGATACGCCGTACACATTTCCCGCATGTCTGCGTCTGGCCGTTACTTATTGGTGATTGGTCGTGATGCCCGGATTGATATGATTGATTTATGGATGAAATCACCCGGCAAAGTAGCCGAAATTAAAATTGGTATCGAGGCCCGCTCGGTCGAAACATCCAAGTTTGAAGGCTACGAAGATAAATACACCATCGCCGGAGCTTACTGGCCGCCACAGTTCACCATTATGGATGGCGAAACCCTGGAGCCACTACAGATTGTTTCCACCCGTGGCATGACGGTCGACAAGCAGGAGTACCACCCAGAACCACGCGTGGCCGCCATTATTGCCTCGCATGAACATCCGGAGTTTATCGTCAACGTCAAAGAAACCGGCAAAGTGATGCTGGTCAACTACGAAGACATCAATAATCTCAGCATAACCACCATCGGCACTGCTCCCTTCCTCCATGATGGCGGCTGGGATGTGTCACACCGCTACTTTATGACTGCAGCCAACCAGTCCAACAAAATTGCCGTTATTGACTCAAGAGAGCGCAAAATGGCCGCCCTGGTTGATGTAGGAAAAATCCCACACCCGGGTCGTGGTGCAAACTTTGTGCATCCGGAGTTTGGCCCGGTATGGGCCACCAGTCACCTGGGCGATGAAACCATTTCCCTTATTGGTACTGACCCGGACAAGCATCCTAAACAGGCCTGGAAAGTAGTGGAAACTCTAAAAGGCCAGGGCGGTGGCTCCCTGTTCATTAAGACTCACCCGAAATCCAAACACCTATATCTGGACACCACCTTCCATCCGGATGCCACCGTCAGCCAGTCTGTCGCCGTGTTTGACATCAACAATCTGAAAGCCGGTTACACAGTGCTGCCGATTGGTGAATGGTCGGGCATCAAAGAAGGCGCCAAGCGTGTGGTACAACCAGAATTCAACGCCAACGGTGATGAAGTCTGGTTCTCGGTCTGGAACGGCCAGGAAGAACCGTCCGCGATTGTGGTTGTTGATGACAAAACACTGAAACTGAAAAAGGTAATTAAGGATAAACGCCTGATTACCCCAACCGGTAAATTCAACGTGAAAAACACTCAGCACGATATCTACTGAGAAGCATATAAAAGTTCTTGCCGGACGGTTATTTCGACCTGTCCAGCAGGTCTTTTTTACTCAACATAATTCTCTTTTTCTCAAATAAGCTACAAGCCACAGCAGCGGAAGCTGTCAGAGCAGGACGTGTTGTTCTCAAAGGTATCGGGAGGAAGGCTTACTTCTTCACACAAAGCCTGAGGATCAAGAATTACGCACTCTTTGCCATTAACGCTGATCAGATTATTCCTGCGAAATTTTGTCAGCAATCTTGAAAGTGTTTCCGGTTCGATATTCAGCTGCCTTGCCAGAATACTTTGCGAATACGGCAGAATAAGCCACTGACTTCCCTGAAGCTGATAAAGATCAGCAAGATATAAAACCAATCGTTGTGTGGCCTTATTCACAGTCAGCTGATCGATTCTGTTTACCGCCAATGATAAGTTTTCGGCCATAAAAGCAATCAACGTCACAGCAAGTGTACTGCTCTTCTCATAAAGCTCGGCCAGCCGGTGACTGTCTAATGCTGTTACGCGGCTCTTTTTTACCATCAGCGCATTAAGAGGAGCCACCCTTCCGGGTGCAAATGCAACGGTCTCAGCAAATACCATACCCGCTGTAATTTCACGGAAAACCTTCTCCTGACCGTCGTAACCCAGGCGGTAAAGCCGAACGTGCCCCGACTCAAGAAAGTAATAGTGATTCAGAATGTCATTCTGGCAGAAGAGATGCTCTCCTTTCGAATACGTCAGGGTGCTAGCGCCATGACTCAGCTGCAGAATCTCCTGATGGCTAAGCACACTGAAGAGTTTGTTGCTGGATAACGAAGACATTCCTCCCTCTGCTTACCGTAGTATTGATAATTGTCATTAGTGTACACCACCCAATCCGATAATAATAACCATTCTTAATTGGATTTTGGACACTGCTCTTATGGAACACGCTCTGTTGCAAACACTTCATCTTCTGTGCGCCATTCTGTTTATTGGCGTCGTATTCTTTGAGGTGGTCTTTCTGGAACCTATAAGGAAGCATTTACCCGAAAACATGATGACTCTGGTTGAAGCCGGTATTCATGTTCGGGCCAGACGTTTTATGCCCTTCGTGGTTGTACTGCTGTTTGCTTCCGGGATCGGCATGCTGTGGAGGGTTTACAGCAATCTCTGGCTGCCACTATTTGCCCAACCTTTTTCGGTATTACTGACCCTGAAGATACTTCTTGCCCTGAGTGTGCTGATACATTTTGTTCTGGCAATTCGGGCATCACTTTGCAACCGGATGACCTCACGCAGATTCCGGATTACACACTACAGTGTCTTTGCGCACATGATCCTGATTGTGATTCTGGCAAAGGCAATGTTCTATGCATGAAGACCAGATGAATACTGGCTGTCGGCATTGCAGGAGATCAATCATCCTTGCGCTACTGCTGTTCGGCTCCGCACAGGCACTGGCACAGGAAACAACTGAACTCGATAAGCAGATTGTTGAATCTACAGAAACTCCGGCAGAGTCAGAAGGTGTGGATTTACGCCAAAGGCTGGATCAGGTTCCCGGCGGAACGAACCTGATCAATATCACAACGCTCCGGGGCAGCCTGTCATCTCTGGCCAAGGTACTGAAAATGGAGCCTGGCATCATTGTTCAGGAGTTTTTTGGCGGCAATGATCAGCCCCGAATAAATATCCGCGGCTCAGGCATCCAGGACAACCCCGTCTCGCGTGGCATCCAGATTCTTCACGATGGACTGGCTACGAATCAGGCAGATGGGTCATTTATCATTGGCCTGAGCGATCCGGGTCAGACAAAATTTATCACCACCTACCGAGGGGCAAATGCTACCCGTTATGGTGCGACAACCCTTGGCGGAGCTGTTAATTTTCACCCGCGGACAGCATTGAATTCTCCGGAATTGCAGCTATCTGCTGAAGCCGGAAGTTTTAATTTCAAAAAATTATCTCTCTCCGGTGGGCAATACAATAACAGCCGGGATTTTTACGTCAGGGCCGAGCAATCCATGTCAGATGGCTGGCGCTCTCACAGTAAAGCCAATCGCCAGACGCTGGCACTGAATTCCGGCTGGCAGTCAGCAATACTGCAAAACAGAACCTATCTGAATATTGCTCAGAATGATTTTGATATTCCCTTTATGCTGAGTAAAGAACGGAGTAAAAAAGATCCATCATCGGTAATGGGGGATTACAACACGGCCTTTGATCGCTTCATGGACGTCAACAAGCGCGATCCTTATAGAAAAACCCGGCAATTACGCCTGGCCAACAAAAGTTCAGTAACCTCTTCAGCCGGTACATTCAGCCTCGGAGCATACGCTGAAAAAATAGACGATAAATTCCGAAACCCGGCCATTGTCATGGATACCTATGAAAATAATTTTGGTCTGGATCTGTCATTCTCAGATGATTTTTACTGGTTTTCCCGCCATCCAACTGAAGTCCGTCTTTTTTCCTATTTTAATTACGGAAATATGCCACGAAAATATACTTCAATTCATCCTGATAATGGCCAGAATCTACAAGTATTTGCCGATCTAGACCAGCATGCATCCAATAGTGTCGCCGGAGCTGAAATCATTCAGCACATAAATGATAGATTTAAATTTATTACTGCTCTACAGGCCGTCATTAATCAACGAAACATTGATGACCGTCTACAGGGTATTCTCGACAGCCGGTTCAAATATCAGGCCATTAACCCAAAGATCGGCGCTATTTATAAAATACAATCTGAAACCCTGATATTTGCCAACATCAGCCGTTCATCCGAAGCCCCGACATTCTGGCAACTAGCCACCAGTAGTCCCAACCCCAATGACCCTCTGAATGCATATATCATCATTCGGGACCTGAGATTACAGACCGCAAATACCGCTGAAGTGGGAATCCGGAGTAGCAGAGAGGGTCTTAACTGGGAGTTCAGCAGTTACTATTCCAGAGTAAATAATGAGTTGATATCGGAAGTTCAGGACTTTGCCATCGACGGAACCACCGTAAATTATACCCATGGCACGGTACACCGGGGTGCAGAGGCAGCAATCAGGCAAACGACCTCCTCCTTTGGCCCAGTCGATTTCAGTCAATGGTATCTGAGTTATAACTGGAGTGATTTCCGTTTTATGGATGGCCGCTACAAAGGAAACCGGATAGCCGGGATACCACAGCACCAACTGGCGGCTGAAGTCATATTTAATATCGACCAGAACTTTTCTGTATCCATTGACTGGCGTGCTCAGCCGCAATCTACCTTTGTGGATCACTCTAACTCCGGATTAAAGCAAGATGCCTATCAGCTGTTCGGCAGCAAACTCCAATATCAATCCTCTGCAGGGATAAAGCTATTCGTCGAGGCTAATAATATTGCCAACCAAGTCTATCAGAGCGCCTATGTTGTCAGAGGCTACTCCCCTGATGACCCTGACGTACCGGCCTTTATTCCTGGCCCGCCGCGTAACTATATGTTGGGAGTAAGTTATGAATGGTAAGAATAAAAAGAGCGGATTTTTTTCAGCCCGTTATCTTTCAACAGTATTATCATGCTTATTCATTCACGGCATGATGATCCAAACCGCTACAGCCTCAGAGCTGAGCGGGGTTTACTATGGCAGTTATGATATTACCATGTGGGGCTGTCCAGGGGTTTGCTCAGAGCAATCGGCCACCATTCTGGGAAAAGGTATTAAACCCGTCACATGGACATGGGATTTTGACCGGGGCGAAGTTGATATACAGGGAACCATGCTCAGTGTTGGTTTTCCTTATGAGATTCAGGATATTGGCAATGCCAGTAGCGAGCACAACATAGCCAGGTTCACACAGATAGCCGATGGTATATACCGTATTGACCATGGATTTCAGATATTCAATCCCAATGTCGGAAATCCCCGGGCAGATACCAGTACGACTGTTTCGGTCACAGGCAATCCTGCCGGAACACTCACAATAAAAACCATTGATAACGAAAATAATGGTAGTGGTGACGGTATTCCCGGCAGCCAGATTTCCGGGGTGTTTCCAATGACCGTACAACCGCAAATGGATGGCTGGGCTGTTTCAGAAAATAATAATGATACTGGTCTTTCTGCACAAAAAAAGATTGCCCTCGGCCTGCACCCGGATAAAACCGACACCGACGGAGATAGCATCCCTGATGCAGAGGAGCTGGGTATTCACTGGCAGGATAGTCCACTGGACTCTGATTCTGATTCCATCATTGATGCTCTGGAGCCTGGAGAATCCGCAATGAATGATCAGATAGCTGGCGGTATCGGCTTACTGAATCTTATTCCTGGATTTGCCGCTACTGAAGGCACTCCGTCAGGGCAAAGCGTAACGATCAGCGTTAAGGATAACTGGCGCTTTAATAGTATCCATACCGCGCTAATGATTGATGAGTCTCCATCCGACAGCAACAGTCAGCAGATAAAAGATGTCACCCTTGGTGTGCCGGGTCTGGATTATCGCTACGGTCTGATAAGTATTGGCCTGGTTACCAGAAACCAGGCATTGGGACATACCGGAAATGTACAACTGACTCTCAGATTTGAAGAAAAATTATCTGCCGAAGGTCAGTTACTGGTGTACGCACAATCGGACCGCAATATTGCCGATAGCTTTACCCTGATCCCCAACGCCAACTGGAAGCGGATCGACGATTATTCTTTGCGATTATCAATCCCACAGAATTCGGAATGGAATTTGTCGCCATTACCTAACCATGATTTTTCTATAACGGTAGCCGTAGCCATTAACACGCTTGGCGGGTTCAGTAGCAGCGCCGGAGCCCTGGATCTTTATCTGGTTATTTTTTTACTATCGGGCTTATTATTAGTACAAATTCGCAAATGATGACAATTATCATTAGCATCAACAAATAGCTGTGAAATTATTACTCTGCTGATGACAGTGTCATTGGTGCCCATTAATAAGACGAGGGAAGAGTAATGAAAACCAACCCATTAATTTTAACCGGACTTCTGCTGCTGCAATTTGCAGCGGTCAACGCCGGAACACCGGGACTCAGCGGACTTCATTCCGGAAACTATGACCTGACAGTCCGGACAAATACCGGGCTTGTAATGGCAAACAGCTACCAAAGCTACTCCTGGGAATTTAATTTTGATCAGCAGACTGCTGCTTTTACATCTGGCTATATTGTCAGCCCACTATCTCTGATTCCGCTCCGTTATGCAGCTCATCAACCGGTATCCCTGATTGACAATGGCGACGGTACTTACACCGCAGACTATGTATTCCAGGCCTATAACCCATTGTTTGGGAATCCGTCATCAGCAACAACCACAACATTTGAAATAACCCAGACAAGCACAGGTCTGACGATCAGGACTCTGGATTCTGATGGTGACGGTGTACCGGGCGAAGCAATCTATGGGGTTTTCCCATTCGACATCGAACTTGACTGGCACGGTACCACCAACTGATTTTCAATTTGACACAGAAATCCTGCCCTGTTGATAGGAAACAACATCATTTAAGGGCAGGAAGGAGACTATTACATGAACCATCACACGAAAAGAATACTGCTAAGCTCGCTGCTTATTTTCTCCACCTCCACTTTTGCTGATGAACCTGCGACGAATTTGAGCGGTCAGTACATTGGCTACTACAGTCTTACAATGAATACGGCGGATCCTGTAGCGCTTAAGATGCTGACCCTGCCAAAAACCGAGCTGAATGGTGTTGAATATATTGTGCTTGGTCAAAGCATAGGGCAGCCACTCTGGATCTGGGACTTTGACGCAAAAACAGTCACCTGGGCAGGTGACAAACTCTATGCAATGTACATGGTCACTCCCGACTATCAGCTTTTTAACCTGTCAGCAATGCCAGAAAGAAAAGATGATACCGAACTGGATATAGCCAGTACCGAAGAAATAACCATGCCTTTTACCGACAATAATGACGGCACTTACAGGATTGATTATGCGCTGAAAATTTATCTGCAAATGGCCGACTACCCGATTGGTCAGACCAGCACTACCTTCAGCATAATTAAAACACCATCTGGTCAGTTAAAGATCGAAACAATTGATAACGAGACTGATGGCCCGGATGGTGTTCCCGGAAGTCGCATCTCCGGGGTTTTCCCTTATGTTGTTCAGCCACAGTTTGTCGCCACCTCCATGATAACTGACGATGGAAAAGACACAGACAACGATGGCATTACCGACATACAAGCAGGGCTTCTTAATCTGAATCCGGATTCGTCTGACAATGATAAAGACGGTAAAATGAATACTGACGAAATCGGGATAACCATTCGCCCCTACGATACTGATAAAGATGGTATAGCTGATATCTATGAGGCCGAGTATGAGAACGATGCCAGCGCCGCTCAGGGAATGAAATTATCTGACAACTCCGTATTTATCTTTAAAAGCAGAGATAATATCAATATCTCTGCAGCCTCGGTAAAAGCACACGAAGTAACTCCTGAAGACACTTTTCTATTACAAACAGACGACAAGAAAGATATTGCATATAAAGAATTGGAATTCAGTCTGGATGCAATGTCAGTAATAACGGGAGGGTACGATCAGTTACAGTTTTCAATAGAATTTTCTGAAGAACCTCCTGCATACTTTAATATTTATGATAAAATCACAAAAATTTCTTACTCCCCTGAAACAAAAACAGGATCAGTAGAAGTCACGATCAATCCCGTGGAATATACCACTGCAGAAACTGACAATAAAATTATCAATCTGGATATTCCCTATACCGCTGGGGATTCCGTTCGTAAAACATTCCTGATTGGAACTCTGGTTCCTGACATTGAAACACCCACTCCTGACGTCGAAATCCCTGACGACAAGGACAACAGCGATTCATCTTCAGCCGGTAGCTTCTCATTGCTTACTGTCTTAATGCTGTTTTTACCCGGAATTTTCCGAAAACGCTTAAAGCAAGAAGAAAAGCCGATCCGGAACCTGTGATTAAAAAGCAACTGAAAGCAGACAGCCTGAAGATTCAACACTGTAAATCTTCAGGCTTCAAAACTCTTTTTCTGGGCGCACCAGAGAAAACTCATGTTCCAACAGCTCAAGCTCTGGCCTGTGCTGCCAGGCAATGCTATCTACAATCTCTTCTCCTCTGAGGAGCAAATGTATCTCAACGCATCGTTTGTCTGTTATGGATTCACGGCGCTCTACCAGACCCAGATCACAACAACGGTCGACCAACATCACCGTGCCATGATGCTTAGCCTGAAGCTTTTCTGATAATTCACTGATCGTCGCCCATTCCCGTCCTGGAAATCCTCTCAGATGCAGCAATAACAGATATTGCAGCGAAGTCAGCCCATGAGCTTTGCAGATATTCTCGCTGTGACGCTGAAAGGTACGCAGGCGATAGCGAAAGTCCGAAAGGCTCTGATAATCCTGCTTATTCAATTTATTCATAAAGAATCTGATCCTCAGACAGCTTCAGCAATACGGCCCGATATGCTTGCCACCGGATTAAAGGTGATCTAAAACAGATGCATCATAGCATGATATATATGGAGGGAATTATGAACCTGTCAGAACTGATAATGCCCTGGTCAGCGAAAGGCTGGGAAAAAATGCAGACAATGAATATCTCTATACCGGCTCTGGCCTGGAAGCTGGTTCTGCCGCTGTCTTTCTTGCCCCCGGTTCTTCTTTTTTATGCCGGAACCCATTACGACAACAGCTACATTCAGGGCTTTGCGGAGAAAAACTGGCATTTCATTACCACCACATTTTTTCTCGCAGAATTACTGACCTTTTTTGTAATGGGATGGCTTATTCACTCGGTACTGGAAAGCCACGATCTGGCCATTAACTATCACGACGCCTACTTACTGGCGGCTATTGCCCCCATTCCTATGTGGCTGTCTTCTCTGGGATTACTTATTCCTTCCGCTTTAATTACCGGCATTTTTGCAGGTGTCGGATTAGTCGCTTCCTGTGTCATTCTCTACCTTGGAACTAGCGCGCTCTGTCACCGCAATACGGATGATGTGGTCAGCATGTCTGCAACCTATACGATAATGTCCGCCGCATTTCTCGCCTGGATTATGCTGATGGTTATCATTTGGGCTTATTAAAACCTGTTAGCCGTTAACGGATTCCAGCCAGCCCGATAAACAGAACACCAACCTGCCCACCAGATTGGTGTTTCTGCCTGCCTATACGTCAATGGTTTCTCTTCTGAAAATACAACAGCGTCTGAATGTGGCCTTCCATGTGAGGTTATTCCGCCGCCGACAAAAAATTTTACGACTTCTACAGGTATCAGTATTTCCGTGAATGACTGTCGCATCTCGTCCATGCGAGCGTTTAATGCTTCTCACCGCACCTTTGTTTTTCTCCGCAAAGGAATACTTAACGGCAAACAACAACGGTTATTGATTAAAAACACAAAAAATTGACCTGAGTCCTTCAACCTACCTCCGATGGGGTATGTTGGCTGTGTCCGGTGACTGCGACAATTTGACGCATTAGCCAGACTGATGCTCACTCCAGACATCAGGCTGACGCTGAATAGGAATTGTATGATGTCAGCACCTGACAGCCCCCTGAAACATTATTTATGGCCTTTTTTTGTCCTGATGTTTTTTGTCCTCAGTATTTCCGTAGCAGCGGTTCCGGAAGTGGCAGCCTCAGAAAACGGTGGACACAAAGCAGAAAATCGACAGCAGAAACGCCTACAGGCTCATAAGCCCTCCGATAAATCAGAAGACACCGCACAGCAACGCCTCCGCCTTATTCTGCCTGAGGCGACAGAGATATCGTCTCCCGAAGGTGATTTCGGTATCCGGACCATCAAAGAAAACGACCGTTTACTGGGCTATATGTTTGAAACAATCAACGTAGCCAATATTCCTGCCTACTCCGGCAAGCCGATTAATATGCAGGTTATCCTCAGTCCTGAGGCCGTTATTCTTGATGCCTGGCTGCTGGAACACCACGAGCCAATTCTGCTGGTCGGTATTCCGGAACAGAAGCTGGTTGATTTTGGCGTAGCCTATCAGGGCGTCAGGGCTGATCAGCGCGTCGTGGTTGGCAGCACCAATGATGAAAACGCCGTGACCGTCGATGCCATCACCGGTGCCACCGTTACCGTGATGGTTGTGAATGAAATCATCATGAAGGCCACTCACACAGTCGCCGCATCATTGGGACTGGTCGAAGCGCAACTGTCACAGAAACAGAAGCCCGCCAATATTCTGCCAGAGGTTTACAGTAACGCCGGCTGGCAGCAGCTGACCGGAGACGGCTCCATCCGTCGTATGCACCTGTTACGCTCCCAGGTGGACGAATCATTCAGGGGCACCGACGCCGAGCAGGTGGAAAAAGCCACAGCGGATCAGCTCAACAATACCTTTATTGATCTGTATGTTGCCTATCTGAACGCGCCAACTATTGGCCGCAACCTGTTGGGTGACAGTCAGTACCGTTTCCTGATGGAAGAACTGAAACCCGGCGAGCACGCCATTGCTGTGCTGGCCAACGGCATGTTCTCATTTAAAGGATCAGGCTATGTGCGCGGCGGTATTTTTGATCGCATCCAGCTGCGTCAGTTTGGTGATGTTATCTCCTTCCGCGATCTGGACCAGCAACGTCTGTACGATGTCATGGCCGACGGTGCACCGGAGTTTAAAGAAAAATCGCTGTTTATTATCCGTGACAAAAGCCATTTTGACCCTGGCACTGACTGGACCTTTGAGTTATTGGTACGCCGCCAGACAGGCCCGGTGGATGGCGTATTCACCAGTTTCGAACTGGGTTATCAACTGCCACAAACCTACTTCGAACGGCCAGCATTAACAGCCGAAGAACTGGCTGCCATTGAAGAAGCCAACCGCCCTCTGTGGCTGAACATCTGGTATCAGAAGAGTTTCCAGATCGGAGTTCTGATAATTGCCCTGGGTGTTTTACTGGTGATTTTATTCCTGCAGGATTATTTCACCAGCAAGCCTGCATTTCTGCACTGGCTGCGCCGGGGCTATCTGTTATTTACCGTGTTCTTTATTGGCTGGTATTGCCTCGGCCAGCTGTCGGTTGTCAACGTACTGACCTTTGTTCATTCACTGATGCAGGACTTCCGCTGGGAGCTGTTTCTCAGCGATCCCGTTATATTTATTCTCTGGGCATTTACAGCAGCCACCATCCTGCTCTGGGGACGGGGAGTATTCTGCGGCTGGCTGTGTCCGTTCGGTGCTCTGCAAGAGCTGATTAACGAAGCCGCCCGTAAATTAAAAATCCGCCAGTATGAATTGCCCTTTGCTTTGCACGAACGCTTATGGGCCGTTAAATACATTATTTTATTGGGTTTATTCGGGCTGTCTCTGGAGTCACTTTCTACCGCAGAACGATATGCCGAAGTGGAACCTTTTAAAACCGCCATCATGCTCAAATTCAGCCGTGAATGGGGCTTTGTTTTCTACGCTGTTTTGTTGCTGGTTATCAATATTTTTACGCGCAAAGTCTACTGCCGCTATATCTGTCCTCTGGGAGCTGCCCTGGCAATACCAAGTAAAGCCCGCCTGTTCGACTGGCTGAAACGCCGCAAAGAATGTGGCCAGCCCTGCCAGCTCTGCGCCAATGAATGCGAGATCCAGGCGATTCACCCTGATGGTCATATTAATCACAACGAATGTCACTACTGCCTTGATTGCCAGATGACATATCACAACGATCATAAATGTCCGCCACTGGTTGCCAAACGTAAAAAACAGCAAAAAAATAAACCCGTTCCACAGCGCATCCCGGTGGTACAGATGGATCCGCAAAACTGAAAAATCCAATTTTTTTCAAGGAGATAGACCATGACAGATGACAGCAATAAAAATGTATCCGGAAAAGAAAAAACCGGACTGAGCCGCCGCGGATTTCTCGGTGCCAGCGCCCTCACTGGTGCCGGTGCTGCGCTGGTCGGCGCAGCAGGCCTTGGCTCTGCAGTCATGAGCCGCGAAGCCTTTGCCGCCGCCGCCAAAGACGCCAAAAAGAAATACCATGTAGAGCCAGGTGAACTGGACGATTACATCGGATTCTGGAGTGGTGGTCACCAGGGCGAAGTCCGCGTACTGGGTATTCCATCCATGCGCGAACTGATGCGGATTCCGGTATTTAATATCGACTCGGCTACCGGCTGGGGCATCACCAACGAAAGTAAGGCCGTAATGGGTGACAGTGCGAAGTTCCTGAATGGTGACTGTCACCATCCGCACATCTCCATGAAAGATGGTAAATACGATGGCAAATACGTTTTTATCAACGATAAAGCCAACAGCCGTGTGGCCCGTATCCGCCTGGATATTATGAAGTGTGACAAGATGCTGACCGTGCCTAATGTTCAGGCTATCCACGGACTGCGTCTGCAGAAAGCACCCTATACCAAGTATGTGTTTGCTAATGCTGAGTTTGTTATGCCACATCCGAACGATGGCAAGCATTTCGATTTGCAGGCTGATTACAGCTACACCATGTTTAACGTCATTGACGCAGAAAGCATGGAAATGGCATTTCAGATTATGGTTGACGGTAACCTGGACAACTGTGATGCCGACTACACAGGTCGCTTTGCTGCCTCCACCTGTTACAACTCAGAAAAAGCCTATGATCTGGGCGGCATGATGCGGAATGAGCGTGACTGGGTTGTGGTATTTGATATCCAGGCTGCAGAAAAAGCGGTTAAAGCCGGTAAATTCACCACTCTGGGCGACTCTAAAGTGCCGGTACTGGATGGCCGTAAAAAAGGCGACAAAGACAGCCAGTTTACCCGTTATATTCCTGTACCGAAAAACCCGCATGGCTGTAACACCTCATCCGATGGTAAGTACTTTATTGCCAACGGCAAGCTGTCACCAACCGTATCCATGATCGAAATTGCCAGACTGCCAGACCTGTTTAACGGCAAAATCAAAGATCCGCGTGACACCATTGCAGCAGAACCGGAACTGGGCCTTGGGCCACTGCACACTACCTTCGATGGTCGTGGCAATGCCTACACCACACTGTTTATCGACAGTCAGGTCGTGAAGTGGAATATGGCCGATGCGGTACGTGCCTATAACGGTGAGAATGTTAATTACATCAAGCAGAAACTGGATGTGCAGTATCAGCCGGGTCATATTCATGCCTCACTGTGTGAAACCAACGAAGCCGATGGCCAGTGGCTGGTTGCCTTATGCAAGTTCTCCAAAGACCGCTTCCTGCAGGTTGGCCCACTGCACCCGGAAAATGATCAGCTGATCGATATTTCCGGTGAAGAAATGAAACTGGTACACGATGGCCCGACTTTCGCAGAACCGCATGACTGCACCATGGCGCGCCGTGATCAGATCCGCACCCGGAAAATCTGGAAGCGGGATGATCCTTTCTTTGCCGGCACTGTTGCCATGGCAAAAAAAGATGGTATCAATCTGGAGACCGACAACAAGGTTATTCGCGATGGTAATAAAGTCCGGGTTTACATGACCTCCGTAGCGCCAGCCTATGGCATTAACGAGTTCAGGGTAAAGCAGGGCGATGAGGTTACCGTGATAGTCACCAATCTGGATCAGATAGAAGACGTTACTCATGGTTTCTGCATGGTTAATCATGGTGTATCGATGGAAATCAGCCCACAGCAAACTGCGTCAGTTACCTTTGTGGCCGACAAAGTGGGTATGCACTGGTACTACTGCAACTGGTTCTGCCATGCTCTGCATATGGAGATGGTAGGTCGAATGCTGGTTGAACCAGCCTGATTGGCTGGCGGCGGGCAGTGATGCCCGCCGCCCCTCCACAACTGCGGGACACTATGATCCTTTCTGTCTTTTTTTTACTGCTGCTGGCCAGTGCCGGTGCGCAGGCACAATATCAGACATTACCCCTGCAACCGCAGGGGGATATTCTGGTTTTACCCGCCGGTCACTATCAGGGGAATTTTCTGATTGATCAGCCCGGCCACATCCGCTGTGCAGCCAACGCCGTTATCGACGCCGGAGCGCAGGGCCATGCGGTGAAAATTATCGCCGCCGAAGTCAGCCTTGAAGGCTGCCATATTATTAACTGGGGACGTAATCTCACCGATATGGATTCAGCCATATTTGTTGCTGCCCGGGCCGACCATGTACGTCTGTTGAATAATCATCTGCAAGGGGCCGGATTCGGCATCTGGGCCGACACCAGCCAGCATATTGAAATCCACGGCAATCAGATCAGCGGCGATGACACTGTGCGCTCACAGGACCGTGGCAATGGCATTCATCTGTTTTCCGTCCGTCAGGCCAGTGTGACCGACAACGTTATCCGCCACACCCGGGATGGCATCTACATCGACACCTCCAACCACAACACACTGACCGGCAATGTACTGGAGGATTTGCGCTACGGCATTCACTATATGTTTTCCAATAACAATGTGGTGCATAACAACACGACCCGCCGTACCCGCACCGGTTATGCACTTATGCAAAGCCGTAGCCTGGATGTTCGTAACAATATTTCTGAAAATGACCAGAACTACGGCATCCTGATGAACTACATCACCTACTCCACCATCAGCAACAACAGAGTGCAGGGGGTGATTAGCGGAAGCACTGGTGACAGTATGATTCAGGGAGCTGAGGGTAAGGCGCTGTTTATGTACAACTCCGTATTCAACACCATCAGCCACAACTACTTTGCCGACAGTGTGATGGGTATTCACCTTACCGCCGGCTCTGAAGACAATAAAATCTTTGGCAATGCCTTTATCGCTAATCAACAGCAAGTTAAATATGTCGCAACCCGAACTCAGGAGTGGTCTGAAAATGGTCGCGGAAATTACTGGAGCGATTACCTTGGCTGGGATCGGAATAGCGATGATATCGGCGATCTTATTTACGAACCAAACGACAATATCGACCGCTTACTGTGGCTTTATCCACAAATGCGTTTATTGCTGAACAGCCCGGCCATTGAATTACTGCGCTGGGTACAGCAAGCGTTTCCGGTCGTTAAATCCCCTGGCGTGCGGGACAGCTTTCCCCTGATGCGCCCACCGCTGACAGAGGTCCCTTAAAATGAACCTGGTAGAACTTCAGAATGTCAGTCTTGCTTATGGCCGGATGGAGGTTATAAAAAACCTTTCTCTGCATCTGGCAGAAGGTGAAGTACTTGGTTTGTTCGGCCATAACGGTGCCGGCAAAACAACCACTATAAAAATGATCCTCGGTCTGCTCGCGCCCGGCAGCGGCCATGTTCAGGTATTTGGTAATACACCGGATCATACCGAAGTCCGTAAGCGGCTTGGTTATTTACCGGAAAACGTTATGTTTTATCCGCAATTAAGTGGACAGGAAACACTGACTTATTTTGCCCGTCTGAAAAGTGCAGATAACCATCAGGTCGGAGAATTACTGGAAAAAGTCGGGCTGACCCATGCCGCCACACGTAAAGTAAAAACCTATTCCAAAGGTATGCGTCAGCGCTTGGGTCTGGCTCAGGCACTGCTGGCAAATCCGCGTCTGTTATTACTGGACGAGCCGACCGTCGGTCTGGATCCGGTAGCCACGCAGGAACTTTATCAATTGCTGAACGAGCTGCGTCAGAACGGCACCGGCATTATTCTCTGTTCGCACGTATTACCCGGTGTTGAACCTTATATCAGCCGCGCCGCCATTCTTGCCGGCGGTCAGTTACAGGCCGTCGGTACCCTGAGTGAATTACGCCGTCAGGTAGCATTACCTACGCGCATTCGCCTTGGCAGCCTCTCGGAACCGGAGCACTGGCAAACCCGGTTATCCGGCCTCGGCTTCGATTCCCGCTGTATTGGCCGCGATGCTCTCGAAGTTTTAACTCACAATGGCGCCCGCCGGGAGTTACTTAACACCCTGATAAACAGCAGCGAAGCCGCCGATCTGGAAGTCTGCCCGCCGTCTCTCGACGATCTGTACCGCCATTTTGCGGTCGTTCCGGCACAGGAGAAATCGCAATGATGCAAGTCTGGAATATCGCCATTAAAGAGCTGAATGATGGCCTGCGTAACCGCTGGCTGCTGGCCATCAGCCTGCTGTTTGCCATTCTCGCTGCGGGCATTGCCTGGCTTGGCTCAGCCGCCGCTGGCCAGGTGGGTTTCAGCTCCATTCCGGCAACCATTGCCAGTCTGGCCAGCCTGGCAACGTTTCTGGTTCCGCTGATTGCTCTGCTGCTTGCTTACGATGCCATCGTGGGTGAAGAAGAAGGCGGAACCCTGCTGTTATTGCTGACCTACCCGCTCAGTCGCGGGCAGTTACTGCTGGGAAAGTTTATCGGTCACGGACTGATTCTTGCGCTCGCCACGTCTATTGGCTTTGGCAGTGCCGCCGTCGCCATTGCATTATTGGTCAGCGATCTGGATATCTGGCTTCTGATTCAATCGTTCTCACGGTTTATTTTTTCAGCCACGTTACTGGGCTGGGTATTCCTTGCTTTGGCTTATTTTCTCAGCAGCAAAGCCAGCGAAAAATCGACCGCAGCCGGCCTCGCTCTTGGCGTGTGGTTTTTGTTTGTGCTGGTGTTTGATCTCAGTCTGCTGGCACTGCTGGTCTTCAGTAAAGGACAGCTGAACCCTGACCTGCTGCCATGGCTTTTACTGCTTAATCCCACCGATATATTCCGGCAAATAAATCTGTCCGGTCTTGGCGACAGCAGTGCAATGAACGGGGTTATGGCCCTGGGGCAGGATTTACCCATCAGTAATCCTGGACTGTGGATCTCATTATTTATCTGGTTGATTTTCAGCCTGGGTATTGCTCATTTCACCTTACGCCGCCGTGCGATTTAATTTTAGAAAGGATAAGTTTATGAAAAAAGTATGCTCTTTCATTTCTGTTGTCACCCTGATGCTCAGTGCCTTGTTGGCCGGTTGCAGCCAGCCCACCAACAGTGAAACCACGAAGCGGTCACCTGTCGCCTTTCATTCCTCAGATGAATGCCACGTGTGTGGTATGGCCATCACCCGTTTTCCTGGCCCCAAGGGCGAGGCGATAACCGGCAACGGTAAAATCAGAAAATTCTGCTCATCCGCTGAAATGCTGCACTGGTGGCTGCAGCCTGAAAATCAGGTTCAGCAAATGACGTTATACGTTCACGATATGAGCCGCAGTGATTGGAACCAACCGGATGATGCACATCTGATTGATGCCATGCAGGCATTTTATGTTGTTGCTCCGGACATGGCAGGCGCGATGGGTACGCCAATTGCCAGTTTTGCGGATAAAGAAAACGCAGAGATATTTGCCTCTGACAGAAAGACCAGCGTGATGACATTCAGCCAGTTAAAAGACGCACTGCTGCAGCATCAGCAAATGATGGGCGACAACCATTCCGAAGATCACAGCATGCATCATTAAGGTAGGAATTATTATGGGAATAAGTCCATGGCAGTTACTGATCGTGCTGCTGATTGTACTTGTATTATTTGGCAGTAAACGGCTGCGCTCTCTGGGAGGTGATCTTGGTGGTGCGATCCGGGATTTTCGTAAAGCCGCCGACAAACAACCCGAGGATAGCGAACAATAGTCCTGATTCGGCACGGATGCCGGCAGGCAGCTTCTGCAAATATCTAAAAAGCTGCTATGCCGGCACAAAAGCAGAAAATAATCAGCTCGCCGGACGGAAAATACTGATGACCTCCGGATTACATTCCAGATAGGGCCCATCCATAAGATCAATACAGTAGGGAACAGCGGGAAAAACCGCATCCAGACACTGACGTATTGCTTTCGGCTTGCCCGGCAGATTAATAATTAATGATTGTTTTCTGAGTCCGGCAGTCTGGCGTGAAAGAATGGCCGTAGGCACATATTTTAAGGATTCCATACGCATCAGCTCACCGAACCCCGGCATCATACGATCACAGACCGCCTCGGTTGCCTCCGGCGTCACATCACGCAGAGCCGGCCCTGTACCTCCGGTAGTAATTACCAGACAGCATTTTTCCTCATCCACCAGCTCACACAGTGTTTCTTCAATCTGTGGACGCTCATCGGCGATCAGACGATAAACCGCTTCCCACTCACCGGATAAATATTCCGTTAATGTTTCACGGATAGCCTGGCCCGAAATATCTTCATAAATACCGGCACTGGCTCTGTCGCTGACCGTCAGAATGCCGATACGGATTTTTTTCTGCATGATAACTCCTGAAGTTTCCGGAAATTCAGTAACAGGGGTAAATATACAACGATATACCGCCGCTATCAGTTATTGTTATGCGGAAACCTGATGTGAACAATTAAGATTTTTCTTAAATCACTGAGAAATCCGTGCGAAGACGGGCCGATTCGCACCGGCCCTTCGCAGGTTTTATATTACTGGCAGCTGCCGCAGCAGTCTGAAGACGTTGCTTTAGGTGGGACAAACAGAAAATAATTTTCCAGCGTGATGTGCCGCATAAGATCATCCACCAGCGTCTGCAGGCCCAGATACAGCGAACGCCAGCTGTTACAGGCACCGGCCGGAACTTTCATATTATTGGTCAGACTGCACAGGCGGTTAATAGCTTCCAGATGTTCCAGATGCTCATCCTGCATCACATTAATAGGGCCATTCGGATAAATTCCCCCGGCCAGCATCGGAAACAGGATCTGCTCCTCTTTCATCATATGGCTTTCCAGCTCATGACTCATATCGCGCAACAGATCAGCCAGCCCGTGCGGACAACTTGAGGAATCGCCATGCACCCGTTCAACTTTGGCTGCCAGAAACATCAACTCCGGCAACTGCTCACGGTGACGGGCATGATACCGTTCCAGAATATGTCCAATCAGTTTCATACGGGGCTCCTTACCCCAGTTGATTGCCGACTCATCATAACGATGCTCTGTCATTTCAAGTTCAGCCAAACCCGCAACCACCTCTTCCGGATCAAGTCCCTTATGTTCCAGTGCCTGCTGCAAGCTCACCATGCCCTGATTGCAGAAATTAATATCCAGCTGACGTAACAAAGCAGAAGCACCGGGAATGGTTGTGGCAATATCACTCAGAGAACGATTCAGAATTTCCATAAACTCTCCTGATATATAAAGGTTTTGATTCAACAGAAGTGATCAGCAAGATGCAGGCCAGCCGCCAGAGCGCATACTTGCTGCCGGTCAACAGAGGGTGGGTATAAATAACCCGGATATTCCCTGTAAAATCTACACTTTGGTAAATACCACCAAGCACACACCAACACAGAGACTTCTCATGCCCGGACAACAGCTGCTTACGGAACTCATCAAAGATATGCCGGCCGGCGAACGCTTTGAGCATATCGTTAAAAGTATCCGCACCAGCTTTAACTGCGGCGCTGTCGTTCTGCTGCGATTGCAGGGTGAATATCTGCGCCCTGTCGCCGTCTCCGGTCTGGTTACCGAAGCGCATGGCCGTAAATTCAGTCTGGCTCAGCACCCACGCCTGTCGGCCGTTATGACCACCAGCCATGCCCTGCGCTTTCCGCCGGACAGCCCTCTCCCCGATCCCTATGACGGCCTGCTGGAGGCCCAGCCGGGGGAAGCATTGCCGGTACATGACTGCATGGGCACCAGCCTCTGGCTGAACGGTGAGCGCTGGGGTGCCCTGACCCTCGACTCTCTGACTCCGGGCACCTTTGATCAGAGCCGCATTGACGAGCTGGACAGCTATCGCCCGATACTGGAAACGGCCATCCGTATCAGCATGCTGGAAGAAGAAATACGCGGTCTGCGCCGGGTCCGGCTGGATGGTGCCGGCAATCTTGCGACTGGCACCGAAGCCGATAATGAAATCATCGGCAACAGCAGCCCTATCCGTCAGATAAAAAAAGAGTTGGATGTTGTTGCGGCTTCCGACCTGCCGGTATTGCTACTGGGAGAAACCGGCGTTGGTAAAGAAATTTTTGCCAGCTATACGCACCGGCTTTCGACACGCGCCGCACGGCCAATGGTATATATCAACTGTGCGGCACTGCCGGAACACCTCGCTGAAAGTGAATTATTCGGCCATGTTAAAGGCGCATTTTCCGGTGCTACCAGTGACCGCGCCGGGCGGTTTGAAACCGCAGATAAGAGCACACTCTTTCTTGATGAGGTCGGTGAATTACCGCTGCCGGTACAGGCCAAGCTGCTGAGGGTTTTGCAGAATGGTGAAATACAAAGACTGGGCAGCGATAAGACCCGCCATGTGGATGTCCGTATTCTGGCTGCGACCAACCGCAACCTGAAAGAGCAGATTACCGAAGGCGCATTCCGGGCCGATCTGTATCATCGCCTGTCTGTTTATCCTATCCCGATTCCTCCCCTGCGTGAGCGCGGGCAGGACATTCCTCTGCTGGCCGGGCATTTTCTGGAATTAAACCGCACCCGCTTAGGGTTGCGCAGCCTGCGCTTATCGGCCGATGCCGAGGCAGCACTGCAGACCTATCCATGGCCCGGAAATATCCGTGAGCTGGAGCATGTTATCAGCCGGGCAGCCATCAAGGCGCTGAGCCGGGGAGCACAACGGCACGATATTGTGACTCTGGATTGCCGTTCACTGGATCTTGAGCTGCCGACCTCCCGTCACCATGCACACGCAACAGGCGAAGACAGCAGTGATTCATTACTGAAAGCGGTGCAGGGAATGCCAATGAAAGAAGCCGTTAAATACTTTCAGCAGACTCTGGTTCTGCACGAACTGCAGCAACAGCAAGGCAGCTGGAGCAAAACCGCACGGGCTCTGGGTATGGACCCGAGTAATCTGCACAAGCTGGCACAGAAGCTCGGGCTTAAATAAACCGTACCGCTTTACTCAGGACTGAGCAGCGCAATCGGCACAGTCCGGGCGGCGAGTAATCCGCCATTCATGAAAGCGGCTGGCACGGGCATCAAACGACAGCAGCCGCCCACACAGAGACTCACCGGCAGCGCTCAGCAGCTTCAGGGCTTCCACCGCCTGTAACGTACCGATAACTCCTACCAGAGGCGACAGCACGCCACTCTCACTGCAATTACGCTGGTCCGGCTGCACATCCGGATACAGGCAACGGTAACAGGGGCTGTCGGCCCGGCGCGGATCAAACACCGTCAGCTGACCGTCCATGGCGACAGCGGCCGCACTGACCCAGGGAATTCGGTGTTTCAGCGCCGCTTTATTGAGGGCGTAACGGACCAGAGGCTCGTCGGTGCAATCCAGCACCAGAGAAAACTGCGGTAAAACCTGCTCAAGCCAGGCAGCATCTGCGCGGCGGATTTCGGTATGCACCCGCACATCATGATTCAGCTGCATCACGGTTGCCGCGGCAGACTCGGCTTTGCTCATTCCCACCCGATCCTGCGGATGAATAATCTGGCGTGGCAGATTGCTGAGATCAACATGATCATCATCCACCAGCGTCAGCTGCCCGATACCGCTGGCCGCCAGATAGGGTAAAGCGGCCGCGCCCAAACCGCCCAGACCAATCACCAGAACATGGCTGTCACACAGGGCCAGCTGGCCATCGATATCAATCTGGGGGAGGAAAATATGCCGGCTGTAACGCAGCAGTTGTTCGTCGTTCATGGTGTTAAGGCACCTCTGAATAATTCTGCACAGCTTCGCGTGAGTGCTGCAGAGTGCTTTTGACAAGGCGTCGATTGCAGTAAATGGCGAGCCCTTTATAAAATCGACAACACCGTCAAAACGCTCTGCAGCCCACGCCCTTCGGGGCTTGCTGAAAAAATCCAGCTCGGTGTTGCCACGTTTTGACGTAACCCGCTATGCCTTCAACATGGCGCCTTGATCTGAACGTTTTCAGTAAGCCGAAGCGGGCACTGAATTATTCAGAGGTGCCTTAGGACCTGTTAACACTAAGTGAATCGGGCCTGTTTAATTAGTGTCAACAGGCCCTAATTCAATAATGCACCCAAAGGCATTACACGAACCTGCTCGCCCGGTGCGACATGACCGCGCTCCGCGTCAAGTACGGCATACCCCTGAGCATCAGCAAAACCATGCAACAGGCCAGAGCCCTGACTGCCACACGGCGAGGCCATTAATACACCCGCTTCAGAGTCCAGACGGATGCGCTGAAAGTCCTGCCTTCCCGGTTGTTTTCTGAAGGCTTCTGCAGCGGTTGCCAGCAGCGGCAGCGCCGCCTGAACACGTTCGCCACACAGCTGGCGCAATACCGGCTGAGCCAGTTGATCCAGGGTTACAATGGCCGATACCGGATTGCCCGGCAGACCAAAAAACCAGCTGTTTTTTACGCGTCCGAAAGCGAAAGGTTTACCCGGTTTCATGGCAACCCGCCAGAAATTAACCTCGCCCAGTTCATCCAGCACCTGACGGGTATAATCGGCATCACCGACTGAAACACCAGCGCTGGTGATAATAACGTCGGCTTCCTGTGCTGCTGCAGCAATGGCAGAGCGCATGGCCTCAAGGGTATCCGGCAGCCAGGCAAAGTGGATAATTTCAACCGGCATGCGCTCCAGCATCGCCCGTAAAGCAAAGCGATTGCTGTCATAAATCTGGTGTGACTCGCGGGAGTTGCCCGGCTGGCATAATTCATCGCCACTGGAGAACAGGGCAACCCGTAATTTACGGAAGACCTCAGCCTGCGCCAGACCGACGCTGGCTAATAAGCCAATATGCAGCGGAGTTAAACGTTGTCCGGCAGCCAGCATCACCTCACCGCGACGGATGTCTTCTCCGGCATGACGCACATGGCTGCCGGGGTGGAGTGGTACCTGCGAAACAATACGCTCGCCATCTGCCTGCACATCGACCTGTACATCTTCCTGCATGATGACGGTATCGGCGCCGGCCGGCATTTCGGCGCCGGTCATAATCCGTAACGCCTGCCCCGGCTGCAGCACACCACGGAAGGGATGCCCCGCCAGTGCCGCACCAGCCAGCGTTAAACCGGTGCTGCAGAGCAGCTCTGCATCACGGCTGTGCAGCGCATAGCCATCCATCGCCGAGTTATCAAACGCCGGCACGGTTTCCGGTGCATAAAGAGGTTTTGCCAGAATGCGTCCGTCCAGTTGCTGCAGAACGACACTCTCTTCACCCAGGGCATATCCGGATGTCGCCGCCAGCATACCGGCAACAGCATCGGCGACAGACTGCATACTCACCCCTTATCTTCACCCTGCTGGTTCACCATCCAGACCGCCGCTTCCACACGGGAGCGCAGTCCGAGTTTTTTCAGCAAATGCTTCACATGAACCTTGACCGTACCGTCGGAAATATCCAGCTCGCGGGCAATAACTTTGTTGCTCATACCCTTGGCAATGCATTCCAGAATCTCAACTTCACGTCCGGTCAGGGCATCCAGTTCAGATGCAGGACGCACCGCCGGACGGCGAATAGCAGCAGCCAGAACCTTGGTCACCGCTTCACTCAACACCATTTTGCCGCCGACAGCCTGCTTAATCTGCTCCAGTAGCATATCCGGGTCGGTATCTTTCAGTAGATAACCATCAGCCCCCTGACCAATGGCTGCCAGCACATCATCGTTCGCATCAGATACGGTGAGCATAATGATTCTTGAAGTAACACCACGATCGCGCAATATTGTCAGCGTTTGCAGACCATCCATGCCCTGCATATGAAGATCAAGAATAATAAGATCCGGCTCATCTTCAACAGCAAGATCAATCGCTTCTGCACCGCTGCTGGCTTCGGCGATAACCTCAAGGTCATCCTCAAATGCAAGCAGCTGCTTTAATCCTTTACGCAAAAGGGGATGATCATCAACCAACATGATTGTCGATTTTTTGCTATCCATTTTTTTAACCGTTTTCGCTGATTATCGTTCCATACTAAGGCGCACCCAATCAAAGTCAATTGAGATTAAATCGGGTGAAATTCGTTATACCCTTTATGAGGTATGCGTTCTTTAGTATTGCCTGTGCATAGTATCCGGCCCAATATCACCGTCAGGTCAGAGGCATTCGACATGGCGGGAAATAATAAAAACATTCTTATCATCGGCGACAACAACACGTCACACCGGCTGCAGGACAAACTCTCAGCCAGTCATTGTTTCAGCCATATTCACCTGCTGTCACAATCCGACCACCGGTATTTCCCTCGTCACTGCCTTCCTCAGCTGCTTGCCGGTGTATTGCCGATAGCAGAAATGGAAACGCCCCCGGAGTGGTATCACGCACGGAAAATCCGCTACATCTGCCGCCATACAGAACCCGACATAAATTATGCTGCCGTCGTCGATACACGTCCTGATGCCAGGCATGTATCGGTACTGAAAACGGCCGGTGATCGGAGTCTGTATATTCCACTGCACACACCTGAAAATATTCAGCTTGCCCAGAACCATTTACAGAAATCCGGCGGTATAACTATCATCGGCAGCTCTGAACTGGCAATCCAATATGCAACCAGTGTTGCCCGTGCAGGATTTCCGGCATACCTGATTGCCGACAAAGCCACCCTTATAAACTCCGGGTTTGACAAAAATATTCAGCGGCTGATTTACAGAGAGATAAAAAACTCTGGCGTTAAAATAATTCGGCTTGAAGAAAAAAACGCCATACCCAAAACCATACCTGTAATTTACATGCCGCTGAGCGGCAGAAATAAAGAAATCCATCATGCTCAGATACAAACCCAGAACATAAAAATTTCTCAAACTGATAATCTGGACCTGCCCGATGGCGGAGATCATTTCACACCGCCGGAATCAATTCTTAATATGTTTGCCTCCCGCTGCTGGCGAAAAATGAACGAGAATTCCGATCAGTTTTCGTTATTGCGGGAACTGTGGCTTGGCAAACCAGATCTGCCACACCGGATTTCGATCAATAAATTCGCCATTCATTATGCCGGAAGCCTGAACGCCGAAAAGAACAATCAGTGCCTCACGATGCATATTCCGGAGTGTGGCATCTACCGCAAGATCATCATTGCCGGAGATCGCATTATCGGTTTTATTCTTGCCGGTGATGTGCGCGGCAGCGAAACCCTTGCGGATATGATGCTGACACACCGGGACATCCGTTACTGCCGGGACCAGCTGCTTTTCAGCGGACATCAGGCTGCAGTGACCTACCCATAAAGAGGCATGTCACTATCCCGGGAAGCGGATAGTAGCAGCCTCCTCATACCGCTATATTCAACTGACGCCGAGTTGATCTGCCTAACGCTCACTCCCCTCATCGGTGAGTTATGGCAGCTCAGCCGTGGCAATTCTGCCACCGGGATTCAGGGGAAACCCTGCTTCCTCCCATGCTTGGAAAGGTGTCTTATGCTGACCGACCGCTTTGCCCGGCGCTTCACTTACCTGCGCCTGTCACTGACCGAACGCTGTAATTTCCGCTGCACCTACTGCCTGCCAGAAGGTAATGATTGTGATACAGCTGAGTCTGATCTGAATATCCATGAAGTCCGTCGACTACTGACAGCCTTCGCCCGCCTGGGTACCCGCAAGGTTCGACTGACCGGCGGAGAGCCGGCACTGCGCCGTGATCTCGGTGAAATTATCGGACTGTGCAAATCAATTCCGGGCATAGAAAAAGTGGCCCTGACCACCAACGGTTATAACCTGCAAAAAGAGATTTCAGGCTGGAAAAAAGCCGGACTGGATGCTCTGAACATCAGCGTCGACAGCCTTGACCCTACCATCTTTTCACGCATAACCGGGGCCGACCGTCTGCATTATATTTTGCAGGGGATCGATCAGGCCCTGCAGCTGAATTTTCAGAAAGTAAAACTGAACACCGTATTATTACGCCAGCACAATACCCATTCTCTTCCTGGCTTTTTGCGTTTTATAAAAGACCGACCTGTATCACTGCGTTTTATTGAATTAATGCGGACCAACGACAATATCGACTTCTATCAGGAACAGCATTTAAGCGGTGAATTTATCCGTCATCAGCTGATGGAGGATGGCTGGCAACTGCAACCTAAGACAGCCACCGATGGTCCCGCTCTGGAATATGCCCATCCGGATTATGCCGGCCGGGTCGGACTGATTATGCCGTACAGCAAAGACTTCTGTGCCAGCTGCAATCGACTGCGGGTCTCCAGTAAGGGAGAGTTATTTCTCTGTTTATTTGCCGACGAACACCAAAGTCTGCGCGAGTTATTACAAAGCGACGACCCCGCACCGGTCGAAGCATTTTTACAGCGGGCCATTGGCGGAAAAGAAGAAAGCCACCATCTACATCAGCAACGCAGTGGCCAGACCCGCCACCTGGCCATGATCGGGGGCTGAGATATGTTCAGCGCCATTATTCTTGCCGGTGGACGCTCTTCACGTATGGGGACCGATAAAGCGCAGTTGCCGATGAACGGTCTGCCACTATGGCTGTTACAGCAGGTACGGCTGCAACAGGCAGGTTGTGACGATATTCAGCTCAGCCATCCGCAACTGGGCACTCCCGACCAGCAGGCAGGGCATGGGCCCCTGTCCGGCCTACATACTCTGCTGCCATTCTGCGAACATGAGCGTGTACTGGTACTGGCTGTCGATATGCCCTGGATGACGGCAGCACTTTTGCGCACTCTGATACGTCATTCACAGGAACAGCCGGTTTTCTTTAAAGATCATTATCTGCCCTGCGTGCTGCATAACAGCAGCGATTTACAGTCTTATATTGCAAAACAACTGCATGAAAAAGGACGGCGTTCTGTTGGTGCCCTGCTGTCTTATTGTGCGGCCAGAGCAATTCCCTGCCCATCACCACAGCTGTTGCTGAATACAAATACTCCCGAAGACTGGCAGCTGGCCTGTCACGCTTCGCAAGGCGGTCATTAATATGAGTAAACATACCAGCAAAGAATTTTTCCGCTTAAACATTGCCATTCTGACGCTGTCGGATCATCGCACTCCGGCCGAAGACAGCAGTGGCAATCTGCTGCTGGCACTGGCTCAGGAAAGCGGCCACACAATCCGCGCCCGCGCCCTGTTAAAGCATAACCGTTATGACATCCGCGCCTGCATCAGCGACTGGATTGCCAGCCAGGATATTCAGGTCATTATTATTAATGGCGGCACCGGTTTCTCTGAGAGCAACTGCACACCAGAAGCCATCCGCCCCTTATTTGATGCAGAGATCGAGGGCTTCGGCGAGCAATTCCGGCAGTTAAGTTTTACCGATATTGGCAGCAGCAGTATGCAGTCCCGGGCACTGGCCGGGATTGCCAATAAAACCCTTATTTTTGCTGTTCCCGGTTCTGGCGGCGCCTGCCGCCAGGCCTGGGAAGCACTGATCTCGCCACAGCTGGACAGCCGTACCGGGCCCTGTAATTTCGTTGCCCATGTTAAAAAAAGCCCTGTTAATGCCTGTCGTTATGCCCTAACAGACCCTGGAGAATTTGTATGTCAGATCTGACCCATATTGATCAGCACGGTCATGCTCACATGGTCGATGTGTCGGCCAAGGAAAGCAGTCTGCGCAGTGCTTATGCCAGCGCCAGAATCATCACCCGCCCGGATGTTATCGCCCGTATTCAGCGGGCTGAAATTAAAAAAGGTGACGTACTGGCAACGGCACGCATCGCCGGCATTATGGCGGCCAAACGTACCAGCGATTTAATTCCGCTTTGCCATCCGCTGGCCCTGAGCAAAGTCAGCGTAGATTTTGTTCTTTCAGAACAGGAAATTCATATCACGACCCTGTGCCGTCTGCGCGGCCAGACCGGCGTGGAGATGGAAGCGCTCACGGCGGCATCTGTCGCTGCCCTGACCATTTACGATATGTGCAAAGCGGTTGATCCGGCCATGGTCATCAGTGATATCCGCCTGCAGGAAAAGCAAGGCGGTAAAAGCGGCCACTGGCTGCGTAGCGGAGAATCTGATCATGTTTAATATTGTTTTTTTTGCCGCCCTGCGCGAAACCCTCGGTTGCGGACAGCTGAGCTGGAAAAGCGAAGCCAGAAGTATTGCCGGTTTAATACAGGAATTACGCGCCCAGGGTGCTCCCTGGGACTCAGCACTGGCCAGGCCCGATCTGCTCTGTGCCCGTAATCAGCAACTGTGTACACCTGACGAAGCAATTACTGCCGGTGATGAAATTGCTTTTTTCCCTCCGGTAACCGGTGGCTGATATGGAACATTTAACCCGGATAAAAGTGCAGCAGGAAGATTTTAATCTGGCCGACGAATACGCAGCGCTGGGTAATCAGGCTGATTGCGGAGCCATCGTCAGTTTTATCGGCAGTGTTCGCGAGCTGGCCGGCGACTCGTTATTAAGCATGACGCTGGAGCATTATCCGGGCATGACTGAAAAATCATTATTGCAGATCACCGAACAGGCACGGCAACGCTGGCCCCTCGGCAATATCACCATTATTCATCGCATTGGTACATTAAGCGTTAACGAGCAGATTGTGCTGGTACTGGTCAGCAGTGCTCACCGCGAAGCCGCTTTCCGCGCCTGTGAATTTATTATGGATTTTCTGAAAACCCGCGCACCGTTCTGGAAAAAAGAACAGACAACAGCAGCCGGCTATTGGGTGGAAGCAAAAGACAGTGACAACCAGGCCGCTCAGCGCTGGTCGTCGCCGGAGTCATAAGGGTTCCGGGATAACATGGTAGGGATTTCCGCGCCCATCAATCGCCCGCCACTCTTCTTCGGTCAGCCACAGCGTTGGTTTCTGACCACATAATTCTGCCAGCGCTGCCAGAGCATGAGCCCAGGTACAGCCGTTTACAAATAACAGCGACTGAGTATCCAGTGTTCCACCACGGTTGATATACCCCAATGCCCGGGTTCGTTGCGCGCCCAGATCCAGTTGCCGGCAGGTTGCCAGCAGCACCTCAGCCCGGCCATGGGTGAGAAAAACCCGGTAACGCACTCTGGCAGGAAACAGTGCGCGCACAACCGCCGGATCAGCCAGCGCTGATTTTTCCCAACGGTCGCGCGCCTGACGGAAACGTCCAGGCTCTAATAAATAAATCAGTGAATGCGCTACACGCTGCTGACGTAAGCGGTCGGAGGCTTTCAGCATTTGCTGCAGTTGCACGGTACCGCAGGCAACCAGCTGCAATTCAGCGCCGCAATGTCCGCGCAGACAGACAGCACCATCCTGAACCAGTTGGGTAGCTTGCCGGGCAGAAAAAAACTGTGGCATCACACTGCGCGTAACCACCAGATTCCAGACCACCCCTAAATCGCCATAGCAGGTGCGCAGGCAGGCCATCGCACTGTTGGCATCAGCAGGAAATACTACCCGTGCCATATCGGCCATTTTAAGCATCAGTCCTTCCGATAAACTGGAGTCCTGATGGCTCTGGTCATGTTCGCCGTTTTCCCAGATCAGCGAGGTGGTCACAACCGGGAAGCCAAGCCAGCCTGCTGCATCCCCCGCTTCTTTTTGTTGGCGTGAAAAAATAATGGCCTGCCGCAAAGCACACAGCATTTTTATGGCAAAGGCTTCATAGGCAACGACCAGATTAATACCCGCCTGATTCGCCAGACAGGCACTGACAACGGCCTCTTCATTCAAAGCCGTAATAACACAGCCATCGATAGCTTCTGCGGCGGTAATTTCCGGACGGGTAACGCGGTGACGAAACTGATCCAGCGTCTGGCTCATACCATTGCCACGCAGCTCATCAGGATTACCAACCCGGACCCGCAAGCGCGGATTAACTTCGGTTAATTCAATAAAATAACGATCGATAGCCGCCATAGCGGATTCCCGCCGGTCAGCCCATTCCGGTTCAGGGCAATTAACGGCCAGCATAGGCGTGCTTTTTTGTTTAGGTTGCCCCAATAAAGAAGCGGCTTCGCGCCATTGCGCATCCGGTTGCAACAGTGCTTTTGCTCCCCGATGAAAAAAGGCCAGCGCTTCCGGATTTTCTGCCGGATAGGCTCCCAGCGGCAAACCATACGCGGCGCCAGTGCCTGCCGCAGGAAAGCCAAACCCTTTTACCGTTTCAGCAATACAGTAAGGCAAGGCAACCGGATATTGCGCCTCGCCCTGACGAATACGTTCAAACGCCTGGGACAGCTGAATTTCCATATAATAAATGGCGCACATAAAGGCCGCAGGGTCCCGCCCATCAATCACAAAAGGCGCAAAACCCTGATTACGTAAATGACTGACAAACCAGCTGCAGCCGCCCTGTTGGGCAATGGTCGTGCGCTGATCAATACGCCGGCCATTGGCAATCATTACCGGCGCAATCAGGCCGGTATCTTCTCCACGCCACCAGCGTGCGGCCCAGTCGGTACCACGCTGTTCTTCAAAGGCTCCGTCACTTAAAAAAGCGACCAGACGCTCTCCCGGCAGCGGCATATGCGCATATTGCATTCCGGCAAAGCCCAGATAACCACCCTCCATTCGTGCACCGGCCGTATGCACATTAACGTGAGCGCCCAGTGTTGATATCCGCTGCCCGGTATTATCCAGACGGGTGTCATAACAATCGGCGACAAAACGACTCAGGCCGTCATCATCCAGTGGGTACTGCCGGCGACGTTCAGGTGCTGCGGTGCCGGTCAGCAATTGCAAAGCATCAATGGCAGCAACGCAGTGGCCCTGCCCCATCAGCCAATCCCGCGGCTGGCCGGTAAAATGATTTAACGCCAGCAAACCGGCATAAGCCGGCACCATATTCAGAGCGCCGCCGGTATGTCCGCGTGGGTGGGTTTTAAAATCCTGAGGCGTGAGATTACGGCCATCGGTATAGACTCGGCGGGCATAGGTCATATGCACCACCAGCCACATCGCCTGCTGGGTCAGGCAATCCAGAGCACGCAAACGCTGAAAAAAATACCCGGTATCAGCAATTAATCCTTTTTGCAGCAACGACTCAGCCATCAGGTGTGCCTGAATCTGAGTAGCCGGGCGGTGTTCAATCACTCCCAGACCTGCAGCCCAGAGCGCCAGTTCCGGATTCTGATCGCGCAGATTCTGCGCTTCATGATCCAGATATTCCGGAGTCATCGGGTGGCTGGTTTGCTGGTATAAATTAAGCGTCATAGCAACTCCGTGTCAGGAGTCTCTGATGAAACGCGTTTTGACATCGCCGATCTATACCCCGCAGGGGATAGACCGGCGCAGACCATGACGCAGATCAGCTGACAGCCTGTAAACGCTGACGATTACCCGGATTTTCCTGACGTTGCTGACGGTGATAGTGACGGATGGAATGCTCCTTACGGCGCCCGGCGCTGAACGCAGAGGTGCGTTTAAGATAGCCAATAACCCGGGTGCCATAGTCAATATCGTCAGAGCCACAGGCCGGGCAATATTCCAGCGTCCGCTTATCAATTTTTTCACATTCGTTACAGATGGTGATTTTGACGTTCACGCAGAAATAATTACAGCCGGTACGGGCCGCAATATTCAGTAAGGCCAGATAACCGTCTTCACTCAGTTTTTCTTCCAGATTCAGATGCAGTGCCGATCCGCCATCCAGATAATCAAGTAGCTCACGGCCATGCAACTGGAACTTATCCAGCACATTGGTTTGCTCATCTTCGACCTGATAAAAATAGGAGTTGTAGCAATCCCGCTGCACACGATAGCCATCGGATTTATCCCAGCGGGCATTTTTGATGCCCAGATTTTCAGCCGGAACAAACTCCGTGTTAAACATATAACCATACTCAAGCTTAGCGGCCTTATTGGCCTCATAAATCGCTTTCAGATGATCTCTGACAAAGTTTTTATACGCCTGATTATTACCGGCAACCAACCCCTGCGATTCAGCAGCCTCGACCATACCGTTAATGCCGATAGTCAGGAATTGCTTGTCCAGATTAATAAATCCGGCGTTGTAAACCGTCAGCATTCCGGCCTGAAGATACTCTTCCATTAAGCGACGATAGGCCACCTGATAACGCTGCACCTTACTGATTTCTTCGGCAAGATCACGGCCATCCTGAACCAGCCGGTTCATATTAACTGTAATTACATTAATAGAACCGGTTGCCACACCACCGGCTCCCAGCGAGTAAGAAAATGTATTGTCGCTGATTTCACTGCGTAAACGGCAGCAGGATGCCAGACTGTCTGCACTGTCAGAAAGGTAGACGAAGAAAGAGCTGCCCCGGTTCAGGTGAGCGGCCATACTGCGGGCAAAGTCCTGATCTTTACACTGCCCTTTTTCGGTCAGCATGGCCACGGTGACAACCGGAAAGGTGAGGATGCTTTTGCTGCGCTCAGCATTGAACCAATCCAGGAAAAAATGCTGCAGTTTATCCAGCGTCTTCCAGCAGGGTTTGCTGAAATCAGGGAAGACGAACTCACCAAACATGCTGTCGAAATAGTTTTTGTCGTATAGCGAAAGATTCCAGAACACACTCTGATAACCCCGGGCGGCAGCCGGCTGATTGATGGCATACACGACATGCTGAAGATGGTTGGCAATCTGCTGACGGTGGGTATTCAGATAATCATCGCCGTAATCTTTACGGGCAAAATAGTCGAAGTAAGTTAAAAATTCGACCGTAGCCACTGCACCGGCAAACTGGCTGCTGACCGCGAAGACAAAATTTACGAATGAACCACAGAACGATTCAATATGCTTCGGTGCCTGAGATTCGCCACCAAGCTTAGTCAGCCCATCCAGTAAAAACGGATACATAGTTACCGATACACAATAGGGCTTCAGGCTGGTTTCATCATGTACATAAATCTCATGGTTCTCTATCTGGCGGATATATTCCTGTGCCAGATCATCCCCGAATAAATCGGCAATTTTTGCTGAAACCTGCGCACGGTTAATCTGCACAAAATAATCTTTCATCATCTCCGCTTCGAGCGTGGCGATATTCTTTTCGGTCACATTGGCATTGGCATCCATCCGTGAGCCGTCGGCGGCATTTTGTGCAGCCAGATAATGTTCAATAAAATCCAGCTTATGCTTAATGTGCTCTGCGCTCAGTTTCAGCATGATTCCGCTCCTTCAGAGTAGGCAATTGTTATTGATGAAATTTATGATTCAGGCAGCGGTTGCTGCGTAAATCCATAAAACGCTGATTTGTTAAGGGAGATTCCAGCCCCCCGAGATCCCGTAACCAGGGACCGGTTTTCAGATAGGTCAGCTCAGCCTGCAGGCGCGGAGCAACCGTATCGAGCCCGGTATAAAGACAGGTATTCAGTCCTTGCCGGCGGGCCAGCTTCAGCAACAGTAACAGCTGCGCTTCATGCCACTCTCCACCCATAAACAGCACGCAGCTGATCAGACCGGCGTATGTCTCCAGACGCTGCCGGAAGTACTCTTCGGACAGCGGTTCACCCGCCATCGCGGGCCAGGTATCGGCACTGTGGCAACCGGGACAACGCAGCGGACAACCGCTGATGGTGTAGGCCAGAGAGACTTCTCCCGGCACTTCCTGGAAGACCACCTGTTCACGACTGAAATACATAAAACCCCATATGTAGTGCCTTAAATAATAAACAGGCACAAGATATGGACAGAGACTAACGAGAGACGGCCGAATAAAATTGATCCAAATCAATTTTATTCGCAAACTACTCCGACATGGGTATCCGATACAGAGAACGGACGATCAGGAAAAGGGCCGTCAGCGCAATGCCCATTAATGGCGCAGTGGCAATGCAGAAAGAAAAAAGCCGGGTTATTACCCGGCTAAAGAATATTGGCACAATGACTTAGCCCGCGCGGCCGTCCGGCCGTGGACCAAGCAGAATGCGCGCATAACAAAAGACGAAGAGTATAAAAGCGCTACTCCACAACAAGGCCGACAGGCTGTAAAACAGCAAAGACTGTTGTGGCCAGAGTATCGCTCCCAGAGAACGCAGCAGCGCAGCCAGCAGCAGCAGCGCAAACGACAGTGACATTAACGGCCTTGGCTGCAGTGGCCGGCCGGAGTGCCCCAATGACACGCGGGCAATCATGGCCAGGATCATTCCGCCAACCGCTCCGGCGGTCAGTGCATGTAAAGCCGCACTGAAGGTGACCGGCCAGCCAAGGTAGTGCATCGCCAGCAACAAGAGGCCAAGTGGAATAAACCAATAGGCAAGATGCAATGACCACAGCAAGGGGATTTTCCAGGTAACCCCGATACGTAAGCGCACAATCCGCAGCGCCTGACTGGCTGCCGTCAGCACCAGCAGCAACGCCAGCACAAAGGGTGGTAATAACAGATCAAGACGCAGCAGATAAATCACAAGCAACAACCAACTCGCCCCCAGCACCAGTTTTTCCAGCCAGGGAAGCGCTTCTGTTTTCGGCGTCATACTGCCATTGGCGGTAAACATCGGCATTACCCGACCGCCAATCACTGTAATCATTAATATCAGCATCCAGCTGACACTGTGACTACCCCACTGCACCAGTGACATATCCTGCACCGCATTGCCCCAATGCATCACCGCATTGGCAAAGGTCATCAGCAACAACACCGGCACAAAGAAATAATTCCGCTGTTGCTTAACAGCAAACAACAGTCGCCAGAAAAACCAGGCGACCAGCGGCATAAATGCCATATCAACCAGCGCGGTAAACCACCAGGGCAAAAGATCACCGACTAACATACACAGCCTGCCAGCGAGCCATAAAAGTGTCAGCAATAACAGTGGCCGGCCATGGGTTGCCTGCTGCCCGGTCCAGTTTTGTACGGCTGTCAGTAAAAACCCTGCGACAATGGCCAGGGCAAAACCAAACAGCATTTCATGGCTGTGCCAGAAAACACTGCCGCTACCCGGCAGCAGAATAATCCCCTGCAACACCAGCCCCCAGAGCAGAATGCCCAAAGCACTGAAGGCGGCTCCCAGCAGAAACATCGGCCGGAACGCCTGGCCCCACAAAGGGTGAGCGGATACAGAGGACATATTCATAACTCTCCTTAGAGCTTTGGCTTTCAGGCTTTCAGTTCCTGCTCAATCTGCCTGTCGACTGACGATACATAGTATTCGTCAGAGAAAGCGGATTCCGGTTCTTTCAGCCACATCAGGCAAACAAGCCAGCTGATAAAACCACCGGCAGCGATAATAAAGAAGAACTGATTCGCATCCACAAAGGTATAGATGGTCAGATAAAACACTGCCCCCACATTACCATAAGCACCCGCCATACCGGAGATCTGTCCGGTCAGACGACGCTTAATGGATGGAATAATACCGAAAGTGGCACCTTCTGCTCCCTGTACGAAAAATGAAGTAAATACCGTAATCGCAACGGCAATAACCAGCGGCCAGGAAGAATTCAACAGCCCCATTAATGCAAAGCCTATCGCAATACCCAGCATATAACTCAACATCACAAAACGACGGTTACCCAGACGGTCGGAAACCAGCCCACCCATAGGCCGGGCAACAAGATTAACGAAGGCAAAAGAAGCGGCAATTAAACCCGCAGCGGTCGGAGACAGACTCCAGGTTTTTTCAAAGAACATCGGCAGCATAGAAACAACCGCCAGTTCTGCACCAAAATTAGCGAAATAGGTGCTGTTCAGAGCAGCCACACTGTTAAACGGATATTTATCGTCTTCCGGTACACCCTTTTTCAGAATAGGTACATTTACCCGCAGAATCTGCACAATCTGATAAACCACAATGGCAGCAATAACGGCATACGCAATAGCCGCACCTGTCGCATCCAGATAACCCAGTTTCTGGATTCGCCATACCAGCACAGCCAGAATACCCACCAGAGGAATGGTCCACAAAATCAACTTAACCATGTCACCCCAGCTACTGACCTCGAGTGCAGCGGTTTTCCGCGGTTTACGATGCACGGTTCCGACCGGACCATCGGTAATAGCAAACCAGTAATAAACGCCGTAAGCCGCCATCACAAATGCACTCTGTGCAATTGCCCAGCGCCAGCCGTCATCACCGCCATACATAGTGATGGCAATAGTCGGCAAAGTCATAGCTGCTGCAGCCGAACCAAAGTTACCCCAGCCGGCATAAAAGCCTTCGGCAAAACCAATATCTTTAGGCTTGAACCACATTGCAGTCATATGAATACCAACCACAAAACTGGCACCAATAGAACTCAGCACCAGACGGCTGACCAGTAATTGGGTACGGGTTTCGCCAAAAGCAAACGCCAGCGCCGGAATGGCCATGGTTACCAGCAGTACAGAGAACACCCGCCGCGGGCCAAAACGATCCAGCGCCATGCCAACAATAATCCGTGCCGGAATGGTCAGCGCTACGTTACAGATAGCAAAAAGTTTCAGGTCTTCTGCGGTCAGCCAGTTAACGCTTTTCAGCATGCTGCTGGCCAGCGGAGCCATATTGAACCAGACGTAGAAGGTGATAAAAAACGCAATCCAGGTCAGGTGCAGTGCTTTTATTTCAGGATTTTTAAATTTAAAGACGTCTGCAACTTGCATAACGATCTCCTGTAATGATTTCTACATGCTGGGCAGAATGAGTAATGGACACTGCGCCCGTCTGGTTAAAAATGAACTGACGCTGCCAAAGGTCATATAATCGAGTTCATCCACAAAGTAGGTCAGTGAACGGGCGATAAAGCCGCCGTCCGGTTCATGACTGTGACGGGCAATAACAAGGAGATCAGGGCGTAACTTCTCTGTCGCCGCGAGTAACATTTTCCGCGCGTCACCATCCAGAAGCAGAGCTTCAGCGCTTATTTTCTCGTTCTGACATAACGTCTGAGCCTCAGCCAGAAAGCCTTTTAGCTCATCAACTTCGTCATTAAACAGCGCTTCGTTGTTCTCGGTGATATCGCGGGGATTTTCGGCAACCGCAACCAGAATAAGCTGCGGTTTAAGCTCCCCAAACATGGTAATGGTTCGTGCCAGCGCCAGCTTCGCATTACGCGAACCATCATAAGCAATCATGATTTTCATACCATGCACTCCCGCTCATCAGCGCAGAATTCTGCGCTTCCGTGAAACACAAACCGGATCAGATCCATGGCGGTTATGACCCCCGCGACATTGCCGTCACGGGTAACAAACACGCGGTGAATATGTTTTTCAAGAATGGTATCAGCAACGACTTTGATATCGTCATTGACATCAATGGTAATAACATCGGGAGTCATGATCTGATAAACCATGCATGACTTATTAATGTCTTTTACCCAGTTTTTCAGATCCTCTTCCGGCACTTTCATATCGTATTCGCGCCGGTAAAGACGACTCAGTGCAGCTTCCTTCTCATTAATATCAAGACTATTAAAGCGAAAGACATCACTGACGCTGACAACGCCAACAAGTTTATGGTCATCAGCAACAACAGGAACAGCAGAGATATCATGGCTAACGAAGAAGTCAGCAAGACGCTGTATAGTCCATCCTTCATGGGCAACAAAAACTTCACCATTAATAAGATCTCCGGCTTTTAAACTCTTATTTCTCATAAAGTCACCTGAATTAAATTTTTACAGAGGTCTTAAGGGTTGTAGATTTCTGAACTTTTTCTCAGATAGAACCACCAGTTAATAACCAGACAAAGTGCGTAGAAAACTGCAAAGCCATACATTGCCAGCTCTGGAGTACCGGCTTTAATCTGAGCACCCATCACTTTAGGGGCAATAAAAGCACCATAGGCAGCAACCGCGGAAGTCCAGCCAAGAACAGGGCCTTTCATCTGCTGGTCAAAGATCACACCGATACTGCGGAATGTTGAGCCGTTACCAATACCGCTGGCTGCAAACAACACAATAAACAGCAGCATAAACACCATGAAGTAGTCATTAGGATTGGCAGAGTTGTAGGCCTGCATCATTACATAGCCTGTTGCCACAGAAGCCACGACCATAACCGCCGAGATAATTTGCGTAACAATAGAGCCACCGACTTTATCGGAAATCCAGCCACCAACCGGGCGGATTAATGCACCAACAAAAGGCCCAATCCATGCCCAGGTAAGAGCGCTTGGAGCGTCAGGATTTACCACACGGATCATTTCGCCATCCACGCCGACCTGCATCATTTTTCCGAAAATAACGGTAATAGACAGAGGTAATGCAGCAGAAAAACCGATAAAAGAACCGAAGGTGAGGATGTAGAGCACGGTCATTGACCATGTATGTTTGTTGCGGAAAATTTTGAACTGGTTTTTGATATTAGGCTGAATACTTCCGGGAATCATACGCAGAAGGATCAGAGTCAGAATGATTGTGAATGGCAGAGCCAGCCACATACCAATCATTCCCATCATGTAGATACCAACCGCTGCAGTAAAAAGAGCAATGGCATACAAGCCAATGATTTTTCCGAAGGCAGCTAAAGGATGTCCTGGCTCAGGAGTCACCACGTTCAGATTATTCATACCGAACCAACCGGCAAAGGCCAGTGGGATTAACATTAACAGCCAGATAAAGCCGGCATTCTGAATCCAGGTTTCTGAACCTGCCTCAATACGACCGACCAGAGTTCCGCTGGCAGATTGCAGAATCATAGGATCACCAGCCAGAGGACCAAACAGACCGACAGTCATCACCAGCGGAATCAATATCTGCATAGTGGTCACACCGAAATTACCCAGCCCGGCATTCATACCCAGACCATAGCCCTGCTGGCTTTTCGGAAAAAAGGTACTGATATTACTCATGGAACAGGCGAAGTTGCCGCCGCCGATACCAGACAGCAATGCCATTAACTGAAACACCCAGTAAGGGGTTCCGGGTTCCATAAGCGCCATACCGGTACCCAGCGCCGGAACCATCAGCAATGCTGTAGTCAGAAAGACGGTGTTACGGCCACCGGCAATGCGGATCATAAAGGATGCCGGAATCCTCAGCGTTGCTCCGGATAAGCCAGCAATAGCAACCAGAGAAAATAACTGCTCGGTACTGAAATCAAAACCGAGATTTTTCATCTGCGTGGTGATCATTCCCCACATTAGCCAGACGGCAAAGCCAATCAAAAGGCTGGGAATTGAAATCCACAGATTCCGGCTGGCAACCTGCTTCCCCTCCTTCTCCCAGAACGCCTTGTCCTCCACGTCCCATTTTTCAATGTAAGCTGAACCTTTAGTCGCCATGATATTCCCCTGTTAATCAGATCATGACTTCATATTCACCCTGTCTTAATAAGGCAGCAATAGGCGTAAAAACTGCAAAAAAAGCGCTTATTAAAAGCTCTACCCATAAGGGGATTAGGGATTTATGACACAGATCAATCAGATCCGGAGAGTTGATGCTGAAAGCTGATTATCGACAGCATTCAAGGGCATAGGGAGTACCTACTTTGGGCAATATCTACCCAAAAAAAAACGCCTGCAGAGCAGGCGTAAAGGAGGAGGCTTCACCTAAAAAGAAAGGCCGCACCAGAGCCAGAATTTCTCTGTGTCAGAACCGCTGTCCGCAGCTTCATAACTTGCGTATTTAAGCCCTGAGGAAAGATTCTTCGAGAATGGATACAGGAGCTGAACATTAAGCTCCGAACCAAGATTGTCACTTCCTCTGTCACTTGAGTACTCATGGTACATGACCAGAGCCTTGAGCTTATCTAAGGACCCGGATAAACGGACATAAGTATCTGAAAGGCCATTATCCGGTGTATTCAGGAACTTATCCGCCCAACCATTAAAAGCATGCTTGGTTGCCAGCGGAGTCTGGAAACCGTACTCGCCATCATTACTTCCCAGGGTTTCATTACCAAGAGTAAGGTTGACGTCCTGCAGGGTTGCTCCGGCTTCAACATGATAATAAATCGCGTCTTTATCACCATTTTCATATGCTGATTGAATAGCAATCTCAGCCAGATAATTGACCTTGATATCATTCAGCGGTTTCTGACCACTCAGGCTGGCGCCATAGGTATCGTAGTAAAAATCGGTGTCATCAATATCAACCAGATAGGCATAAGCTACCAGCTTGCCAACCGGAAGTTGATCAAAGGCAATATTCAGTGCATGGCCGGAAATATCAGTCTCGGAGAAATCGATACCGTTGACCTGATTAATATAAGCGTAGGCAACCCCAATATTGTCCTTTTTATACTGCAGAAGCGCAGCGTCATAAGTCTGCTCATTCTGCCGCCAGCCTACGTTGCCGATAAACCGGGTGTTATCCAGAATAATACGCTGACGGCCAACAACAGCCGTTAATGCTTCTTTTGTGTAAAACAGCTGTGCCCGATTGATTTCGGTATTGACCGGATCAGCCACAGGATCATAACCGCTACTCTCAGGTGAATACTCGTCAATAATGCTTCTGACATCCTCAATTTCAGCAAGAGCCTTCAGCCCATTGTAGTTATCTGTCTCATAACCAATGCGGCTTCTCAATGTTAATGCGGTGGCCGACTTTGTCAGGTTGTCTGTGTCATTTGTTTCATAGCGAAGACGAAAATCAGCCGGAAAGTTTCCGGGAACGCCATCAAAGCTCTGGGAAAAAACCACAGGGGAAGCCAGTAATAAAGCACTGGCTAAAGAACTTAGTTTAAAGATCATCGTGCTCTCCTTTCGCAAATGAGCACTGAGTACCATTTTATCACTGCATCAATGGCGAATCTGATACAGAGAAATCGAAACCTTCTAATTGGGTTTCTTGAATAAGGGATTGAATGTACTGAGCCGTTGCTTTTGCTTTTACTTTGTCATTCAAATACTGTCGTATACGGGCCTCGACCTGCTCATAAGGCAATGGATTTCCCGCAATTTTACGTTCAATAAATACCACATGAAAACCATAACGGCTTTCAACAGGTGCAGGTAACAAGCCTTCGTTAGCAGTAAATACCTGACGCTCAAATTCCGGAACGGTTTGTCCGGTACTGATCTGCCCAAGGCTGCCACCCGTTTCTTTCGACGGACAGGCTGAGAACTGCCTGGCCAGGTCAGAAAAATTTTCTCCGGCGCGTAATTTATGCACCAGTGTTTCAGCCAGCGTTTTACTGTCAACACGCTGTACTTCATCATCCGGGGCTGCAGCCAGAAGGATGTGGCGCAATTCCAGCAGAGGTGACGTGGTAAAACGCATGGGATTTTTTTCAAAATACAGACGGCACTCATCCTCCGTTGCTTCCGGAAGAAAAACATCCTGATCAAATAGTTTCTCAATGAAATCGTCCTGGCCGGCCTGACTGCTACTGTCAGAAACAGGCAAATCCAGAGAGCTTGCCCGCTGACGGAGAATTTCACCAATAACAAGGGACTCTGCTGCTTTCAGCATCGCCTGGCGCTTGCTTTCGGCCGGGTGATACTGCATTTCTTCCAGAATGGCCGACTCAGGAATAGTAACATCATTTACTTTAATCATTACTGACTCCGCGTGGCCCGTATTCGTTGTTTTAACAGCGAATACGGGCCTTATCTCATGTATTAACGGGCAAAACGCTTACGTACAATCTGGTGCTGACGGGTGACATATTGCACCGGTGCACTGAGCATGTGCACCAGACGGCTGAACGGAAAGACAACAAACAGTGTCATCCCCAGCATAATATGCATTTTGAAAATCCAGTGTACGCTGGAAATATTTTCCACAGCGTCAACCAGATCCAGTGTCATAATATTTTGTGCCCACATCATCAGCTTCATCATTTCATGACCGTCAAGATGACCCGCAGAAACACCGATCGAAATCAGCCCAAGAATCAGCTGTGCATACAGTAAGAACAGAATAACAATATCCATTTTTTTACTGGTCGCACGGATACGGGGATTGAACAACCGGCGCTGAATCAGAATGGTAAGACCGATAAAGCAGATCAGACCAAAAAGGCCGCCAGCCCCCATTGCCACAAGCTGCTTCATTGGCGCGGTCACACCAATAGCATGCCAGATTTCAACCGGTGTCAGCAGACCAAATAAATGGCCAAAGAAAATGCCTAATACACCTACGTGAAACAGAATACTGCCCATGCGCAGTTTTTCTTTTTCCAGCAATTGACTGGAGCTGGCTTTCCAGGAGTATTGCTCCCGGTCATAGCGGATCCAGCTGCCGATAAACAGAATTGCCATTGCGACATATGGATAAACACCGAATGCCAATGTATTGAAATAGCTCATAGTTGACTCCTTTACACCTGGCCCGCTGAAGATGTTTTTAGCAGTTCGGTATTCAGCGGAATATACTGATCCCGCCGCTGCCCCTCTGCCGGACGATTGTTACTGCTGCAGGAGGATTCTGCGTTATCCATAAAGTTGACCATTTCCTCTTCCCAGACTTTATCCAGCGCCTTAGGCGTATTGTCCGGAACTTCCCCGGCAATCTGGCCACGCAGATCATTGAGATCCAGTGCCACTTCACTGAGACCAACCAGAGCATGGAATAAAGAAGCGTAATCAGATTCCCGCTGCTCCAGACGACAGGCCAGCAATGCCAGAATATGGGAAACTTCCTGCAAGCCCAGGCGGGCATTGTCATTGCCCTGGGTGCTGAGAAAATCAAGGTACAAAGGAATGTAATCCGGAAGCTCTTTTGTACTGATTTCCAGACCGGCTTCTTTGTATTGGTTCTGCAAATCCACCATGGCCTGACCACGATCACGGGATTCACCATGCACGTGTTCAAACAACAATAAGGACAGTGAACGACCACGCTCAAACAGGCCGTCATACTCTTCCTGCCAGTCAACGATGTCACCGCGACAACGGTTTTCAATAAAAGCCGATAATGACTCAGCATGTTCCGCCGGCAGTTCGGAGCTGGCCACCACGGCCAGCAACGCATTCTTTTCCGCAATCAGTTCTGCGGTCGGATAATCAATCAGTAATGAAATCAGGCGAAGTATTTTCATGTTTATTCCTCTACCACAACCGGGATAACCTGACGCACACCGGCAGATTGAGATCCGAACAGGTTCACACTGTTGTTGCCATCACCACAGCCATTACCGAAGCTGAAACCGCAACTGCTTTTCAGGTCATAAGCGTTTTCGGCATAGGTGGTATGGCTGCTCGGGATAACGAAGCGGTCTTCGTAATTAGCCAGCGCCATATAGCGGTACATTTCTTCCACCTGAACGGCGGTCAGCCCTACCTGTTGCAGCACATCCAGATCTTCCACACCGTCCACCTGCTGTGAACGCTTGAAAGCACGCATAGCGATCATGCGCTCCAGTGCCCGCTCAACCGGTTTTTCATCACCGGCAGTCAATAAATTAGCCAGATAGCGTAGTGGAATACGCAGTGATTTCAGATCCGGAATCACACCATTCATACCGACATGACCTGCCTGGGCAGCGGTCTGAATCGGAGACAGTGGCGGTACATACCAAACCATTGGCAGAGTGCGGTATTCCGGATGCAGTGGCAGAGCCACTTTCCAGTCCATTGCCATTTTATAAACCGGAGAGCGCTGGGCCGCCTTAATCCAGTTGTCACTGATGCCTTCTTTACGAGCGGCTTCAATAACTTGCGGATCTTCCGGATCAAGAAACAGATCAATCTGTGACTGATACAGATCTTTTTCATTTGGTGTCATGGCTGCCGCTTCGATTTTGTCAGCGTCGTACAGCAATACACCAAGATAACGGATACGGCCTACACAGGTTTCCGAGCAGACGGTCGGCTGACCGGCTTCAATACGCGGGAAGCAGAAAATACACTTCTCGGACTTACCGGATTTCCAGTTGTAATAAATCTTTTTATACGGGCAGGCCGATACACACATGCGCCAGCCGCGGCATTTTTCCTGGTCGATCAGAACGATACCGTCTTCTTCACGCTTGTAGATGGCACCCGATGGACAGGCCGCAACACAGGCCGGATTCAGGCAGTGTTCACACAGACGTGGCAGATACATCATGAACGTTTTTTCAAACTGTCCGTAAATATCTTTCTGCACGACATCATCAAAGTTTTTATCCGCTTTACGCTTTTCGAATTCTGTACCGAGAATTTCTTCCCAGTTCGGACCCCATTCGATTTTCTCCATACGCTGGCCGGTAATCAGCGAGCGTGGACGGGCCACAGGCTGATGCTTTTTATCCGGCGCGTTATGCAGATACTGGTAATCAAAATCGAACGGCTCGTAGTAGTCGTCAATTTCCGGCAGATCCGGGTTAGCGAAGATATTCGCCAGAACCCGCAATTTGCCGCCAATTTTCAACTGCAGCTTGCCGTTAGCGTCACGCTTCCAGCCGCCATTCCATTTTTCCTGATTTTCCCATTCTTTCGGAAAACCAATACCAGGCTTGGTTTCTACGTTATTAAACCAGGCGTATTCGACCCCTTCGCGGGAGGTCCAGACGTTTTTGCAGGTGATGGAGCAAGTGTGACAACCAATACACTTATCCAGATTCAGCACCATGCCGATTTGAGCTCTGACTTTCATATAATTACCTCACTCCACCCTTATTTGGTGTCCAGCCAATCGACTTTATTCATCTTGCGCACGATGACAAATTCGTCACGATTGCAGCCGACCGTACCGTAATAGTTGAAGCCATAGGCCTGCTGAGCATAACCACCGATCATATGGGTTGGTTTCATCACCGCACGGGTAACCGAATTGTGAATACCACCACGGGTGCCTGTTGTTTCTGCTCCCGGTACGTTTACGATCCGTTCCTGTGCGTGGTACATCATGCTCATGCCTTCAGGCACTCGCTGAGAAACAACCGCACGACAGGCAATGGCACCGTTAACGTTGAAGACTTCGATCCAGTCGTTATCTTCAATACCGGCTTCTTTGGCATCGACTTCACTCATCCAAACAATCGGACCGCCGCGTGACAGTGTCAGCATCAGCAGGTTGTCAGAGTAGGTGCTGTGAATACCCCATTTCTGGTGTGGCGTAATCCAGTTCAGAACGATTTCTTTATTACCGTTTGGCTTTTTGTTCAGAACAGGCTCAACGGTTTTCAGATTAATCGGTGGCTTGTAAGCACACAGCTGCTCACCAAAATCGCGCATCCATTCATGATCCTGATAGTACTGCTGACGGCCGGTAACGGTACGCCATGGAATCAGTTCGTGAACGTTGGTATAGCCGGCGTTATAGGACACATGTTCGTCTTCCAGACCAGACCAGGTTGGTGACGAAATAATTTTACGTGGCTGGGCAACAATATCGCGCCAGCGGATTTTCTCTTCTTCTTTCGGTATCGCCAGGTGGGTGTGATCGAGGCCGGTAAATTCACCCAGAGCTTCCCAGGCTTTAACAGCCACATGGCCGTTGGTTTCCGGAGCCAGGGTAAGAATCATTTCACAGGCATCAATCGCGGTATCCAGTTTGGCCATACCTTTATTAATACCTTCATCGGTATGGGTGTAGTTCAGCTGCCGCAGCAGTTTCACTTCATCTTTGGTATCCCAGCTGATGCCTTTACCGCCATTACCGATATTTTCCAGCAGCGGACCGATCGAGGTGAAACGTGCATAAGTATTCGGATAATCACGCTCAACCACATTCAGGTGTGGCATTGTTTTACCCGGTACCGGTTCGCACTCACCTTTCCACCAGGCTTTTACACCATAAGGCTGCGCCAGTTCTGCCGGTGTATCGTGATGCATCGGGATAGTTACCAGATCTTTTTCCACACCCAGATGGCCAACACAGACGCGGGAGAATTCTTTGGCAATGCCTTTAAAGATTTCCCAGTCAGAGCGTGCTTCCCAAACCGGATCAATGGCAGCACTGAGCGGATGAATAAACGGATGCATATCCGAGGTATTCATATCGTCTTTTTCGTACCAGGTGGCCGTCGGCAGAACGATATCGGAATACAGACAGGTGGTGGACATACGGAAGTCCAGTGTCACCCACAGATCAACCTTGCCTTCTGCACCCTGATCAACCCATTCAACATCTTCCGGTTTCTGACCGCCAAACTCGCCCAGATCCTTACCCAGCAGACCATGCTTGGTACCCAGGAAATGTTTGAGCATATATTCATGGCCCTTACCGGAAGAACCCAGCAGGTTAGAACGCCAGATAAACATATTGCGCGGGAAATTCTGCGGATTATCCGGCTGCTCACAGGCGAATTTAAGATCGCCTTTCTTCAGCTGATCAACCACATAATCCTGCACTTCCTGGCCAGCCGCTTTGGCTTTATCCGCCAGGTGCAGAGGGTTGGTTCCCAGCTGTGGCGCAGAAGGCAACCAGCCCATACGTTCGGCGCGGGAGTTGAAATCGATAATACTGCCGGTCCAGCGCTCTTTTGGCGCCAGCGGTGAAATTACTTCGCTCATGTTGAGCTTTTCATAGCGCCACTGACTGGAGTGGTTATAGAAGAACGAAGTACCGTTCATATGGCGTGGCGGACGCTGCCAGTCCAGTGCAAAGGCCAGCGGAGTCCAGCCGGTTTGCGGACGCAGTTTTTCCTGCCCCACATAGTGCGCCCAGCCACCACCAGTCTGACCAACACAGCCACACATCATCAGCATATTAATGAGACCGCGATAGCTCATATCCATGTGATACCAGTGGTTCAGTGCAGCACCAACGATAACCATGGAACGGCCACGGGTTTTATCGGCGTTATCGGCAAACTCACGGGCAACGCGGATCACATCGGCACGGTTAACACCGGTAATAGCTTCCTGCCAGGCAGGTGTATAAGGCACGTCATCATCATAACTGCTGGCACGGTTGCTATCGCCGATGCCGTTATCAACACCGTAATGCGCCAGCATCAGATCAAATACAGTTGCTACCTTAGCGGTTGTACCATCGGCCAGTTCAACCGATTTAACCGGTACTTTACGCAGCTGAATTTCATTGTGCTCAGTGTGCTGGAAATACTGATATTCGTGCGGTGCACCACCAAAATATGGGAAAGCAACATCAGCAATGCCGTCGTTCTGATCTTTCAGTGATAAAACCAGATCAACATCACCACTGCGGTCTTTCTGCTCCAGGTTCCACTTACCTTTTTCGCCCCAGCGATAGCCAATAGAACCGTTCGGACTGGTCATACTGCCGTTGCTGTTAAGGGCAATGGTTTTCCAGTCAGGGTTATTATCTTCACCCAGATTGTTTACCAGATCGGCTGCCCGCAGGAAGCGCCCACCGGTCAGATGACCATTGCTTTCTTCCAGCATGACCAGCATTGGCATATCGGTGTAGCGTTTGCTGTAGTCGGTAAAATAAGTGCTTGGCTTATCAACGTGGAATTCTTTCAGGATGACATGACCGAAAGCCATAGCCAGTGCCGAGTCGGTACCCTGACGCGGAGCCAGCCAGGTATCGCCGAATTTAGAAGCTTCAGAATAATCCGAAGTAATAATGCAGGTTTTGGTACCCTTATAACGAACCTCAGTCAGGAAGTGCGCATCAGGCGTACGGGTCTGAGGAACATTCGAACCCCAGGCAATAATATAATTGGAGTTATACCAGTCGGCCGATTCCGGCACGTCGGTCTGCTCGCCCCATATTTGCGGTGAGGCTGGCGGTAAGTCGCAGTACCAGTCATAAAAACTCAGGCAGTTACCACCGATCAGCGACAGATAACGGGCACCGGCAGCATAGGAAACCATCGACATTGCCGGAATCGGCGAGAAACCGGAAACACGATCAGGGCCGTAAGTTTTGGTGGTATAAACGTTGGATGCCGCAATCAGCTCATTGACTTCATCCCAGCTGGCACGGACAAATCCACCCAGACCGCGACGCTCTTTGTAGCTTTTTGCTTTTACCGGATCAGAAACAATAGATTCCCAGGCTTTTACCGGATCACTGTGCTGCGCTTTGGCTTCACGCCAAAGTTTCATCAGCTGACCACGGACTTTCGGATACTTCAGGCGGTTAGCACTGTAGATATACCAGGAATAACTGGCACCACGCGGACAACCACGGGGCTCGTGGTTAGGTAAATCCGGACGGGTGCGCGGGTAGTCGGTTTGCTGGGTTTCCCAGGTTACCAGACCATCTTTAACGTAGATTTTCCAGCTGCATGAACCTGTGCAGTTCACACCATGGGTAGAACGCACGACTTTGTCATGCTGCCAACGCTGACGATAACCTTTTTCCCAACTGCGATCCTGATCCGTTGTGGCACCATGGCCATTGGCGAAAGACTCTTTACGAGTTCTGAAAAACCGAAGTTTCTCCAGTAGGTGACTCATAGCTAACTCCTGATGTGTCCCGAAAGACCGGCTATAAACATACGGAGATATACTACTCAGATTGCACCAATTAACGATGGGGCCGGGCCGGCGTCACGGGCCGGAAAACGTCGTCCTGCGCACAAAAATACTCACAAAGTGGTAAATAAATTATTTTACAAATCATTGATTTTAAATGATTTTATTTTTTACTATTAAAAAATACTGCGCTGAATCAAGACTGCGGAAGCAAGGGGAGTAGCTAAAAGTAATCCTATCTAATAATAAGCATTCGCATATAGTCCGGTGATAACAGCCATATCCCTGAGTACATCCTGCGGGTAAGATAACCGTTCAGTCGTATTTACCGTTTTTAAACTATGAAACAGACATCGGTTATTACCCGCATCAACCTCGCCATGAGCGCCATTATTCTGATGGCAATATCAACAATTCTGGTTTCTTACTGGCTCTCAGATCAGACCGACAATGATGCTTATGCCATTAACAGTGCAGGCTCTTTACGAATGCACAGCTATCGTCTGCTGACAGATCCTGAAGCAGCAAGTGACAATAAAGAAATCATCCGCAGTATTTTCAACAACCCAATAATGAAAAATGTCGTCAGAAATGCCAAATCAACAGAGTTCTTTAACGAGCTGGGTGAGCGGGGAATATTACTGGCCGATAAAGTCAGTGATTCAGAAACAGAAACCGAAGAAAAATTAAATCTTGTTAATGCCTTTGTTGATGACCTGAATCACCTAGTATTGATTATTCAGCATAACGCCGAAGGAAAAATACGGACGTTAAGAACTTTCCAGATTATTGCGTTTTTTATTACCGTGATTCTGTCTGCCATTGTTATCTACTGGATACATCTGCGCTTTACCGTACCGCTGAGTGAGCTGACCAATACCGCCCGCCAGATCAGCCGTGGTGATTTTTCCTGCAATATCTCGCCACCGGAAGGAACCGATGAACTGAGTGTGCTTTCCCGTTCTTTTGAACATATGTGCAAAGCCATTTCTTATATGTATGAATCGCTGGAGAAACAGGTTGAAGAGAAAACAGCCGAGCTGCAGAACAGCAATAAAACGCTCAGCTTTCTCTACAATCTGGCCAGACGAACCAGTACCCATGAAATCAGGAAAGAAGATTTTAATAACATCCTGAAAGAGCTTTCCGTAGTAACAGGTATCGACAATATTGAACTCTGCCTGCTGACAGAAAGCGGGGATATTCCATATCTGCAGATTAATGGCAGTAAAGAGCTGGATGATGACTGCCGCTCACGCAATTGCCGAGACTGCCTGACGCAAACTACCGACAATACATCCCAGATTAATTTCCCGATCTCAAGAGAAAACAGAGACTATGGTGTTCTGACCCTAAACAGTCATCCGGAGTCGCTGCTGCGCTGGCAGCGTGATCTGTTTACCTCCGTTGCCAACCTTTTTGCTATTGCAATGAGCCTGCAGGGTGAGGAGGAAAACATCCGCCGGATTACGCTGATGAAAGAGCGCAACGTCATTGCCCGTGAGCTACATGACTCTCTCGCTCAGGCTCTATCTTATCTGAAAATTCAGGTAACCCGTCTTAACCGGGCAATAGGCAATTCAGATTTCGAAATGATGATGGATGTATCCACCGAACTTAAGCAAGGCTTAGATTCTGCTTACCGACAATTGCGCGAGTTATTGACAACTTTCCGCCTTAAAGTCGATGGCAAAGGGTTACTTGATGCACTGCAGAAAACCGTGGATCAGTTTCATGAGCAATCTAAAATGGAGATATCCCTGAACTACGATATTTTTAACATCCCCTTATCACCTCAGGAAGAAATTCATTTATTACAGATAATCCGCGAAGCCAGCCAGAATGCCATCCACCACTCTCATGGCAAAAACATACACATCAGTCTTTGCAGTAATGACCAGCAAGAAGTAACACTGGAAATCGAAGACGATGGCATCGGTATCAATACTGATCCGGAAAAGCGTAACCACTATGGCATGGCGATTATTCAGGAGCGGGCTTATCAGCTTTCCGGCAATGCGGAAATTAAACGACGTAACGAAGGGGGAACCGGCGTCTATTTCAGCTTTACTCCCGAGTCTGTTCGGAAGTCCGTACCTGAGTCTGAAACCTGAGACTACCTATACCACACCCGGCGCCGAAGGCCATGTACTGGATTTTTTGAGTCGAGAAGCTGAACACTGCGCAATTTACTCAGTATGCAGTGGCCAGAGAATGACTCATCAAGCCCTATCGGCCGGATCTATTTCTCACACAGGTTGGCACCATAAAATGAGTTTTTGAGTATGGGTTCGCGAAAGCAGCCCGAGTGTAGTGGTTCAATAAATCCGGACACCCGCTAAAGGCGTTACGTCCGGATGCTTAACGTTCAGAATGATTTCAGACCAGCGGATCAGTAAGCCGGTCTAACCATTGAGTGCCATGGATGGGATTCATATCCCGGGCAAAAGCTGCCCTGTTGGGTTGGTTTTCCACCAGATGTTTGATGATGTACTGACGGGTTGGCTCTGCTGATACGTCAGCTATTTCAATCCCCAGAAGTTCAGCGGAAGCCATGTCCTCATCCCAGTCGCAACGTTCCATGTGCCCATCCTCGTAAAGACGGCTGAGGACTGAGGGGATTTTGGCGTAATTCTGCAGAATGTAGCCGATGTCTGCAGCGTCCTTCTTTCTTAGCTCGCGGTCCCGCTCCGTCCATGCGACCATTTTAAGAATGATCATGGCGACAGGATTTGCGACCTTAACCAAGCACTCAGGGGCCTGCGTGATCTTTACTTGCCATGCCTGATGCAGTGCTTCCACAAAGCCCAGTGTCGACATTTTAAAGTCACCATCAGGTGGCCAGCTGATGTCGTGATGCGCATCGACCACGTTGCCGAAAGGCAGAATATCCAGTTCCCAGGGCAAGCTGTCTGAATCGACGAAGCCCAGCCGATAGGCCAGCTTCTGATCCACGGAAAGCCCCTGGGCAGACAGTGCTTCTTTTAATGTACTGAATTCCTGCCATGAGGCCACCCGGATCGCAAAGTCCACATCCCGGGTTCCGCGCTCAATATGAGCGCCGAAGCCATGGTGCATAACCAGGTCTCGTGCCATGGCTCCGACAATCAGGTAGTCAATGCCCAGACCTTTGGCACAGTTATCGACCTTCCGATACATCTCGACCAGACCGCGTGGCAGCTTACCGGTCACATCAATCAAGGTATTCATTCATTACCCTTCTGGCTGCATCCACATTTCTGGGGTCGCTCGTTGACAACAAATCGCTGACGACTATCAGTTCAGGCGCAATATGCTTTGCGCTATCCACTTTCCAGAAGGGTCGGTAGATATCAATGATGAATTCTGGCTTTTCATCGGTTTTCAATTGCCGTAACCGACCGGCTTTCATAAGGGCAGGCAACTGAGCGTCTTCAGCGTAGAGGATGCCGTCTTTGGGGTTCAGGTATCCGGTGAGTTTGAGTGCAGCAATCTCGCCGCTGATCTGATAATCCACATCCGTCGGCAATGCCTGCCACCAATCCGGGGCCTGAGCCGTGAAGCGGCCGATATGAGCCTTATCCCGAATGCTATAGGGGTAGAGTTCTGTCCAACGGTTAGCCAGTTGGCTGGTGTTGATCAGTTCCTGCTGATTCCCGCTGCCCACCAGATACTCGTGGGCAGTCAGATCTTTGATGATGGCACTGACCGATCCCAACGATACTCCAGCCCGTTCAGCAATGGTCCGCATCGAAGCTCTTGCCAGCTCATGGTCGGCCAGCAACGCAAAAACAACTTTCAAACCAGCCGGCTGAAAAGCCTTTCCGGTTTTGATCTCGGCCGGCAGCTGTTTTCTGTTCAATGCAGCGGTCGCACGCTTCTTTCCGATCACAACGATGTGCAGGCCGTGCTGATGAATAAAGGCATTGCCCGAAGCATCCAGATACTGGATACCCGCTTCCCTCAACTTCGTCGCCTTTGCAGGTGATATGTGATCCATAAAGACAACCCGATGCGCACCATCCCGGCTGAGTAGCTCACCAAACTCCGCTTTGTCAGCTTCCTGAACCAGAGAGAACAGCGGTATGGCTGTTGCTGTTCCGATACTGATACCCAAGCCGTTATTGGACAACGGACTGTTAAGCCCAACGATCTCTACCGGGAGCTGAACGGCTGTGGCCAGTGAATGGATACCATCGTTGAGTGAATCTGAGTGGGGCATCGCCAGCTCCAATTGTTCAATAAAAATGAACGTTCAATGATGTTGAACATACTGCAGCACTGATTGGGTTGCAAGTCGCATGTCTTCCTGGGGGCTCAGATCCACTGCTTTCCTCTGTCTTCACTTGATAAGAGCACTCAAATCCCGCTCCTGGCACCAGCTTCTCCGAGCGCAAAAACGACTTTGTCCCGGGCCCGCTATGTATGTGACACGAATCTAAAACGGTGTCGCGAATCAACACAGTTGCGCTCATGAGGACCAAGGCTGATCATACTCGCGACTTACTGATACATTCATAACAATTCACGGCCGATGGATATGACCGACGCAAACACCCTCTCTTTCTACCAGCGCAACGTACAGGATGTTTTTGCCCGTTATGAGTCGGTGCAAAGCCCTTTAATGCCTTATTTCCCCATGGCGTTTTTACCTGGAAGTCGGGTTTTGGACGTTGGTTGTGGTTCTGGCCGTGACGTTAAAGCGCTATTGAAACAGGGCTATGACGCACATGGTGTTGAACCTGTCGCAGCGATGAGAGAAATGGCGATCACGCATAGTCCGGAATTATACAAACGGATACAGCCAGGCCATCTTCCGGACATACCGACACATGAGCGTTTTGATGGCGTAATTTGCAGCGCCGTATTAATGCACATCCCCGCCGGCCAACAGCTGGAAGCCTTCGTTAATCTGCGCAATCTGCTCAAGGCTGGTGGGCGATTATTAATGTCCGTACCGGCTGCTCGCGATGATCTGGATGCCGATTTTCGCGATGCTCAGGGGCGCTTATTTTTACCGATGGAAGCCGACCGGGTTCGTTTGCTGTCCGAACAATTAGGCCTGGTATTAATCAGCCAATTCACAACTCAGGATTCGCTTGGCCGTGGCGGTGTCAGCTGGAATATTTTGTTATTTGAAAAATCAGCTGAACATAACCGGCCGCTTGACCGGATTGAGTCGGTACTTAAACACGATAAAAAAGTCGCCACCTACAAGCTGGCGTTGTTGCGTGCTTTCTGTGATATGGCCGACCGCGATGCCGGCGCAGTAAGCTGGCTTGGCAACGGTTATGTCGGCATGCCGGTACAGGCACTGGCGGAGTGCTGGCTGCACTATTATTGGCCATTGATGGCAGCACCGCTGCATATTCCGCAGAGCAATATCGATGCACCAGGCAGCAGTAAGCCGCCGGCATTCCGGCAGGCGTTGGAACAACTGATCCGCTTGGCACAGGCTGAATACGGTACTGATCCAGTAGTGACTTACAGCCTGTGCATGCTGGGCTGGAAGAAAAACAATTTGCCCTCATTGCTCGCCACGCAACTGCACACAACGCTTAGCGTTTTAAGTCGCACGCTGATTGTTGGCCCGGTACAACACGCCGCTCAGGGAGAAATGTTCTGCTACGACAAAGCCAGCAAGCTGGTCTTGCTGGAGGTCGATTTGTGGCGGGAGTTTTGTTTATCCGGTTACTGGATACGTGATTCTCTGTTACTGCGTTGGGCGGAATTATGCGAACGTTTTTCCCAGCGCATTAATCCTGCCATTCATCGGGGTGTCGTTCTGCCGTATTTAATTCAGCCAGAAGATCCGGAACGTGAGCAAGGACTGGCACGGCGCTTATATGCTGAAGCATCGCCGCTTACCTGCGTCTGGAGTGATCGCTCCATTAATATGGCAACGATGGATATTGACCATGTGCTGCCATTCTCCCTTTGGCACAACAATGACCTGTGGAATTTATTACCTGCGGCCAGTGCAGTGAACCGAGCTAAAAGCGATAAAGTTCCGACCCCAGAATTTTTGCGCCGCCGGCAAGATGCCATTGTCAGCAACTGGCGCTTTGCCCAGCAGATTGAAACAACGGTATTTCAGCACGAATTGCAGCGCACATTGGGGCGTTTCCGTCCGGAAAACTGGGAGCTGGATTTATTTCAGCATTTATCCGAGCGCGCTGCGCAGGCGATTTATCAGCGTGGAGAAGAACCCTGGGAATGGACAGTATAACCGGCTGATCTGTCTGAAGGCAGCGCGGCAGCAGCACCGTGACCATTGCAAAGCAGCGATCAAAACCGGCTCCAACCGGAAATCTGTATTTTCAACATGGCCACTTTTTGGTCTCAATTTGCTCTCAAAACCAAATTGGTTAGTGGTTACCATCGCGGAAAGTCTTGCTGGAAGTGGCCCGCCCTAGAGGATTCGAACCTCTGACCTTTGCCTCCGGAGGGCAACGCTCTATCCAGCTGAGCTAAGGGCGGTTTACAGTTCTGCCGGGGAGGCTGACGCTGTAAGTGCCCGCATTGTATACGGTTTTCCCGAAGGCCTCTAGTATTACAGCAAGCGTTACATAGGGGGCGGACGCCGGATTATTCATCCTGCTGGCTTATGTGCGGTGATGAAGTTCAGCTGCCAGCGCAACCCGATCCGCCCATCTGCCAGCCTGTCAAAACCCAGTTCCCGGGCCAGTGCCGCACTGACATCTGATGCCTCAGCCCGGTCTATGCCAAACATCAGGCGGCAATATTCTCCTGCCTGCAAAGCACTGTCGAAATGCCAGTGATAGTCGCGGCAGGCGGCATGAATATCGTTAAAACCGCTGCTGCGCAGCTGCTCTGTGGTTTGCTGATCAAAGTACCAGCCGTGGTGGCCCATACTGTTGTGTGTATTAACCCAACCATCGAGAAAGCGGGCCGTGGCCGATTCGGCATGGGCATCGGCCAGCACCAGTATTCCTCCCGGACGCAGGCAGCGGTAAATCTCATCAAATAATGGTTGTTTGTTCTGAGTATGGTGAAGACCGGCGAGGCTGAGTGCGATGTCTGTACTGTTATCCGCCTGCGGGAGATGATCCAGCGAACATAAACTCAGCGGATGACGACTTCCAGAGTGGCAATGCTGATCAAACAAGCGGGCAAACAATTCACTGGTTTCCAGATGATGAAGTTGTACGTTATGCGGCAGATAGCTCGCCAGATAACCACCACCGGCCGGTACATCGAGCATGCGGGTGCCCGCGGTTATGACCAGCCCTTGCAGGATGGCGTTGAATTCCTGCTCACGTGCATCCGGCCAATTAAGCATTGCCTGGTGATAAGCATCCGCACGTTGATTAAAAATGTCCTGATAACTGTCAGCTGAATCAAACATACTCAGATCCTTGAGATAAATTCTTCAAATTTCCCACCCGCGCTGCGGGGCAGTTGTTCAACCTGACAGATCCGTATTTGGAAATCATGACCAATAGCGTCGCAAATAATCCGCCGGGCCTGCATGTAATCTTCTTCACCAGGAGTAACCGGTGTCTGAAGATTCAGCTGCAGTTCTTCCAGGCTCAGCTGTTCGAGCTGAAAGCTGGCCTGCGGGAACAGCTCCATCAACGCCATGGGATTGTACGCCGGCCAGCTTTTCCGGCCGTCGGGGTAAGTCACCAGATTTCGCGTGCGGCCAATAATGCGCTGTAAAACCGGCAAAGTAATTCCACAATCACAGCTTTCACCGGGAATTGCATAATCACCAATTTCGTAACGGATAAGCGGCATCAGATAATTATGCAGCTGTGTTATTACTACGCGTCCAATCTGACCTGGAGCACAGGGCTGGTTATTATCATCCAGTACCTCCAGCAGGCAATTTTCTAGCTGAATATGGTAATGATCATGATGTGGGCATTGCAGCGCCATATAACCAACTTCTTGAGAACTGTAAACATCATGAACCCGACAACCAAACGCCCGGTGCACTAAATCACGCAGAGACGGTGGCAGGTTTTCGCCAATAGAAGAAACGTTATGCAGTGAATTTAAACGCTTCTCACGCAGCTGAATTCTTGCCAGTTCCTGTAATACGCTAGGGTAGGTCACCAGATATTGTGGCTGGCGCTCGCACAACCAGCGGTATTGCACATCCAGTGGTTCGGAGCTGTTCAGCAAGCCTGCAGGAGCACGAAACCCCAGCGCTGCCGCTGACTTCCCCCAGCGATCACCTTGTTGTCCGGGATAACGCGCCTCATCGACCGGTAAAAATTTAATCGCCGCCAGCGAGGCGTTCATATTACGTCCAGCCCAGAGATGATCGCGTAAGGTAAATGCACGCCAATAAACCTGAGCATGTTCCGTCGACCAGGTTTGAACAGGCCGACCGGTCGAACCGGAGCTGCGGAATTCAAAGTGCCGCCCATGCTCCGCCGGTGGCTGTGTGCTCAACAGCTCTTTTTCGTTACGCTGCAACTGCGTTCGTGTCAGTAACGGAAATTTATCCCACTGGATATTTCCGTTCATCGCCATAATGGCCGGATGTTGTTGATAATAGGGCACGGTATTCAGCGCATGTTGCAAAAGCGCTTGTACCGACTGCTGTTGCAGCACACTACGCTGCTCCGATGATAAGCGCTCACTTTGCTGCAAGCGTATCTGCATAGCAATGGTAGTGGCTTCTTCCGGGGTTGGTATGCTGATCATGGCTGATGAGTATTGTCAGGTTCGGAAAAGTCAGGCTCACCAAACCGGTGACGGTAAAAAGGCAATAATCGTTGATAAATTTCCGGGTCGGTATCACGGTAGTGTTGCAACTTGGCAAATTCGTTTTTCTTTTCTTCTGCGAGGCGTTGTTCGCGCTGTGCTTTTTCATCCGCTTTCTTTTTTTTGCGGGCTGCTTGTTGTTCTTCTTGCTGGGCTTTTATCTCGGCAATCTTTTTTTCGCGTCTAGCAGCTTCTTCCAAAACACGTACACGTTGGTCACTCAACAACGCTGGCTGTTGCTGCACAACATCACTGGTCAGTGAAGTCTCAACCAGAGTGGAACCGGCAAGCCTGAGACCATCACTTTGCAGTTGACCTTCGGGCAAAATTTGCAACGCCGCTAAATCCGCATCTTTAAATGATTTTATCAGCGAAAAGTTCTGTTCCAGTAATCGCAGAACTTCATTTTCCTGCAGTGATGCGCCACGAAATACTTCTGGAATAATCAGGTCTGGGTAGTAATAAATAACAATGCCGGAATACTGACTGAATTCAGTAAAAAACGCTTCAGCAGATACCGTCAATTCAGGAAAAATATAACGTTGTTGAGCATGTTGATACTGGATCGTTGGCGCTGCAATAGCAACCTGACTCAGCAAGAATAAGAAACAGGTTTTCAGCAAAAATCTCATTCCATCGTCCTGACATATTAATAATAAAAAAAGAGGCCGCAACGGTTAACCCGCGCGGCCTATTTTAACTTTCAGTCGTTATGGAATCATAGGTCCCCTGTTGCTGCAGATACCGACAATGCAATTGGTATCAACATACACACCACCGCTAATGCCAGCGGTGGTACCCGTTCCCGCCGTAATGGTATAGCTTGCGCGCAGGTTGTTACGCAGATCACCGCTGTCGATAGACAACATACCACCATGGCCACCAAAGGTTTCATCTCCGTTCACTTCTGTTGCAGAAGCATTTCCACCGGCAACACTGATAGAACCATTAATCGCAGAACCTTTGGCGCTTGCAAGCATGAGGAAACCACCATCACCACCTTCAAGCTGACCAGCACCGCCATTGGCGCTCACCTGAGCATTAAAGTCGACCAGGCTGAATTGACTGCTAACAAATACGGCACCGCCATTGCCGCCTTCATTGTAACCATCATTCTCGCCATCAGCAGGAACAGCCGTATCGTTACTGCCATTCAGACTAATCGTGCCACGAATGGTTGCTTTGTGCGGGGCGCGGATCAAGAAAAATCCACCACTACCATCACTGGCATTGCTGACATCATCCGCTGTAGCAGATACGTTACCATCAAAACTGAATGACAGCTCTGGCTGCAGGAAAGCATGACCTGTATAAGTACCGAGGTAGGTAGAGCCACCATTACCAGCACGGGCAATTGCACTCAGGGTTTCTGACGTCACAACCTGGCCACCATTCAACAGCAGATCGGTTGCCACTTTAATGGATGGTGCTGGTGCATAGGTAACAGCATCGTCCTCGTCGTCAGAATTAGACTCGCCAGTGATCTCAATAGATCCACCACTGCCTGAACGCAGAGCATCGCCACCCGAGGCATCAAGACGGGCATAACCAACGATCTGAGTCGGCAATTCAGAATTAATCTGGGCGTCATGACTAATATCAATATTCCCCCCTTGAGCACCGAATCCTTCACCTGAACCACTGACTGCCGTTGCATTCCCCCCTTCTGCCAGCAAATTGCCACTGACAACAACCAAAGCAGGATTGGAGGGTACTTCATTACCGTAATCAGACTCTTCAACATCAATACGAATATTGCCGCCACGACCCGCTACATAGGAATCGTAAGCACTGTCACCACCATTCGCCTGCAGAGTACCGGTATTCACCAAACGCGGTGCCGCATAGGCAAGCCCCTCAGCACCTTCTCCGCTCAGCGATAAAGTAATTTCGCCGCCAAAACCACCTTCACCACCGTCGGTTTCTGTCGCATTCAGTACGCTGTCGGCACCGTCTGTGGTCAGGTTTCCGGTATTTAACAGCAGGCTACCAGCTCCAAGGCGAATACTCCCACCGCTGTAACGGCTAGTGCTATTTACACCGCTACCGGCAGAAGCAGTCAGGTTGCCACTGTTAACCAGATCGCGAAGAGAGTACATCTCGATATTGGCACCGGGCGCAGTACGAGAACCACTACTGGAGCCAGCAGATGTTTGGATGGCACCACTATTGGCAATCGCTGCCTGACTGAAAATACGGACATAACCACTGTTACCAACGACGGTTGAAGCATCGCCATCAGCACCGGATGTAACAATGTTGCCGCTGTTGTTAACGATATTGGCATACATCTCAAAATCACCGCCACGCTGGCCGGTTTCTTTACCCGCTAAGTTAATGCTGCCAGAGCCAACATAATTGAATAGGTAAAAACTCAAGTCAGCAACATTGGCAGGCATTGCGGCTGCCGCTACTGTGATTTCACCATCGTTCTGTATATCGTTATACAAATACAGGTTGCCATTTGAGCCGTTATAATCGAGCGTCAGCACGGCACCGGAAGCCACTTTAATACCAGTAATCATAGTACTTTCTTTACTCAAAACCGGTACAGGAGATGGCCCGTCGCTGACCGCACCGTCGTAGCGGAACATACGGTTACCCCGCAAATACAGCGTACCACTGGTAATGCCTGTGGTATCGACACTCACCGTCGTACTGGTGGTGATATTCGCGGGGTTAGAACCCAGATTAACCGTCACGGCAGGCAGCTGATGATTAGTGTCCGGCAAACCGTTAACCGTAATGTTCAGCGGAGCCGCACTGTATTTTTTTTCAATCTCAATACTGCCGCCACTACCAGCCTGATAGTTAGCGTTACCACCTTTCACGCTGATGACTGCGGTGCCAACCGGATTACCGGACAAACCTGACGGGGTGGAGCTACCACCGGATGAATCGCCACCACATGCCGTCAGCGCAATAGTGGTTGCCAGAATACTGGCCTTAAAAGGTAAGCTTAATGGGTGCATGCCAAATCCTTGTGTAATATCTGCAATTTTTATGATTGGTAGGGATAATCCCATCCGAGCTGAATGAGATAAAAAGGGATAGTAAAGTAACCCTACCGCGATATAAAGTAAATGTACGACTCTGATTATCGAATATTTACCCCAAAAACTTATCTATATAGGCCAAAAGCACTACTGTTCAGAGACTATATCGTCCTCATTGCTCACCAGTCCCTGAGGTTATCGCTATATTCTGCCTCCCCAACATATAGATATCGCAACCGCTTATTATCACAATCATTAGCATTTACATGACTGATACAATCCTGGCGTGAATGTTATTTGCCTGACGTAGGCATGGCGGTACATAAATATCTCAGAAGCGCGCGGGAAGGACGAAAGCCCGTATCATTTATCTATTCCACTGCTGTAACGAATGCGATGATGTGCATTATGAACAAGCATTAATAAGCAGAGGTTACGCACCAACGGATGCACCCAATAACAAACAAAATTGTCCGACAACCTGCAAGATAAACTGCGAAATAATATACCAAGCTTAACCTAAATAAATATTATTGAATGACAGCGACAACCAGGCTGTATTGATAATTATTATTTTAACCGAAGTCTGAAATGCTACCGGAACATCAAAAGACTCCGACCGGATATAACAACGTTGTGCGCAAAACGAATATTTTCATCAAATTACTTTCAGCATAAAGTAAACGCCAGAAAACCAACTCACCTATGATCAAGTTTAATAATAAATCAATTCAGCCCACACCAGCCGACAAATCTGCACCGGCCCGGCGGCGAATACGGCGCGACAAGCTGTCGATCAGAATATTCAGTGCGGCGGCAACCACAATCAGGAAGAAGGCTTTATCGTAACGGATTTCTTCAAACGCAGAGTCGATATAAAAACCAATCGTGGCAATACCTAAAATTCCCATCATCGCGCTTTCGCGCAGGATGACTTCCCAGCGATAAAACAGAAACGCAAGAAACCCCGGATATAAGCGTGGCGTATGCAGATACAGGTAACGGTTAATCCCCTTCGGATCATCGGCACGCTGTGGCTGCTGTTCGCTGTGGTTGGCGAGCAGGAACGCAATTAAACCACCGTTATGTAATGCCAGCGCCAGCACCGCCGGTAAGCCGGAAGGCCCGAGCAGTAACAGCAGAATAAAGGCGATCATCATTTCCGGCGTAGAGCGCATAATCAGCAGTAATAACCGCCCCGGCCAGCGCATGGCCCTGCCACTGATCGCCTGACTGGCCAGCGGGTAACACAGCAGTGCAATCACACCGGTCAGTACCAGAGCAATCTGGGTAAGGTACAGCGTCTGCAATAATGCCGGCCAGGCTACCTGACTGAATTCGCGCCAGTACCAGGTCGCGGCTGCGCTCAGATCACCCTGCTGTAATGCCCGTGGCCAGATATCCTGACTGATAAACTGCCACGCATAGCTGCTGCCCAGTGGCGGCGACTGGGGTAACAACCAGAGCGCCAATGCCGCATAGACAGGTAATAACCAGCCACGTAACCAGAAGCGGATACTGGCAATTAATATAAAAAACACCCAGAGCAAAGCCGCGGCTTCGCTGTATTGCCCCTGTTTAAAAGCGGTTTCCAGATGAAAGCCGAGTGTTGGCAAACCAATAAAACCAAGAATGGCGCTGGAGCGTAATGCACACTCAAAACGATAGCGGCAGTAGCTGCGCATCTCGCCCAGGCTCTGTGGAATTAAGGTGTAGGCATAGCGGCTGATACGGGAACTGAGTGGCGATACCGCGAGCGTTGGCTGTGGCGCCTGACGGTCAAACATTTCAGCAAATACTTTGGCAAAAACACCGGTGTAAGGAATTAAAATCGCCAGTAAGCCGGTGGTGGCGCTGAGACCATAAAGCTGCATAAACAGCAGCCCCCAGAATATCTCGTGTACCGAGCGCACCGCCGCCGCCAGCATACGCACCGGCCGCCAGTAATAAAACACCGCCAGTATTAAACCCAGCGGCACCGAAATAATAAGCGCCAGCAAGGCAAAGGCAACGGTCTGGCCCAGCGCACTGAAAAGAGTACTGCTGTCAGCCCAGTACGGAGTAATAAAGCCCCAGCCAATACGCCCGAGTTCACGCCATGGGTCAGTCGGATAAAGCGCCAGATCAGCCAGAAACAGACAGACCAGAGCAATCGCAATAAATAACAGTGAAATACGGCGCAAACGACGACCACTGCTGTGCGCCGGGCGCACGCCGGGTAAACGGTTCAGCAGTACTAAGGCGTCGCTGTCAGGACGCATAAAAAGCGTCCAGATCGTTGCTGGTTAATGCTGCGGCCGGGCCATCGTAAACCAGTTCACCGGCGCGTAACGCCAGCACACGGTCAAAGTGGGCAAGTGCCAGTCGGCGGTTATGCAGGCTGATCAGCAGGGTGTTATGCCGGTTGATTAATAACTGCAGAATATTCTCGGCCTGCAGCGGGTCGAGGGCAGAGACCGGTTCATCGCCAAGAAATACCGGCTGCTGACGATACAGCGCGCGGCCAACGGCCACCCGCTGACGTTGCCCACCGGATAACCGGTCTGGCGAATGCCAGAGTTTATCTTCCAAGCCAAGCTCGTTACACAGCTGCTGAATTTCGGCGCGCGGGGTATTAAATGAGCGGATTAAATTCAGCAGGTTATAAACACTGCTGTGGCGCTCCAGCCCGCCCATAAAAATATTGTTATACACCGACAACATATCCACCAGCCCGCCCTGCTGTGGGCAGAGGGCAATCTGCTGTGGCTGCTGACGGTACAGAACTTCCAGCAGGCTGGATTTACCGGCACCGGAGGGACCAATAATGGCTATTTTTTCGCCCTGACGAACAGTCAGGTTAATGTTATGCAGAACGCGGTGCTTACCCAGCGTCAGATCAAACTGCTGTAACTGAAACAGGATAGCGGCATCCGCGTTCACACTCATGGTTATCAGTCTTCCAGCAGGCCAATCGCGCGGGCGGTATTTTCAATCGGCGCGTAATCGTCGTTACTGGCCGGAACAAAAGATTCACGCGGGAAGCTGGCAAGCAGGTCTTTATCTTTCATTTCCAGCAGGGCTTTGCGCATTTTCTCTTTAAAGCCTTTACCGAAGCGGGCATCCACATCGCCACGAACGGTCCACTGATAATCCGGATACGTTGGCGTGGTCCAGATCACCTGAATTTTTTCCGGGTCGATATTGCCGGCCGCCAGCTCGTTATCCCAGACGGTGTAATTAACCGCACCGACCTGGTAAGCGCCGGACTGTACCTGAGCAATGGTACGGCTGTGATCGCCGGAGAAACCAACGCGCGAGAAAATATCCTCTGGGGCCGCGTTAAATTGTTCGCGCAGATAAAACTCCGGCATTAAACGACCAGAAGTAGAACCTTTGGAACCAAAGGTAAAGGTTTTGCCTTTCAGTGCTGCAGAGAGTGTTTCTTCTGCATTCAGGCCAGCGCTTTTATTGGCAATAAAATAGGTTTTAAAGAACTGATCTTCATAGCCCTGAGCAATGGCTTCAGAACCAGCCACCAGCTTACGCGCCTGCACGCCGGATAAACCACCGAACCAGGCCAGCTGCACCTGATCGTTACGGAATGCAGTAATAGCAGCGGCGTAGGATTTTACCGGAATGTACTTCACCTCAGCGCCGGTCTGTGCCGAAAGATAATCGGCCACTTTATTAAAGCGTTGCTGTAAGCGCGATTCATCTTCATCCGGAATGGCGGTAAATACGAAGGTATCGGCGAATGTGGAAAAGGCACTGAGCAGCAGGCCTGCTGCTGCGGCAAACTTAAAGGTCTTTTTCATGGTTTTACTCATTATTTTTCAGGTAGTCGTTAATGTCAGCCGCCGAACCACGGAATTCAACCGGGCCTTTTTTTTGCGTCAGCTGGTACTCGTACATCGGGTCGTAATAGTCGCTGAGCATAATGCGTATCCACTCGCGGTGCAGGCTGTTATCGCCTGTTTGCTCGTGTTCGTTCAGCGCCTGTTGCAATAAATCATCAAGCTGTTGATAGCGCACGCCGCCGAGGCGACGCTGAATTTTCTGCAGCGATTTGGTCAGGTCATCACGGAACGCAGCAAAACCGGCCTCTTCGCCTTCAGCCTGCTGCCACTCCTGCAGTTTATGCAGAATATAATTACGGAAGCTGTGTTCCACCCGCTGTTCCAGCGAGGCTTCAACAATAATCAGTGGTGCGGCCAGCATGCGCAGGCGCAGGCTTTCCGGTATCGCACAGCGGCCAATCAGCATGCTTTCATCTTCGAGCAGAATACTGCGCTCGGGGTGCGCATGATTCTGGCGCAATAACGCCACGGCGAGTTTATTTTCAAAATCAATCTGCGATGGTTGCCCGGTCGGGCGTTTGCCAAAGGTACTGCCACGATGATGAGCAATACCTTCAAGGTCAATACTGTGCGGCAGGGCATTTAATAAATCGGTTTTAGCGCAGCCGGTATGACCCGCCAGTACGCGGAACTGGCCATCCGCCGCAATGCGCTCCAGCGTATCAATTAAAAAACGCCGCATGGCTTTGTAGCCACCGGTAATGCGCGGGTAATCACAGCCGGCTTCTTTCAGCCACTGCTGTACGATCTGACTGCGCAGGCCGCCACGGAAACAATAGAGATAACCATCCGGATGCTGACGGGCAAACTCCAGCCATTGCTCCAGCCGCTGTTGTTTTACCTTGCCACCCACCAGCTGATGGCCCAGCACAATGGCGGCATCCTGACCCTGCTGTTTATAACAGGTACCGACTTTCGCCCGCTCGGCGTCGGTCATCAGCGGCAGGCTGACGGTATGCGGAAACGCCCCCTTTTTAAATTCCAGAGGCGCGCGGGTATCCATCATCGGCGTGTCGGTTAAAAACAGACGGGTAAAATCCTGGCTGTCCGCCCGGCTCATGCCTTAACCTCAATGCGGTAATCGCTGCGGGCAGCAATCAATTCACCAATGCACTGCGCGTATACCCCGGCGGCGGTTAATACCTGTTCCAGTGCTGCGGCTTGCTCTGGCTGTACGGCAATGAGTAAACCGCCGCTGGTTTGCGGATCGCAGAACAGCGCTTTCTGCTCATCCGTTAACGGCGCCAGTTTATCGCCATAGGAATCAAAATTACGGGTGGTGCCGCCGGGCAGACAACCCTGGGCAATATAGTCGCGTACCGGTGGCAACAGCGGAATATGTTGCTCGTACAACACCGCATTCACACCACTGCCTTCGCACACTTCGAGCAGGTGCCCCATTAAACCAAAACCGGTAACGTCGGTAATGGCTTCCACACCCTCAAGCTGTGCGACGTCGGCGCCGACTTTATTCATCTGGCACATCACGTCACGGGCAAGGAATTCATGCTCCGGGCGCAGTTTTTTCTGCTTCTGCGCGGTGGTCAGAATGCCCACACCCAGTGGCTTGCTCAGATAGAGTTTGCAGCCTGCGGTTGCGGTGTTGTTCTGCTTCAGTTTGTCTTTCTGTACCAGACCGGTCACTGCCAGACCAAAAATCGGTTCCGGCGAATCAATACTGTGACCACCGGCCAGCATAATGCCGGCATCGGCGCAGGCCTGACGGCCACCGTCGACCACGCGCTGCGCGACTTCAGGCGGCAGCACATTCACCGGCCAGCCAAGAATCGCAATCGCCATTAACGGTTTGCCACCCATGGCGTAGATATCGCTGATGGCATTGGTCGCGGCGATACGGCCAAAATCAAAGGGATCATCGGCAATGGGCATAAAGAAATCGGTGGTGCTTAAAATCACCTGACCGTTACCGATATCGTAAGCGGCAGCGTCGTCTTTGCTGCTGTTACCCACCAGCAGATTGGCATCGGTGGGCAATGTCAGCTGCGAGGCCAGAATGCTGTCGAGCACTTTAGGTGATATTTTGCAGCCGCATCCGGCGCCATGGCTGTATTCGGTCAGACGGATATTGTCGGCAGAAACCTGTGAACTCATATTGCCCCCGGTAAAGAAAACCAGGGCCGAATGATACGTTAATGTACCGTTCAGGCACAGGGAGTATGATCCGCCGCCTTTGCCTTTACCGGTCTGCAAACCACGATGAATTTCCAACGCCCTACGCTTCTTTTGCCAATCCTCAGTCTGGTGGTTATGACGCTCAGTGCATGTTCTGTCGCGCCCCTGACAACCCCCACCAGCGCCCGCTCTTTAGGCAAAGACAATGTCCAGCTCAGCGCTCATATCGCTCCGGCAACCTCTGTCAGTTTTGCAGCGGCTCTGGGGGAAAACACCGACGCCGGTGTCGCCATTGAGCAACAGATCACCATGAACCAATCCATCTGGATTAAGCACAGTCTGTTAAATCAGGCACAGGGTTGGTCAGCAGCCGGGCTGGTCGGACTGTTCAGCGCCACCGACCTGGCGAACAGCAAGGGCTTTTATCTGGGGCCATTGTTCAGCTACAGCAAAGGTAAGGCGGAGTGGTACGGTAATCTGCGCTACAACCGGGTTTACTGGGATGGGCCAGACAACCTGTCGAGCGAAGATAAAGACGATCTGTGGTTCGACATTGTTTCAGACAGCAGCGTTTACTCATACTGGCAAGCTGACGTCGGCATGAAAATACACCGCAAGCGGGTCACCTTTAATCTTGGCGCCACCTGCCTCGAGTTGGGTGACAGCTCCGCCTGCATGCCGATTATTGGTGCTGGCCTGACCTACTGAGCGCTGGCCGTTTTCAGCAGCGCCTTTACCTGCGCGGGCATCTCGCCCGCCTGCCATTTACGGTACAGCGACTGCAACTCACCGCTGGCCACCAGCTCCGGAATGCGGCGGTTATATTCACTGATCAGGTATTCCGACACCGCTCCTTCAGCAAAGGCGACATATACATCACGGCCGTTGGGCATATCGCGCACTTCAAAATAATCCATGCCCACACCGGCATCCTCCAGTGCCAGCTGGATGGCATCCCATTCATCCACCATCATGTCGATCTTGCCCTGCTGTAACCACTGCAAGCCTTCGGCGCTGCTGCGGTATTCGCGCAGGGTAAAATTACGCTGCTTGGCGGGAATAACATCAACGCCTTTCATCCAGCCTATTGTGTTCCCCTTCAGCGTATTCATACCCTGCCAGTTAATACGCGCCGTCAGTGGATACATAACCGACAGGTACTCCACATCGATGGCATAACGCGGATAAAGCAGAGGCTCGCTGCTGTTGCGGGTCTCGCCAATAATCGCGTTGTATACCCGATACTCGGTGACCATCTTCAACGCGCGATTCCAGGGAACGGTGGACGGTTTAACGCGGATACCGGCGGGCTCATACACTGCACGCAGAATATCCCAGTACAGGCCACTGCCATCTTTATTGCTGTACTCCGGCCACTCCGGTGCCACCACGTTAACCATTTTGATATGACTGGCCGTAAATCCGGCCACAGAGTCAGCGCCGGCGTTCAGTGCCAGCCCAAGCAACACACACAAACACCACAAACGCATAACCACCTCCTGTTACGAACCGGGCTCTGAATCACTGACCAGCAACACCACAGTGGCAAGCGTCAATGCGTCAGAAAGGATGATTAAGAAACAATAGTTCAGCGCTGGAAAATGGAAGACGGAATACAGGAATGACCACTGGAAGATCAGCAGCCATAAGGCATGCTGCTTAGGCTGCGCTGAAGAAGGAGGCAGGCACCCTGAAGAACTCAGCAATGCCTTAAGAAAACAACATTATAAAACGCTGAAGCGCTATCGCTTTATATTGCAGTCACGCACATAGCAATTGCCATTGCCCTGCAGCGCGCCGATGCGGCGGTCGCGCTCCCGTTCAGCATCATCCACCGCATCCAGCTTATGCCAGGCGTTAAACAGCTGCGTTTGCTGACGGCCGATTTTCAGGCCGTAGCGGTCACGCATATAAAAATAAATACGCGCGACATCACCACGACGGTCGTCTTTTGGTTCGGCGCGGCGCAGTTTGAAATTAACCTCAAAATCACAACGGCCATACACCCGCGGCTCGCCTTCGAGCATGCCATAACGGTAGTTCGAGCGGTCGCCGTTTAATTCACCCACCGCGGGCACCAGATTATGCAGGTCGGCTTCCATACGGCGGAATTGCGCATCGTTTTTACTGCAGTTCTTGCGGCCACCGTTCTGCCAGCACTGCAACTGATGGCCAAACTCCCAGGCCGGAACCACATGCTCCCATTCCAGCCGTGCACCGCGTTTGGCATTTTTACGCGCACTGTAACCGCAGGCCGAAGCATCGATCTGTTTGCCGGAAAAAGCACAGTCACAATAAAAGGTGCGCTGGCCACCGGGCAGAGTGGCGTACACCTTAGCCGCCATACGCTTGGCTTCACGGAAGGATTGCGGGCCAGATTGCAGGCCATCAGCCTGATTGGCCTGCACCGTCTGCAGAGGTAATAAACAAAACAACAACAGGGCAACCGCACACTGCCTGACAGTAAAGCGCATGATCATTTCCGGCCTCAGATTTCGCAGCGCGCAATGTACCACTGGCGGTTTAAGCGGTCACGGTTTGCTGTGTGAGTGTGCGTAAAGCTCCTGCGCCAGCCCATTTAAGAAGCTGCTCGCCTCAGAAGCGATAACCAAACACGCCGATATACTCATCAAAGTAAAAACTCTGATCGGCTTTATCGCCTTTGTTACTGGTCAGGACATCATCCATATCCGCATGCCCGTACTTACCCAGGAAGCGGAAGAAAAAGCCTTTCCACAATGTGGCTTCCACACCCACTTTTACCGTGGTCGCATAACCGGCCACATGCCACTCGTCGTTACGCTCACCGCTGAGTAATTTAACGTTACTTTTCGGGTACAGAATACCGGCACCCACACCGGCAAACACCGCCAGATCCATTTTATTGCCCCAGGACCACAGCGGCAGAAAACGCTCAGTCTCCAGCGAGATCATGTTAAAGCCATCGGTATGTTCGTAGGTGAGAAAATCATCGCTGAGCTTCTGCTGACCACGGGCCGGATCGGTGCGTTCAAACCCCGGACGGTTAATCGTACCGCTGATATCCACGGTCTGATCTTCCACCATCACATATTTCATATGATCGAAACCCAGCGATACCGACCAGTTATCAGCAACAAAATACCCAAAGCGCCAGTTGTACTGTGGAATGGTCAGACGTCCGGGGTTCAGATACGAATGGAATACCTCGTCCCACGACACCTGATTCTGACGGTCACGGGCCTTCACGTTGTACAGCGTAAAATCGTGGTCATCGCCGTCAAAGTGAATATCACTGTTAGAATAGGTCGCATTATTCCAGCCCCAGTAGCCATACCACTGCCCCTGAGTACGCAGAGTGGTGGCCGCCTGAACAGAGAATGATGAAAAAACCAACGCGCTAAGCGTCAACAGCAGGGCCATCCGCTGGCGCAGAAATTTTGAAAACATAAGTAACTGCCAAGAATAAGAAGAGAGAACAGCAGAGACCGGCAGTATGGGGAGCCCAGCAGCAGAAGCCGCTGGAAATACCAACCGGTCTCATCAGGCGCGCACCTTAACAGCCACTGATAAGACAATTAATAAGTCTGACAAGAACAACCTGATCCATCAGCCGGGACAATGGTGCAAGCCCCGGCCTGCGGGCAATCGGGGCCATCAACAGGATTGATGCAAATGCGCAACAGACTGTTAACCCGTGCGGTTACGCCCTTCAGCAGCCCGGCCGTCACTCCTGCCAATCCTGAAACAGCCGGTAAAAGTGGCACATTTCGCCTTCTGCTTTTCCTGCAAACCTCATACACTGAACGCAAACCACCGAGCTGCCCCGCCTACGTTACGGGTCTGTACAGACCAGCAATAGGGTGAGTCAGCCGTGGCCGCCACGCTCTGTAACCACACAGCGTCCGGCCACCAGGGTCCGCAAAGAAATGCCCGGGCCTCCCACACTTGGAAAGGTGAACAATGACACCGCAACAACCGCTGATTCCCCTGCGGCCTGTTGCCGACATTCCGCCAGCCCCGGCGTCTGCCAGCGGCATTGTGCCGCAATCATCAGACACCACGCTGCAGGATACCCATGGCCGGCGCTTCAGCTATCTGCGTCTGTCGGTAACCGATGTCTGCAACTTCCGCTGCAATTACTGCCTGCCCGATGGCTACCAGTGCAGTGACACGCCCGAACCGCTCAGCCTGGATGAAATTGCCACGCTGGCGCAAACCTTTGCCGCCCTTGGTACACGTAAAATCCGCATTACCGGCGGCGAACCCAGCCTGCGCAAAGATCTGCCGGAAATTATCCGCATCCTGAAAAACACTGCGGGAATCGAACAGGCTGCCCTCACCACCAATGGCTATCGTTTAAGTAAACAGATTGATGATTGGGTAGCCGCCGGACTCGACCAGCTGAATGTCAGTATCGACAGCCTCGACCCGCAGCAATTTCAGGCCATTACCGGCCACGACAAGCTGCAGGAAATTCTCAGCGGTATTGAACGTGCACGTGAGCTTGGCTTAACCCGCATCAAAGTGAATGCGGTACTGCTGAAAACCTTTAATGAAAGCGGCCTTAGCCAGTTTTTAAACTGGTTAAAAACCACGCCCGTTACCCTGCGCTTTATCGAACTGATGCAAACCGGCGACAACGCCGAATTTTTTGCCGCTCAACATGTGCGTGGCGAAGATATTAAGCAGCAGTTATTGCAGGATGGCTGGCAGCCAAAATTACGCGGCAGCCACGACGGGCCGGCACAGGAATTTTATCACCCGGATTTCAGCGGACAGATAGGTCTGATCATGCCTTACAGTCAGGATTTCTGTAAAAGCTGCAATCGTCTGCGTATTTCTGCCCAGGGCAAATTACACCTGTGTTTATTCGGTGAAGAAGGCCATGAATTACGGCCACTGCTGCATTATGCCAGTGCTGACATACAGCAGCATATCCGCACCCTGCTCGGCCAGAAAAAAGAAAGTCATTATCTGCAGGCCGGACGCACCGGCGCGATATCTCACTTTGCGATGATCGGCGGCTGAATGAGCACGCCACAACTTGCTGCCGTATTACTGGCCGGTGGTTCGTCACAGCGTATGGGACAGGATAAAGCCCTGCTGCCGGTGAATGGTTTTCGTCATCTGGGCGAGCGTAACTGGCAACAGTTAATTGAACTTAATCCAGCTGCGCTCTGGCTCAGCCGCCAGACGCACCAGGCAGAACTGGGTTTATCGGCACCTGATGGGTGTCACTATAAAATACTGACTGATGATATATCTGATGCGGGTCCGCTGGCCGGTATTCAGGCCGCAGTTAAAGCAGCACTGAACGATCAGATTGACGAATTAATATTGCTGCCGGTCGATATGCCGCATATCCGCAGTCAGGATTTACAGCAACTGATCAGCAGCGGACGTGCGGCCAATAAAGCCGCCTGCTATCAGCAGGATTCTTTACCGATCTGCCTGCCACTTTATTTACCAGTCAGTCAGGAACTGCTGCACTGGCTGAACGAACAACTGCAGAATCCGGCGGCACGGCGTTCCGTCGGTTCGTTAATTCATACCTTTGACAACGTGCAGCTGCCCTCTCCCGGCAATCATGCACTGACCAATACCAACACACCGGACGAATGGGCTGAACACTGAGGAAATCATTATGGCCAAAACCTTTACCGAAGATTTTATTCCGCTGAATATCGCCGTATTAACCGTGTCCGATTCACGCACCGAAGACACCGACACCTCCGGCCAGTTGCTGGTCGAAAAACTGACCGATGCCGGGCATTTTTTAAGCGATAAAAAAATCGTGGTAGATAACGTCTATAAAATCCGTGCCGCCGTATCCCAGTGGATTGCCGACGATAAAACCCAGGCGGTGCTGATTACCGGCGGTACCGGTTTTACCCGCTGCGACTCCACCCCCGAAGCGGTAACGCCATTGCTGGATAAAACCGTGGATGGTTTTGGTGAACTGTTCCGCCAGATTTCCTACAACCAGATCGGCACCTCCACCATTCAGAGCCGTGCCATTGCCGGGCTGGCCAACCAGACCATCGTATTCTGCATGCCCGGTTCCACCAACGCCTGCCGTACCGCCTGGAACGATATTATTCAGACCCAGCTCGACAGCCGTCACCGCCCGTGTAACTTTGTGCCGCAGTTAAAAAATACCGAAAACTGCGGCAGCCGCGGTTAAAGCACATAAATACCGCCAATATTGTGAGTGACTATTTAAGAATGAAAGCTTATGAGTGAATTTTCCCATATTAACCAGCGCGGCGAAGCCAGCATGGTGGATGTCAGCAATAAAGCCGCCACGGTGCGTGAAGCACGGGCCGAAGGTTACGTGCGCATGAGCGCCGACACCTTGCAGAAAATTCTTGCCGGCGAACATCATAAAGGCGATGTGTTTTCCGTCGCGCGCATTGCCGGCATCCAGGCGGCCAAACAGACCAGCCAGCTGATTCCGCTCTGCCATCCGCTGATGCTGAGTAAAGTGGCCGTCGATTTTGAAGCACAACCCGAGCACAACCGGGTGCGTATCACCAGTCTGGCCAAACTCACCGGCCAGACCGGCGTGGAAATGGAAGCACTTACCGCCGTATCTGTCGCCGCGCTCACCCTGTTTGATATGTGCAAAGCCGTTGATCCGGCCATGGTACTCGAAGGCATTCGTGTGCTGGAAAAACAGGGCGGAAAAACCGGTCACTGGCAGGCCGACAGCACAGGATAAAATCTGTTTATGAATATTCTTTTTTTTGCTGCCCTGCGCGAACAGCTTGGCTGCGCCCAATGTGATATCGCCCTGCCGTTACCGGCCAGCCTGGCAACCGTGCGTGCAGCATTAATACAGCATTTTCCGAAGCAGGCAGACTTGTTCGTACAAGGCCGCGCACTGGCTGCCATTAATCAAACCTTAATCAACGATGAAAACACCGTGATTAACAGCGGTGATGAAGTGGCATTTTTCCCGCCGGTGACCGGAGGCTGACGATGAGTGCAGAAAACGCCAGCAACAGCCAACACTATATTGCGGTGCAACAGGCGGATTTCGACGTTGCCCACGAATACGCCGAGCTGCGCAAAGATAACCGCAGTGACGGTGCCGTGGTGTTCTTTACCGGACTGGTACGTGAAATGAATCAGGGCTCGCAAGTGAGTGGCCTGACGCTGGAGCACTATCCGGGCATGACCGAAAAAGCGCTGCAGCAGATCGTCGCAGATGCCTGTAGCCGCTGGCCAGTTAACCGCGTGCGCCTGATACACCGCGTTGGCACCCTGGCGATTTCCGATCAGATTGTGTTTGTTGGCGTCAGCAGCTCACACCGTGAAGCCGCCTTCGATGCCTGCTATTACATAATGGATTACCTGAAAAACCGTGCGCCCTTCTGGAAAAAAGAAGTCACCAGCGATGGTGAGCGCTGGGTAGAAGCGCTGGATAAAGACAAACAGGCGCTGGATAAGTGGAAATAAATTCAATTACTACACAGCGATGACATTCCCGCATTAAAGTGCTGCGTTTTTCTCTGTGAAGGTTGCGGCCTGCCGGACCATGGCCAGATCCTCTGCCACTTCCATTGCAATTTCTGCACGCTTTAATGCCAATTGCCCATGATACCGTGCAGCATCCCGCATATCGGCATTACCAATTGATGCCAGGCTATTCAACGCCTTTTGCAAACGTACCGCGACCTCAACCATCCCCGCACCATCACGGGCAATTGCGGTAAATGCATCATCAAACATATCGCGCACAGAAATTTCATGCACTTCCACCCGGTCATATTTGGCGGCGGGTTCGTCGCGCTCCGCAGCAGGCTCACTCCATAAAGCAAACAACTGCAGCAGCGTACCTATAATATCAATCGCTGTGCCTGGGTCATTGATTGCCGGAGATAATGCACGACCGGCGATTTCCGACAGTACCACCAATCCAAACCGTGGGTCGTCGGCAAAAAGACGATCAGATCCGATTTTAAATGAATCAGGCAGATGCTTGCAGTCAATCCCGCTTTCTTCGCCATCATCCGCATGGATATAAGCCAGAGGCCGGCCAGGAGCGACAAACGTGCCCGGTAATGCAGCAACCACTACGTGAACACCGGCTTTTTCTGCCCACGTCTGCAGCACAGCAATATCAATGTATTGCACATAACCCACAACAGCAGCAAACACCGCGTGCCCGCCTTCGCGCGTCTGTACCGGCACACTGCGCAATGTTGGATCATTATGTCGCCGTTTCAGAGCAGCACTGGCGGCTTTTTCAACTTTATCAATGGTCGACCCTACGCGTCCCAGACGGGCAATACTGTCAACCCAGCGCACAAACGTAATAATCACAATACCGAATACAATGGCGGACAGAATAAACAGAATAAATAGACCCGCAGCCTGGAAATAGTTATTTTTAACTTCCGTCAGCGATACAATACTGAAAATAAACGCACCAACAAACGTCGACAGAGCATTTTGCGAAACATCATCGGCAACAACCAAACCAAAAGAGCGTGGTGTTGCCGTACTGCTCGCCGAGGCGTAAGCCGCAACTATCGAGCCAACCGAAAAGGTGGCGATTACCAACATGCTGGTTGCCATTATCGATAGCAAGGTTTCGATCGATTCCGGCGCGATACTGGGCGCAAACTGCGATAAACCTGTGTCATCTGCAAGCTTAGCAATAAAGGCCGCACCAATGGACAACAAACAGATGGCTAATGGTCGGGCCCAAAGGTGTTCACGTAAGCGGCTGAAAATAAAACGAATCCGGTCCAGTGAAATAACAGATTTCAGAGTCGCTCCTGCATACCGGATTGCATCGCATAAAATGCTATACGACAATCACCGGTAATATTTTTAAGACAGTAATCCCTGACCATTAAAAAGATCATTTTTACCGTAAGTCTTTGCTCGTTCTTTTAAGGAGCCTATGAATAACGATATACCCTAACAGGTCATATAACACGATATTAGTCTGACTGCGCACATTAATGTTTCGAGTGCCGCTGAATAATTCTGCATAGCTTCGCGTGATTGCTGCAGAATCTCCTTAACTTTGATGCCAGACTTTAAACCTGAGAACTTCATGCTATTCAATCACTTAAGAGCATGACCGATGGCCCCGTGAGTCTGACTCCGACATTACCGAAGGTTACTGTTTTTAGCATTTCTGCACCCCAGCAAAGAGCATCCTCTGCTATCATTCCCACTTCTGAGAAAGCTATCACTATCATTGAAAAGCGCAGTCAGCACAGTACCATCGTGTTTCTTGTCAGACCGCTGCCACACAGGGAACCCCATGCATCAGTTCGATAAATCCATTCTTATTGCTTTTAATCCACACGACAGTGAGTCGCTTGCTGCTGCGCTGTTGCAGTACCAGCAGCATCTGGAAGATGGCAGTGCCTTCAGGAAGCAGGTTTTTAATATCGAATTTGTTGCTGTTCAGGGCGATAACCAACATCGCCTGCAATTGAGTGATATCAGCGATGAAACACTGCGCACTTATGTCAGAGACGCGCTGAGTCTGACGCCGGATGGTTACAGCGAATCTTCCCATGAGGCAATCGAAGATAATGACCCGGTGTATATCTCCGAACCCATTTTATTTGCGTTAGCGCTACAGTTTCCACAACTGCAAGAACAGGTTATCCATTGTGCCCGCAGTATCGTTGCCTATGCCCGTGACAATAACGATACGGCCGATATGTGGCTTGATGATATGAATGTATTCGGTGCCGAAGCCCTGTATATTCTGGCGCGCAGCGATCTGAATTATTTGCCGTTACTGGCTCAGTTTTTTATCCCTTACTGGGATGATGAACACGCCGGCGAGTACCATAAATTTCTTGCCGATGTTGTACATCGCTATGGCTGGTGCCGCGAGGTTATCAGTGCCTATATCTGGTGTGATAACGACCCGTTCCGTTATCAGATGTTTGGTCACGAGTGGGGTAACGAAAGCCATTATCAGCCTCTCGGAGAATACCTGCGTGCCAACCCGCAGGAATATCTGTGGTTTAAACAGGCTCTGCAGAACCGTCTGCTCGATACACCGAAAATGATGGAATCGGTCCATCATGATGACGAGGCGCACAACCCGGTACTGGATTTTTATCTGACGCTGTTGCCGATGGATGGTGACCGTTTTGATGATGAAGATTGCGCAGAATTTGCCCAGCAGCATTTTATTCATGCCAGCCTTGAAGACGAAGCACTGGATCTGCAGAACAGAATTCAGGCACAAAGCAGCACGCCGTTATTCTGCTATTCCGCCAGTGATTTGCGCACACGGGAATCCATGGACCGGGAGGATGCCTGGGGTGATGGTCTGCGCAGGGTTAAACCGCTGATCCTCGCTCTGCCTCAGGGCAAAGCACTGTGGCACTACGTTTATGATGGCAGCCAGCAGGATGCCCTGCAGCAATTACCCGTCACTGAACTTGCAACACTGGCCAAAAATGCAGCGCCGGAATTTTACCGTGATTTACAGGATGAGCTGATCTTTGGTGACAGCAACAAAGATATCTGCGATGACCTGCCTTCCGTTCTGTACAGCGTACGCCGCGAATTACAAAGCGATGATGAAGACGCCGAAGACTTTGCCGATGTATTAGCCTCCGACAGTGAAGAGCAGCGCGCTCAGCAATACCTGCGCCTGCTGGATATTTTTTACCGGGTATTGGAGCAGAATGAATTTCCCGATGGCATGCGCGAACGTCTGGTCGACGACGATGAACTGTTAACCACCGCCGAATATTTCCGCCGTTTCAGCCGCATTCCGGCCGAAGATCAGGAAAAAGCGCTGCAACAGAAAGTGCTGCACAGCCTGCTGGACGAATTCTGCGATATGGATGAGCGCCTGGTTAAAGCGCTGCTGCAGCGGGCGCAACAGCTTATCAGCTCAGAGCGTACTCTGGCCAACCCTGCCCATTGGGCAGACGAAGCAGCACAAAGCGATCTCGAGATCGGCCACTTTGCTCTGATGGCATTTATTCTGCACAACGACTGGCAGCAGAATTTTTCCGATGAGCAGACTCCGGTTCTGGCTGAATACCTGCAGCAGGACAATGTATGGTTAAAAGCGGCAAACCTGTCATTAGAACGCTTTTATATTGAGGGCGGTCATTACTGCCCGGAAGGCCGTGGTATGAGTGCGGAACAGGTACAGCTTTTCCGCGATTATTTCTGCGCACAGCAACCGGTATTAAATCAGCAACAGATGATCGACCTGATCAACCGCTATGCCCAGCGTGACGATTGTACCCGCCGCAGCTCATTGTCGTTTAATCAGTTCAGCGAACTCCAGAATGGTTATTACTTTCTCAACGACCACGACGATGATTACCAGCGCATACTGTTAATCTGCTTCTGGCTACAGTGTCTGCCTCTGCCCTGCAGCGTACCAGCCAAGCGCATCTGGAAACTGATGATCGCACTGGCCCCTGTACGGGTCACCCGGCTGGTGATGCAGGCATTTTCTGATGACAGCTACGATGTGGAATTTGAAGATGTACTGCAGGAAATCAATCATTACGAAGCACTGGAAAAAGCCGGAATTAATCAGGGGTATTTAATGGCCTTCCAGCTCAGCCAGTGCCAGCCGTCTTACCACACCGAAAAATACGTTAGCTGGCTTGTTCAGTATGCCGCCATTGATGATACCGACACCTCAATGTTCGGCAGTCGCAGCCGTAAGCTGGCGCAGGAGCTGCAACACGGACTGCGTTATATCAACGAGGCCGATAAAATTCAGTTTTATCGGCTGCTGGAACTGCGCCATCCGCGCTTCAGTTACAGCAATAATGACGAGCTGCAACACGACTTCCGCTACACACTGAAGCGTAACCTGTGCCTGTGCCTGAGCCTGAAGCACTGGCACAGCATTCTGGCCAGCGAGAGAGGCGTAAGCCAGCTTAATTGCGACAGCAAAGTGCTGAGCAAAAAACCACTGCGTATTACGGCTGACTACCACACACGGGAAGATTTTGTTCCCGGTGATATGACCTGGCTCGGCGTGTGGCTGGTTGAAGATATCGGCGACTGCTACGAAATATTCGCCGGCCCTGAACTGCAGCAGGCAGAACTGCACCAGTGCCGCGGTGATGTACTGCTGTTTAAAGGAGGCATTGACCGCTCGCAGGTTATGGCCCGCGCAAACGAATTACTCGACAGCGAAGCCTGCCTGCAACAGCTTTATCAGCAGATTCTGAATTATCTCGACGGCAATGCCGCTTATGAACAAACCGCCACTCTGGCAGAACATTATCTGCTGGGTGAAGGTCTGGAACTTGAGGCCCCGGAATACACCATGACCGGGGTCGACAGCTTTATCTGGATGCTGGATGAAGCACAACGCGACCGTCTGGCACGGCTGTTTTTTAATAACAATTACCGTGGCTTTAAACTGGTTCGTGACACTATTGTTCAGGGGTATCTGAGCGATCAGGTTAAACAGGGAAAAATAACCTTCAGCGACATGCTGGAGGCCGATGAAGACGACTATGAAGAACAGGCTGCAGCCTTTTTATTGCTGTGGTTACTGCGTCTGGATATCCGCCCTGAACATATCCTGCTGTACTGCGTTAAAAACCAGCAGTTCGAAGCCTGCCAGCATTATGTACTGGCGCTGGCCAATGACGGCCTGCTGAAGTCCTGTGCCGCCTTCCTGCATACCGAGAACCGTGCCACTCTGGTAGAAATGCTCGCAGAGCAGAATAATGGCCGTTCTTTCCTCAGTATTTTCGCCAAAGATAAAGCGCGGAAAATACGCGATATTGTTGCGCGTTTTATTAGCTGAGCTATTAATAATGAACCATTAAGACAGAACCATGAAGGCTGTGTCATGTACCCGCTCGGGCATGACACAGCAACTTTTCATACAAGGGCGTTTTACCAAAAATCGTTATGCAGTTCTGCGCCTTCGTCTTCCATCACCGGGCCGATCACTTCAACTTTGCGCTGGCCGGATTCAAACACCACCCGGCAAGGTAAATCCAGGGTCGGGTTTTCCGGATGGTTACCGGTAATCTGTTTCAGCCTTTGCTCACTCAGACTGTACACCACCCGCCCAAGGCCTGCCCAGTAAGCGGCTCCGGCACACATCGCGCAGGGTTCAGCCGACACATACATGGTGCATTTGGCGAGAAAGTCCGGGCGATATTCCTGGCTGGCACGGGTCATTAATACCCGCTCGGCATGGCCGGTCATATCCAGTTTTGGCAAATAGCCATTCACCTGCTCCAGCAGAATGTTGCCTTTATCGTCGACCAGCAGCGCGGCAAAGGGGTGAATCCCCTGTTCGCGCGCCTGCGCCGCCAGCTCAAAGCTGCGGCGCATAAATGCCTGATCCTGTTCATTCAGTTGCATAACGTGGTTTACCTTATTCACTTTCGTTTCTTTCAGCGTTTATTCTTCGGAATGCTCCACGGATACAGCCACTGCTGCGCCCACTGCACACTCTTGAATAACACCAGGCTCACTACCGCGAGGAAAATTAATCCGGCAAACGCCTGCGGAATTTTAAAGAACGACGTCGAAAACTGAATAAAGTAACCAAGGCCTTTTTCTGCAGCGACAAACTCAGCCACCACAGCACCGATAATGGCCAGCGTAATGGATACTTTCAGGCCGCTGAAAATATGCGGAATGGCATACGGAATACGGATCTGCCAGGTTTCACGGTAACGGGGGGCACGTAACGATTTGCTCAGTTCAATCAGTTCTTCCGGTGTTTCCAGCATGCCGGTTGCGGTGGAAACCACCAGTGGGAAGAAGGTGATCAGACAGGTAATTAATACCCGCGACATATCACCGGTACCCATCAGTACAATAATCAGTGGTGCGACCGCGACCACCGGCGTGGACTGAATGACGACCAAAGCCGGGTAAATGGTGCGCGATAAAACCTCAGAACGAACCATGGCAATGGCTAATGGAATGCTGATGCAGATCGACAGGGCAAAGCCCATTAATGCAACCCGCAGCGTTGCCCACAAGTGCTCCAGCCAGCGGCTGAATTCGACATCAAAAAAGGCATTCACAATCGATACCGGTGACGGCAGGATATACACCGGCACTTTGCCAAAGCGGCAGATCAACTCCCACATCACCACAAAGACAATAAAGAATAATGCCGAGGCATAATTCAGCAGCCACTGGCGAATCGCCAGAGTGGCTGTATCAGAAAGCGCTGTTTTATTAGGCATGGACTTCTGGCTCATAAATATGTTTCCTGATGCGTGCCGTCAGTTCAGCAAAACGTGGGCTGTTAATGGTGGCTGAACTGCGAGGCCGCGGAATATCAATCTCAATTAAATCCAGTACCGTGCCAGGCCGCTGACTCATCACCAGCACACGGTCGGCCAGTAATACGGCTTCTGAAATCGAGTGGGTAATAAAGAGCACGGTTTTAGGATGCCCGGTCCAGATATCCAGCAGATCAAAACCAATCTGTTCACGGGTCATGGCATCGAGTGCAGAAAATGGTTCGTCCATTAATAAAATATCCGGGTTTAATAACAGCGCACGGACAATACCAACACGCTGCTGCATACCGCCGGATAATTCATCCGGCATTCGTGCCGAGAACTGCGCCAGCCCGGCCATTGCCAGTAACTCTTCGGCACGAACTTTATCGGCGGCAGTCACTAATCCGTATTTATGTTTCAGCGGAAATAACACGTTGTCGCGCACGGTCAGCCACGGCAACAACGTGGGTTTTTGAAAAACAATACCGACATCATCGCGCGGCTCGGTGACCTGACGATCAAACACACTCACTTTGCCTGCGCTCGGAATCAGCAGACCGGCAACCATACGCAGCAGAGTCGATTTACCACAGCCTGATGGCCCCACCACCGCCACGAATTCGTGGCGGTGAATTTCCAGGTCAATCTGCTGTACGGCCATGTTGCCGGCGGCAGGGTCATAACAATGGCCAACCTGCTCCATGCGCACAAAGGCACGTTCAGACGCTTTGGTCATATCACTTTTGCTCCGGCATAAAATCACGGTTAACAGCGACTTCCGGGTTCATAGCATCGGCCGCGAGATCGTTGGCCTGCGATACCCATTTCCAGGTTAATGCCATACGCTCTGGCGTTAAGGCACCAAAGCCGTCGTGACTGGTCACGTCGTTATACACCAGGCCGTTAATGCTGCGGATTTGTGCAGCCGCAATCGCAGCGTCCACTTCCGGCACCATGGCGTGAATATCGGCACCGGCTTTATCCGGGTTGGCGTAGGTAAACTGCACCGCTTTGGCGAAGGCTTTAACAAAACGCTTGGCAACGTCCGGACGTTCGCTGAGGAATTTATCGGCGGCCAGTAACGATGAGCTGTATAAATCCAGACCACCGTCTGTCCATGGAATGACACGCAGGGTTTTTCCGGCTTCTGCTGCTTGTTTTTCGTATAACGCCACGTTGGTTACCCAGGCGATAATGCCTTCGATATTGCCAGTCATCAGCATCGGGCTTAACGCACCCGGATCCGATTTCACCAGCGTCACACTGTCAGCGGCCATGCCATTTTCTTTTAATACCAGCGGTAAAAATGCATTGGAGGAGGTAAAGGGTGAGGTTGCGATTTTTTTACCAGCAACATCTTTAAGGCTTTTAATCGAACTGCCTTCAAGGGTGAAAAAAGCATGGGGAGCCTGAGAAAAGTACGACAGCACGGCGGATACCGGCACGCCATCACGCGCTTTGGCTGCCATTAAGGCACCAATATCGGCAGTACCCACATCCGACTGGCCCGTTGCCATTTTGGTCACGGCATCGGTTGAGCCACGGCCGCTGGCGATTTTTACCTCAAGATCTTCGGCCGCAAAAAAACCCTGCTGAATACCGACATACACCGGGGCTTTATCACCACCGGGCAACCAGTCGAGCTGGAACGTCACTTTATCTGCCGCCAGTGTCATGGCCGAGCAGCCCAGAGCAGCCGCCAGTGCGGTAACCTGCAATAAAGGTTTGGTCAGTTTCTTTAACATGGTCTTCTCCTGATTTTTAAGTCGTTTATCCGGTGCAGAATTTTCTGATCAACCGGACAGGTTTTATTCTCTGTCAGCAATAACCGTACCCGCGTGCGGATTTATTTTTCGTGGCCGCACATCTTGAGCGGAAAAGCGCCCAGCTCCGGGGCAAGGCCGTGCAAAAATGGCTCAAGCGCCTGAATAACGGCATCCGGCATGCTTACTTGTGGTGCATGCCCACTAATAAGTGACTCAATATGGGCACCGGGCACTAATTCCTGCATCGCCCGCTGCAACGGCAACACCACCGAACGATCAAGCGTGGCTTCGATATACAAACGCGGAATCCGTCCGGCGCGCTCCGCACTCCATTCGGCCACCAATGCCCGGCCGCTTTCCGGCTGTGCGCTTAAACGCACGGCAGCCGCCATGGCGCTTTCGTCGTTCATGTCCTGAAAAAAGATTTCGCGCGCAGCAATGGGTGGCACCCGGCTCAGCGTGTGCGCGGTGTTCCACAATAAATAAGGGCCGATACCCGCCACCTGCGGATGCTGGTGCTGCAAACGGCGGATTAATTCGGCAAAGCCCATCCCTGACGGCAGCATCATCCCGGCGATGTACACCAACCCGGCGATACGCTCGGGCATGGCCTCGGCCAATGCAGTGGCAATCACCCCGGCACCGGAGTGGGCAATCACCACCCAGGGAGCAACGTTACTGGTCGCACTACTGGCACGGCCGATCTGCGCCTGCAGATGCTGTAGATACAGATCCAGGTTTACCTGCTCCGGCGGCGTCTGATCCTGGCCGTTACCGGGCAAATCAACCGCACAGGTGGCGTACCCCAGCGCCTGCAGCCGGGGCTGTAATTCATCCCACACCCAGCTACCGGCCCAGGCACCGTGAATCAGCAATACATTCAGAGGTGGCTTCATCAATGCACCTCCGTCGTTGCCTGCCGTCCAGACGGCGGTGACGCAGGCGGCTGTGCCGAATAAGTACGGCGATACATTTCGCGGTAGTGCTGTTCAACGGTGGTGGCGGCATAACGCGGAGTTTCACCGCTGTCACAGCAGCCCGGCAGACACTCCACCCGGTGGTCGGCGTTACCGCTGTAAAAGAAAGGAATGGAATAACGTTCGCGCCCGGAGCGATTAATCACCCGGTGCAGGGTTGAGCGGTACAGGTCGTTGGTCCAGCGCGCGAACATATCGCCAATATTGATGATGTAAGTACCGGCCTGCGGCGCGATATCCAGCCAACATTGATCCGCTTCGCTCCAGACCTGTAAGCCGCCGACGGCATCCTGCAGTAACAGCGTCAGGCCGCCGAAATCGGTGTGCGCGCCAGCGCCGCGCTGATTGGCTGCCGCATCGACCGGCTGCGGCGGATAATGCAGCAGGCGCAGCGTGGTCAGAGGCTCGTGGCAAAAATCATCAAAATGGTTTTCCGGCAGATTTAACGACAGTGCCAGGCCACGCATCAGCAGTTCCGCCAGTTCGGTAATCTGCTGTAAATAGCTTTCCATTAACGGCCGGAATTGCGGCAACTGTGCCGGCCAGACATTCGGGCCATGATTGAATTTTCCGGCCATTACCTGAGGATGATCCGCAGCCAGATCACGCCCCATGTAATAACCCTCTTTCAGATCAGGCAGACTGCCTGGCTGTAATTGCTGATTGCCCAGCGCTTCATAACCACGGTTGGCAGCCGACAGCGATTTATCCAGCAGGCGCTTCTCGGCGTCAGGCAGGGCGAATAAATCGGCGGCCTGAGTAAACAGCTGCTGTTGTAAGTGCTCACTGATGCCATGGTTGCAGATAACAAAAAAACCGTTATCCACGCAGGCGGCCCGAATCTGTTCAGCAACCGCAGCGCGTGCCTGAGGATCGTTACTGCGTAATGGTGCAACGTCGATAAGGGCGAGAGTACCGGCCTGAACCGGACGCGAAGTAAGAACATCCCCGGCATGCTGACGACGGCTGTGCGAATTGGCTGACATACATTCTCCGGATAACCGCCATCAGGGCGGGCTGTGGAAACTGTCGCCAGTATTTGTCAGCCGTGGCGTACACCAAAGAACAGAATTTCGCTCGCCCTGATGCCGTTTTGGCAGCGGTAAGCCTTATAAAATAAGCGTATGGCCGTTACTCTGTGCCTGTTCCTGCTCTTGCTCCTGTTGTTCGCGCCGGGCAATTTCATCCACAAGCATGCGCGCAAAAGCATCCACCGCTACCGGTAATGAACGCTGGCTGCGGGTATACAAACCCAGATCGCTCAGCACCGGTTGGTTATGCACCAGCGGCACATGCACCAACTGTCCGCGACGCAGCTCATCCTCAATACCAATGCGGGTCTGAAAGGCGATGCCAACACCGCGCAACGCCAGTTTTTTTGCCAGCTCTACCGAGCTGGTTTCAACCACTGCCCGTCCCCATTGCGGGCTGTGGTTCATCGCCGGACGCAACAGATGAGCGATGGATAATTCTTCTTTTGCCAGAATCAGCGGGTGCGCAGCACAGGTGGCAAAACTCAGACGCCGGTGCTGCGCCAGCGGATGATCGGGCAACATAATTGCCCCCAGATGAAAGTGACCACGCACTAACTGGTGCAGATCGTTGTCGCGCTGCAGGGCAAACGCCAGCCCGAGATCGGCATTACCGCTGCTGATCTGCGCCGCAATCGCGGTCGAGCCCAGACTGGAAACACCCACGGACACATTGGGATAGAGCGCGCGCATACGCTCAATCACCGCTGGCAGCAGATCGACCGTGACCCCTTCCACCGTGGCGATTTCGACATGACCACTGCGCAATCCCTGTAAGGCATCCAGCTCCGAGCTGACGCGCTCGGTATCCTGCATCACCGCAATCACATGGCGGGTAAACACTTCACCGGCGGGCGTCAGGCGCAGGCCGGAAGGCAGACGCTCAAACAGCGGCGCGCCCAGCTCTTCTTCCAGCTTAAGGATCTGGCGGTTGACCGCCGACGACGCCACATTAAGACTGCGCGCCGCCTCGCGGAATGAACCACAGCGGCGGACTTTATCGAAGTAAGCAATGGCCGGGGCATGGATACGTAACTTACGTGCTTTCATAACACTCTCTGTGAAATAACCTGCAGAGGTGCAGCAAGCGACAGGCCAGCCCGGACAAAGACGACCATTGACCGCTTTGTCGGTGGTTTATTCCACAGACAAAATAAAGGCCCCGGATGAGGCCTTTATGGTTTACACAGCAGCAATGTAACGCATCAGTCCTGCAATCGCAGATTGCGCGTTGCTCCATCCAGATGATCGGCATCGGCTTCGGAGCCGAGTTTAATCATCAGACGCAGGTCGTTAGGTGAGTCGGCGTGAGCAATGGCGTCTTCATAGGTGATTTCGCCCTGTTCATACAACGCATACAACGCCTGGTCGTAGGTTTGCATGCCCAGCTCGTTGGATTTGGCCATCAGTGGTTTCAGCTCATGAACCTCACCTTTACGGATCAGATCCGAAGCCAGCGGTGTATTCATCAGAACTTCCACCACGGCCCGGCGCGAACGGCCGTCCGGCGTGGCAATTAATTGCTGAGCCACAATCGCGCGCAGGTTCAGCGATAAATCCATCCACACCTGGTTGTGACGATCCGGCGGGAAGAAGTGAATCACCCGCTCCAGCGCCTGGTTAGCGTTGTTGGCGTGCAGGGTGGCCAGACACAGGTGACCGGTTTCCGCGAAGGTAATGGCGTGCTGCATGGTTTCGGCAGAACGCACCTCACCAATCATGATCACATCCGGTGCCTGACGCAGACAGTTTTTCAGTGCGGTATCAAAACTCTCGGTATCCAGACCCACTTCACGCTGGGTAATAATGCAGCCATCGTGCTGGTGAATAAATTCGATCGGATCTTCAATACTGAGAATATGGCCCTTACTGTTTTTATTGCGGTGACCAATCATCGAGGCCAGCGAGGTCGATTTACCCGCCCCGGTGGCACCGACAAACAGAATGAGTCCGCGCTTGGCCATGGATAATTCTTTAATCACATCCGGCAGGCCCAGCTGATCAACGCTTGGGATACGTGTTTCAATACGGCGCAGTACCATACCGGAGACGTTGCGCTGGTAAAAAGCACTGGCGCGGAAACGGCCGATACCGCTGGCATTAATGGCGAAGTTGAGTTCTTTTTTCTCCTCAAATTCGTCCTGTTGTTTGCTGTTCATTAACCCCAGCACCACTTCGCGCGTTTGCTCCGCACTGAGTGGATTTTTGGTTAATGGCATAATTTTTCCGTTCACCTTCATGGAAGGCGGAACCCCGGCGGTAATAAACAGATCCGAGGCACCTTTTTCCACCATCAGGCGTAAAAACTTATCCATTGCCATAGTCAGTTACCTCAGAAATTATCCGGAATCTTGGCTTTTTCGCGCGCCACATCCCGGCTGATCAGACCCTTGCTGAGCAAGTTCTGCAGGCACTGATCCATGGTCTGCATACCATAAGCAGAACCGGTCTGAATGGCTGAATACATCTGCGCAATTTTATCTTCACGGATCAGGTTCCGGATGGCAGGCGTACCGACCATAATTTCGTGCGCGGCTACGCGGCCACCGCCGCTTTTCTTCAGCAGCGTCTGAGAGATAACGCCCTGCAACGATTCCGATAGCATGGAACGTACCATCGATTTTTCTTCGGCCGGGAATACGTCAACAATACGGTCAATGGTTTTCGCCGCTGAGCTGGTGTGCAGGGTGCCGAATACAATGTGGCCGGTTTCAGCCGCGGTCAGCGCCAGACGGATGGTTTCCAGGTCACGCAATTCGCCCACCAGAATAACGTCCGGGTCTTCACGCAGGGCCGAACGCAGGGCTTCGTTAAAGCCTAAGGTGTCACGGTGAACTTCCCGTTGGTTAACCAGCGATTTTTTTGATTCGTGTACGAATTCGATCGGGTCTTCCACGGTAAGAATGTGGTCGTATTTGGTTTCGTTAATAAAGTCGACCATTGCCGCCAGCGTGGTCGATTTACCGGAACCGGTCGGGCCGGTAACCAATACAATACCGCGTGGAATTTTGGCCAGATCTTTAAATACCTGCCCCATGCCCAGCTGGTCCATGGTCAGTACTTTTGATGGAATGGTACGGAATACCGCACCGGCACCGCGGTTGTGGTTAAAGGCGTTCACCCGGAAACGCGCCACACCCGGCACCTCAAACGAGAAGTCAGTCTCAAGGAATTCTTCAAAATCCTTACGCTGCTTATCGTTCATGATGTCATACACCAGGCTATGAACTTCTTTATGCCCCAGTGCTGGCAGGTTGATACGGCGCACATCACCATCAACCCGGATCATGGGCGGCAAACCTGCCGATAAATGCAGATCCGACGCGCCTTGTTTGGCACTGAAGGCAAGCAGTTCAGTAATATCCATAGCCACTCCTCGTTATTTTTAACTGGCTGGCCCGGCGAAGGGTGCGCCAGCCGACAAGCTTCTATATTATCAGGATTCACCAACCCGGAATGGGTTGCAGGTCAAAAAGATAAACCAAGCCCCTGAAATGTCTACTCTTGAACTGAATTACCAGCATGTACTGCAACGTTTGCAGCAAGCCTGTACACAAAGCAACCGCTCCAGCCAGAGTGTACGCCTGCTTGCGGTCAGTAAGACCAAGCCCGCGACCATGGTCGAAGCCGTCTATGCACTCGGCCAGCGCAGCTTTGGTGAAAATTATCTGCAGGATGGCATGGATAAAATCACCGCCCTGACCCATCTGCACGATATCGAATGGCATTTTATCGGCCCACTGCAGTCGAACAAAACACGCCCCGTGGCCGAACACTTCCAGTGGGTAGAGACCGTTGACCGTGAGAAAATTGCCCGTCGCCTGAGCGAGCAGCGTCCAGCAGACATGAAGGCACTGAACGTGCTGGTGCAGGTGAACATTTCTGCCGAAGAGCAAAAAGCCGGGGTGCTGCCCGATGAGGCGCGCGCGCTCTGCCAGCTGATCAGCGAGCTGCCCAATCTGTGCCTGCGTGGCCTGATGTGCATTCCGGAAGCAACCGGCGACGAACAACGCCTGAGCACACAGCTGCAGGCCATGCAGGCACTGTATCAGCAACTGGCGGCGGAATTTCCGGCAATGGATACGCTCTCAATGGGTATGTCCGGCGATATGGAGCTGGCCATCGCCTGTGGCAGTACCGAGATCCGTATCGGCACCGATATTTTTGGTGCCCGCGACTATCCAGCCAACAATCCACCCAACAACTGATACCGCAATGCCGCAACAGACGGCAAACTGCTCATAATCGACCAGAATTAATGCAGCTCCTGCTCATACCGGGCGCTGCGACTTTATACAAAAGAAGGAACCAGCATGACTCAAATCGCATTTATCGGTGGCGGTAACATGGCCTCCAGCATTATTGGCGGCCTGATCAAACAGGGCGAAACCAAGGCCAGCCTGATTCATGTTTCCGACCCCGGCGCCGAACAACGCAGCAAGCTGGAAAAAGAATTCGGTGTAACCACCCACGCCGATAACCTTGATGCCATCGCCAAAGCCGATGTCGTCATCATGGCGGTCAAACCACAGATGATGAAAGAGGTTCTCGAACCCCTGCAGGCCACCCTGAGCAAGCGTCAGCCACTGCTGATTTCCATTGCCGCCGGTATCAATATGGACAGCCTGGCACGCTGGAGCAGCTGCCGCGCCATCGTACGCTGCATGCCCAACACGCCGTCTCTGCTGGGACTGGGCGCAACCGGCCTGCTCGGCAGCAAAGACGTCAGCCTCGACCAGCGCAACCAGGCAGATTCCCTGCTGCGCGCCGTTGGCCTGACCGTGTGGGTAAAAACCGAAGCCGAAATCGATGCCGTAACCGCTGTTTCCGGCAGTGGCCCGGCGTATTATTTCCTGCTGATGGAAGCCATGATCGAAGCCGGTAAAAAGCTTGGTCTGAGCGAACAGACGGCAACCAAACTGACCCTGCAAACCGCACTGGGCGCGGGTCAGATGGCAATGCAATCCGATGTTGGCCCGGCTGAACTGCGCCGCCGCGTGACCTCTCCGGGTGGCACCACCGAGCGCGCTATTGCCACTTTTGAAGCCGCCCATATGCGCGATATTGTCGATGCTGCCTTAAAAGCCGCCAGCGACCGTGCCGCCGAGCTGAGTGAACAGCTGGGTAAAGCCTGAATAGCCGTACCGGGTTGTGCTGAGGTTTCCTGACAAATAAGACCATTGTCAGGACTGGAAAAGGCGCTGAGGCGCCTATATGTTAAAGGCTGACGGCCATAAGCGGCCGCCAGCCATTAAATATTCACGGAGTTACCATGTCACCGTTCTCTCAGGTCGGACTGTTACTGATCAATACCATCGGCAGCATGGCGCTGTTTATTATTATTCTGCGCTTTCTGCTGCAGCTGGTGCGCGCCGATTTTTACAACCCGATTTCGCAGTTTCTGGTCAAAGCCACCAATCCGGTATTAATTCCGTTACGCCGTATTATTCCGGGCTTTGGCGGACTGGACGTTGCATCACTGGTACTCGCCTATGTTGTTCAGGCGCTGTTGTTTGCCGCTATCTTTATGTTTGCCGGATATGGCCTGCCCTGGGCCAACATTCTCCTGTGGGCACCGGTCGGACTGTTTGCGCTGCTGCTGAATATCTACTTCTGGGGTCTGGTAATTACCGTGATTGCCTCCTGGATTGCGCCAGGCTCTTACAATCCGGCACTGATTCTTATTAACCAGATTCTCGAACCTGTCGTACGCCCTATCCGCAAAATGATGCCGGATATGGGTGGCCTCGACCTGTCGCCGATTCTGGTTTTTCTGGCAATTAAAATTGTCGAAATAATGCTGCTTGGCCCGCTGGTGCAGATGCTGCAGATTCCGCGCGGACTGATCATCGGCCTGTGAGCACACCCGAACACTCTGCCGCACATTACCAATGGACAGACGGGGATTTACTCCTCGTCTGCCACCTGCAGCCCAAAGCGTCTAAAAGCGAATTCTCTGGCATACACGGTGATGCCCTGAAAGTCCGTATTCAGGCGCCACCGGTTGAAGGTAAAGCCAACAGCGAACTGGTTAAATTTCTCGCCAAACAGTTTGGCGTGAGCAAAAGTGCTGTCAGCATTATCAGTGGCGAGCTGAATCGCCATAAACGCGTGCGCATCACACAACCGCAAAGGCTGCCGGCAGAAGCCCTGATCACACAGTCTTAATCCCGCACCCTTCTTCTCCCGCCCCTTATTCCAGCCTTGCGCCCAACAAAAACCCCACTCTTTGTGTTATAGTGCCGCCCTCTTATCTCCTGCCGGGAGTCCCTGAATGCCGCACCGCGCTCATTTATTTTCCCTGCGCATCGCCAATGCCCTGCGCGAATCACTGAAAGAATCACCCTACACCGCACAACGTTTTGGCAAAGATATTATTGCCGGCATCACCGTCGGCATTATCGCCATTCCGCTGTCGATGGCGCTGGCCATTGCCAGTGGTGTCGCACCGCAATACGGTTTATACACCGCCATGATTGCCGGTTTTATTATTGCCCTGACCGGCGGCTCACGTTTCAGCATTTCCGGCCCCACCGCCGCCTTTGTAGTGATTCTTTATCCTATTGCGGAAAAATTCGGGCTGGGGGGACTGCTGCTGGCAACATTACTGTCAGGGCTGATTCTGATCGCCATGGCTTTTGCCCGTCTCGGCCGTTTTATTGAATACATACCTGAATCGGTGACGCTGGGGTTTACCTCCGGCATCGCTATCGTAATTGCCACCCTGCAATTAAAAGATTTTTTCGGGCTGACTATTCAATACCCGGAAACCTATGTCGGAAAAATCCATACCCTGACGCAGGCATTACCCGATTTTGATGGTGCCAGCCTGAGCGTTGGCCTCGCGACCTTTGCCACGCTGTTGCTGTGGAAAAAAATCAGCAGCCTGCCACCGCATATTCCGGCGCTGTTAATCGGTGTATTCGCCGCCTGGCTGCTGGGCTTACAGGGCCACGAAGTGGATACCATTGGCAGCCGTTTCAGTTATTTATTGCCAGATGGTTCGGTTGGTGCCGGTATTCCACCGATATTGCCGGAATTTTTCTGGCCCTGGGAACAGCCCGGTGCCGACGGCCAGCCGATTGGTTTGTCCTGGTCACTGTTGCAATTATTACTGCCCGCCGCCTTTTCCATAGCCATGCTCGGCGCCATTGAATCCCTGCTTTGCGCCGTGGTGCTCGACGGTATGACCAATACCCGCCACAGCGCTAACAGCGAATTATTAGGTCAGGGCATCGGCAATATTGTGGTGCCATTTTTTGGCGGAATTACCGCGACTGCGGCTATTGCCCGTTCGGCCGCCAATTTCCGTGCTGGTGCGCAAACGCCAATCGCCGCCATGATCCATGCACTGGTAGTGATGGCCGGTTTGCTGGTACTGGCACCGGTGCTGGCGCACTTACCCATGGCCTCGATGGCCGCGCTGTTATTACTGGTGGCGTGGAATATCAGCGAAGCCGATAAGGTACTGCACTTTTTCCGCACCGCGCCCAGAGGCGACATTATAGTATTGGCAACCTGTCTGAGCCTGACCGTACTGTTTGATATGGTGATCGCCATCGGCGTCGGTATCGTCCTCGCCTCACTGTTATTTATGCGCGATATTTCCGAGATGACCAAAGTCAGCGATATCAGCGACAACAGTAAATTAATCAGTAATCCACTGCCTGCAGGCTGGGCGGTATACAAAATTAATGGCCCGCTGTTTTTTGCCGCCGCCGACCGGATTTTTTCAGAATTAACCGCTCATACCCGCGATAAAAAAGCCGTGATTCTGTATATGGATGCCGTCCCCGTGATAGATGCCGGTGGCCTGGCGGCCTTGCTGAAATTTCTCAACGCCAGCGCCAAATACAATACCGAGGTACGTATTGCCGACCTGCAGTTTCAGCCGCTGAAAACCCTCGCGCGTTCCGGGCTCAAACCACAGGATAATGTGTTGGGGTTTTATCCCAGCCTGCAGGCGGCGTTGCCGTTGAATAGCGGGCAGACTGACCGCACTGCCGGTGACGCAGAGCAGTTGGTGTAATTTGATTTAATCAGAGTTCATCGAAGGAAACTGCAATCCCTTCGACAAGCTCAGGGCGAACGGTAAATAAAAGCCACCCGTGTAGCGGACTGCACACCCCTTCGACAAGCTCAGGGCGAACGGTGCTTTATCAGAGCCACCGGCGTGTTATATCAACTCCGCTCATCCTGAGCCGCGAGGTACGAGCGTGTCGAAGGACTGCAGGTTTATTTATGCTCATACACACCCTTCGACAAGCTCATGGCGAACGGTGCTTGATCAGAGCCAACGACGCGTTATATCGATTCCGTTCATCCTGAGCAGCGAGGCACGAGCGTGTCGAAGGACTGCAGGTTTATTTATTCCCATACAACCCTTCGACAAACTCAGTGCAAACGGTGCTTTATCAGAGCCACCGGCGCGTTATATCAACTCCGCTCATCCTGAGCCGCTAGGTACGAGCATGTCGAAGGACTGCAGGTTTATTTATTCCCATACAACCCTTCGACAAGCTCAGGACGAACGGTAAATAAAAGCCACCCGTGTAGCGGACTGCACACCCTTCGACAAGCTCAGGGCGAACGGTGTTTTATCAGAGCCACCGCGCATTATATCGATTCCGTTCATCCTGAGCAGCGAGGTACGAGCATGTCGAAGGACTGCAGGTTTATTTATTCCCATACACACCCTTCGACAAGCTCAGGGCGAACGGTATTTATTATTCCTTTTTAATCCCGCATAAAAAAAGCCCCGCGTGTAACGCAGGGCTTTTTATTTATCTTAACCCGGTAATTACTTACCTTTTAACTGCAGCGTCTCTACCGCCTGCGCTTTAACATCCGCCGCTTTAAACAGCATCGGACGCCATTGCAGGTTGCTGTAGTTCAGCGTCTGGTCGGTGAAAAATTCCGACTCAGGATCATGTGACTGACCGTAGCTCAGGAACATTTCTGCCTCAGGGCCGTTGTCACCGTATTGCAGTGCCATCACAAAGCTGGAGCCGTAGTTAATGCGGTAACGCTCGGTCGCACCATTGCCGTCTTCATCCAGTGATACCAGCGGCGAATCGGCGCGTTTGCTGCCCACCAGGTTGGTTGCCAGCTCGGAGGTTGAGCGTGATGGCACGGCACTGGAAGCCATATTAAATACGCCTTCATACGAGTTAGCACCGGTAATCGCAATCGGATCTTTGCCCTCTGCTTTAATCACGTACTGCACCGAACCCAGCGTGGCATCCAGTGCGATACCAGCATCGGTCAGGCGTTTCGCCGCCGCGGCCAGTGCCTGCAATACCGGGTCGTTATCCACATCACCGGCGTCAATTGCCACCAGACCCGATGGCGTAGTCGCCGGCTGCTGGGCACTGAAAGGTACGGCGAACAGGCTGTCAGACAAATCACGGTGGCCGGAAACACGGAAAGCCGCGAGGAATTCACGCATCACCTGCGCACCGGTGCTGTTCAGGTTGTACTTACCATCCCAGTTGGCCAGCGCGGTACAGGCGGCGGTTAAATCAAACGCCGAGCCGTTTACCTGAATGCTGTTGTGGTTGGTACAGCGGGTTACCAGTTCATTGCGGAAATCACCGGCAAACAGCGAGCCATTATGGGTCAGCACGGTTTCCAGTTCACCCAGGGTAAAGCGGTTATCAGCACCGGCCAGACCGGTTCCCGACATATCGCTGATCAGCTGGGCGTTGTAGCGGGTACGCGGGCTGCGCACAATCTGCTCAGGACCGTACATCAGGCTGTAGCCGGTCAGAGGTTCAGCCACGTTGGTCAGCCAGTGGCTGCTGTTGGCGTTGTACACATAGTCGCTGCGCGTAACCTGTGGCGCCTTGCTGAACGGCACCAGACCCGGCGCACCGGCATCGCCCGTGTCGACCCACTCATACAGCGAACTGGTACCCGGCAACAGCACACTGCCAGCGCCATCCTGCCAGATCGGTGCTAACTGCGGGCTCTTGGAAGCCACACCCCAGTAAGCTTCAGCCTGCGGGCTGAGCTGCGGTACCTGCGTGCCGTCAAGGTAAGAGGCCGTACCGTCATCGGCAATCATCAGGGTATTTACCCACGGGATGCCCTGATGGTCGGCAAAGGCCTGGAAGAATTCATCACGGGTTTTGGCTTTATTCATCGCCATCCACTGTTCCAGCATGCGGGTGTTACCGGCGTTGGCGTCGCGGAAGGTGACGGCCGAACTGGTTGTCCAGCCCAGTGCCGGAGACAGTGACGCCAGGTTCACCATCGGCCCAAAGTGGCTGAAGTACAGCGTGTGCGGCACATCCACCAGCGAGCCGTCGCCCTGCTTCACTTTTACCGTAACGGTTTTGCTGCTGAGCTCGCGGTATTCACCATCAAATTTGTAGCGCAGCGGATCGGCCGGATCGAGCTGCAGCTGATACAGGGTAAAGCGCTTCGACTGCGACACGGTGTGCGTCCAGCCCAGATTCTGGTTGTAACCGATTACCACCGCTGGCAGACCCACCATGCCCACGCCGTTGACATCCAGCTCACCGGGAATGGTCAGATGCTGCTGGTAGAAACGCAGCTCGCCGTCCCATGGGAAGTGAGGGTTTCCTAACAGCGCAGAGCTCGCGCCATCAACACGATCACTGCCCAGCGCCCAACCATTACTGCCAATGCCTTCAGAGGTAAAAACATGACCGGCATCCAGTTGTGCACTGTCGACCGCAGCAACCGTTGCTACCGGCGGCTGTGCCGCAGCCATCGCTGGCAGGAAGTTACGTGCACTCGACAGCCCGGCCAGATCCAGCTGATAAGCCAGCAGATCCTGCGCTGTAATGCTGGTGACCCAGTCGGCACCGCGACACGGCGACGGATATTCCTGCGGACCGGCACGCTCACTCAGCGAGCGGTTAAAACCGGCGGCATAGCCCTGCAGCAGCCCTTTGGTCGTTACTGATAAACCACTGTACAGCTGGGCGGCTTCAGCCGGATAATCCATGGCTTTGTAGCCCAGATCCGACAACAGGTTCGCGTTGCCGCTACCGGCACCGAAGTATTCGGATTTCTGTGATTTCAGTTTCAGCAGCTGTTCGGACAAGGTGCAGAGGTTTTCTCTGGCCTGCGCATAACCGATACCGTAACCCAGACTGGGATAGTCCCTGGCTTCAATATGCGGCACACCATGGGCGGTGTAAGTAATCTGTGCATCGTAGGAATGGCTTGCATTGCTCTTATCGTCATTGCAGCCTGTTAATAAGGCGCAGCTTAACGCGCTCAGCGCGTACAGGCCGGGCTTCTTCAGGACGGTGCCTAAATGCATTGAGGTTTCCTCACTTGTTATCATTATGTGACAGGAAATAGTATTAGACGCCGGAACGACAACAGGATCGTCCGTATCGATAGATCCGACACCAAAGAAAAATAACTTTAAAAACAACAACTTAGACGTACAGTTCGATCCATCCGAACTTTAGTTGGTCTCTCTGAGAGGTATTGATGAACTACGAAGCAGGTGCAGCAGCGCTGATCGGACTGTGCCTCAGCAGTGTACTGCTGCTGGCCACCCTGAGCTGGATGGTAAATCATGCCCACACCCGCCTGACCATCGCCTGGCTTTTGGGGCTGGCAACACTGGTGATGCTGCAATCACTGGAGTTTCTCTATCACGCCACCGATATGTTTCTGCGCTGGCCGTTTTTTCTGAAGCTGGTCGACCCATTGGTTGTGCTGCTGCCACTCACATTGTACGGCTACCAGCGCGCGCTGCAGGGCGACAATATTTTTCACCCGCGCAGGCAAATGCTGCTGCACTTATCTCCGGCCTTTATCGTCGCCTTAATGGACGTTCCTTACTGGAACCTGCCCGCCGCCGAACGCATCGACTGGATGCTGAAGGTACGGATCGACGAAAGCCTGTGGCAGCCACTGGCCCCTTACGGCAACGACTACCTCGCCATTATCGCCGGACTCAGCCTGCTGTACTGGTGGCGGCAGCGCACTCTGGGCTACCAGGGACGCAAAGCCAGACTCGGCAGTTGGATTAATAAACTGCAGACCGTACAGCTGATTATTGCCCTGTCATTGCTGGGCCGTATTCTGCTCAGCACTGGCTTTGGCTGGAACCTGTCGGTGGCCTTTGCCCTCGCTCCGACCAGTGCTTACCTGCTGTATCTGATGCTCAGCCACGTGCAGCTGCCGCAAAGCCATCCGCCGCGCCAGCCGCTGGCAATGTCACCCAAACCAGGCAGCACAGACCCGGCCAGCAGCAACGCCACACCAGCAGATGCCAGCGCAGCTGCCGCCAACAATGCCCAGCAGGAACTCTTCGCCGAGCTGCAGCAGGCGCTGGCCAACGGAGCCTTCCGTGATAACGAATTGTCACTCGGTAAACTTGCCGGCATCTGCGGCATGACCAGCCATCAGGCATCGGCCGCCATTAACCAGTGCTCAGGCAGTAATTTTTACGACTGGCTCAACCAGCACCGGATTGAAGCCGCAAAGCAGGCACTGCGCGACAGTGATACGCCGGTGTCGCGCATCTGTTTTGATGTGGGCTTTAATTCGAAATCGACCTTTAACACCGCATTCCGCCGCTTCAGTGGCTGTACGCCAACGGAGTACCGGCGCAGGAATCAGGGCTAAGGCTAGCCATATACAATGGCCTGCTACGCGCTGTGCAGAAATCGCTTCGTGATAAAACGGGTACCCGGAGCGGCTTTCAGCCGCGATAATGTCGGCTTATTTTGCAGCCACGTCGCGGGTTGGCTTTTATTTACCGTTCGCCCTGAGCTTATCGAAAGGGGTGTATGGGAATAAATAAACCTGCAGTCCTTCGACACGCTCGTACCTCGCGGCTCAGGATGAGCGGAGTTGATATGAATAGCGTTCGCCCTGAGCCTGTCGAAGGGGATGTATGAGAAGAAATAAACCTGCAGCCCTTCGACACGCTCGTGCCTCGCGGCTCAGGATGAGCGGAGTTGATATGAATAGCGTTCGCCCTGAGCCTGTCGAAGGGTATGTATGGGAATAAATAAACCTGCAGTCCTTCGACACGCTCGTGCCTCGCGGCTCAGGATGAGCGGAGTTGATATGAATAGCGTTCGCCCTGAGCCTGTCGAAGGGTATGCATGGGAATAAACAAACCTGCAGCCCTTCGACACGCTCGTGCCTCGCAGCTCAGGATGAGCGGAGTTGATATGAATACCATTCGCTTTTCAGAAATGGAGTATATAGCTTGCCATCTTTTGGGATTTTTCTTTTCTTGCTTCTTGTGGTCGCCACCGGACTGTATTCGATTGTGTTGACATGGAATTACATAAAAACAAAAGATTTAAGTTATGTGAAAAAACTCAGCACAATCTTGATATTGCCCGGGGTTCTGATTGGTTTTTCGCTTTACTCACATTTTCCGATAACGAAAGAAAGGGTGATCGGCACCTACGAAATTGACAATCGCTTTTATCCTAGGGCCTGTCGACATTAATTAAACAGACCTGTTATCGGCTAAAAATTTCTCAGGCAAGGCGCTGAGAGTGTGGCCTAACGGGTTAAGCGAGCGAACAGC
>NZ_JAOANI010000015.1:157429-348467 GCF_025318105.1 Thalassolituus pacificus
TAGGATGAGGGATTTTTAGCCATAACCCTTCGGGCTGAGGCCAGTTTTCCCCATGAACGGCGTCGTTCGTCATTCATTTAGCCCGCTAATATCACTCCTCTCTCCTTGTTCTGAGAAAAACTGGCTCTCAGCAGGCCGGATTTACTTAGTGTCGACAGGCCCTAGCAAAAACTCTGATTGGCAAAAAGATCATTTCTTCTTCGAAATCACAAAGGATAACGAGTTTATCTTCAATGAAAAGCTAAAGGATGGAAGCATTAAAACAGTCAGGGGCAGAATCGAATGGTACCGTGATAAACCACCCATGCTATATCGTATCATCATGGATAATGAACACCCTCTTATAGATCCAACCCCTACTTTATACAGGGGAAACAGAAGATTTTATTACGTTTTCGAATCAAAGTTCGGAAACATGTTTTACCGCAAGACCGAATAGATGAAAAAAGTTAAGGCACTTATTAACACTAATCAAACACCCATCAGGATCGTAAACCGTGCCCGGAAAAGAAATATTAAACGCACATAAGCATTCATCCGGCCATCGGTCGGAGATTTTGCAAAGCACCCAGTGTGGTTGTTTTTATTGCTTAGGTGTATTCCCTCCTTCCACAATCAATGAATGGATTGATGATGGTAAATGCGCGCTCTGTCCAAAGTGCGGCATAGATTCTGTTATTGGTTCTGCTTCTGGCTATCCGCTCACAGCTGAGTTTCTTCAGGAAATGCATGAGTATTGGTTTGATTGAAATGATATTCTGACATAATACAGCGCAGAGATGTTGCCATCACAAACAGCGGTGGCGCTTGATATCATGCCGAAGAATACGAGGAACTATGGCGTTTACCTGTCCTAAATGCGGCTGGAAGCATAAAGCCAGTCAGGAAAAGTACGCGCAATCACGAGGGCTATCGCAGCCTGTATGTGAAGATTGCAATCCTTCGTTAAAGCAAAAAATCAGTGCCATGAGAAAGGCGTTTATAATCAGTGCGTTTTCTGATAGCTATATGGGCTATGGGCCTTTGGCATCGATCCCCTATGTTCCGCTGGTGCTATTGTTTTCTGCGGCAATGGCTTATGTTTCTCAGGGCGCTATGGCTGTTTTTCTCAGTATCTTTTGTCTGCTTGCAGGGCATGTGAGTAATTGCCACATAGCGACTAAAGTCGGCGATAGCATAAGGTACCGATTACTGCGTGGCCAGCCAATCTGCTTTATTATACTCGGATACTATGCACCGCTGATTCTGATTATGATTGGCTCAGTTATATTTTGGTGGGCTTATTAGGCATTATTGACACTATTTAAACAGGCCCGCTCCCGACCAGCGAAGTCGTTCACACCAAAGATACCTGTAAATTATTCTGCAACATTATTTTCACGACCTTAAAAATCTCTCCCCCTCCCCATAAACCCGCGCTTTAATGTCTCCGACGGGTTTTCACCAAACAGTTGTTTGTAATCATGGGCAAACTGCCCGGCGTGCCAGAACCCCCAGTGGCTGGCAATGCGCTGCACGGTTACGTCGTCCTGTTCAACATCGAGAATGGCATCGGGCTGTGACAGTGCACGGCGTACCGAATTTAAGCGCGATACGCGTAAATAACGTAACGGGCTGATGCCCAGAATACTTTCAAAACTGTATTGCAGAGTACGGCGGCTTACGTGGGTTAATTCGCACAGTTCGGTCATGGTGACCGGTGCATTGGGGTTGGCGGCGAGGAAATCTTTTACCCGGTCAACCACGGCTTTGCGCCGCGCATAAGCGGGCAGCGTGGTGTTGCTGTTTTCCGGTTGTTGCAACACTTCGAGCACGGCCATTAGCAGCATGTCCTGCTGTAACGGCCCGGCCAGGCCGCTGTGCTTGGGTGCCAGTAAGCGCTGTAACACATAACGCAGGGCATTGAGTTTTTGTTCCTGCCAGCCGCGCCGTGGTGATTGCCATAAGCGCGCATCGAGGTTGATACCCTGAGCATCAGCACATTGTGTCAGCGCCTGCTGACTGACCACGATGCCGTAAATATCGAAGCTTTGCGGTGTGACTAATTCAAAACCGGTATTACCCGGACGGCACATCAATTCGTTGTTCGCTACTTCCTGGCCATTAATTCGGCAATCCTGTTCACCGGCGGCAAAGCCCAGCCAGACAGAATCTGGCCAGACATTGCATTGCTGGCGCAGCGCCTGGCTGGTGTGTTCACGGAATACCTGCAAATGCTCCAGCGCCAGTTCGTCAATGCGGCCATAAAAAGCGCCATCACTGAGCTGATCGTACTCTTGCTGCCAGTCGCGCAGATTATGGGCGTGCTCGTCCGCATCGGTTGCTTCCGTTACGCACCAATCAGGGGCGGATGCATGCTGCATCGCTACATTACTGTGCGCACTATCAGATGCGACTGGGAAGAATGGTGACGCTTTCACAATATTCCTGTGTTACCGGCTCGTGATTTATAAGCTTTTACCATTATTAATCCGCTGATTTAAATAACAAAAACCACATTTGCCAAAATTCGATAGGCCATCGGAACGTTATTCGCTGAGCTGTTGATAAAGGATGAGGCTGTCAGCTGTATCTGCGACAGCAATATCTGTTCCGGTCGCGCCCATCTTATTGCCGGCCGCAACATGCCACTGTTTCAGGAAACCGCTATGCATAAAGCGTATCGCTACTCTCTGGGTAGTAAGACCTACGAATTCCGTAATCTGGCCGACCTGATGGCCAGAGCAACGCCTGCACGCTCCGGCGACCGTCTGGCCGGAGTGATTGCGCGCTCGGCCGAAGAACGTGCCGTGGCGCAGATGGCACTGGCCGATGTGCCGCTGAAAACCTTCCTCAATGAAGTGTTAATTCCTTACGAGCAGGATGAAGTTACCCGCTTAATTATCGACGAGCACGATGCGCTGGCATTCGCGCCCATCAGTCATTTTACCGTGGGTGATTTCCGCAACTGGCTGCTGTCCGATCTGGCCAGCAGCGACATGCTGAGCAAAATACGCAACGGCGTAACGCCGGAAATGGCGGCAGCGGTGAGTAAAATTATGCGCAATCAGGATTTAATTCTGGTCGCACAAAAATGTCGTGTTATTACCGCTTTCCGCAGCACCATTGGTTTACCCAAGCGTCTGGCAACACGCCTGCAACCTAATCACCCAACCGATGATATGAACGGCATTGCCGCCAGCATTCTCGATGGCCTGCTGTATGGCAGCGGCGATGCGGTGATTGGTATAAACCCGGCGACCGACAACGTTGCCCAGGCAACCCGGCTGATGAAATTAATGGACGAGGTCATCAGCAAATACGAAATTCCAACCCAGTCGTGCGTGCTGACCCATGTCACCAATACGCTGGAATGCATCGAACAGGGCGCACCGGTCGATCTGGTGTTTCAGTCGATTGGCGGCACCGAAGCCACCAACTCCAGCTTTGGATTTAATTTAGCCACCCTGGCCGAAGCTGAGCAGGCAGCACTGTCATTACAGCGCGGTACGGTGGGCAATAACGTAATGTATTTTGAAACCGGTCAGGGCAGCGCATTATCAGCCAATGCTCATCACGGTCTGGATCAGCAAACCTGCGAGACCCGCGCTTATGCCGTCGCGCGAAAATTCAATCCGCTGCTGGTGAATACCGTGGTGGGTTTTATTGGCCCGGAATATTTATTCGACGGTAAAGAAATTATCCGCGCCGGTCTGGAAGATCATTTCTGCGCCAAATTACTCGGCCTGCCAATGGGCTGCGATGTTTGCTACACCAACCACGCCGAAGCCGATCAGAACGATATGGATAACCTGCTCACCTTACTGGGAGCGGCTGGTTGTTCGTTTGTGATGGGCATTCCCGGCTCCGACGACATTATGCTCAATTATCAGACCACCTCATTCCACGATGCGTTATACGCACGCCGTGTTCTGGGCCTTGGGCCATCGCCGGAATTCGAAGCCTGGCTGGAAAAAATGCAGATTATGAGCAATGCCGCCGGTGCCTGTTTAAACGAAGCTTTACCGCCTGCGTTTGCGGCGTCATTAAAAACATTACCGGCCGGTAATTCAGAATCGGAGGTGTCCAATGGTTGATCAACCCGATATCCATAACGATGACTGGAACGGCGTTGTTGATAACCCATGGCGTCGCCTGCGCCAGTTTACCGCAGCGCGTATTGGTCTCGGACGCAGCGGCATCAGTTTGCCAACAAAAGAAATGCTGGAGTTTCAGTTAGCCCATGCCCAGGCGCGTGATGCGGTACATACACCACTCGATTTTTCTGCGCTGACGCAACAGCTGGAAACACTGGCTGAACAATATCCGCTGTTAAACGAAGAGCCACCGTTAAAGCTGCACAGCGAAGCCGTTGACCGTATTACCTATTTACAGCGCCCCGATTTAGGCCGCCGTCTGGATGAAGCATCACGGGTATTACTGCAGCAGGAACAGCAAACGCCGGAACAACCTTTTGATCTGGCACTGGTCATTGCCGACGGTTTATCCGCCACCGCCATTGCCCATAACGCCGTGCCGTTTATTCAGGCCTTATGCGAAGAATTAAATGCCGATAAACAGGAATGGACACTCGCTCCGATTACGCTGGTAGAACAAGCCCGCGTCGCCGTCGGTGATGATGTTGGCGAATTATTAAATGCTAAAACCGTGCTGGTATTAATTGGCGAACGGCCGGGATTAAGTTCTCCCGACAGCCTCGGTTTATACCTTACCTGGGCGCCGGTACGTGGCCTGACCGATGCCCGCCGTAATTGTATTTCCAACGTTCGCCCAGAAGGGCTGAATTTCAGCGAAGCGGCCCATAAAGCCGGGTATTTATTGCGCGAATCACGCCGGCTGCAGCTATCCGGCGTGCAACTTAAAGACCGTAGTGGCGCCCTGTTAGAGTCAGCGGATGACATGGCAGCAACCACCGCAAAAACGGCGACTCTGGAGCATTCATCAGCGGCGGCGGATAACACCATAACAACAGAATCCGGACAACCGTCAGCGCTCCATTCAACAGCAGAGGCAAAGAATTTTCTGCTCAGCTGATTGTTTTTTTAACGTTTAAAACACCCTTTATTCAACGTATGAGGTAATACCATGTCCACATCCCATCAGGACTACCTTGCCAAACGGCAACTCAAAAAAGGCACGGCAGGCTGGATTCTTCTGGCCGGTCTCGGCGTTTCTTACGTAATTTCCGGTGATTTTGCCGGCTGGAACTTTGGTATCGCCCAAGCGGGTTGGGGTGGTTTTGCCATCGCCGCACTGTTAATGGCGGTTATGTATTTCACGCTGGTGTTATCACTGGCTGAAATGTCGGCGGCTATTCCTGCCGCCGGTGGCGGTTACAGTTTTGCCCGTCAGGCGATGGGGCCGGCTGGCGGTTATTTAACCGGCCTTGCGGTATTAATTGAATACGCTCTGGCTCCGGCAGCCATTGTGATATTTATTGGCTCGGCGGTTGAAGCGCTGGTCGGCTTTAATGGCCCCTGGGTTTACGCGGCGTTTTATTTAGTGTTTATCGGTATTCATCTGGCCGGTGTTGGCGAAGCATTAAAAGTGATGATGGTTATTTCTGGTCTGGCGGTACTGGCCATTATTGCCACCGCGATTGCCTTAATCGGCAGCTTCGACAGTGCGAACCTGTTTGATATCGCCGCCAGCGAAGGTACCTCTTCCATGCTGCCACTGGGCTGGTACGGTGTTTGGGCTGCGCTGCCATTTGCTATGTGGTTATTCCTGGCGGTAGAAGGTGTGCCACTGGCCGCTGAAGAAGCCAAAGACCCGGCGAAAGATGTGCCTAAAGGTATTATCGGCGCCATGGTATTTCTGCTGTTTACTGCCCTGCTGGTTGTGCTGTTAATTCCCGGCGCGGCAGGTGCTCAGGCCATGGGTGAAAGCGCCGTTCCACTGGTGGATGCACTGAATGCGACCGGTCATACTCAGCTGGCGACCATTATTAACGTACTGGGCCTGGTCGGTTTAATTGCATCGTTCTTTTCCATTATCTATGGCTACAGCCGCCTGGTATTTGCGCTGTCGCGTGCCGGTTATCTGCCACAGACACTGTCAGTAACCACCGAACGTAAAGTACCGGCGCGTGCGCTGATTGTTCCTGGTGTACTGGGTTTTGTCGCATCACTGAGCGGCGAAGGGGATCTGATGCTGGCCATGGCAGTGGTCGGTGCCACCGTATCTTACGCCCTCATGGCACTGAGCCACATTATGCTGCGCGTTAAACAGCCTGAGCTGGTGCGTCCGTATAAAACACCGGGCGGTGTATTTACTTCCGGTATCGCCCTGCTGCTGTCGCTGATTGCATTAACTGGTGTGTATGCCTTTGACCCACGCGCCTTCTTCTACACTCTGGTGCTGTTTGTGATTGGTGCGGCCTATTATTTTGGTTACAGCAAAAACCATCTGGTGGCCAAAACCGCCGAAGAAGAATTCGCTATGCTGGAACAGGCCGAAGCGGATTTATATCCGGAAACTGAAGAAACAACAGCAACCGCACAAACCGTGTAATAAACGCACGCTGAAAATAAAAACGCAGCCATTGGCTGCGTTTTTTATATCTGCAAAAGCAGAATTAAAGCTGAATTGAAATCCCGATCCCCAGCCCGGAGCCATCAAAAGTGACGTCACTTGGCTGATAGTAATATTCAATGCTCTGGTATTTGGCACTGATGGCAAAGCGCGGATTCAGGTGGTACTGGTATTCAATCAGACTGCCGGTCGGTGAATCAAAAGTATACTCTGTGCCGTCCATATCCAGCTTCGGGTTCATATGATACGTCAGGCCAGCGCCCAGGCTGTGTTTGCCCAGCTGGTAGTGCAGCATCAGATCCAGCGGATAGGTCGAAAACTCAATGGTAACCGGATCGTTGTCGTCATCCAGACCATTGGCAGAATCACTCAACCAGCCCAGACGGGCTTCAGCGCGAACCCGGTTCAGAGTGTAATAAACACCAGCGCCAAGTTTAATACCGGCACCGGCATTAATATCGTTGGTGGTACCGCGGTCATATTCCATTTCCGCTAACTTGTCACCACCGGCCATCAGGTCAGCATGAAAACTGACTCCCAATCCTTGCTTTATTTCACTGGCGCTTTCCACCTTAACGGCAGAATCCGTATCGGCATACGCCAGCGTTGTCGCCAAGGTCAGTAAAAAAGCAACCCAATTCTTTTTCATTCCGTTGCACTCAATCCGTCGTTGTATGATTTAAGGCAGCATAAGGTACGAATATTTCAGAAAATAGAAAGTCTTTGCAGAAAAAACGGCACTGACAGCCCGCCGTCGCCTGAGCTATGATTGCACTGTTCTGCAGCCGGATACTCTTATGAATATTACTCCCTGCTTTAACCTCAAACTGCGCCAGGCCGACCGGGTTCTGACCAGCTACTACGACAACAGCCTGCGCGATCTGGGTATTACCATTGCGCAGTTCTCTGTTCTGCGCGTGCTGTCGATGCTGAAAAGCCCATCGCAGAAAGAGCTGCAGGAAGTTCTGGTGCTGCAGCAAACCACCCTGACACGCAATCTGAAACCGTTGATCCGCAGCGGCTATGTGCAAACCAATCCCAGCCCCGATGATGGCCGGGTAACACTGGTGTCTCTGACCGACGAAGGTAAAGCCTTGTTTAATAAGGCAAAGGTTCGCTGGAAGCAGGCACAGAGCGGCATTTCCCAGCATCTGGGTGACGAGCTTTCTGCACAACTGTTGCAAGTCGCCGACGCTATTCTCACCCTGCGCAGCTAAAAAAAATTTGCCATTTGCATGCATATACATTTACATATAGATGCATATACATTCAATTGAGGGCGAATTATGAACACGAACAGGGAAAAACACTGGCTGCTGCCAGTCGTGAGAAGCGGCATTCAGGCCGGGGTTAATTACCCGAAAACCGTTCTGTTTGCCGGGCTTCTGCTGATGGCATTACTGGTCGCCGGACTCGGACAGCTGCACAAAGACACCCGCGCCGATGCCTTTCTCGAAGCCGACAATCCGGCGCTGGTGTATAAAAATAAGGTGCGGGAAATTTTTGGTTTAAGCGATCCGCTGATCGTTGCCATATACGACCGCTCGGCAGAAGGTATTTACCGCAAACAGACTCTCGATCTGATCGGGCAACTGACCAATCAGTTAAATGCCTTGCCGATGATTAATACGGCACGCACCATCAGTCTGGCCAGCGAAAATAATATCACTGCCTCGGCCGACGGGATGGAGGTTGCACCATTCTACGACTTACGCTCCACAGGCAATGGTGCGGCTGTACGTCAGGCAATAGAAGACTTTCCGCTGTACCACGGCATGCTGGTTGCTGAAGACGGCACGATGAGTATGATCGTGCTGGAATTGTACGATGACAACCAGGCCGAAGCCGCTTACGACGCCATCAATCAGTTGCTGCAGAAAACCCAAGTGCCAGCAGATGTCGAACTGCATGTGGCCGGTGAAGGCGCCGTTCTGGGCTATCTCGGCCACTATATCGATCACGATGCCAGCCGCCTTAATCCGCTCGCCGGATTAATTATTACCATTATGCTGATGGTGGCTTTCCGCCGTTTGTTACCGGCCCTGCTGGGTAATCTGGTCATCGCCGCCTCGGTGCTGATGACCCTCGGTTTTATGGCTTACTGCGGTGTGCCTTTTTTTGTTATCACCAACGCTATGCCGGTTATTTTAATTGGCATGGCGGTCGCCGATTCAATTCATATTTTCAGCCACTATTACGAAATGCAGGCGCGACATCCGGACTGGTCGCTGCAGGCCTGCATCCGTGAAGCCGTTGCCGTTATGGCGCGCCCGGTAACGCTGACGTCGCTGACCACTATTGCCGGATTTCTTGGCCTGTACGCGTCGTCTTATATGCCACCCTTTGAATATTTTGGCTTATTCACCGCCTTCGGCGTGCTGGTTGCCTGGTTTTATTCGCTGTTTGTTTTACCGGCCTGCATCGCTTTACTGAAACCCAGAGTCAGCCAGCGCTGGATTCGCCTTGAACAGAACAGTCAGCAGGATACCTTTGCCCGCCTGATGACATTTGTCGGTGGAAGCTGTGTACGCCATCCGCGCGCCACACTGTCATTATTTGCTTTTCTCAGCATCAGCGGTGCCCTGCTGGCCACCCAGATTCAGGTAAACGAAAACCGCATTAATACCTTTCATTCCAGCGAAGCGATTTATCAGGCTGACGAAGTCATTAATCAGCATCTGGAAGGCACCAATACGCTGGACATTGTCATTACCAGCAGCCGTAACGAAGGGATTTTTTCACCGCAGGTGCTGAATGCCATGGAAGCTCTGCAGACCTACGCTGAAACCCTGCCACATGTAAATGGTTCATCATCGGTGGTGGATTATTTAAAGCAGATGAATAAATCCCTGAACGAAGGTCAGAGTGATGCCTACCGCCTGCCACAGGATGCCGACCTGATTGCGCAGTATTTTCTGCTCTATTCGGCCAGTTCTGATCCTGCCGATTTTTCTGAAGAAATTGATTATGACTACCGTCTTGCCAATATCCGTCTGAATCTCGACAGTGCCGATTTTATTGCCACCAAACCGGTGGTTGAAGCCCTGCAGCAATATATCGACCAGCACTTTAACAATGCCGTTAGCGATGAAGAGGTCACTGCCAGCCTCAGTGGCCGTGTGAATGTTAACTACCACTGGATTAAAGATTTGGGCGTCAGCCATTTTTACAGCGTGGTGATTTCGCTGCTCTGTGTCTTTCTGGTCTCGGCGTTATTATTCCGCTCCTGGGCGGCCGGTCTGCTCGCAACTCTGCCGGTAATCTGTTCCATTCTTACGGTTTATGCGGCAATGGCATTGCTGGGGATTGATCTGGGCATAGGCACCTCGATGTTTGCCTCGGTAGCCATTGGCCTGGGTATCGACTTTGCTATTCATACCCTCGAACGCCTGAAAACTCTGGTGGCCGACGGATTAAAAGGCAGTGGATTATTCACCGAATTATTCCGTTCTACAGGCCGGGCACTGTTATTTAATTATCTGGCGATTGCCTTTGGTTTTGGTGTACTGATCAGCTCGCAGGTTGTACCCCTGACGCACTTCGGCACCATTGTGGTGTTGTCGGTAAGTATGAGTTTTATCGCTGCTATGACGCTGTTACCGGCACTGATTGTATTACTGCAGCCGACCTTTATTTTCGGTGAAAAAAAGGCGTCCGAAGCCAGTGCAATAGCGGCAGAAAAACACGTGGCTGGCAGTACGGCACTGACACTGCTACTCACCACTGGTTTGGGCACGGCAGCCTTGTACGGTGCACTCTTGTATGCTGCAGTGCACAGCCAGTCGTTACAGGCAGAAGAAGCTGTTAATTCGGAAACACTGGAAACACTCACGGCCGTCGATATCGCACAGCGGGTAAATGCAGTGGATGACGGCCAGCATGTCAGCAGCCAGCTGAGCATGTTGCTGACCGACAGTCGTGGCAAAGAACGGCGGCGCGAAACCATGTCTTACCGCAAGTATTTTGGTGACGATAAAAAAACCGTATTTTTTTATAAATCACCGGCCAATGTTAAAGACACCGGTTTTCTGACCTTCGATTATGCCGCCGTCGATCAGGAAGATGATCAGTGGCTGTACCTGCCGGCACTGCGCAAGGTGCGCCGGATTTCCGCATCCGACCGGGGCGATTATTTTATGGGTACCGATTTTACCTATGAAGATATTAAGCAGAACGGTCATATCAGTATTGCCGACTACCAGCTGCAACGCCTGCCAGACGATGACGGAAAACTGGTGGTCAAAGGTACCCCAAAAACGGCGGCGATTGCCCAGGAACTGGGGTATGGCGAGGTAACTTTTTATATTGATCCGCAAAACTGGATCGTGGTTAAAAGCGACTATCTGGATATTAAACAGGTGCCGCTGAAAACCGTGCAGGTAACGGATATCCGTATAGTTGATGGCATCTGGACCCGGCATCAGCTGCTGGCCGAAAACCATATCAGCGGTCACCGCTCGCTGTTTATTTTTTCTGCCGTCGATTACCAACAGGATGTGGCTGACCACCTGTTTACCCAGAATACTCTGCGCCGGGGGTTGTAAATGAATATCCGGCAACAACTCCGACAACAACGTCGACAACCACATCGGCTAAGCGCCGGTGCTTTCACCCTGATATTGCTGAGCAGTGCGGCGCACAGCGAATTCAGTTCAGAACTAAGTTCAGAACTGGCCTGGAGCGATGCTCCGGCCGCGCTGAGCAAGGCAGAAGTGCAGCTGCAAAGTGAATGGCAATACCGCACGGCCAATACGTCGTTTAATCTGCAGCCACGTCTGCGTGCTGATTTTTCTGACACCCTGTACGCAGAGCAGCCAACCAGTCGGACAGATAATTATCCGGCGGGCAGCCTGCATAGCAGCGGGCCACTGGCACAGTGGGATAACCTGCGTTTTGATATTCCCGAAGCCTATGCTGACCAGTATTTCTACGGCGTGTCTCTGCGCAGTGGTAAACAACAGGTTGTCTGGGGTCAGGCCGACGGCCTGCGGGTGCTGGATATTATTAACCCGCAGGATATGCGCGAATTTAATCTGCCCGATGCCGAAGACTCGCGCATCGCCACCTGGATGCTTAATGCGCATATTCCTCTGCCCAATGAGCAGTCTTTGCAGTGGTTAATTATTCCCGATTTAACCTTCAGCGAACTGGCAGAACCGGGTACGGCGTTTGCCATTACCAGCCCCGAACTGGCACCGCAGCCGGTCGCTGGCGTAACGGTTAACCGCCTGCCAACCCGCAGGCCGGAGGGCAGTGCCTGGGAACATGGCTTACGCTGGAGTGCCTTTCTGGCCGGCTGGGATATCAGCGCCAGCTATTTTAATTTTTACCACGACACTCCCGTTATTTACCGCACATTAAATACGGACGGCAATAATCTTCAGGTGGACGTGGAAGCCGTGTACCGCCGCAGCCGTCTGTTCGGCCTGAGCGCCAGCACAGCATTCAGCAGTATGGTGCTGCGTCTTGAAGCCGGGCATACCAGCCGGGCATTTTTTCTGCGCGACGATCTGCACAATAACGGCATTAGCCAAAGCCCGGAACTGGCGACGGTAACCGCGCTGGATTATCAGGCCCCGGCAGATGTGTTTGTCAGTTACCAGTTTTACCAGAGCCGCATTCTTGCTTACCGGCCGCAAATTATCCGCCGCGAAATCAGCACCCGCCATACGCTACTGCTGAAAAAAACCTTACTCAACGACACCCTCGAACTGAGTTTTTTTGCCCTGCTTAACCGCGATTACAACGACGGTCAGCTGCGCAGCAAAATCAGCTATCAGCTGAACGATCGCTGCTCACTGTGGAGCGGTGCCGATTATTTTTTTGGCGACCGCGCCGGGCCGTTCGGTCAGTTCTCATCGTCCAGTCGTTTTTTAATTGGCTGGAAAAATGCCTTTTAAGGAGTTACCCATGAATGCAATGACTATCTTACGCCTTAAAAATTCGCTGATGGGTCGCCTGTGGCCTGCCCGTGTTGCCGAACAACATTCACGGCTATTTTTAACACCCCGCCATTTCCCACAAAAAGACTGGGAAATACAAACCGAGAAACAAGCACAGCGTCTGAATTTTGCCGACGATCTCAGTGCTCTGCGCTGGGCCAACAGCGGCCCACGCATTTTACTAATGCATGGCTGGGAAAGCCGGGCGACGCATATGGCGGTGATCGCCAATGCTCTGGTGGCACAGGGATTTGATGTCTTCGCACTGGATGCGCCGCGCCATGGTCAATCCGGCGGCAATAAAAGTAACCCGATGGAATTTGCCCGCGCCATCGTCGAAGCCGATATTGCCTTTGGCCCCTTTTACGGTGCCCTCGGCCACTCGATGGGCGGTGCCGCATTGGCCATTGCCTGTGAACAGGGAGTGCAGATTAAGCGCTGTGTACTGATTTCCGCTCCCGCCTGTTTACACGATGTGCTGCAGGGCTTTGCCCGTTTTATGGGACTGCCCGCAAACTGCACCCGACAATTTATTGCCCGCATTGAAACCGAGGTCGGTCGCCCGGCAAAAGAACTGAACAGCGGCCAGTTACTGAGCCTGACGCCGAAACCTGCTTTGTTAATTCACGCACCGGATGATCTTGAAATTCCTGACAGTGCAGTACACAACATTCGACGCTATCTGACAGACGCCGATATTCTTCAGCCACCGGCACTGGGGCATCGGAAAATCATCCGCGATATCGTTGTCGCAGAACGCATACAAACCTTTTTCAGTGAGGGAGTAACGCCAGACAACGCAGGCTGATGGCCGTTACGGAGAAGTGATGATTGTTAAACCAAAAGAAGTGATAACGGCAGCGCGCGGTTTGCGCTGCCGTTGGTGTGTCAGGCGGTTTCCGTTTGAATAAAACGGCGCATATGGAAAATACCAAAAATAAACACCTGCACCGCATCGGCAACCGGGTTGGCACTCTTGTGCTTCAGCGCCATCCAGAAATAAGCGGTTTCCAGCACATGAATACCCGCCACCACCACAGCAATGGTTGGCAGCCAGCCGAGCAGTCCGTCCCAGCCCTGTACGGCTGCCATAATCGACAGAACCCAGAACAGTAACGTCACCACTTTATTTAACAGGATAAACATAGATACCTCGTTTTAAGACCGTTGTTATTGTCGTTATCAGAGCGGCAAGCTTGCACTGCTCAGTCACATTTGCACAGGTGAAAATACGACAGCCTGCTGGCGACAACAAGCGTCACTGGTCGTCAGGCGGCGTCAGACTTAACGGTGTAATACGCGGACACCGCTGGCGCGGTTTAGGCGGGAATTCTTTATTAAGCCGCTGCACCAATGCCTGTACCCGTTCGTTACGGGCAAACTGAAAGCCCATTGGCGCGCAGCCGTATATTTTTTCAGAAAAACTCAGCGGCAATGCCTGCAAGGCGGGCTGAGCGGCCAGATACCACTGCGCCACATCGCGACCCATAATCAGCGCGCGGGCGGTTTCTGACTGGCTCAGCAACAGCGTATTCAGCATGTCCTGTTCGGTCAGTTTATCCCGCCGGGTCAGGCTGCCGCTGGCAAAGGCCGGTTCCAGTGCCGGGTAAACATAGCCGAGGTGGGTAATAATTTCGCCGCCCTGCAAACCTTCTTCATATTCCAGATCGAACGGCTGGTCGTTGCGGTAAATCAGTACATCATCCAGCCAGACCACCAGATCACTCCAAAGGTAATCATCCGGGTTGGCTGTCCAGTCCGGCGATTCCATACGGCCATCAACGTGCCCGGAGTCGAGCATATATTGCGAGCGCATTTCCGGCAGCAGCACGAATTCCAGCTCAATACCGGCACGACGGGCTGCCTCGCGCAGCGGCTTAATTAACAACCCCTGCGGTTCGCCGTCCTGCAGCACAACATAGGGTGGGTAGCCATCATCCGGCACCGATAAGCGCAACGTGCCCACCGCCTCTGCCGCCAGGCACGGTGTTACCACCGTTAGCCAACACAGCATCAGTGCCGAAAGGGCCCGCTTTATCTGCGCCAACGCTTTGTATTCAAACACGCCATTCTCCGCACTTGTCCATTTTCTTAGTTTACCCTATGCCCCGCCCTCAGCGGCGGCTAAAAGCCGACACAGCGCAAGACTTTCACGACCTGCACCGTTAAAATGGCCGCCCATCTACAGGTCGTCAGCGGGAGAAGGTTCGTATGTCCGAGGAAAAAACCACGCACTTTGGTTACAAAACCATCGATACCGAGCAAAAACAGGCCATGGTTGCCGATGTATTCCACTCGGTGGCTTCTAAGTACGACCTGATGAACGACCTGATGTCGTTCGGCGTACACCGCCTGTGGAAACGCATCACTATTGATATGTCAGGCGTGCGCCCGGGCGATCAGGTACTCGATCTGGCTGGCGGAACCGGCGACCTGACCAAGAAATTTGCCAAGATCGTTGGCCCGCAGGGCAAAGTGGTGCTGGCCGATATCAACTCTTCCATGCTTAACGTCGGCCGCGACCGCCTGACCGATCAGGGCTACGTTGGCAATATCGAATACGTTCAGGCCAATGCCGAGTGCCTGCCATTCGAAGACAACAGCTTCGATGTGATTACCATCGCCTTCGGTCTGCGTAACGTTACCGATAAAGATGCCGCGCTGCGTTCCATGACCCGCGTGCTGAAGCCGGGCGGCCGTCTGCTGGTGCTGGAATTCTCCAAGCCGACCAACCCGCTGATGAGCAAAGCCTACGATCTGTATTCGTTCACCGCCCTGCCGTTTATGGGCAAGCTGGTGACCAACGATGCCGACAGCTACAAATACCTGGCCGAATCCATCCGCATGCACCCCGATCAAGAAACCCTGAAAGGCATGATGGAAAACGCCGGTCTGGTTCGTTGCAGCTTCCACAATATGACCAGCGGCGTGGTCGCTCTGCACCGCGGAATCAAACCCTGATGCTGAGTAAGCTGCCGGCCGAGTTGCTGCAGGCTGCCTGCGTGCCCTTTGAAGCAGCCATAAATCATGTGCTGCATTACGACCCGGCGGCATTAAACTCGCTGAGTCGCCAGCAGGGCCGTTTGCTGTGTGTGCGCATCGACGCGCTCAACCCGGTGCTGATCCGCATCGTCGATAACGGCATAGTCCTCAGCCTGGCTCACGGCAACAACAATGAACCCGGTGCCGATAGTCTGAGCAGTGCTGATGCGACGCTCAGCGGTTCCGCCGCCGATTTCTTTGCCCTTGCCCGCGCCAGCGATAAAGCCCACGCCCTGATCAGCAGTGCCATTGATATGGACGGCGACAGCGAATTTGCCTTATCGCTGACCCGCGTTGCGCAAAACCTCGATATCGACTGGGAAGCCCTGATCACCCCACTGACCGGCGGCCTGCTCGCCCATCAGCTGGGTAAAGGTCTGCGCGGCTTACTGAACTGGGGTAAAAGCAGCGCACCGGCTTACCGCAATGCCGTTAAAGAATATCTCGAAGATGAAGCGCAACTGCTGACACCGGAACCGCTGGCGGCACAGTTTGCCGACGAAGTTGACCAGCTGCGTCTGGCGACCGACCGTTTAGAAGCACGCACCCTGCGTTTAGCAGCGCGTATGCAGCAGAACGATTCGACAAACACGTCGCCGAACAAGTCAACAAACACCTCTTCTCTGCCCAAGGAATAATATCGACGTGGCAAACCTCTGGCGTCTGTGGAAAATTCTGTTTGTCTTCACCCGCTACCGGCTCGACAGTCTGGTGCCGACCGAACAGCTGCCGCTGTCGTTGCGCATTGCATTGTGGCTCGCGCCGTGGCGGTTAAATCCGGTGCCGTCGCGCCTTAACCGTGGCGAACGTCTGCGTCTGGCGCTTGAAGCCTTAGGCCCGATCTTTATTAAATTCGGCCAGATTTTATCCACCCGCCCCGATCTGATTCCCGACGATATTGTTAAAGAATTAAAACGCCTGCAGGACGACGTTCCGCCTTTCGCCAGCGATAAAGCCATGGCGTTAATCGAAGACCAGCTGGGGCAGAAAATCAGCGATTTATTCGCCGAGTTTTCTGCCGAGCCACTGGCTTCTGCTTCTATTGCACAGGTACATGCCGCGCGCTTATTTGCCAGCGGCAAAGACCGCAGCAACGACGACGGCAGCGGCCGTGAAGTGGTGGTTAAAGTCGTCCGTCCGGGAATCGAACACACCATCGAGCGTGACCTGCAGCTGCTGGAAACCATGGCCCGCCTGCTGGTGAAATACTCCGAAGACGGCCGCCGTTTAAAACCACTGGAAGTGGTCGACGATTATCGCCACACCATTTACGGCGAACTGAATTTACAGATCGAAGCCTCCAACGCCACCCAGCTGAAACGTAACTTCGCCAATTCTAAACTGCTGTACATGCCGGAAGTCATCTGGGAATACACGCGCAGCAAAGTGATGGTCAGTGAACGTATTTACGGTATTCCGGTAGCGGATATCGACGCCCTGCAGGCACAGAACACCAATATGAAACTGCTGGCCGAACGTGGTGTGGAAATCTTTTTCACCCAGGTATTCCGCGACAGCTTCTTTCATGCCGATATGCACCCGGGCAATATTTTCGTCTCGCGTAATAACCCGCAGGCACCGCAATATATTGCCATCGACTGCGGTATTGTCGGCAGCCTGACCGAAGAAGATCAGAACTATCTGGCGATGAACCTGTTGGCATTTTTTAATCAGGATTATCATCAGGTAGCGCAGCTGCATATCGACTCCGGCTGGGTGCCGGCCACCACCAAAGTGCACGAATTTTCTGCCGCTATCCGCAGCGTGTGCGAACCGATTTTTGATAAACCACTGGCTGAAATTTCTTTTGGTCAGGTATTAATTCAGTTATTCAGCACCGCGCGCCGCTTTAATATGGAAGTGCAGCCGCAACTGGTTTTACTGCAGAAAACCCTGCTCAACATCGAAGGCCTTGGCCGTCAGCTGTATCCGCAGCTGGATTTATGGAGCACCGCCAAACCCTATTTAGAACGCTGGATGCGCGAGCGTTTTGGCCCCAAAGCCGCATTTAAAGAATTAAAACGCCAGCTGCCGGGCTGGATTGAAAAAGCCCCGCAAATACCCGGACTGGTACACGGCGCCTTAAGCCGCCTGAACCATATGGACGAAAACCAGCAGGCACTGCAAAAAGAAATTGCTGCCCTGCGTCAGGAACTGGCTGCACAAAAAGCACAGAAGCGCCAGCAGGCGCTGGCGACCCTCGCTATTGGCAGTGGTTTATTTACCTGGTGGCAGGCCTTTGCCCTCGGGTTACCGGAAGTGGTAGGGCTGAGTCTGGCGGGTGCCGGGATGTTGCTGTTGATCGTGCGCGCCTGAGGGCGATAGTTGGTGCGGGCGATGGTTGGTGTGTGTGCTATAAACCGGAGGGTTTATTCAGGCACTGGCTATGAGGCAGATACTTGCAGGAGTGGATCTTATCCACGACTGAATCAGAAGATTCTGCTCACCCTGAAATGGCTCGCTACTGCCGGTGGGAGCGGCTTTCAGCCGCGATAGCTGGTTTGTTTTGCAGCCGTTCGCCCTGAGTAGCGAGGCACGAGCGTGTCGAAGGGTTGCCCGCCGCTTACAACTCGCTACTACGCTCTGCGTAGTAGTGCCTGCAGCTTTGTTGGTTCAGTAAATGATTGTGCTCTCAGTCGTAGCCGCTACGCGGACTGACTTGTGCAGTTAAGTTGAAGCCTTTGCGGGGGCTCCGCCCCCTGCGCCCCTATGCAAGGAGAGGTATCTCCTTACGATCCTCTCTTGCGGCTGTCCGGCGCTGTTCAGCCAACTGCAGCGATTATGCGGCACGCAAAACAATGATTACGGGCATCCATGCCCTTAACCCTTCGGGCCAGCCTACGGCTGTTGAAATGGCTCCTGCCATTTAGCCCGCCCCGGATCGACTATGTAAAACATCTATCCAAATGCATCGCTCCGGGGCAGGGTTTTGCTCTTAAGGCCGCAGAATCACTTGGTTGACTGGCGCCGTACAAATGCCGCGTTAATTCAGACGCAACGCCGCATATTAAATCAGGCACAGCACTGTAGGAGTGGATCTTATCCACGACTGAATCAGAAGATTCTGTTTACACTGAAATGACTCGCTACTACCGGTGGGAGCGGCTTTCAGCCGCGATGGCTGGTTTGTTTTGCAGCCGTTCGCCCTGAGTAGCGAGGCACGAGCGTGTCGAAGGGTTGCCCGCCGCTTACAACTCACTACTACGCTCTGCGTAGTAGCGCCTGCCGCTTTGTTGGTTCTGCAAATGATTGTGCTCAGACTTGTAACCAGTTTTATCAATTATTGAACCCACCCCCAATCTTCAGTATTCTCAAACCAAAGCAGGGATGCAGCATATCGTAAGGACACACGCCCAACGACCGCCCTCCCCGCTTACCATTCCGGTTGTAAAACCACGCCATTCCTGCCTTGTGCTTACAGGAACGGGCGGCAGCGTGCCCGGAATGCAAGAGTCATTTGAACAATCTGACTGCTGACAAAACACAGGAAAATAAATAGCCTGAGTTTTTCAGACCGTTGATAACGCGCAAAGCGTAAAGAGCGACCCAGGGGAAAAGCTCGCATGCGCGTTTATATCCTGACAAGAAATAAAATAATGATGATTATTACAGTCCGAGCAATGGATTAAACTGAAAATCTAAAAATGTGACTAGGTATGTTAATTAACATACCTATGAAAAAAACGTTATAGAATTAATCTCTGTGAGCTAATAAATAGGAATGACAATGAAAGAAGAAGATAAAAGACTAATTTCAATGGAAATTGCTCCATTAGTTCATAATGGTGATATCACACTGTTCCTAGGCGCCGGTATTAGTATAGATACACCTGCTATAAATGGTCTCGGCATACCGTCAACTCCAAATTTAATTAAAAGAATCTGTAAAGTTGCCGGCTACGAAGATAATGTAGCAGAAACTGCAGATCTTCCCACGGCTTTTGGTGTTGGTGAGGATGAAATCGATAATTTCGAAAATTTTCTGATAAGCAATTTCACTGCAAAAAGTGTCGAAAATTGGCAGTTAAAAATATTTCAAAATTGGTGGAGGGCTATCTTCACTACAAACATCGACACCATTCCTGAACTTTGTATTAATAAAAACCTGACTATAGGTAAAGATTTTCCCTCCTACTGCGTTTTTAACTATGATGACAGGGAACCTATACAGTCTCTACCTACCGAGCCACCTCTTGTTTATCTACACGGAAAAGTTTCTAGCCCATCAAGTGGCTTTATATTTGACAATGTTAGCTATGCAGATCATTCAGTAAAACAAAGTGATTGGCTAGTTAAAAGCGCTTTACATATATCCCACGGAAATTGCTTATTTGTTGGGTCAAAATTTAAAGAAAGTGATATTGAAACAGCATTAAGGCGTCGGCAAAGCTGGGATAAAGATCAATCAGAAACTAAAAACTGGATTGTCCTAAGAAGTTTTACAGAGCTAGAAAAAAATGCATATAAAAAACGTGGCATTACTCCCATTGAGGCTGATGCTAAAGAGTTTTTTGAGGTTCTTTTTTCTATTGTATCCCCACTATCTAGGCATAAATTTATCAAGAAGAAGGCTCCATTCCTTGCTGAAAATACAGATGATAAATCTCTAGCTTGGTTCACAAAAAACATGTCACTTGTCAGTGAAGAGATTGAACGATCAACGAAAAAAAATTCACCATTCTCATTATTTTATAATGGAGATATGCCAAACTGGTTTTATATGAGGAACCAAGTCCCAGCAGAAATAAGCTCTTCAAGGAAGATAGTTGAAGAAATAATTAAATTCGAGAATTCTGATGAGAAAGGTAAGATTTTGGCTGTTTTGGGCCCACTTGCATCTGGGAAAACGACCGCTGCCATGCTTGCACTTTCCAACATTTCTGGGACACATAATAATATTTATCAATTCTCTGGTCTCGACGGAATTGATATAGAAGCAACCTGGAGTGTAGTTAAAGACCTAAAAGGGCTAGTTGTAATATTCATTGACTCTTCGTCAGGCTATTTTTATGCAGTCAATGAAATTATAGAAAGAGTATTAGACCGACCAACATCTTGTAAATTATGCTTTTTATTGGAAGAAAGAACTATACAATTTGACCGAAACAAAAGACATTTTACAAAAATACCTCAATCTGTTTTCACAAAGGTTAAAATTAACAATCTTGATTTTAATGACGCAGGATGCTTGCTTGACAAAACAGAGGAGCTTGGAGTCAGCTTTGAGAAACTCAAAGGTCTGGAAAGAAACTCAGCCATTAGAAAAATTGTGGATTATGATCAAGGATATAATGGCGACTTACTGGCAACTTTGTATGACCTTTCATATGGAAAACCATACAAGGAAAAATTAGCAGAAGAATTTGAAGAAATAGATGATGGTTTGGCCAGAGATATATTCGAAACCGTATCAATAGTTACAGCATCAAGACTGGAAATTCCCATAAACTACCTATGCGAAATTTACTCAATCTCTGTTGAATCATTAATTAATTTGATTGAGTCAAAGCTAAAGGACAAGCTTCATCATAGGGGAATGTCTATGACCTTAACTTCTCGACATCATTCCATTGCTCAGTTCCATCTTGAAAACAATTTCGACAAAAAGGAGTTAACCGAAAAAATAATAAGTCTTATGAAGTGCGTTTCTTCAAAGTTTGGCATTGATGATATTAAACTTCACCCGATCAGCTATAAAATTTATAGTAAAGTCCTTTCATATCATTACTTAACTGAGATCCTATTTTCCGGTTCAGAGAACTATAGTTTTGTTCATGAAATTTATTCCGAATGTCAGAAATACTTCCCTAATGATGGAATATTTTGGCTCCAGTATGGGCGATTTTTAGAAAGGGATAAAAAAATTGAGGAAGCGTTACACTGTTTTAGAAAGGGATTAGCATTGTACGATTCATTTCAGCTGAGGCATGCTCTAGGCCAACTTCTGTTAAAGAAATATAGACTAGATAAATCTCCGGATGACAGTGACTATAGAGAAGGAGTTAAAATTCTTCAAAATGAAATTGACTCACGAGGAGCTACTGATGCCTATCCTTATACTGCACTTGGTAACGAACTGATAAAAATATATAACAAAGGAAGAAAAAAAATAGAAATTGCATACTCACTAAAAGAGATAATAAATAGAGGTCTAAAATTACATAGAACAGATCAATACTTTTCAACTATGGTTTCTAGATATATTACCTCTGTGGGCGACACAGAGGTTCAGTAAATAATTAATACTATAGACTAGACAATCGGATCTCTGGGAAATAACGCGATTTTTGAAGAAACCAAAAAATCGCGTTATTTATCTCCTGCAGTTGCTGGCGGCCTTACCCCCCCAACATCCCACCTACCGACAACCACAGCACCCGCACGATCAGCGCCAGCAGTACAATCCAGGTCAGCAGGGTGCCGTAGTAACGGCCGAAGTGCATACCGCCTGCGGCCTGATTAAATCCCCAGGCGTGTAATACCCGCGACAACAGAAAGCCGATGCCGCACACATGCAGGAAGGCGGCGTAGGCGCCATTCAGTTCGGCCACCATCAGCAACAGTAAAACCGGTAATGCGGTTTCCAGCGCATTGGCCTGAGCGCGCATGGCGACGGCGATGGTTTTTTCGCCACCGTCGAGCAGGCCGATTTTATGTTTCAGGCGAAGGCGCACGACCATATAAGCAAGTGCCAGTAATAGCAGTGCGGTCAGAGCAATATAAAATCCACTGATCAATAACATCGGTATACCCCGGTTTTTGTGGTCATTATTTATTGTTGTCAGAACTCTTAAGCCTTGCTGCATTGGGCAAAGCTGTGGCTCATGCTAACCTGCTGCAATCAGTTACGGCAATCATTCCCGGCGATCAGTCTCTGCAAGCGCCGGCAGGAGTTTTCGGTGTTGGTTAAATCTGTCTTTCCTATTCTTCTGCGGCTGCCGCTGGTTCTGCTCTTACTGGGGCCGGTTTTAGCCAGCAATCATGCACACGCTTTTGAATTTTCCGGCCATGCACAGGTATGCCAAATGGCGTATCAGCTGGTCACGCCGGAAACCCGCCACTGGATTGACCAGCAGGTAAAAGCCGGGGGGGAGAAGAGCTTCGCCCATGCCTGTTCATGGGCTGATGAGATGCGCGACGAGCGCAGATTCCGCCATACCAAACCCTGGCATTATATTAATGTGCCGCGTACGGCGACGTCAGTCCACGCCGATGATTGCGGCGATAAAGGCTGTGTGGTGCAGGCCATTAACGATATGCAGCAACGCCTGAGTAAAAATAAAGACGACTGGCAGGCGCTGTTTTTTCTCGCTCATTTTATGGCGGATGTGCATCAGCCAATGCATGTCAGCTTTGCCGATGACCGTGGCGGTAATAAAGCCGCTGTGCGTTTTAAAGGCGATAAAACCAACCTGCATCAGCTGTGGGATGGTGATCTGCTTGGAAAATTCTCTTATAAAAAACAAAGCGCGCTGGCATTAGGGCAAATTTCCGCACAACAGCGCCGCGACTGGTCTGCCGCCAGGCCGCTCGATGTTGCCAATGAGTCGTTCACCATCACCCGCGAAATCTACCGCCATTATCAGCAGGCAGCGCAAAAGCCGGTGGTAATTGATGATGCTTATATCCGCCAATTCCGTCCGCAATTACAGCAACGCCTTCAGCAGGCGGCGGTGCGTCTGGCAGAAGCCCTGAACGGGGTTACCCTTTCCCGCCAGAACAGTGCACTCTCCACAAAACCGCCAATGGATAATTGACAGATTTATGCGAAGGGTTTTTAGTGGCTTCCGGACAACGATTCCGCAAACACACTCTGCATAAATAAGGATATTACGATGAAACCTGCAATTTATATCTCTGCTCTGCTGCCGTTAATTGCTGCAGCTCTGGTTCCTGCCGCTCAGGCCAGCAGTGGCGACCGCACCGTATGCAGCCACGGTAACCAGACCCGGATTATCGAAGTTAAATACACCGGCGAAGGCCAGATTCCATGCGAAGTACACTACACCAAAGAAACCGGCTCTCAGGTGCTGTGGAGCGCGCAGACCGAAGGTGGCTACTGCGAGCAGAAAGCCGCTGAGTTTGTCGAAAAGCAGCGCGGCTGGGGTTGGGAATGTGAAACGACCATGGCCGCCGCCGACAGCAGCGAAGAGGCTATGAGCAGCAATGAAGAAATGAGCAGCGATGCTGATATGGATAGCGAAATGCCGCAACAGGCAGCCGAAGAAGCTCAGCCGGAAAACTCTGGCATGCAACAGGAAGAAACGGCAGCCACCGCCGAATAATCCAGCCCTGCCCGGAGCCAGCTCCGGGCATCTGCGTTACTGCATTCGCCTGTAGCCATCACTGTATTTCTGCCCCCGCCTGCCATTCCCCTGCTTTCTCCGTATTTTTCCTGTCATTCTCCTTTCAGGCCGAACTGGCCCTGATTGTGGTACGCCCAGCCAAAGCCCCGCCGATATACTGCGGACAAAATAATAAAAAGGATCTCCCATGCTGCGCGTACTTTCTGTCCGTCAACTGCTGCTGTGCTGTGCTTTAATGCTGAGCCCATTCATGGCCTCTGCCATGTCTTCTTCCGGCAATACGTCCGGTTATACCCAGACCCGTCACCCGATCATGCTGGTGCAGGGTATTCTCGCTTTCGACAATATTGCCGGTATTGATTACTGGTACAAAATTGGTACGAAATTACAGCAAGGCGGCGCCAAGGTTTATGTCGCCCATATTAATGCCTTTAATAATTCCATCGACCGTGGTGAACAATTAATTCACGAAATGGAAACCCTGCAGGCAATGAACCCCGGCATCGAAAAATTCAATCTGATTGCTCACAGCCAGGGTGGTCTGACTGCGCGTTATGTTATGTCGGTACGTCCGGATCTGGTGGCCTCGGTTACCACCGTTGGTTCACCCCATCAGGGCGCGCCAATTGCCGATTTAGTGAATGGTGTTTTTGCCGACGACACGCTGCTGGGTAACCTGTTTGAAGTGGTGGGCAATACCGCAGGCAATCTGATTGATTTACTCTCTGGTGATGATGTTCCGGCTGGCGATGTACGCTCATTAACTACTGAATTTACCAGCGCCGGCGCTGCGGCGTTTAATCAGAACTTTCCCGCCGGTCTGCCACAGACACACTGTGGGGAAGGTCCTCAGCAGGTCAATATTGGTGGCCATAACATCCGCCTGTATTCCTGGGGCGGCGATGCCAACCTGACCAATATCCTCGACCCGCTGGATTATTTATTTGCCACCACAGGTTTGCTGTTCGGGCGCGAAGGTAATGATGGTATTACTGGCCGTTGCAGCAACCACTTTGGTAAAGTGCTGCGTGATAATTATCCGCTTAACCATGCCGACCTGATTAATCAGGTACTGGGCTTGCGCGGTTTAACCGCAACCGATCCCCTCAGTATTTATCGCAGCCATGCTAATCGACTGAAAAATGCCGGTCTTTAATATTCCACTGACCATACTTGTGCCAGTGCTGCTGTTTGCACTGGCTTGCTTTCTGCTCGCGCCTGACAGCCTGACAGAAAGCAGCACAACCCCTGCTACAACGCCAGCCCCAGCCACATACGAAGCAGACAATACAAATAAAACGGCAAAAGACGATGCGGAACAGCCGCCTGACAAGGCTGCACTTCCTGCATCTCTGTCGGGCACAGAACACGGTGTGACTCTCAGCGCACAACAGCAGCAACTGGTGGTGCACAGCAGCCTGCGTGATTTATTCGATTATTATCTCAGCACGCTGGGCGAACGCGATAATATCTGGATTGATACTCAGGTACGTGCCGCCCTTGCCAGACAATTAAGTGGCCAGCCGCTGGCACAGGCGGAGCATATCTGGCAGCAATATCTCAGTTACCGGGAGCAGCTGGCATTACTGCCAGCAGCGGCAGAAGATGCATCAACCTACCAGCGCCTGCAATATCATTTTGACAACCATATTGCGCTGCAGGATCAGATATTTGGCCATGCCGTTGCGGCCGCATTATTTGCCTTTGACCGTGAGCAGGATGCGCTGGCGCTGCAACAGTTGCAGCACAAGGAACAACAAAGCAAACAACAAAGCAAACAACAAAGCGAACAACAAGATGCTTCGGCAGCCAACGGCACTGAGCAGACACTATTAAACGCCAGCTATCAGCAATCCTGGGCTACGCGTCAGTATCAGCAGGAAAATGCGAAAACACAGCAATTACTGGCCATTGAACAAAATACGGATGACCCGTCCCAACGCTTTGCACAGCGTGCTGCTATTGCCGGAGAACAGCAGGCGGTACAACTGGCCGCACTGGATCAGCAGCGCACTCAGTGGCAGCAACAGTTAACGGCTTTTCAGCAGCAGGTTCGGGTAATAAAACAGCTGCAATTAAGCGCTGATGAAGAGCAGAAACAAATAGATCTGCAACTGCAGCAGGCCTTTTCTCCGGAACAACACTTGCGCGTTAAAGCACTCAGCGGGCTGCTGTAACAGCCCGCAGTCCCGAAGCTTATAACTGCGGCTGTGCACGCTTCATAATGGCATAACAGTCGATACCGGCATCCAGCGTGCCGTAGTTAAAGGCACCATTACGCACAATGCGCGAGCGGATAAAAGCATCGGTAATATTGCTGTCACCCTGCTGAATTAACACACTGGCCTGTAAGCCAACCGCAAGCTTATCGACCACCGTGCGTGAGCGGTATTCCAGAGTGCTCAGGTCGGTAAACTCATCTTTTAAATTCAGCAGGAACTGATCAAATTCACGGTAGTTACCAGCACCTTTCTGCAGCTCAGCCATAAAGGCATCCACCACTTTCGGCTCTTTGCCCATGGCGCGCAATACATCCAGACACTGCACATTACCCGAACCTTCCCAGATGGCATTAACCGGTGCTTCGCGATAAATACGTGGCAGAATATTGTCTTCCACATACGCCACGCCTCCCACACTTTCCATACTCTCGTAAGCCAGGTGCGGTGCGCGTTTGCAGATCCAGTATTTGCCCACGGCGGTGGCTAAACGGGCGAATAAATTCTGCTGCTCATCAGCCAGATTATCCAGTGCATGACCTACCCGCATACTGATCGCCAGCGCTACTTCGCTTTCAATCGCCATATCCGCCAGCACATTCTGCATTAATGGCTGCTCGTGCAGGTTTTTACCAAAAGCCGAACGGCCGGAGGTGTGGTGAATCGCCTGAGCAACCGCACCGCGCATTAATGCCGATGAACCCACCATGCAATCGAAACGGGTCATGGAGACCATTTCGATAATGGTGCGTACGCCACGGCCTTCGTCACCAATCATCCAGGCAAAGGCGCCACGAAATTCCACCTCGGAAGAAGCGTTGGAAATATTACCCAGCTTGTCTTTTAAGCGCTGCACATACATCTGGTTTTTGCTGCCATCCGGGCGCCAGCGCGGTAATAAAAAGCAGGATAAACCGCTGTCGGTTTGTGCCAGCACTAAAAAGGCATCACACATAGGGGCCGAGCAGAACCATTTATGACCGACAATTTCATACTCGGCACCGTTACCCGTACTGCTGCCAACCACATAGGCACGGGTGGTGTTGGCGCGTACATCGGAGCCGCCCTGTTTTTCCGTCATGGCCATGCCGATGGTCAGGCCCTGTTTTTCAAAAAACGGGATATTGCGCTCGTCATAATGACGCGCGGTAATTTTCGGCACCCATTCTTTGGCGACACTGGGCGAATGCTGCAATGCCGGTACTGCAGCAAAGGTCATGGTCAGCGGACAACCGGAACCGGCATCGGCATTCATATGCAGATATTCCATTGCAGCACGGGCCACATGAGCACCGGGCTTTGGTGTCGTCCACGGCAGCGAGTGCATTTCGGCTTCGATCGCGCTGCGCATTAATTCGTGATACGCCGGATGGAATTTGGCCAGATCCACACGGTTACCAAAGCGGTCATGGGGATAAAACTTCGGTTTATTTTCGTTGGCCTGAAAACCCGCCTCAATTAAATCACCACCACAACGTGCACCATAAGCACTGAGACGATCGGTAGCCCAGTCACCGCCGTATGCTTTTACCCAATGCTGTAACGCCAGATCACTGTCGTAGGCATTAAAGTTTTCCAGCGCTGTTGGCTGGTTAAAAACCGGATGGGTTTCTGCCTGGGATTTATGCTGCTGATAATCTGTGCTGCTGTTGGCACCAGCAGTGCCCACAGAAGGGGTTACGGCGTCGGTAATTTGTGGATTAACGCTGGTGTTCATAACTGACATCCTCGGCTATGGAGTTTGCTTCAGCACTGCCCAATGCACGCAGACTGAGCGCGCAAAGCTGCTGAATTAATTGTTGTTGTTCTTTGCTGGTCATCGCGGCGCGTGCCGCCATCTGGGGTAATTCGTTTGCGCTGTTCGTTTTTGCCTGGCCGGGAAATAACGGCCCGATTAACGCCTCGCTTAACAGGCCGACCAGAGCGGCTGCACTGATGCCGGCGTCCTGCGCGGCAAATTCACCACTGGCAATGCCGTCACGGATCAGGTCTTCAAAAATATCGGCGTAGGCCATGCGGTAACGCAGGCGCTCCTGCTCGACGCGCGGATCAACCGGTTCGGCAATTAGGGCGTAGGCCAGTTGCGGCCCCTGCAACGCACGCCGGGCAAACACCGCCACTGCCCGCGCCAGACGCAGGGCATAAGCATCGGCCACATTACGGCTCTCGCTGGCCGCAGCCACCTGCGCCACTTCGTGTTCGGTGGCGTAGCGGAAGACTTCCGCCACTAGTTCCGGTTTATTCGGGAAATGGCGGTAAATCGTACCCGCCGCGACACCGGAGCGCTCCGCCACTGCCGCCGCCGTGGCGGCGGCAAAGCCCTGTTCGGCAACTAAATCACGCGCAGCATGCAACAAGCGCTGGCGGGTATTCGCCTTACGGGCACGGGTATGTTCGGTTTCGCGGTAAGCCATAACGCCGGTTCCGGGTTCGCCTTGTGAATTCTGATCAAATAAGTGAATCATCATTCACTTGTTTGATCAAGGGTGTTTTTGTACAGCCGCTGAGCCTGTATTGGCTGTACCGGGCTGCCACAGAAGCTTCATCGCTTGTTCACGCCGATGTCATGCCAGACACCAATATTGGTCTAGTCCAAAAACCAACAACAATGAAGGAGACCACCATGCTTAACCAAGGCAATCAAAGATTTGGCCGGCTGCTCGCCGCTATGCTCTGCATCTGCGCCAGCACGGCCGCCCTGGCAGCCAGCAAACCGCCCGTCGTTACGGATCCACAACTACCACCGGCAAGCGGCAGCGCGCCACGGGTATTGCTGCTGGGTATCGACGGCGTGCAACTGGAAGAACTGCAACAAATCAGCACGCCCAACTTCAACCGCCTGCAGGTGCGCAAGGCCTATACCGGCGGTGTTGATGGCGAAGCCAGCCAACAGAAAACCTCCAGCGGACCGGGCTGGTCGACCATTCTGACCGGCGTATGGGCGAACAAACATCAGATCACCGCCAACGATTCCGACCTTGCTAATCCGGAGTTTCCTTCACTGTTTAAACGTCTGCGCGATGCCCGCCCGCAAGCGAAGATCGCCAGTGTGATGAACTGGGGCACTCCCAATACCACCTATTTCCGCAATGAAGTCAGCGGCAACGACATCACCCTGAATGGCCTTAGCGACAGCGCCGTTACCAGTAAAGGCATCGAATTAATTGCGCAGGATTACGATCTGGTTTTCCTGCACCTGGACGAGCCTGATCACGCCGGCCACAGCAGTTGTTTTGGCCCGGCCTACAATACCGCGTTGCGCGGTGTGGATGCGCAGCTGGGTCAGCTGCTGGATGCGGTTGAGCAAAGCAGCAGCGATTGGCTGGTACTGGTTACCACCGACCACGGCCGTGAACCGGTACTGGGTTGCAACCACGGCAGCCAGACCCGTCAGGAAAAAACCATTTTTATTGCCAGCAATAAAACCCTGAACAGCGAATTCAGCCAGTACACCAGCGATATCAGCAACGGCGATTTTTCCGCTATTTATGGTAATCCGGCACAAACCAGTATCACGCCGACGGTACTGCGTTATTTAGGTGTGGAGCCACAAATCAGCTGGCAACTGGATGGCCTGCCATTAACCGCAGCCGAAGGTGTGCGTAAAGTATTACCCGGCGGCGGCAGTAACGATTTCAGCTGGTATGCCGACAGCAGCGCTGATGTGGAAATTTTCCGTAACGGTACAGCACTGACACAGGTTGATGCCCTGCAGCGTGGCTTTGCCGACAACGCCGATGTGCGCGGTATTGTTGATTACACCCTGGTGCAGAACAACACCCCGGTGTCACTGCGCCTGAATAAAGTGGATATTGATGCTGCCGTCGACTGGAGCCTGAGCCGCGCCTATTTTTTCCGCGATGACAGCCGCTATGTGCGCTATAACAAAACCGCCGACCAGTCTGACAGTGGCTATCCGGCCAATACAAATAACAACAGCTGGCCGGGTCTGGGTGATTATGCCGGTTTAATTACCGCCGCCTTCAGCAAAGACAGCAGCCGCAGTTATTATTTTTTAAGCGATGGCCGTTATATCCGTTACAACAACAGCAGCGATCAGGCCGATGCCGGTTATCCGAAAAATATCGATGACAACAGCTGGCCGGGCTTAGGTGCCTATGCCACGCAAATTACCGCAGCACTGCGCTGGACCGGCGATAAGGTGTATTTTTTCCTGAAAAACGGCACCTATCTGCGTTATGACTTAGGCGATGACCGGGTAGACAGCGGTTACCCGAAAGCGGTTAACGATAATACCTGGCCGGGCCTTGGCGCTTATGCCCAGGATATTACCGCCGCAGTAAAATGGAGCGACAGCCGTGCGTATTTCTTCCTCAGCAACCAGCGTTATATCCGTTACTCCATCAGCAGCGACAGCGCCGACAGTGGCTATCCGGCCAAAGTTAATGGCGGCACCTGGCCGGGGCTGATGAATCCGTAATACTCAGATACATATTTAACGGCAATAAAAACCGGGCAGAATTTCTGCCCGTTTTTTATGCTGAATTAAGCGTGTTTTAAATATCCCAGAACAGCAACAGAATGGTCAGCGTTGCTGCACCCACCAGAATATTCATCGGAATACCCACGCGCAGGAAATCGCGGAATTTATAGCCACCCGGGCCGTACACCATCAGGTTGGTCTGGTAGCCCAGCGGTGTGGCGAAGCTGGCCGAAGCGGCCATCATAATCACCAGAATAAATGGCTCATGGGCGACACCAACTTTGTCGGTCATTTCCAGTACGATGGGCAGCATTAATACCGCTGCGGCATTATTGGTAATCACCTCAGTCAGAATAGAAACCACCACATAGGTAAGAATCAGCATCAGCCACGGGCGGTAATCACTGAGCTGCACAATATTTTCCGCCAGGTAGGCAGCCACACCGGTTTTCTGCAGCGCGGCGCCTAAGGCAAAAGACGCGGCAATGGTAATGACCACGGTTAAATCGACACTGCGCTCCGCCTGTTCCACCGTTAAACAGCCAGTCGCCAGCATTAACCCGGCGCCGATTAATGCCGCATTTAACATTGAAATCCAGCCCAGACCCGCGGCCAGAACAACCGCCGTCAGAATGCCCCAGGATAAATACGCGCGATTATGGCGCGGGGTTTCTTTGCCTAAATCGTTAATTAACAGAAAGTCTTTATTAAAACGCTGACGGCTGACAAAGGCCGGACGCGCTTCCAGCAATAACGTGTCACCGGCCTGCAATTTAATCGCCCGTAAATTACCGGGAATCCGCTCGCCGTTACGCGCTACCGCCAGCACCACCGCACCGTAACGGTCACGGAATCGCGCATCGCGGATGGCCTGACCAATGGCCGCACAATGGGGTGATACCACCGCCTCAACCAGACAACGCTCCGGCCGCGCCTGACTCAGCGCCAGCTCACCGGCCATGGCCGAAGGCACAATGCCGTTAATGCGCAGCAATTCTGAAATGGCCTGGGTATCACCGGCGAATACCAGACGATCGCCGCCCTGCAGCCGCTCTTCCGACGATACCGCGGTCAGTACCGTGGCGCCGCGTTCAATCTCCACCAGATAGACCCGCTCGAGATCACGCAGACCGGCTTCCAGCACGGTTTTGCCGACCAATGGCCCGTCGCTGGCCACCGACACTTCGAGGGTAAATTCGCGCAGGTTTTCAAAACCTTCGCCACTGCGGCGCTGCGGTAACATGCGCGGAAAAAACAGCCACATAAACAGACCGCCGATAATGGCGACCGGCAGACCAATGGCGGTGATAGAAAACAGCGAGAAACCTTCACCGCCGGTCAGCGACTGGTACTGGCCATTCACAATCAGGTTGGTGCTGGTGCCGATCAGCGTCAGGGTGCCGCCAAGAATGGCGCTGTAGCTGAGGGGAATCATCAGCTTGGAGGCATTGATACCAATTTTCTGCGACCAGCTGTTAATCGCCGGAATCATGGTCGCCACCACCGGCGTGTTATTGAGAAAACCGCTGAGCAGCATCACCGGCGCAAAGATACGCAGCAACGCCGAACGCAGGGTCAGCGGCCGGCCGAGTAAGCGGTTGACCAGAATGTCGATACCACCGGAGGCATGAATGCCCGCCGCCACCACAAACATGGCCGCCACGGTAATCAGACCGCTGTTACTGAAACCCGCCAGCGCCTCGCCACTGCTTAACACACCACTGACGCTGAGCAGGGTTAACGCTGCCATCATCGCCAGATGCGGCCGTACCGAAGTAAAAATAAGCGTCAGCAGCACCGCTGCGGTGAGTGCGAGAGAAAACCAGCCTTGCCAGTCCACGGCATGCTCCGGATAACATAAGGTGATGCATATTAACCGGAGTAACCAGAACCCGAAGGAATATTAAGTAATTTAAAGGTAACTAAATTGCATAAGAATGCAGGCTGCCTTGCGCGCACTAATCCTGCCGTTAGCCCAGCCGTGGCTCGGGCAGCGGCAGCAACTCGGCGGTGGCCAGCGCGCGTGCCTGTTCTTCACTCAGGCCCAGCGCGCGCAGCACCAGTTCAGCACAGTCGCTGCCGGCATCACGCCAGGTGCGCAGACCTTCGCGTACCAGATAAATCGCGCCCAGCACCGAGCTGGCAATCATGGTGACCACTGCCGACAGCTGATCAACCCGTATGCGGTACTGGCCACACTGAATACCATCCATCAGCACCTGCACCGGCGCACCGGCACCCAGACGGCGCAAGGCCGTGCTGCTGAAACCAAAGCGGCTGATAAAGTTACCCCAGGCCGGTTCTTCATGGGCGCGGCGCACATACAGGCGGATGGCTGTCGCCAGCTTGGCTGCCGGATCATTCTGCTGGCGGAAGCTGCTGACAATGCGCTGGTTCATGTCCGTTGCCAGAGTCACCGCCACTTCTTCAAACAGCCCCTGAATAGAATCAACGTGGTTGTAAACCGTGCCACGGGCAACGCCGGCAATATCCGCCAGCTCGCGCACCGTAACCTGAGTTGCGCCCTTTTCGGCAAACAACTGCAGTGCAGCGTTGTAGATACGGCGCTGGGCGGTGGTTAAACCCGGTTGCAACATCATCAGCTCCTGAACACAGTACAAACAAAGACAGACACCGGACGTAATAACGCCCGGTGAACTAAAAATCGGTATGCAGGATGGTTTTATCGACACCCTCTCAGTCTGCGGCAGGAGGGTTTAGACGCCGGGTGAGTACCGGCAAAGAAGGTGCGATTGTACCACAAGCGGGTTGGTGGCCTGAACGGGGAAAACAGGGCTCAGAGCCGACAATCGGCGTGTTTGGCTGGAACGGGCTGTTGCGGCTGAGACGGCTAATAGCTGCTCAGGTCAGGTACACAGCAAGGCTGTTCAGTTCATCTGGCTCCCACGCTCTGCGTGGTAGCCCTTGCTGGCACAGTTGCATTCCCACGCGGAGCGCAGGAACGAGAAAACCTTCATCTGGCTCCCACGCTCTGCGTGGTAGCCCTTGCTGGCACAGTTGCATTCCCACGCGGAGCGTAGGAACGAGAAACATTTCAAATTATTTGAAACGCCCAATACCCTGCCGTAAGGCTTCGTCTTATTTGCCTGCACTTCGACTGCTTCGCGCTCAGTGCGAACGGTGTTTGTGCGAACGGTGTTTGTGCGAACGGTGTTTGTGCGAACGGTGTTTGTGCGAACAGTGTTTAGTGCGAACGGTGGTGAGTGCGAACGGTGTTGAGTGCGAACGGTGTTTAATGCAAGCGGTGTTTATATTCAAAAACTCCGTTCATCCTGAGCAGCGAGGCACGAGCGTGTCGAAGGGTGGTCTCATCTGACTCCACGCTCTGCGTGGTAGTCCCTGCTGGCACAGTTGCATTCCCACGCGGAGTTTAGGAACTAGATAGGAACGAGAAAACCTTCTGCACCTACAGCACAACCGGCACTTCCAGAATAGCCGCCATGGTACGTACCAGATCCAGCTCGACCGGACGCTGCTGGCCATCGCTGTTAATGCATACCTGCATGGCTTTCACCAACCGGCCTTTAATATGCGGGTAGGCTTCGGTCAGTTTGGCCAATGCCTGATTCAGCGGTTTTAGGCTGGTGCTGCGCGGCTGCATACTCAGGCCATTAAAACCGGCGGCGCTGACCGCAGCGTTAAATGCCTCAGCCGCAGCCTCGGCGGTGTCATGACCAAAGTGCGCCAGCGTCGACAGTACCACTGCCAATTCATTGCTCAGCGCATCGGCCTTGGCGTGTTTGGCGGCGATGGGCTGTACCGGTTCAAACTGCGGATTCAGGTATTGCAGCACCAGGCGGTACAGGCACCATTCAAAGATATCGATCTCACCATCGGCTTTGGCCAGTTGCACCAGCGTCTGGCGGAAATCCTGATATTGATTAGCCGACAGTTGCTTCAGTGCCGGCATCGACAACTCGACCAGCGGCAGGCGTTCGGCCGGATTCAGGCCATTAAGCAGCGGCAGAATACGCAGCGTTTGCTTGTAAAAATCCATGCCTTGCTGGCTGCGGATCATTTCCAGCTGCTGCTCGTGCACAAAGCGCGAAGGCTCGGCCATCAGCAGCGCAAACACCAGAGCACGGGCGCTGTAGGCATCGCGTGCGGCATCCTGCAGGCGTGGCAGACTCTGTTCACTTTCCGCAACCGTTGCTGCAGGTTCAGGAGTGGCAGATTGCGCGGCGTTATCGCCACTGTGGGCCATGCTGACGCCTGCCATTCCGGCGGCGAGCCCCCTGGCCAGGGTTTCATGACTGAGGCCGGAAGCTCCCGTACCCGCCGTACTTTGCGCGGCAGCATCCGGCGCTTCATGCTCGGCGGCATCACGGCTTTGTGGCGGCTGATAGCGGCCATCCCAACGCGGCTCAACCCGGCGAATACGCTCTTCCAACGGTGGGTGAGTGGCAAACCAGCTAACACGGAACGGCAGCGCCTGACCAAAAAACAGATGCGCGGTTTCTTCCCGTTCCGGGCTGCTGATTTCGGAACCGGCACCGTAGCCGATCACTTTTAACGCGCCGCCTATGCTGTCCGGGTTACGGGTAAACTGCACCGCCGAAGCATCGGCCAGAAACTCACGCTGACGCGATACGGCGGCCTTAATTAAATTGCCGAAAAACACGCCGCCATAGCCAATGACCACCAGCCCCAGACCTAAGCCAAGCATGGCTGCACCGCTGTTGTCTTTACTGTTGCTGCTGCGATAGCGCATGCTGCGCGAGGATGAGTCCAGCAAAAAGCGGCCGATAATGCCGATAAATAAAATCCCGAACAGCACCGCCATTAAACGAATATTAAGACGCATGTCGCCGTTAAAAATATGGCTGAATTCATGCGCCAGCACGCCCTGTAACTGATCGCGGCTGAGCTGTTTCATGCAGCCACGGGTAACACCGATTACGGCATCCGATGGCTGGTATCCGGCGGCAAAGGCGTTGATGCTTTCGTCTTCCAGCACATACACCGGCGGTACCGGCATGCCAGAGGCGATGGCCATTTCTTCCACCACATTGAGCAGGCGGCGTTCGTAAAAATCTTTACTGTTGGGCAGCAATAAGCGCCCGCCAAGGGATTCGGCGACGCGACGGCCACCGCCGCGCAACATCAGCCATTTAACCAGACTGGCGATCACAACAACGGCCACCACCGCTGCTGAAATAATCAGCCACTGTTCGACATTCATATAATCGAACAATCCGGGCTGTACCGGCATTCCGGTCGAGGGGTCGAAGGCCAGTTCGGTGACATCGCTGTAGGTGCCGATCAGCTTGCTGTCGGTAAACCACAACAGCGCCGCAACCAGTATATTCAGCAGCACAACCAGACAGGTAACCGCAGCGGCAAACAGCAATACCAGCTGGCTGGTACGCTTACGCGCCTGATCCTGATGGGTAAAAAAATCCATGATGATTTCCAGATAGGGCAAGGTCAGATATCAGCGCGCTGATATCTGACGCTTAACTTCAGAAGCTGACTTTCGGAGCGCTCTGAATCTGTGCGCTGTCTTCAAATTCAAGCAGCGTGGCATTGCTCGGATGACCGAACTTCGCGGCCAGTACCACCGGCGGGAATGACTGGCGATAAATGTTATACGCCGTTACCGCATCGTTGAATGCCTGACGGGCAAACGCGACTTTGTTTTCAGTGCTGGTCAGTTCTTCTGATACCTGCATCATATTCTGATTGGCTTTCAGATCCGGGTAGGCTTCCATCACCACATTCAGACGGCCCAGCGCACCGGCCAGAGCACCTTCAGCACCGGCCAGTTGCTTCATCGCATCGGCAGAACCGGGATTGCTGGCGGCGGCTTTTAAACCTGCAGCGGCGGTATTACGCGCAGCAACAACCGCTTCCAGCGTGCCGCTTTCGTGCTTCAGATACGCTTTGGCGGTCTCGACCAGATTAGGAATCAGATCGTAGCGGCGTTTAAGCTGCACTTCGATCTGAGCAAAGCCGTTTTCGTAGCGGTTTTTCAGTGTTACCAGTGTGTTGTAGATGCTGATGGCATACACCACCAGCAAGGCAAGAACGACGAGGATAACGATGGTTGAAACAGACATAAAAATTCCTTGTGTTATTTGTACCAGCTGCCGGAAGCATTCTGATAATACTGGCCCGCGGCTGCGGCTTTTTTCGTCAGTTTGTCACCGGCGATTTTTTCGATATTGGCCAGCGTGGTGCTCTGCTTGGCGGCAATTTCCTGATATTTGGCTTTACGCTGCTGATTGATCTCTACCACCAGTGCTGCAGCGTCGCTGTTGCCGCTGGCAACCAGTCCTAAATAACCGTTGGTCTGTTCGCCGACCAGCCCCATTTGCTTGGCCCCGTCGAGATCCAGTGCCCAGCAGCTGAGCGAGACCAGTAAAGCGGCGGTTAATAATGCGATTCTTTTCATGGGTAATTCCTTCTCCGTCGTTTCGGCTCAGAACAGTCCGTCTTCTTCTTCAAACAGGTTTTCCAGCTCTTTCTCGACCTTCACCCGCACTTCATGTTCAATTTTCACATTCAGATTAATGGTGATGGGCTTATCCGGAGCAGCCACCTTTAACGTGCAGGCACTGAGCGGCGCTAACAGCAGCAACGCCAACAGCGTGTTTTTTGCCAGCAGGATTAGTTTCATACAATCGATCCTTCGTTAGGAACTCTGATTACGGCAGTTACTCTATCTGCCTGTCAGGCCAATGCAAAGCCTGACACTCTGTCATACGTCACACTATTTCTTTTTGCGGATACCATAAGTGGCCTGCGCCTTAGCCTTGGCTTTGGCTTTTGCCCGCTGCTTGCGCGGATTGCCGCTGCGCTCCAGCCCTTCATTAAAGCTGGGTTCAAACCCGGTCAGCCAGACCATCGGCAGCGGCCGTTTGATCAGCGCTTCGATATCGGCCAGCAGATTCTCTTCATCACGCGCCACCAGGCTGATGGCATGACCTTCATTGCCTGCCCGCCCGGTACGGCCGATTCGGTGTACGTAGTCTTCGGCATTAAACGGCAGCTCGAAGTTCACCACATGACTGAGGGCAACAATATCAATGCCGCGCGCGGCTACATCCGTGGCAATTAACGCGCGGATTTTGCCTTCGCGGAAATCGTCCAGCGCTCGCTGACGGGCGCCCTGACTTTTATCACCATGCAGGGCATCGGCTTTAATGCCATCCAGGGCCAGTTCTTTGACCAGGGCATCGGCACCTTGCTTGGTACGCACAAACACCAGCACCTGCTGCCAGTTACCGGAGCCGATCATAAATGCCAGCGCGGCGGCTTTTTTACCTTTATCCAGCTGATACAGGGTCTGCTGAATGGCATCGACAGTGCTGTTCTGTGGCGTCACTTCCACCAGCAGCGGATCATTGAGCATACCGTACGCCAGATCTTTTACCGTTTTGGGAAAGGTGGCGGAGAAAAACAGCGTCTGCCGCTCTTTTGGCAACGCGCGCAGAATGGCGACGATTTCATCACTAAACCCCAGATCGAGCATACGGTCGGCTTCGTCCAGTACCAGGGTTTTTACCGCTGACAAGCTCAGTGCTTCCTGACGCAGCAAATCCAGCAGACGCCCAGGCGTTGCTACCAGAATATCCAGCCCCTGCGCCAGCGCATCAATCTGCACCTTCAGGCTGACGCCGCCATAAGCCACGCCGGTGCGCAAACGCGTGCCCTGACTGTAACGTACGCTGCTGTCGGCCACCTGTTGCGCCAACTCACGGGTCGGCGCGATGACCAACAGCTGCGGCTGTTTGCTTAGGGCGGGTTCCTGCGCCAGCAGACGCTGAATCTGTGGCAACAAAAACGCGGCGGTTTTACCGGTACCGGTCTGCGCTCCGGCCAGCACATCGCGCCCGGCCAGCACCGCCGGAACAGCACCCTGCTGCACCGCCGTTGGCTGCGTATACCCCAGGCTGGTGAGGGTGGAAAGAAGCGGTTCGGTAATACCCAGATCGGCGAATGCCATGGTCAGATTCTCAGGCCATAAAAGCCCGCATTGTAACACGGGCAATCCGGCGTTATGGCCTGCCTGGGCTATAGTCAGGAGATTCTGTTCAGCGGAAAAACCTGTGCCTCCATTTCTGCTTGTCCGCCTGTTGCTGCTGCTGCCGTTGCTAGCCATGACACTAAGCAGCCATGCCGACACCATCCGCATGGCGGTCGGACTGGCACTGCCGCCGTATGTGATATCGGCTGAAAACCGGGGAATGGAACTGGACATCGTGCGCGAAGCACTGGCACTCGGTGGCCATCAGCTGCAACCACTGTATGTGCCTTTTGCCCGCGTTCCGGAAAGCCTGAGTCAGGGTAACGCCGATGCCGCCATGACCGTGTCTACCGCCACCGAGCTGACGGCGGCGTATTTTTCTGACGAACACATTGAATACCACAATAGCGTGATTGCACTGGCGCAACGCCACCTGACCATTCAGCAATTCAGCGACCTGCTGAATTACTCACTGATTGCCTTTCAGAATGCCAGCCATTATCTGCCACAGACTTATCAGCAGATGGCACAGCAACACCCTCAATACCGTGAAATTGCCCAGCAGAATATTCAGGTAGCCATGTTATTCAGCGGTCGTATCGACACCATTGTGATGGACATTAATATCTTTGAATATTACCGCCAGCAGGAGCGGCAAGTGGATGTCAAAGCGGCGGTACAGTTTTTTATGCTGTTTCCGCCAACGCCTTATCAGGTGGCCTTTACCCGCGAGCAATGGCGTGATGACTTTAACCGTGGCCTCAAAAAACTGCGGGCCAGTGGTCGCTGGCAGCAGATTATCGACGCCTACCTGCGCCCGGTGCGCCAACCTACTGGCCCTGATACTGCGCCAGCGCAGCGGTAACCTTCTGTACGTAATTACGCGTCTCTTCATACTTCAGTTGTGTGCGCAGATGGGCATAGACCTGCTTCGGACTCATGGCATTAATGCGGCGCGCGGCATCTTTAACCGAGGTGTTGCCACTGAACGCGCGGGCGACATTACCGGCCCCGGTGTTATAGGCGGCGATCACGCAATACAGGCGACTCTGTGGGTCTGTCACCGCATTCAGATACTGGCGATCAAGAATGTGCAGGTAGGCACAACCCAGCTCGATATTGGTCTGCGGCTTAAACAGCTCGGCACCGCTCAGCAGACGCTCTTTGCCATACACCTTTTTGGTGGCATCACGTCCGGCACTGCCGGGCACAATCTGCATCAGGCCAAAAGCCGGCACATGGCTCTGCGCCATCGGGTTAAACGCGGATTCGGTCTGCATAATGGCCATCACCAGCGCCGGTGAAATCTGCCATTTGGTCGCGGCACTCTGCACCAACGGCAGATAACTGTGCGCCCGCGCCGGTAAAGCGTTGGCCTGTAGCGGGATGGTGACCGTAATCACCTTGCCTTTGCTGGTGTTCTGCTGCTGTTGTTTGGCCTGGCGCAGCAAGGCGTCGATATCCGCCTGGCGAATACCACTGACCCCCTGCGAACTGGATGGCGGCTGGCTGCCCGCCACTTTATTCAGCAATGGGTCCTGTTGATAAGACTGGCGAATGCTGGCCTGCACGACTTTTTCGAACTCGGCACGGATGCGGGCTTCGCTCAGCCGCGCGGCATCGTCACCGGTAAACGACAGGCGGACTTCATTGTGCTCAAAGTCGACCACACGGCGGGTCTGCAGGCGGTTATCGTATTCCACCCAGACTTTTTTATCGGACAGCTCCGGACGACTCCATACCCGGCCGAGGCGGTTCTGGTAATCCTTATACGCCGCCAGATACGCCTGACGGTACTGTATCCATTCCTGCTGAATGGAGGCAGCACCTTCACGTTGCAGGCGCTGGTAACGCTCAAACCCGGTCTCGGCGCGCGCGCCCGCAGGCAGCAGCAGGCCGGTACAAAGAGACACACTGAGGGCAAGCAGATCACGGCGTTTCATCAATTCTTCCTTTCACTTTTCTTAGGGCCTGTTAACACTAATTGAATCGGCCTGCTGAGAGCCAGTTTTTCCCAGAATAAGGAGTGGGAAGCAGTATTGTCAGGAACCCCCATATTCCTGACCCTGTGGGCTTCGCGCCCATCGCTCCGCGCAGATAGGTAGCGGGCTGAATGAATGACGAACGACGACGTTAATGGGGAAAACGGGCCCGAATCAAAAGCCTGTCTACACTCAACAATCAGGCCCAAGGGCAGAACAGACAGGTTAAAGGGTGTGCATCAGCCACGGCAAACGAAGCGTGGCGACCACACTCTGCGGCTGAGTCCGTTTTTTGCGCTGGATCGTTTTTCCGTCAGGCAATCGGAGTTTTAATTTAAACCCCTACAAAATGCCGCTATAATCCCCGCGATTTCAATAACGGTAAGCCGTGAAACCACAGTGTTCGCGCCTTGACTGAAGAATTTATTACCCCCGGGTTACTGTTACTTCTGCGTACCAGGCCCTATAAGAGGACTCTTCCGTGAAACAACTGAAAGCACTGATCCTGGCTGCTGCCACTCTGCTGATGGCACAAGCCCACGCTGCAACTGACGCCCAGAACGACAAAATCGCTGAACGCATCAAGCCGGTTGGTACGGTATGTGTTGGCGCTGAATGTGGTGGTGCGGCGGTTGCACCGGCGGAGCCACGCTCTGGTGAGCAAGTATACGCTTCAGCCTGTACTGCCTGTCACAGCATGGGCGTTCTGGGTGCTCCAAAGACTGGCGATACAGCTGCCTGGGATGCGCGTCTGGCGAAAGGGATGGATGCCACTCTGAAAAATGCACTGAATGGTCTGAACGCAATGCCACCTAAAGGTAACTGCGTAAACTGTTCCGACGATGAAATCCTGGCCGCGATTAAGTACATGTCAGGACGTTAATACGTCAGAACATAAAAAAGCCGCATCGTTGAATGCGGCTTTTTTTTGCCCGGAATTTACCCACCGCTTAACCCGCGGAGGACACCAGACGGATCACATCCGCATAACCCGGCGGCTTCTGCACCAGACCACGCTGGCGCAGCAGACCGTGCAGTTGCGGTAAACGGTAGTAGGGTACCGATGCCATCAAATGATGCTCGATATGAAAATTCACCCGCACCGGTGCAACAAAACTGCGTGCCAGCCAACCGGCACAGGTTGTGCGGGTATTGCGCAGCGGGTTATCACTGCCCTCGGTCATGGCGTGCTCAGCCATCGCGCGGATACGGATAAACAGCGGATAAGGGATCAGCCAGGCTGCCACCCACAGCAGATACAGCTGCGGCCAGCCTGCGCCCCACAGCAGCAGAAACAGCAGAGCATTCACCAGCAGTGACGGCGTACTGTTGCGCATAAATTCCCCCATATAGCTGAACAGGCTGCGGCCTTCGCGTGGCAACCATTGCACATCGTTGGCGACCGTCCATTTCAGCAGACCGGCATTCATCAGGGCCACCCCGGCCAGATATTTCAGCCCGGTCAGGCCGCTGAGGTCACGGGCAAACTTACGCAGCATTGAGACTTTACTGGTCGGCAGTCCACGTACCAGCGACAAATCCGGATCGCCGTCACGGCCGGTAAAGCTGTGATGACGCATGTGATGGCTGCGGTAACGGTACAGATCCAGACTGATCGGCCGCGCGCACAACCAGTCGCTTAGCTGGTTATTGCCGAAGCGGCTGTTAAACAGGGTGTTGTGGCTGGCTTCATGGGCCAGAATGGCCAGCGCCAGCTGACGTCCGCCCAGAATCATCAGGGCCAGTAACACACCGGGCAATAACAGATACCAGGGTTGCTGCAGAGCCCAGCCGGCCAGGGCAAAGCTGGCGGCGATGATCAGCCAGGTGGAGGCAATCGCCCAGCCGCCGCGCCAGTCGGAACGCCGGGTCAGCGCGCGAATCTCTTCACGGGACAGAAAATCGGTGACTTTCGGGCTGCGTTGCTGGCGCAGCAGATCATCATTGGATGCAGACATAAGCCCTCGCACAACCGCAGGAATTATTATTCCGCCATACTACTCACAAAACACTACGTTAAAAAACATATTTATTTTATTTTTGTAATATTCAGCATCAAGCGTGCGAACCGTTGCTCTGCTGATAGAGGGCATGCCAGATATCGTGACCGACCCGGTCATACTCCAGCAACACATTAAGGTAGGCAGCCCGCGCGTCGGCATCAATCAGCTCGGCCGGTAATAAGGGATCAAACACCATCTGCCGGATCGCTTCATCGCCCAACAGAAACGCTTCCCGCGCCGCCTGTTCCAGCGGCAGCTGCGGCACCCGCTGCAGCCACTCCTGTAAAAGCAGGGTTTGCTGCTGATAGCGCGCATTCAGCGCCGCACAGTCCCACAGAGCGACAGCCCGTTGCTGACGGTCACTGTCCAGCCCGGACAGCTGAAAGACCATCTGCTCTTCCCCCAGTTTGTACAGACGCGCCCGCAGAGCCTCACTGCCACCGGCAAGATTATCCGGACGCAGATACAGCTCCCGTTCCAGCTCTGCACAACCACACAACGCCAGCGCCCGTTCACGGACAGCCAGTTGCTTGCGGTCGCTGCGCCCAAGACCGGCACAGTGCACCGCCAGCCAGTTACCGTTCCAGGACTGCAGCAGCGCCACTGACTCACGCCAGCCGCGAATTTCACCGGCCAGAGTCCAGGCTCTCAGCGTTAACTGATACTGCCCGCGCGCTGCCGCTTCAATCAGACCTTCTGCCGTCAGCCGGGTCAGCGCGACACGCATGTGATTATCAGCAATACCAAATAACGCACCGGCACGGATCGCATCGCGAGCACTGAGCTGCTGCCCGTCAGCGGCCAGCAGCAGTTTCAGAATCAGGGGTTTGGGTTGCAGTTGCATAAACAGCCTTAATGACAGACACGGCACCTTAGCGCAGCCCACTGGAAACACCAAGCAGGCATCGTAGCCATCAGGCCAGCGATTATTAAACAGAAATTCAGCGAAACGGATTGGCAGGAATTGCTCACCGAGCAACCTTAATTGTCGGAAAAATGCCCTTTTGGCGATTTTTTTCGTAATTTTTTTCTGCTTCCTCTGGCAGAAATCTGAGCCTCGGCTATATGTTATGCGAAATAAATTTTCCTCTTCACTTTCCTCAGTAGCGGAGATCAAAACATGGCTGAAGAAGAACTGGATATGCACGATGACAATATGGATGACGACGACGAGCTGGAAGCGTCAACAGACAATGACAGCGACGACGATTCTGACTCAGATTCCGACAGCAATAATGACAGCGAAGATCTGGCAGCCGCAGCCGCGAGTGCTCACTCATCGCTGGCGGCACGCAATAAAGTGCGCGAATCCATGTCTGCAGAGATTGAGGCGTTTCTCGCCCGTGGCGGCCAGATTAAGCAGGTCGATGACAATGTTATGGCCGATCCCCCGCGTAAGCCTCAATCCAGCTATGGCAGCCGCCCTATTTAAGCTGAAACGCTGAACGCTCAGGCGTTGTTCTCAGTCCGGCCCGGCACTGCATGACGGGTCCGGTCTGCCACTTACGGGCCAGATTAGGCTGCCCGGCCGATATTTCTCTGCATTTACTCACACCTGCGTTTTTTTAGCTGGTATGCTCGCCCCAACATTCAGGCAGGAAGCCAGAATTATGTACACTTATTCCAAAAAGTCCCGGCGTCGTATGCATGCAATTCCCGCAGCCATTGCTCTGGTAGTGGTTACTCTCTTCTGGTTTTTTTCCGGTGCGCAACAAGCGCAGGCACAAACGTTATTTTCCGCCACGGAATTAGCGCAGTGGTCTGTCGATTGCGATGACTGCCATCTGGAAGCGCAATATGACGTTATGGTTGGCGATGTTGTACGCCTCGAAAGCCGCGAACATCTGGCCTTGCAACGCAGCGTTAAAGAGCAGCCAGCGCAGCCGCAATTAAGCTGGCGCTGGAGCGTCGATAACTTTGTTGATGCCGGACCGTTAGTCCGGGTTTCGGTGTACCTGCAGGATACCGATGACTGGCCAGAGCGCATTCTTCATTATGTCTGGGACAGCAGCCGCGAGCGCGGAGAAACAGAAGCATTATCCGATTTTGAATATCTGATCGTCGCCACAGGTCGTGGCAGCAAAGCGGAAAGTTGGGAAAGTGTAACGGCGGATCTGGCCGCTGACTGGCTGGCCATTTATAACGAGCCCTTGCCGCCACTGGATCATCTGGAAGTGGCGTTAGGCATGCCGGAGCAGGATATTGTTGCCGGTGCTTTTATCGAAAAAATCAGTCTGACATCCGCCCAGCCAGAGCCGCAACCGCAGCCGGCAATTGCGATAAATGAGTAATTTCCTGATCGGGCTGAACCTCCGTTTCGGCCCACGCCGCATCGCTTAAGTTTACCCAAATCGTTTTGATGCCCAGGCGCGCCGCCGCCACAATATCCTGTTCCTGATGATCACCGATATGAATGCACTCATGCGCGTGCACGTCGGCTTTTTGCAGCGCCGCCTGGAATAAATCCGGCTGCGGTTTCGGCGCACCCAATTGCTCGGCGCTGAAATGCGCACGAAACAAAGTGTTAATACCAATCAACTCAAGATCGGCGTTGCCGTTAGTCAGCGCGATTAACGGATACTCAGCCGCCAGCTGTTGCAGTGCCTCAGCGGCGCCTTCAAACAACGTGACTTCGCTGCGTGCACGGTAAAATACCTGAAAGGCTTCAGCCGCAAGCGCCGCTGCCCGTTCCCGCTCCACACCACTTTGCATAAAGACCCGGCGCAGCACTTCTTCACGCAGCCGGGACACCTGAAAACGCAGCTGGGGATAACACTCAGCAATCTGATTACGGTATTCGCGCAGTGCTTCCAGGCTATAAAAGGAGGCCGCCTGCGGGCAATGTTCACTGATCCAGGCGTGGGTTTTACGTTCGGCCGCGACAATCACCGGATCGGTTTCCCACAGGGTGTTGTCGAGGTCGAGGGTCAGCAGACGTAACGCCAAACTCAGGCCACCGGAATCTGTGGCAGACGCAGGGCGAGAATGTCGGCGATGTAATCGAGGAACAGCGTATCCATTGAGCTGCGATAGTAGCCGGGGTCTGCGCTGGCGACGGTCAGAATACCGCTGTTACCCTGACCACGGATCTGCGCCGCAGCCACTGAGCGGGAATCGGTCGTATCAATACCCAACAGGCGGGCAATGTCTTCGGCACCCAGCTGACCACAAAGCGCGCGATGCCCTTTAAACAAGCGATGAATGCTGCGCTGGGTGTCGGCATTGCGGATCGCCACCAGCGGCGCATCGAGATTGCGTTCGGTAAAGTGCAGCAGCGCCCAGGCATCAACGCCGAAATCTTTGCGCAGGGAATCATCCAGTGCGGCCTGCACCGCCAGCCAGTTATCGGCTTCTACCAACGCCAGTACCAGGCGACGGCTTTTTTCAAACAGCTGATCGTTACGACGGGCATTTTCCAGCAGGTCAGACAGGCGCTGACGCAGCTCGACATTGCGCTGACGGTGTACCGACAGCTGACGCTCTACCAGACTGGTGGCGGTACCGGCATTGTGCGGCACCCGCAGGTCGGCCAGTAAATCGTCTTTGCCGATAAAGAAATCCGGGTGATCCTGCAGGTACTGCATCACGTCGGCATCGGTTAAGCGGGGTAGCTGGCTCATTCCTGATCCTTTAATTCAGCTTAAATGTTAATCCGGCCTTCAAAAACCGTCACCGCCGGGCCCGTCATATGTACATTTGACTGACCATCCCATTCTATAAACAAATCGCCACCAGGCAATGACACCGTCACACCTGGCTTCAGCCAGCCACGCAGCTGACCGGAGACGACCGCCGCACAGGCACCGGTTCCACAGGCAAGGGTTTCGCCGGCCCCACGTTCGTAGACGCGCAGGCGGATATGGTGTTCGTCCAGCACCTGCATAAAGCCGACGTTCACTTTGCGCGGAAACAGACGGTGCGGTTCGATCAGTGGTCCCCACTGCTCAACCGGCGCATTGTCGATATCCTCCACACGCAGTACCGCATGCGGATTACCCATCGATACCGCCCCCAGGGCGACCTCGCCAATGCCTTCAATGTTCACCTGATATTCAGGTGCAAAGCCATCGGCGATAAACGGAATCTGCGCCGGTTCGAGTACCGGCTTGCCCATATCGACCACTACCTGACGATCGTCGGTCAGGTGCAGTTCCATAATGCCACTGGCAGTTTCCACACGGATATCGCGTTTGCCGGTCAGGTGCTGATCGTAGACAAAGCGGGCAAAACAACGGGCACCGTTACCACAGTTTTCCACTTCGCTGCCGTCGGCATTAAAAATACGGTAACGGAAATCCACATCCGCCTTACCCGGTTGTTCGACAATTAACAGCTGATCGAAACCAATGCCGAAATTCCGGTCGGCCAGTTCACGCACGCGATCCGGACGGATATGACCACTCTGGGTGACCAGGTCGATCACCATAAAGTCATTTCCGAGACCGTGCATTTTGCTGAACTTTAACCACATAGTTGTATTCGCTCAGTTAGCCGGCAGGACAGATTCACCAGCGTACAGGCTGGCGATGGTTTCGCGCTCACGTACGACGTGAGCCTGCGTACCATCGACCATAATTTCTGCCGCGCGGCCACGGGTGTTGTAGTTGGACGCCATCACAAAACCGTAGGCACCGGCCGACATTACCGCCAGCAGATCGCCTTCACTCAGTGCTAAATCGCGGTTTTTACCGAGGAAATCGCCGGTTTCACACACCGGACCCACCAGATCGTAAGTACGCAGCGGCGCATCGCTGTTCTCGACCACCGGCTTGATGTCCTGCCAGGCACTGTACAGCGCCGGGCGAATGAGGTCGTTCATCGCACCGTCAATGATGGCAAAGTTTTTGTGGTCGTTCAGCTTCAGGTATTCAACGCGGGTGAGGAATACACCGGCATTGGCCGCCACAGAACGGCCCGGCTCAAAAATCAGTTTGAAGCGGCGCTCACCCAGGCGGGCTTTAACCGCCGCAATGTATTCTTCGGCGCTGGCTGGTGTTTCGTCACGGTACTGCACGCCCAGACCGCCGCCCAGATCGAGGTGTTCAATGATAATGCCCTGCTCTGCCAGCGTGTCGATCAGCACTAACAGGCGATCCAGCGCATCGAGGAACGGACGGATTTCGGTCAGCTGACTGCCGATATGGCAATCCACACCTTTCACTTCCAGGCCCGGCAGGCTGGCCGCTTTGGCGTACACACGCGGCGCTTCGTTGATATCGACACCGAACTTGTTGTCTTTCAGACCGGTAGAAATATAAGGGTGCGTCTGGGCATCAACATCCGGATTCACCCGCAGGGAAACGTGCGCCACCTGACCGCGCTCAGTGGCAACGGCACTCAGACGCTCCAGCTCAGCTTCGGACTCAACGTTAAAGCAGTAAACGCCCACTTCCAGCGCACGCGCCATTTCATGGGCCTGTTTGCCCACACCGGAGAAGACGATTTTTTTCGGGTCTCCGCCTGCCGCCAGTACACGCTCCAGTTCGCCCAGGCTGACGATGTCGAAACCGGCACCCTGCTGCGCCAGCACGTTCAGTACCGCCAGGTTGGAGTTGGCTTTAACCGCGTAGCACACCAGATGCGGCCATTCGCCCAGAGCTTTGGTGTAAGCGTTGAAATGTTGTTCCAGAGCGGTACGGGAATACACGTACAGCGGTGTACCGTGCTGGCTGGCCAGTGCGGCAAGAGAAACCTGTTCGGCGTGCAACACGCCATTCTGATAGGTAAACATCGGCATGGTGAGGATTACTTTTCCATAGAATCTGCGGTGGCAGGAGCATCCTCCGGCAGATACAGCGGGCCTTTTTGTCCACAGGCAGACAGTCCGGCTGACAGCAGCAGGGACAGTAAGATGAAAACAATGGGGCGCAGTCGCATCATCGGGAATCTCCGGAATTTGGCGGCATTATACGGGGATTAACGCACACTGTCTGCGGCTGCTAAACGCTTAGCCTGTTCAGGGATTATTGTCGGCCATGGCCTGATTTAAGCGGCTTTCCAGGCGCTGCTTAACCTGCAGATGTTCGATAATGCTAAGGCTGTCGGGCACCAGCACATCACTCAGGCAGAGGGGATAATCTTCATGGCGGCTGCGCAGTTTGCGCACTTCGGCTGCCACCTCGCGGTACAGATCGGAGCCGAACTGCCAGGGGCTGAATTCCAGATTATTGCAATACAGCGTCGGTTGTTGTTGTGCATCCAGCACCGCGCGTAAATCGATACTGGCACTTTGCGCTGACAATTCCGGCAACCGACGGCGCACCATTTCAAATTCGTAACTCTGAGCTTTACGACGTAATTCAAACAGCATCAGTTTGCGTGGCTGCGTACGCCCGCTCTGCTGTTGCCAGCGCTGATCCAACTGGCGCAGAAAACGCACCAGCGGCAGTAACCACTGGCTGCTGTTTGTGCTGTCCGGCCATTGCTGATGCAGTAAGGCACCTTTTTCGTCAAGAAAATAAAAGTACAGACGCTCATCTTTGCGCCAATAAAACAGCTGCCATAATCCGCTGCGGCTTTGCTCGAAAATCAGCCTTAACGGGCTGGAATGCAACGCCGCACGATCGAGGATATAGGGCGTAAACTGGCTCAGCGGACGCTGCAATAACGCCAGTAATTTCATCGGGGAATCGGCGATGCGCAGCTGCACGCCGTCACGGCTGTTTTCCAGCAGGTAATAGGTTTCGGCCGCTTCGATCAGATAGGGAGAACGTGGCTGATCGCTGAAATGCCTGAGTACATCGTCCAGCAATTGTTCCACGCGGATACGGATGGCACTGGCACGGGTGGCGCAGTGGCATTGGATATTCATCGCTGGCCAGTCAAAGTGTTTGGTTTGCGGCAGATATTGCAGCATCTGTTGCAGGCACTGCAGCATGGCGGCTTCACCACTGAAGCGCTCGACCAGCCATTCACCCCAACTGTTAATACTGACCAGATCAATGGTATGAATCAGGTTTTCACGCGCGGCACTGTAGCCGAGCGCATCGTCACGGTTGCTGATTTTCTGCATACCGCGACGACTCAACTGATGTTGCGGATCAACCCCGACATTGACCAGCAGATGCCATTGCAGCGGCCGCGACGGGTGACGGAAATCTTCCACCTGCGGCGCGTAAGGCTGCAGTGCCCGCACCGCCTGCAACACCTCTTTTAATTCGTAAGTACTGAGCGGATTATGCTGCGGGTACAGCGCTATGCGGGTATGGCTTTGCAGCAGGTCATTCATCCGGGCAAAGCACAACAGTTCAACCAGACTCGGGGATTGTTTCAATACCTGTTCGCGATCGGCAGCCGCCGTCGGATCAGCCTCGTTACGACGAAACTGGCCGGGGATTAACTGCCAAACGTTTTTATGCAGATTCAGCGACAGTTTTTCCTGCCCTAACGAGGGGGAAATACCGGGGTTAATGCTGATGATTTTTCCCGGCCGGGTATCAAAGGCGGCGTACAAACGGTTGCCCAGCACCTGCAGATCGCCCTTACTGATATGCAACCGTGGCGCGTATTTCTGACTGAACCCGGCAAGAAAACGATAGCTGCTGAGCATCTCACTGATTAATGCATTTCGTTCGCGCGCAATACGCACCGGCGACCATTGCGGGCGCTGATCCAGTTCGTAAAAATCGTGCTCGTTCCAACCCCAGCTGTTACACAATTGACGCATCACACTGGCACGCCAGCTGTTCTGCTGGGTCGTACTCAGTTCCGACATGGGTAATTTGGCTTTGTAATAAAACGCCCGCCGCGCCAGCTGAATGCGCACATCACTGCCTTCGCTCTGCAGTTGGGCCGTCAGGCGCGTCAGCATCAACAGGTAGGCATCGTTACTTTCAACATCCACCAGGCCCCGATGCACCTGATCTTTCAGATCCCAGCACAAAGGCCGGATGCGTGGATACTGACTGGCGTAATGGCGGGTCAGCAGCAATTTCAGCAACGATTTATACGGGTCACTCAGCCCCTTATTCAGCTGCCACAAACCGGCACCGACAAACTCCGCCGGAGGAATACTGGGAATCGCACCAAAATCCAGCCAGTGGTCAGCATTTACCCGATGATGGTGAACCAGCCCCTGCCAGAATGCCTCGGCATTACGTTCTTCGTTATTGGGAATTAACCACCAGCGTGGCTGACAACCGGCCAGCCATAAGGTACTGCGATAGAACTCATCCAGCAGCAATAAATGCTGGGTGCTGCCGCAGTCTTCACCCTGCGCTGACTGGCTTTGACCACGGCGGAAATCGCTCAGATTCATCAGGAAAAAATGCAGTTCAACATTCTGACTTTCTGCCCAGCGTTCTATCAGCTGGCATTTTTTAGCCAGCGCCGCCAGCTGACCATTATCCAGACTCTCGTCGTAGCACAGCCAGACATCCAGATCACTGGAGCGCGCCTGAGCCAGTGAGCCGACGCTGCCCATTAAATACAAACCGGTTATCTGGCGGTTACTGAATCCGCGAGGCGGCTGCACACCGCGGGCAATGCTCTGCAGGCTTTGCAGCTGCTGCGCACTGGCATTGTAATGAGCAATGCCGCAAGGCACCTGATGATCGATAAAACCGGGAAGTTGCTGGTGATTAAGATGCAGCAGCAGCGGCAGCACATCGAGGACGATCTGCTGGCGGCTGCTCATCAGACTGCGGGTACATTCCAGCCGCGCCTGATTCAGTTGCAGAAATGCGCTGTGCCACTGGTGAACCTGTTGCTGAGAAATCGGACTGGTGATGGCTGGTGTCATGCCCAGAGTATAGATGGCATTTCAGGCCGGGGAGGTTTGCGGGCGGACAGAACACCCTGAACGGAGCAGAAAAAGAGGGAAAATCCCGCCAGCGCAGAAAGCAAAACCGACGGGATTAAGCCGATATAAACCGGCGCTTATTTCATCAGAGCGCGTACATAGTTCGGCAGCGCAAAAGCGGCAACGTGAACTTCGGCGTTATAAAAACGGGTTTCAAAACCGGCGGCGGCAACGCGTTCAGCAATCTGTTCAACGCTCTGCTTGCGCAGCTCTGCATTGTCGGTCGCCCAGGCCAGAGACATCAGGCCACCAATGTAGGTGGGTACCGGTGCCACGTAGAAGCTGGCATCACTGTACAGCTTGCTCAGACGCTGGAAAGTATTGGTGACTTCCTGACCCTGCATAAAGGGAACACCGTTCTGCGCCACCATAATGCCGCCAGCGTTCAGGCAGGTTTTTTCGTCTTTGTAGAAATCGGAGGTGAACAGCACTTCGCCCGGACCAATAGGGTCGGTGGAGTCGGAGATAATCACATCAAAGGTGTCCTGACACTGCGCGACGAATTCTTTGCCGTCAGCTATGACGATATTGGCGCGCGGATCATCGAAGGCACCATTGGAGTGCTTAGGGAAATACTCTTTGCACATATCGATCACGCTGCCGTCGATCTCAACCTGAGTCACGTGTTCAACATTTTTATGACGCAGCACTTCACGCAGAATACCACCGTCACCGCCGCCGATAATCAGCACACGCTTGGGTGCCGGATGAGCAAACAGCGGCACGTGTACCATCATTTCGTGATAGATAAATTCGTCACGCTCGGTGGTCTGTACCACGCCATCGAGCAGCATCACCCGGCCCATAAACGGCGTATCAATAATCTGCAGATGCTGGTGCCCGGTTTTCACCTCAAATAACACTTCGCTGACGGTGAAGGACTGGGCATAGCCGTCGTACAGACTTTCAGAAACAACGTTTTTTGCAGACATGGGGATTCCTGTAATGCAGAGCTTAAGTTCGGGCGGGATTATAACGGAATGATGTGCCGGAGTCAGACCGCAGAGTCAACGCCGGCGGCGGGCGGCAGCTTTGGCAGGAGCAGAATCAGCTTAAGAAGGGTAGGAAAGAAAACGACACCGGCCAGAGAGAGACTCTGCTGACCGGTGTGCGCTGAGCATCAGGCGTCTTTGCTGACCACTTCCATCAGATCAACATTCTGGAAGCCACGCGGCAGCTTATTACCACGGCGGCCACGCTCACCCAGATAGTGTTCCAGATCGGCGAACTTCAGTTTCAGGTGACGCTTTCCGGCATACACCAGCAACGTGTCTTCCTGACTGAACGCCACCGCACCGACCATCAGCTCTTCGCGTGCCGCGGCTTTGGCGCTGTTGATGCTGATCATCTTATTACCCTTACCGCGCGCCATTTGTGGCAGGTCGGCGGCCGGGAACACCAGCATGCGGCCTTCGTTGCTGACGGCGGCAATCCAGGATTTCTCCGGATCGCTGATCTTCGCCGGGGCCAGAATGCGGGCATTATCCGGCACAGTAATCAGGTTTTTACCGGCTTTGTTTTTACTTTGCATATCGCCGATGGTGCCGACAAAACCATAACCGGCATCGGTGCTGAGCAGATATTGCTCCTCATCTTTGCCCATCAGGGTGCAGATAAAGCTGCTGCCCGCCGGCGGATTGAGCTTACCGGTCAGAGGTTCGCCCTGCCCCCGCGCCGATGGCAGGGTATGCGCCTGCAGACTGTAAGAACGGCCGCTGCTATCGAGGAAAATCGCATTCTGATTCGACTTACCTTTGGCGCTGAGCAGGAAGCTGTCACCGGCTTTATAGCTCAGGTTTTCAGCATCAACATCGTGTCCTTTGGCGGCACGCACCCAGCCTTTCTGTGACAGCACAATGGTCACAGCTTCGGCCGATACCAGCTCGGTTTCGCTGAAGGCGCGGGCTTCACCACGCACTACCACCGGCGAGCGGCGTTCATCGCCGTATTGTTCAGCATCGGCACTGATTTCTTTTTTGATCAGGGTTTTCAGGCGACGCTCGGAGCCGAGGGTTTTTTCCAGATAATCGCGCTCTTTTTCCAGCTCATCCTGTTCACCGCGAATCTTCATTTCTTCCAGTTTGGCTAAATGACGCAGTTTTAATTCGAGGATGGCTTCAGCCTGAATATCGGAAATGCCAAAGCGCTGCATCAGCACCGCTTTCGGTTCTTCTTCACGACGGATAATTTCGATCACTTCATCGATATTGAGGAAGGCGACCAATAAACCTTCGAGGATATGCAGACGCGCCAGCACTTTATCGAGGCGGAACTGCAAACGACGACGAACGGTTTCGGTGCGGTACGTGAGCCATTCGCTCAGCATCATCTTCAGGTTTTTCACCTGTGGACGACCATCCAGACCAATCACGTTCATATTAACGCGGAAGTTCTTTTCCAGATCGGTGGTGGCAAACAGGTGCGCCATCACCGCATCGGTGTCCACCCGGTTCGATTTCGGCACGATGACCAGACGGGTGGGGTTTTCGTGGTTGGATTCATCGCGCAGGTCGGTGACCAGCGGCAGTTTTTTCGCCTGCATCTGAGCGGCAATCTGCTCCAGAATTTTGGCACCGGACACCTGATGCGGCAGTGCGGTAATGACGATATCGCCATCTTCAACGGTATAGACCGCGCGCATTTTTACACTGCCACGGCCATCACGGTAGATTTTGCGCAGGTCGTCGCGCGGCGTGATGATTTCTGCCTCAGTCGGGAAATCGGGCGCGGTTACGTGCTCGCACAGGGCTTCGATGCTGGCCTCAGGATCATCCAGCAGATGAATACAGGCGCTGGCGACTTCGCGGATATTGTGCGGCGGAATATCCGTTGCCATACCCACGGCAATACCGGTGGTGCCATTAAGCAGAATATTCGGCAGACGCGCAGGCAAAGTGCAGGGCTCGTCCATGGTGCCGTCAAAGTTCGGCTGCCACTCTACCGTGCCCTGACCCAGCTCGCTGAGCAACACTTCGGCATACGGCGCCAGTTTGGCTTCGGTATAACGCATGGCGGCGAAGGATTTCGGATCATCCGGCGCACCCCAGTTCCCCTGACCATCGACCAGCGGGTAGCGGTAAGAGAACGGCTGCGCCATAAGCACCATGGCTTCGTAACAGGCGCTGTCGCCGTGCGGATGGTATTTACCCAACACGTCACCGACGGTACGGGCCGACTTCTTATACTTAGCGGTATGCTTTAACCCCAGCTCGCTCATGGCGTAGACGATGCGGCGCTGCACCGGCTTGAGGCCATCACCAACGTGCGGCAGCGCACGGTCGAGGATGACGTACATGGAGTAGTTGAGGTAAGCGTTCTCGGTGTATTGCTTCAGCGACTGGCGCTCGACACCATCATCGGTGTAACTGATCTGATCCGTCATAAGTCCTGCAGGGCTGAGTTCTGATGGGATGAATGCCGCCGATTGTGACTGACACGGCGACAGAGAACAATCGGTGCGGCGGCTCTGGTCAAAATATTCTAAAAATTAGAACGATATCGACATATTTTTACCATTTTCATTCCAGATAACAGAAATATACTAACCTCCGACAATCAACGATGTGAACAGATACTGAGGAGCAAGTGATGGCCAATCTGATCAATGGCGAAAAGAAGGATCTGGACGGTTTCAGCGTTACCCGTATTCTGCCCAGCAGCGTGAAGAAGATGGTCGGCCCCTTTATCTTCCTTGATCACATGGGACCGGCGCTGTTTCAACCCGGCGAAGGCATCAACGTACGCCCGCATCCACACATTGGCTTGTCGACACTGAGTTACCTGTTCAGCGGCAGCATGCTGCACCGCGACAGTCTGGGTAATGTGCAGGAAATCTTTCCCGGCGAAGTAAACTGGATGACCGCCGGCCGCGGCATTGTGCATTCTGAACGCGAAACCCTGGAAGTGCGCTCGCGCGAACACGAACTGAACGGCCTGCAATTCTGGCTGGCGCTGCCACCCGAAAAAGCCGAAATCGAGCCGTCATTCCAGCATGTGAAAAAAGAACAGCTGCCGCATTATTATCTGGAAAAAACCATCATGCGCCTGGTCGCCGGGGAAGCGTATGGTATGACCTCGCCGGTGCGCACTCACTCGCCGATGTTTTTTATCGATATTATCAGCGCCGCCGGTGAGCAGATTGAACTGCCGCATCCGCAATATGAGAGCGCGGTTTATATTCAGAGCGGCTCGCTGAATATCAGCGGCCAGAGCTTTAATGCCGGTGATTTTATTCTGCTTGATGGTGATGAAATCATTCAGCCAGAAAGCCATAGCCGTTTTGTGCTGCTTGGTGGCGAACGCTACGAACAGGTGCCTTATATCCGCTGGAATTTTGTTGCTTACAGTCGTGAGCGCATCGCACAGGCTGAAGCCGACTGGCAAGCCCAGCGTTTTGCTAAAGTACCTGGTGACGAACGTGAATATACGCCGTTGCCGGGTAAGAAATAACGCAGAATAATTACGCGAGAAAGTAATAAAAAATCCCGGCGCTGGCCGGGATTTTTTTATTGCATCAGCCTTCGCTGCACAATCCCTGCATGCGGATTTTATTGGTCCAGTGCAGAAAACCGTGGCTGGTTGAATACTGAGTGGTTACCGCGCTCAGGCGGCCGTTACACTGAGCCATCAACTGCTGTTTTGCCTGATCGACGTAGTCGGTATCAAAGACAAACCCCAGCACAACGCTCTGTTCAGTTTCAGCCGTTACCACGCTGCGCTTTTCTGCAGCAGGTACATCATCAAAGTCGCTGACGTGCTGCATATGAACCGAATGGGTACATCCGGTCAGCAGCATCAGTGGCAGTAATATACGGATTTTCATTCCTGCTTACCCCTTGTGGCAGTAGCCAGTGGCAACCACTTCGCGGATTACAACCGGGATAAATACTGTGTGCTGAAACTTGGTCAGAATGCCTTCTACTTTACCGCCGGCACACTGGCTTTTCAGATCCAGAACCGCTTCGTCAACAAAGTCATTGCTGAACGCAATGCCAAGAAAAGTCCAGCTACTTGATGTCGCGCTGATTTCATTGCTGCGCTCGGCCGGTACCTGGGTCAGGGAAACAGAGTTGAGGCTGACGCAACCAGTCAGGGCTGTCATCAATACCGCCAGGGGGATAAAACGTTTAAACATATTCTTTATTTCCTTATTTCTCAGCGGATGCAATAAGCATCAACACCTACGATTTCACCCGACACCGGGCCTGCTGTTTTTGCTTCACGAATGGCGCGGATACCGGTCAGGCGGCCACTCGGGCATTCCACCAGCAGATATTCCTGCAGTCGCTGCGCATAGGCATCGTCAAATACCGGGTTACCGGTACGTGGGCCCATATTAATCAGCGCCAGAATATCGCGCAGTTGCTTAAAGTTTTCAGCGGTTTTCCCTCTGCTGGCAATGCGGCCAATTTCGGCAGCAGCTGTTGCATCAAAACCGGTTTCACTCAACCGTACGGAAACGGGTACTAATTCACCCTGAGACTGATCAATACTGCCGATCTGAACATGATCCAGACGCGCGCAGCCAGCCGTCAGGGCAAGCACCAGTAGTGCTGTCCAACGCATATTTGCTCCTAAAGTAAAAGGCAATGAACTATTGCCGGCGCGGATTATAAAGAGAAATAGCCGATGTGACGAAAAAAAATTCAGGGGAAAAACTGCTGTTTATTGGCGCAGTTATTGTAGCTCTGCGAAGTATCGCTGGTAGAAAGCCTCGCCATCCATCGGCATCGCATAGTAATACCCCTGCACCCATTCGCAGCCCAGGCGATGCAAAGTGCTTTCCTGTTCTTTATTTTCTACGCCTTCCGCGACCACGGTCAGGCCCAGACTCTTAGCCATCAATACAATCGCGCGAACGATTTCATAGTCATTAACGTCATCGTTAATATCACGGACAAACGACTGATCAATTTTCAGTACGGTTACCGGCATGGATTTTATTTTACTTAATGATGAATAACCGGTGCCAAAATCATCAATGGCAAAGTCGACTCCCATCGCGCGTAGTTCGCAGACCTGCTGCGAGACTTCGGTCGTACCTGACATCATCAGGCTTTCAGTGACTTCCAGTTCAAGCCAGCGCGGATCAAAGTCGAGATGCTGAATGATCTCTGCAACGGTAGAGGCAAAACTGGAGCTGATTTGAATAGGCGATACGTTTACAGAAATTTTATCCAGCATTAACCCTTGCTGCCGCCAGAATAAAAACTGCTGACAGGCGGTGCGTAATATCCAATATCCCAACTCCACAATCATGCCACTGGTTTCCGCCAGCGGAATAAAATCATGCGGTGAAATCATACCACGCACCGGATGCGGCCAGCGTAACAGCGCCTCAACCCGGCGTGGCACCGATTCACCAACCCGGAATTGCGGCTGATAAGACAGCATAAAATTATGGGCTTCCAGCGCTGAGCGCAAATCCTGCTCCAGTGACATGCGCGAGTGAATGCTGTCGGTCAGCTCACGTACGTAGTGAAAACTGCGATTGCGGCCCAACTCTTTGGCCTTATGCAGCGCAGCATCGGCATTGCGGATAAGTTCATCCACGCTGTTACCGTGCTGCGGATAAATACTGATACCGGCACTGGCAAAAACGCTGAGCAGATGTCCCTGCAGACTGTAGGGCTGCGATATAACCTGCAGCAGTTGATCGCATTTTTCCTGGATACGCTCTTCACCGTCGATCCGGCTCAGCACCACGACAAACTCATCGCCGCCCAGGCGCGCACAGATATCAGAATCGCGCACACTGTTGTGCAAACGATGGGCGACATCTTTTAACAGCAGGTCGCCGATATCGTGGCCGATGGTGTCGTTAATGTCTTTAAAGCGATCGAGATCGAGAAAGATAACGGCCAATAATTCACCGCCACGGCGGGCCATATTCAGTGCATATTCAAGTTTTTTATTCAGTGACAACCGGTTCGGCAGTCCGGTCAGTACATCGTGGTGAGCAATGTGCTCAAGATTCTGCTGGGCTTTCTTCAGCTCGGTAATATCGCGGCTTAAACCAAACACGCCGATGTAACGCCCGCGCTTGTCATAAATAGGGGTTTTCTGAGTTTCCAGCAACATCACGCCGCCATCAACACTGTGTACCCACTCTTCATTAATATTCACATGTTTCCGCGCCACGGCTTCTTTGTCTTTCGCGCGGAAAAATTCAGCGGTTTCCTGATCAAAGACTTCAAAATCGGTACGCCCAATCGGGTCTTTTGCCATCAGGCTGACGAACTGTTTATTACAAAAAACATAGGTGCCGCGCCGATCTTTATAAAAAATAATATCGGGAATGGAATCGAGAATATTTTTGATCAGTTCGGTACGGTCATCCAGCTGCTGGTCACTGAATTTACGCCGGCGGATTTCCGACCAGATAAATAAACCAACAGAGGTAAAAAAGATCGTCAGCGACAGCAGCAGCAAAAACAGATTGCGATAATTTTGCCAGAAGCCTGGCTGATCATTAATGAACTGGGTTTTAGGCGGAAAGCTGGCGCGGTCAAAGCCTTGTTGTGCCGCTAACCTGGCATCAATCAGGGTGAGATTAGCCGAATGCCAGTTAACGGCGATACGGTCAGGGCTTTCTCCGGCCAGAATCCGCAATGCCATACCGGTAGCCTGTTCAGCACTGTCGGTCAGATCGCTGACCACTCCGCCGAATAATCCATCACCAATGCCTGACGATGATAACGACCAGACCGGCGACCCGGCATGATGACTGATGAATTGATTTGACTCACGTAACGCTTTGACCTGCTGATGCACATCCATATACGCCGACAACAGCAACAGTGGCTCACCGCGCAACGCTGATAATTCATCCGCCAACTGTTGCCAGCTGAGTGTCGCCAGTGAATGCACCACCAGCTTCTGATTAAGACTGTCAGCCGCCTGTTGCAGTTGCAGCATACGCAATGCGCTGCGCGGCAAGCCGTCGTTGATCACATGCAGTTGCTGAAACCCTGGGTAGAGGTAGCGCATCAGCGCCATAAATTCATACACCGGCAGCGCATCGTAAACGCCGGTATAGCCACCCTGGCCTTGCAGTTTTCGGATCAGTTCGCTGTCGTTAACCCCGACAAACACCACCGGTGCCTGACCCAGAACCTTGCGTCCTTCCGCGACAACCAGCTTTAGCGCACCATCGCCGGCAACCATCACCAGATCATAGCGTTCACCCTGTTGTTGTTTGGCCTGCAGTAATTGCGCGTAAGCTTTGAGGTATTCGGGTGTGGCCTGCAGATCGGAATCCATAAATTCCACATGCAGCGTGATGTCCCGTTGCGGGTTATTGCTCAGCTCACGCTGAACGGTGGTAACAATGCGGTCAGCGGCCGGAAACAAAGGCTCGTAAGACAGCAGTAACAAGACCTGCGCCGGAGGTAATGAGGGTAACTCCGTTATGTTTTCTGACAATACCCGTTGGCCAGAAAGCAGCAACAGACTCAGCAGCAGATACTTGCAGATCTTTATCATGTCACCTCCTGGTTACCCGGCATCAGCCAGCCTGCAGCGTCCCTGCCGCAGTTACTCTGATATCAGGCGATTTCGGCTTCGTTGCCGCGTTGTTCAAGCCAGCTTTTACGGTCGCCTGCACGTTTCTTGGCCAGCAACATATCCATCATTTCGTTGGTACCATCACCCGGCTCCAGGCCTAACTGCACCAGACGACGGGTATTCGGGTCCATGGTGGTTTCACGCAATTGCAGCGGGTTCATTTCACCCAGACCTTTAAAGCGCTGTACGTTCACCTTACCGCGTTTGTTTTCCGCTTTGATACGTTCCAGCACGCCCTGCTTTTCACCTTCATCGAGCGCGTAGTAAACGTCTTTACCGATATCAATACGATACAGCGGCGGCATGGCGACATAGACATGGCCTTCGGCCACCAGCTTACGGAAATGACGGACAAACAACGCACACAGCAAAGTAGCAATATGCAAGCCGTCGGAGTCGGCATCAGCGAGAATACAGATTTTGCCGTAACGCAAACCGGACAAATCATCCGAGCCCGGATCAATGCCCAGCGCCACCGCAATATCGTGCACTTCCTGCGAGGCCAGAATTTCGTTGGAGTCTACTTCCCAGGTGTTCAGAATCTTACCGCGCAGCGGCATGATGGCCTGAAACTCACGGTCACGGGCCTGTTTGGCCGAGCCACCGGCGGAGTCCCCTTCCACCAGAAAGAGTTCGGTACGCTCGCCGTCCTGACCGGTACAGTCGGCCAGTTTGCCGGGCAGCGCCGGTCCCTGAGTGATCTTTTTACGGGCAACGGTCTTCGATTTGCGCAGCCGGATCTGGGCGCTGTAAATCGCCATCTCCGCTAATTGCTCGGCTTCGCTGGTGTGCTCGTTCAGCCACAGAGCAAACGCATCCTTCACCACACCGGAGATAAAGGCCGAAGCTTCACGCGACGACAAACGCTCTTTGGTCTGGCCGGCAAACTGCGGATCTGCCAGCTTGGCTGACAGCACATAGGAGCAGCGCTCCCACAGATCGTCCGGAGTCAGTTTGATACCGCGTGGCAACAGGTTGCGGAATTCACAGAATTCACGCAGCGCATCCAGCAGACCTGAGCGGAAGCCATTCACGTGGGTACCGCCCTGAGCGGTCGGAATCAGGTTAACGTAGCTTTCCTGCAGCAACTCACCGCCTTCCGGCTGCCAGTGAACCGCCCAATCAACACCTTCGGTGCTGCCCGCCATCGAGCCCACAAACGGTTCGGCCGGCAGTACTTCATAACCGGTGCTGTGAACCTTGAGGTAGTCTTTCAGACCGTCTTCGTAATACCACTCGGCACTGTCTTCGGCATTCGGCGCGTTAAATTTAATGCGCAGGCCCGGACACAGTACCGCTTTGGCACGCAGAACGTGCTTTAACCGAGGCACCGAAAAACGCGGCGAATCAAAATATTTAGGATCGGGCAAGAAACGTACGCTGGTGCCGGTTTTCTTCTTCGCGCAGCTCTCTACCACTTGCAGGTCGAGAGCTTTGTAACCGTCTTTAAAACCGATGCGGTGTACCTGGCCATCGCGCCAGATGGTCACTTCCAGCACTTGCGACAAGGCGTTCACCACCGACACACCCACACCGTGCAAACCACCGGAGAACTGATAGCTATCGTTGGAAAATTTACCACCGGCGTGCAGTTGGCTGAGAATCAGTTCGACACCGGAGACACCATGCTCTGGGTGAATGTCGGTCGGCATACCACGACCATCATCCAGTACGGTCATCGAGCCATCGCCGTGCAGCGTGACTTCAATCATCGACGCGTGATTGGCCAGCGCCTCATCCACCGAGTTATCGATCACTTCCTGTGCCAGGTGATTCGGACGGGTAGTATCGGTGTACATGCCCGGGCGTTTACGTACCGGGTCCAGGCCGCTTAAAACCTCAATCGACGACGCTGTATATTGCTTAGACATTCAAACCTCTGGCTGCCAGCGGAAATCCATAATCAACGGCGGAGTATAACGGGAAGGCAGGGGGAAGTCAGATGTCTGATTGCGAGATTTCAGCCGTCTCCGACCGGCTGGTTCGCTCAGCAAAGGCCAGCACCATCGGCATACGTTCAATAAAGTGCTCAAAGCTGTGATTGCCACCGCCTTCAAGCCAGGCTGGACTGTTGCGGTACAGCTCTGCGGCCAGACGATAATCGAGGGTTTCGTCGCCTGTCTGCAACAGCAGTAACAGTCGCTCAGGGTGTTGAATCTGCGCACAACCGAGCGCCCGCAGTTGCCCGATATGATCATGGGTCAGCTCATGCACTTCGCCGCTGTAGTAATGGGTGTTTGGCCCCAGATAATGCTCAAACAGATCAAACGGGCGTACCGCCGGATTAACCAGCACCGCCGGAATGCCTTCGCTTTCAGCCAGATGCGTGGCATAGAAGCCACCGAGCGAACTGCCAATAATGAACACCTGCGCAAAACGCTGCTGCAGACGTTTAAGCTCAGCGCGCGCCAACGCAATCGCCTCCGCCGGAGCAAAGGGTAAGGTCGGCAATGCCAGTTGTTCGGGGGTTAAATGGTCAGCGTAAAAACGCAGCAGCTGCTGCGCTTTTTGTGATTGTGGTGAGCTGAGAAAACCGTGCAGATACAGACAGCCAATAGCGGAAGAAGACAAAGAATCAGTAACCCTTTACCGAGTAATCAATCTCAAAGGCGATGCCTTCGACGCGGCTGACGCCGGTTGCAATTGAGCCATCGGCACACAGATCCAGCCAGCGGTAACCGGGAGCAAGAGTATCCACCGAGAACTCTTCGGATTTTGGCGTAAACTGTACACAGGTTGAAGGCGTCGACATATAACGCACACCGTCGATCAGCTGGTCACTTTCCTGATGAACATGTCCCCACAATACACAACGCACATTGTTGTGACGGCGGATAACGGCCAGCACCTCATCGGCATTCTTGACGCCAATGCGGTCAATCCAGCGGCTGCCCATCGGCAGAGGATGATGATGAAAGCTGACCAGGGAATGTAAATCGGGGCGTTCGCTGAGGGCCTGATCCAGCAGATCGAGCTGGTCCTGGGCCAGGCGGCCATGAACGGACCCTTCAACCTGCGAGTTCAGCAGAATCAACTGCCAGTGCTTACTGCGCACGAGTCGATGCAGATGCTCCGTGTCTTCAGCCACTTCATGCATGCTGGCTGGCACATCATGATTGCCTTCAAACCAGAAAACCGGACAACCAAAAGGTTGCAGGGCATTATGCAGATGCTGATAAGCGCGTACGCTGCCATCCTGTGAAAGGTCACCGGTTACCAGAATGCTATCGATATGGGGGCGTTCCTGACGCACGATATCAAGCACACAGTTCATGCTGTGCAGCGTTTTCATACCGAGCAGATGGCCCTCTTCAGGACCATTCAAATGGGTATCGGTAATCTGTACCAGCCGCAGCGTATCTTCCGTATCCAGTGAATACAAACTGCACCCCTGTCCCTAGTTGTTTTTGCCAGTTTCCAACTTTATCGTCAAATGCGCAAATCAACTGAAACGAAGTTCACAATAAACCGTCATCTGACCGGTAATATGCGCTGCGGAAGTTCGATAGGCTGGATGGTTTGGCCGTATTTTAAACAGTGATCGAGCCATTCCGCCAGAAAACGATTGAGCTGTACTTTTTCATCGGGCATGCGCATCGCCGGATTAGGGTAAGAATAACGACCATCAAAGCGCTGCTGATTCTGATAACTGAGCACTTCGGCCATGCTGGCATCATGATACAGACGCACCTGCATCGACATCGGCTGTAACCAGTCCGGGCTCAGACCTTCCTGAATCACCGACACCATGGTGGTATAACGGTGATCTTCATCCACACACAATCGTACCTGCGCACTGTGCAGATCATTGCTGAGCTGAAAGATACGCTCGTCCCCGACTTCGGCACCCGCCAGAAGCTTGAGTAAACGCAGGTAATTGGCTTCGCACAGAGCGGCCATTTCCTGCAGATCGGGAACATAACGCTGACGTTTTTTTAGCAATCACTTTCTCCTTTCGACATCACCGCAGGCCAACAGAGCGGAACGGTGCGCTCGGGTTCTGAACCGTTGTTCAAACTCAGCGCAGCCTAGCGAATCCGCTCTGACGCCGCCAGTATCAGAATAAATGAGGCTAACGCGGCTGGCGGCTATTACTTTTTCTGCAGCAAACGCGAGTGATGAATATGCAGCCATTGCAAAGCCATGATGGTGGCGGCGTTATTAATACGGCCACATTCAACCGCAGCATAGGCGTCGCCGAAGCTCATTTTTGCCAGCCGGATATCTTCATGCTCTTCTGCCAGGCCATGCACGCCCTCAACTCCCGCACTGTCGATCAGGGCGCAATACAACTGCACCCGTTCACTGGTGCCACCAGGAGATACCCAGTAATTGCAGATTGGCAGTAATTCATTAAAGGTACACCCTGCTTCTTCTGCGGTTTCACGCTGCGCCACGTCAGCATAGCTCTCGCCCGGCTCAACCATGCCTGCGACCAGCTCCAGCAGCCACGGCGAGTGCTCATCAGCCAGCGCACCGATGCGGAACTGTTCCGTCAGTACGACACAATCGCGTTGCGGATCAAACAATAAAACACACACTGCTTCACCGCGCTCAAACAGCTCACGTTCAAAATAACCGGTCCAGCCACCGGCAAACGTACGGTGACGCAGGCGGATTGTTTCAATCCGGAAGAACCCTTTAAACGCGACCTCGCGCGCCGCAATTTCAACATCATCCCGACCATATTCCACGCGGTTTTGCGCCATACTTGACCTACCTATATTACTGAATAAGAATATTCCGGGCTTCAGCAGCCCCGACACACCGGGCCGCTGCACGCTGTGTTCTTATTTATGGAACAATCAGCACCATTTTTGCCGGATTTTTTCTGTTAGAATCCGGCAGGACTAAACGAATTCATACTCGCTGCGAAAGGCACCTCTATGAAAAAACTGCTCTCACTGACGATTGCACTGTTAGCTTCCGGCGCTGTAAACGCGGCGGACCTTAGCACCATCTACCAGCAGGCGGCCAGCAACGACGCGGAAATTGCCGCAGCACGTGCGATCCGCGAAGCCAACAGCTACAACGTCACTATCGCCCGCGGTGCTTTGCTGCCCCAGGCCCAGATTTCTTACAGCCAAACCAGCATCAGCTCAGAAGCCGAGTCTATTGACCTGACTAACGGTGGCTATGTAAAAACCGATAAAGATTACGATCTCGGCAGTCTGGAAGTCACCGCTTCCCAGACGCTGTTCAATCTGAACAGCTGGTACACCTATAAAGCCGCCGTCAGTGGTGATGATGCCGCAGGCCTGCAACTGCAACTGGCTGAACAACAGTTGCTGCTGCGTACCGCCCAGGCGTATTTCAACGTACTGCGTGCTCAGGACAACCTGTCCACCGCTCAGGCTGAAGAAAAAGCCGTTAAGCGTTCGCTGGAACAAACCAAGCAGCGTTTCGAAGTGGGCTTGATTGCCATTACCGACGTACACGAAGCGCAGGCCAGCTACGACCTGTCTTATGTCAATCTGCTGGGTCAGGAAGCGGCGCTGGATATCAGCTACGAAGCACTGGAACAACTGACCGGCCAGCGCTTTGAAGAAGTATCGCCATTAAAAGCCGACGTTGCCATGGAAATGCCACAGCCTGCGCAAGCCAGCGACTGGGTACAATCCGGTCTGGAAAAATACGCCGGTGTTCTGATCGCTGAAGCCAGCAAAGACGGTGTGCGTCTGCAGCGTAATGCGGCCCGTTCTAATCATCTGCCAAGCGTCAGTCTGTTCGGCAGCTACACCGATGCCGATCAGGCTCCATTTGTCGGTGATGATCCGACGGACAGCACGGTCACCGCCATCGGCGTGAAAATCTCCATGCCGCTGCTGGCCGGCGGCTCTCTTTACGGTCAGAGCAAACAGTCTGCCCTGAATTTCGCTGCTGCCGATTATCAGCTGGAAACCCAGCGCCGCGATGTAAAACAGAATATCCGCAGCCTGTTCCGTCAGGTGCAGACCGATACGCTGAACATCAAGGCCCGTAAGCAGGCGATTACTTCCGCACAAAGCGCTCTGGAAGCCACCCAGACCGGTTATAAAGTGGGTACCCGTAACATCGTTGAAGTACTGAACGCGCAAAAGAACCTGTTCAGCGCCCAGCGTGATTACGCCAACGCCCGTTACGATTACATCATCAATCTGCTGAGCCTGAAGTTCTACGCCGGCACCCTGAACGAAAGCGATATCCAGACCCTGAACGGCTGGCTGACCAGCGTTTAAGTCTGCGCTTTCCGGATAATAAAAAACCCGCCTCGGCGGGTTTTTTATTGCGTGCTGTTCAGGCTGCAGATCAGAGTTTCAGATACGCGGCACAAAGCTCCGTCAGACGTTTTACCGCCCCACGATTGGCATCGACCGCCGCCTGCCCGGCAGCACCCATGCGCTTACGCAATGCGTCGTCATTCAGATACGTTTGCAATTGCGCCAGCAGTTCATCCGCCTGATCACTGACCACTGCCAGCGCGCCGGCGCTTTGCAGGTTATCGACAATAACGGCGAAGTTCATATGATGCGGGCCAATCAGGGTGGCTTTACCCAACGCCGCCGGTTCAATCGGATTATGGCCGCCATGAGCAATCAGACTACCGCCCACCAGCACCAGATCGGCAGCAGCCAATAACTGCAACATTTCTCCCATGGTGTCAGCAACATACGCCTGTGTCTGGGCTGATGCAGCCCCGGCGCTGCGCCGTTGCACGCGGATACCACGGCTGCGTACCGCATTGGTTACCGCTTCAAAGCGTTCAGGATGACGGGGGATCAACAATAATAACAACGTCGGACAAACGGCCAGCAGACGCGGATAAAGATCCAGCAGCAGTTCATCTTCACCGGCATGGCTGGAAGCCAGCGCCAGCACCGGACGCTCAGCGCCCCACTGCTCGCGCAATACCGCCCCTTGCGCCTGCACCATCGGCGGCACGTCCATATCAAACTTAACGCTGCCGGTGACTTCCAGTCGCCCGGCGGGCAGCCCCAGATCGAGAAAACGCTGGCCATCCGCCGCATTCTGCACCGCCACCATACTCAGGCGCTGCAACATTGGCTGGGTCAGCGCGGAGAATTTTTCGTAACCGCGGGCCGATTTTTCCGACAGCCGGGCATTGGTCAGCATTACCGGAATGTGCCGCTGCTCACAGGCAGCCAGCAGATTGGGCCAAAGCTCGGTCTCCATCACCACCAGCAAGCCAGGCCGCAGGGCATTAAGAAAATTACGCCAGAACCAGGGCAGATCGTAAGGCAGATACATATGGTAAACACCAGCACCAAACAAACGCTGAACCTGGGCAGAACCGGTCGGCGTGGTCGTGGTCACAATCACCGGCACATTGGGATGGCGCGACTGAAACGATTTTACTAAAGGCGCAGCGGCCAGGGTTTCCCCCACGGACACCGCATGAATCCACAGGCCATTCGCCGGTGGCCGGTGGGGCAAAAGGCCGAAACGTTCGCGCAGACGCTGGCGGTAACCCGGATTCAGCCGTCCGCGCCACCACAGGCGCAGCACCAGAACCGGCAGCAAACAAGCGTACAATACAGAATAAAAAAATCGCGCCACAGAACTCCCGCCGTTCACCCGGATCAAAGCGCGGCATCATACCACAGGCTGACTTGCCGGCAGCGAATGGCGCGATATGAAACATGTAAAGCCGCGAGGTTTCTTAAAGCACGGAGTAGCACACCGGCGCCAACCTCTATGTTAAACTTCCGGGCTCATTTTTCTGACAGCCGCAGACGTGTAAAACCACTATGGATGTAACCGTTCCCGATTTTCACCAGGCCCGCGTGCTGGTGTTTGGCGATGTAATGCTCGACCGCTACTGGCAGGGCCCGACATCACGTATCTCGCCGGAAGCACCGGTTCCCGTAGTTAAGATTCAGGATGTTGAAAACCGCGCCGGTGGTGCCGGTAACGTTGCCCTGAATATTGCCACGCTGGGCGCAGACGTTGATCTGCTCGGCATTACCGGTAACGACGAAAACGGCAAAGCGCTGGCCGCCATGCTCGAGCTGGCCAATGTGCGCTGTCACTTCCTGCAGCATCCGCATCATCCGACCATTACCAAACTGCGCATCATGAGCCGCCATCAGCAGCTCATTCGCCTCGACTTTGAAGAAGCCTTTGATGCCACCGACCTGAACAGCCTGTACAGCGATTTCGATCAGCGTCTGGCCGCCGCCAACGTCGTCATTCTGTCAGACTACGGCAAAGGCGCGCTGAGCAATCCGCAGACGTTAATCCGCGCCGCCAGACACGCCGCAGTGCCAGTGCTGGTCGACCCGAAAGGCACCGATTTCGAACGTTACCGTGGCGCGACCCTGATCACGCCGAACCTGAGCGAATTTGAAGCCGTGGTTGGCCCTGCCGACGACGACGACACCCTGGTTACCAAGGCACGGAAACTGATCAGTGATTACGACCTGCAGGCCATTCTGGTTACCCGCAGCGAAAAAGGCATGACGCTGGTACAGCGTGAGCAGGAACCCTTTCATTTACCGGCACGCGCACGCGAAGTATTTGACGTAACCGGTGCCGGCGATACGGTTATTTCAGTACTGGCCACCGCACTGGCGGCGGGTCAGTCACTCGAAAACGCTACCGTGCTGGCCAACACCGCCGCCGGTATCGTGGTCGGCAAACTGGGGACCGCGACGGTATCGACCGAAGAATTACGCCGTGACCTGCGCAGCGAAAACCGCCTGGGTGCCGGTATTTTTGATGAAGACAGCCTGCAACTGCTGGTTGAAGAAGCCCGCTCCCGTGGCGAGACGCTGGTCATGACCAACGGTTGTTTCGATATCATTCACCCCGGCCACGTGCAGTATTTAAAAGAAGCCAAAGCGCTGGGTGACCGTTTACTGGTCGCGGTAAATGCCGATGAATCCGTCAGCCGTCTAAAAGGCCCCAGCCGGCCGATTAATCCGCTCGATCACCGCATGGCGGTATTGGCCGGACTGGAAAGTGTCGATTGGGTTGTGCCCTTCGCCGAAGACACCCCGGAGCGTTTAATCTGCCGCATTCTGCCGGATATTCTGGTGAAAGGCGGTGACTACACCATCGAGCAGATTGCCGGTGGCCAGTGTGTACAGAACAACGGTGGCGATGTGATTATTCTGAGCTTTAAAGATAACTGCTCAACATCCGCTATTGTGAAAAAAATTCAGGAGACCGAAGCATGATTATCGTAACCGGCGGTGCCGGCTTTATTGGCAGTAACATTGTTAAAACCCTGAACGAACAGGGCCGTAAAGATATTATCGTGGTTGATGACTTAAGCGATGGTAAGCAGTTTTACAACATCAGCGACTGCGATATCGCCGACTATCTGGATAAAGACGATTTTCTGCAGCGCGTTAAAAATGACGACGGCATTCTTGATAACGTTGAAGTGATTTTCCACGAAGGCGCCTGCTCTTCCACCACCGAGTGGGACGGCAAATTTATGATGGAAAATAACTACGAATATTCCAAAGTATTACTGCACGCCTGCCAGGCCAAAGGCATCGCCTTTTTATACGCGTCCAGCGCCTCGGTTTACGGTGGCAGCGATGTGTTTAAAGAAGAGCGCAGCCACGAAAAACCGCTGAATGTTTATGGCTACAGCAAATGGCAGTTCGACCAGTATGTACGCTCCATTCAGCATACACTGACCAGTCAGGTCGTCGGCTTTCGTTATTTCAATGTGTACGGCCCGCGCGAACAGCACAAAGGCTCGATGTCATCCGTTGCGTTCCACTTTAACAACCAACTGAAAGACAACGGCATCTGCAAGTTATTCGGTGGCAGTGGCGGTTACGGCGATGGTGAACAACGCCGTGATTTTGTCTTTGTCGCAGACGTCGTCAAAGTGAATCTTTGGTTCTGGAAAAACCCGGATAAGAGCGGAATTTTCAACCTGGGTACCGGCCAGTGCCAGAGCTTTAACGATGTGGCCGATGCCGTGATCAAATGGCATGGCGAACGCCCGGAGCCACAGAAAATTCATGGTAAAAAAGAATACATGCCGTTCCCGGATCATTTGAAAGGTGCGTATCAAAGCTTCACCGAAGCCGATATCAGCGCATTACGTGCTGCCGGTTACAGCGATGCCTTCGCCACTGTAGAACAAGGTGTATTCAGCTACATGGATTGGTTAAATGGCTGATACGCATTTCCCTAAAACACTGTTAAAACCACAACACTGGCCAATCTGGCTGACGGTTGGGCTGATGGTTTTCATCACCCGTCTGCCATTGTCGGTGCAGCTGCGCATCGGTAAAACCATCGGTTTACTGCTGCATAAAGTGGCCAAGAGTCGGCGACATATTGTTGAGGTGAATATCCGTCTGTGTTTCCCGGAGAAAACAGCGGCAGAACAACACGCACTGGTGCGACAGGTGTTTATCGACAACGGTATCGGTGTGATGGAAACCATGATCGCCTGGTTCCGCAAGCCCGATTACCTGCTCGATAAAACCACCTTTATTGGCCTGGAAAAAATCGCCGCTGCACAGGACGAAGGCCGCGGTATTATGCTGCTCGGTGCGCACTATTCCATGCTGGATCTGGCGGGTACGCTGCTCAGCAATAAGCTGACGTTTAACGTCAGCTATCGTCCGCAGAATAATGCGGTGATGAATTACCTGATGGAACAAAACCGCGCCCGTCTTTATAACCACTGTTTTACCCGTAAAGATATCCGTGGTTTTATCCGCACACTGAAAAAAGGCGAGATTCTCTGGTACGCACAAGACCAGGATTTCGGGCGCAAAAACAGCGTATTTGTCGACTTCTTCGGAATACCGGCGGCAACCATCACAGCCACATCACGTATTGCCAAGGCCGGTAATGCACTGGTGATGCCGATTACTTATTTCCGAAATGACGATAACCGCGGTTACACCATGACGATTCATGATGCTTTGCCGATTCCGGGTGAAGATGACAGCGCCGACGCGCGTGTCGCTAACGCATTTCTGGAAGAACAATTGCGTCAGCATCCAAGCCAATATTTATGGCTGCATAAGCGTTTTAAAACGCGCCCGGATGCACAGGAGAAAAAAGGATTGCTGTATAAGTAATCTGCCCCCGGCAACCAGCACATAATGTCATTCATATTGGCTGGTTGCCGGTAGCCGGAGTCAAAAATGGTCTGGCGCTGATGCGGAGGTTTATTCCAACACTTCCATCAGAATAAGATGCCCCTCCCCATACATGGGGGAGGTGACGGTAATATCCATGCGTTTATCGCTGACGCTGGAGCCCAGTTTTTCCAGCCGGTCGAAAGGCTTGGGAATCAGGTGCACACTTTTCAGATCCAGATCCTGCTGATTAGACGGATCGTAGAACAGCGCCCCCACCAGTTTCATCATACGCTTGATGTTATCGAGCAGTTTTTTCCCCATTGCCTTGTTCTGCAGACACTCGTTATACATTTCGGGAAACTCGCCGGTTGCGGCACAGGAAAGCACAGCTGCAGCGCGAATATCCATAATGCATACCGCTTTAATGGTTGCCTTCTCATGATCAGAGAAAAGCGCCACGACATACGGCAAATAGCGATAATCAACCTGGCGCCGATCCGCCGGAAGCAGCTGCACATCGGCTAACGTAACGCCATCGATCACTTTGTTCATGGCACCTAACGAAGGCAAGCGCAATTCGTAGGTGGTGGTATCCGGCTCACTGGCGCTGTTTGCCAGTAAGGCTTCACCTTCCACCGCCCCCTGAATGATCGGCAGCAGTACTTCGCTGAACTCTTCCTGCTCAAACGGCTTATGCAGCACGAACAATGCCCCGGCATTACGCGCTTCCTGGATACGTTCGGGGCTTGTTTCTGTTGTCACCAGACCAATCTTGATACCCAGCATCTGGCGCTGGCATTCACGGATCAAATCCAGACCGCTCATTTCCGGCATATGCCAGTCGGTAATGACCACTTCCGGCTCCCAGGTGCGGATGATCTCAATCGCTTCGCGTCCATTACCTGCCAGCCTGAACTCCAGATCACCATAGCCCGCCCGTTGCAGCGAGCGGCGGACAATGGCCTGCATCGCCGGACTGTCATCAACAATCAGAAATTTCATTCACTCCCCCCTATGCTCTCAGCTCAGTATAGAACGGGTCACAAAGCTTGCCGTAAATGCATCTATAATAAGAATTGCCCGTATTTACCCGGTATAACCCCATGTCCATCAGCCTGATCGTTATTGCTCAACTCAGTATTCTGCTTGTGGCAGCGGTTGCGATGCTGATCCTGCAGTGGAAAAGCCGCCGCCGGGAAATTACCGATCTTCTTGAACAAAATAAAACGCTGATGCTGTTAGTAGAAGACCAGCAATCCCATAACGAACTCCACAGCAATCAGGAACAGTCACTGGTCCGGCAACTGACAGAAGCCGAACAGGATCTTAACCAACAGATCGTGGCACAGGAAAATCCGGCAGCGAAAGAACTCGAACATCTGCAGGAGCATTTTCAGACCGAGAAAGAGCGCCTGGTGGCCTACCTGAAAGAAGGTGAGCTGGATCGCACTCAGTTGCAGCAGATGGTGGAGTCATTAACGCGGAAGCTGGAGCGCGCCGGTGAAATCATCACCCAGCATCAGCTCACACAACGCCAGCAGAAAGAATTGAGCAAAACGCTGAAGAATAAGTTAAGCAGTCTGTCAGCAGACTTAATCAAACTCAAAAGTCTCGGCGTCACACGCGACCGGCTGGAAAGGGACAAAACCCGTCTGAAAGAACGACTGGAACAACTCGATAAAAAATATCAGGAAGAACGCCTGCTCACGCAAAACCTTCAGCAGGAGCTCAAAACCAGCTTCCGGGCCAGTGAAGTGGCGGCAATGCGTGATGAACTGAAAAATACGGAAGAACTGCTGCAGCGCACGCTGGCTGAGAAGGAATTTATCGAGCGCCATTTTCTGGAAATTGCAGAAGAAGGGCCGGAGCATCTGCAGCAGGAGCTGGAGCGCAAAAAACGCGAAATTGCTTTACTGGAAATCGCGGTACTGGAAATGGACAGCGAGTAGTTAAACCGGGCAAGCCACCCGTAAGAAGGTTTCCTGCAGCACCTGCACATCGTTAGCGGCGCGGTGACGTTCGATATTCATATCATGCCAGAGGGATTTTTTGGTGTCGTGCCAGGCTTCCATCTGTTCCGGCGTCAGCAGCTTATTAATGGTTTCAATGCGGAAACGCTGCACCAGTTCAGCTTCGTCAAACAGTCGCCCCATCCACGAGCTGTCAAAACTCCAGGCATCGGAATACAGCGTTTTGCCGCGCAAAATATCGTTCATTTTCAGCGCTACTTCGCGCGGGGTCATGCCTTCTCTGTGCAGCTGATCACGTGAAATACCATGAATATGTTCAGCTTCAACACTCCAGTGCAGCCAGTTAGGGGCGGGCTTGATCAGAAAGCTGTGCACCATACGGTCTTCCAGCGCAAAGCCCACCTCAATCGGATAGCTGCCCCGTCCAAAACCGGAGGCCTCAAGGTCGATGATCGGTGGTACGCTGATATCCACGTAGGTATTTCCTTACTGTTCTTATTTAATTGTTCATTCTAGTCGTTGATACGCCGGGTCTCTATGCACCAGCTAACACTTTTACGACTGCATCTTCGACAAAGGCGCCACACGCATCACTTCTGCCACCGTGGTCATCCCCGCCGCCACTTTATGTGCACCACTTAAGCGCAGACTGTGCATACCTTCCTTCATGGCGGCCTGACGCAGTTTGATGTGATCCATCTGGTCGTTGATCATCACTTCCAGGTTTTCACTCATCGGCATCACTTCATAAATGCCCATCCGTCCCATATAACCGGTGCCACGACATTCAAGGCAGCCTTTAGCGGAGAAGACAAATTCCGGTGTTTTCACCAGCCAGGGAGCGGTCAGTTGTTTCCAGGCACGCTCGTCGACTTTTTCTTTCACTTTGCAGTGCGGACACAAGGTCCGCACCAGACGCTGAGCCATGACGCCCAGCACACTGGAGCGGATTAAATAAGCCGGTAAGCCCAGTTCCATCAAACGGGTAAAGGCCGAGGGGGCATCGTTGGTGTGCAGGGTGGACAGTACCAAATGGCCGGTTAATGCCGCCTGAACCGCAATTTCGGCGGTTTCCAGATCGCGCACCTCACCCACCATGATGATGTCAGGGTCCTGACGCAACAAAGCGCGCACGCCGCTGGCAAAGGTCAGATCAATACCAGGATGCACCTGCATCTGGTTAAACGAACCTTCTACCATTTCGATCGGATCTTCAATGGTCGACACGTTCACTTCCGGCGTGGCCAGTTGTTTCAGTGTGGAATACAGCGTGGTGGTTTTACCGGAACCGGTCGGGCCGGTAACAAAAATAATGCCGTGGTTGTTGCGCGTCATTTCCGCCCAGCGGCGGTTATCTTCTTTACTGAAACCCAGCTCTGAGAAACTGCGCACCAGCACCTGTGGATCGAAGACCCTCATCACCAGCTTTTCGCCAAAGGCGGTCGGCAACGTGGACAAACGCAATTCCACTTCCTGGCCAGACGGGGTTTTGGTTTTTAACCGGCTGTCCTGGGGTTTGCGCTTTTCCGCAATGTTCATCCGCCCCAGTGATTTAATCCGCGCGACCACCGCCATCGCCACCTGCGCCGGCAACTCGTAGACATTATGCAGCACGCCGTCGATGCGGAACCGCACATGACCCACTTCGCGTCGTGGTTCCAGGTGAATATCACTGGCCCGCTGATCGAAAGCATATTGCAGCAGCCAATCAACGATATTGACGATGTGCTCGTCATTGGCGTCCGGTGCGCGGGCTTTGCCCAGCTCCAGCATGGATTCCAGATTCTGCACCGCGCTGACGCCTTTATGGCTCTGGCGGGCACGGTTGACCGAGTTGGCGAGCTGATAAAACTCAACACGGTAACGTTCGATATCACTGGGCGCGGCCAGCACACGTTTCACCTGACGGCGGGTAACGTGCTCAACGTCGCCCATCCAGCTTTCAACTTCCGGTTCGGCACAGGCGACCACTACCGTATCGGTGCTGACCTTGACGGCCAGAATACGGTGGCGCTCAGCAAAGGCATAAGACATCACATCGGTGACCGCTGACACATCCACTTCCAGCGGATCGATCTGCACCGCTTCCATGTTATGCCGTGCGGCCAGCCAATCGATCAGGGCATGTTCGTTCAAAAGCCGGCCTTTATGCCGGGCATCGGCGTACCCTTGCTTGGCCAGCAGGGTCAGAACATGCAGGTTTTTCTCTTCCACCTTGCGGCGGATACTCAAGGCCAGCTGATGATCGTCATCGTTGAGCAGCAGGTCGCGGCGCAGATCTTCAATCAGTGATGGTAATGAGAGTTGGCGTTCCGCCTGAGCCTGCATGTGTCATTCCCTAATCAGTGTATTTGCTCTGCGTACCCGCGTCAGAGTTGTCTGGCCAGATGCTGCAGGTGCTCTTCTGCCCAGCCGCTGTAATCATCGGCGCCGCGCTGTTCGCCCTCATCCGCCGTGTGCAGTGGCGGTAAAGACCAAGGCCTTTGTAACAAAGTTTCTGCGTTAAGCATATCAGACAGCGCGCGCCATACCGGTTCGCCGACCGGATTCCCCTGCGCGGCTTCCGGCAGCGTACGCGCATAGTCACAAGCCTGACACAGCAGCGACAGCTCATGGCTCATGCCACGCCATTGCTCAGTGGACTGCGGACGCTGGCGTTTAAGCTGCTCCAGCAATGGCAGATGCTGACGCAGTAAATGACGCAGCCAATGCCCGGCCTGCTCGCTGCCACTTTTTAACGGCGGCAGCACATACATCGCCGCCGCAGCCTGTGTCAGCGCTTTTGCCAGCACGGCGTCATCGCGCAGCTGTTGCAGGCGCTCCATCCAGACCGCCTGCAGCGTGTTTAGTTCTTCGTGTACGTCACTTTCTTCATCGGCACTGCGCAAATAGCTCAGCAACTGGGCCGTCGCGGCCAATTGTTGCAATGGCTGCTGCAGCTGGTCCAGAGCGTCACGCAGAACGCGGGTCTGGTTACGGCGGATCACTTTACCGGCCAGTTGCGGCAGAGCACGCAGTGCCTGCCAGTGTGTCCAGGCATCCAGTGCGCCATGAATATTGCTGTCCCACAGGCAGTGTTCCAGCGCGCGTTGCAGGTGTAAAAATTCGTAGCCCAGCCACTGCGGCAGCGCTATGGCCATATCATCACTGGCCGCCACGCCCGGCGTCTGCGCCCAGGGCTGACTGAGCCGCGCCAGACGATAACCGCGTTCGGCCTTGCTGATATCGCTCAGCCACAGCGGTGCATGTTCTGCCAAGCGCAGCGCCATGACCCACAAACCGGCGGCATCGCCCTGTTTTAATTCCAGTTCAACTTCGCACAACGGCAGCGTTTTATGACCCGTGCAGACCTCGCCCTGATCCAGTACCACTTCGGCTTCACAGCCATCCAGCTGCCACAACCAGGCCTGGCGTTCAAAATGGGTGGTGAATATTTCACCCAGCTCGGCAGTATTGATATTGGCCGGCCAGTGGTCCGCAACGTCAGCATGTTGCAGAACGTCGGTATTGAGTTGCGGTGCGGTTAATGACCAGTTCCATTCGCCGCGCTGATGTATCCCGGCCGTGCTTTGGCCGCGGGTTTTAAGCGTCTGTTCATAGCCATCACCGTGCTGGCGGATACGCAGTGCTGCACGGGCCGACGATAACGCCGCTGCGGGCGTATCGAGGTACCAGTTTTTCAGCGTAGAATGGCTCTGAGGCCGGGCCTGAGTGTTCAGGAATTGAGTCAGCGCAGGCAAAAATTGCGGGCTGATGCGGAGCTTGAGTTCGGTTTCTTTAGTCATGGCGCTATTGTCGTGAGGCGCCTGTCTATTAGCAAGCTCAGTGATGTTTTAAACACGGTTATTAACAGCGCTGATATTTATAACCACCGTTTTTCACAAAAGGCCCGTTATGGATCTGATCAGCCGTCTGCAAACCCTGATTGCCCACAACAGCATCAGCTCGGTACTGCCGGAGTACGATAAAAGTAATCTGCCGGTGATCAACACCCTGGCTGAATGGTTCAGCGCACTGGGCTTTAGCTGCGAAATTCTGCCGCTGGAAGGCTTCCCCGGCAAAGCCAACCTGATTGCCACACTGGGGCGCGGCGATGGCGGCCTGGTACTCAGCGGTCATACCGATACCGTGCCCTGCAATCCGGAGCGCTGGCAGTCTGACCCTTTTACGTTAACCGAGCGTAACGGCCGTTTTTATGGCCTGGGCACCTGCGATATGAAAGGCTTTTTCGCCCTGATTCTGGAAGCGTTACAGCATTATCAGGCCAGCGAGTTCAAACAGCCGCTGATTATTCTCGCCACCGCCGATGAAGAAAGCTCTATGTGCGGTGCGCGCGCGCTGGCGCAGCAGGGCAAACCCAAAGCGCGCTATGCCGTGGTTGGTGAACCCACCAGCTTAAAACCCATCCGCATGCACAAAGGCATTATGATGGAGAGCGTGCGCTTAACCGGTAAGGCCGGGCATTCGTCCAACCCCGAGCTGGGCATCAATGCCCTCGATGCCATGGTGCCGGTGATGAATGAATTAATGAATCTGCGCCGTGATCTCGCCGACCGTTATCAGAATGCGCATTTTGCCGTGCAGGTGCCGACACTCAACCTTGGCTGCATTCACGGTGGTGATAATCCCAACCGCATTTGCGGCAGCTGCGAACTGGCGTTCGATTTACGCACCCTGCCGGGTATGAGCAACGATGATCTGCGCGATGAAATCCGCCAGCGGTTAAACCCCATTGCCGAGCAAAATCGTGTCGAGTTTTCCTTCGAGCCGTTATTTCCCGGCGTTAATTCCTTTGAGACCGAAGCCACCAGCCCGCTGGTACAGGCCGCGGAACGTTTAACCGGCCATATCAGTGCGGCGGTCAACTACGCCACCGAAGCACCGTTTTTACAGGATTTGGGCATCGATACCATTGTGCTCGGGCCGGGGAATATTGATCAGGCGCATCAGGTCGATGAGTATCTGGCGCAGGATCAGATCGAACCCTGCGTTACACTGCTGCGCGGCCTGATTGAGCACTTCTGCCTGCGTACTTCTGTCTGAGCGCTGCTCATGCTTAAATCAACGCCAACATTAAAAACCTGTTTCAGGAGTGAAAAAACCGAGTGAATCCAGATACCACCGCTTACGTGCAATGGTTCCGTCAATCATCGCCGTACATTAATGCGCACCGCGGTAAAACCTTCGTCATCATGTTCGAAGGCGATGCGATTGCGCACGATAATTTCAATCATGTGGTGCAGGACATTGCCCTGCTGACCAGTCTCGGCGTGCGCCTGGTGCTGGTACACGGCGCACGACCACAAATTGATGCGGTTTTAAGCAAGCTGGATATCCAAAGCCGTTTTCACAACGATTTACGCATTACCGACAGCGAAGCCTTAAATGCGGTAAAAGCAGCGGTCGGCATGGTGAAAGCCGATGTTGAATCGCGCCTGTCGGTTGGCCTGCCCAACTCACCCATGCATGGCGCACGCATCCGCGTCGTGAGTGGTAATTTTGTTACCGCCAAACCGCTCGGTGTCATTGACGGTGTCGATTATCAGCACACCGGTGAAGTGCGGCGTATTGAACATCAGGCCATCAGCGAATTGCTGGCACAGCGCAACGTGGTGCTGCTGTCATCGGCCGGTTATTCACCATCCGGCGATATGTTTAACCTCACCGTTGAAGATGTTGCACAACACACCGCGGTGGCATTGCGCGCCGATAAATTAATTATTATGGGTGAGCAATCCGGCCTGCTGGATGACGACGGCGAACTGATTAAAGAATTAACCTGCATGGATCTCGAACCCCACCTGCATGGCTGGAAAGGGGAAGTACGCTGCCATGCCGAAGCCGCGATAAGAAGCGTTCGTCAGGGAGTACCACGGGTGCACCTGCTGAGTTATGCCGACGACGGCGCACTGCTGCAGGAACTGTTTTCGCGCGAAGGCCGCGGCACCATGGTCACGCAATACGCTTACGACCAGCTGCGCAATGCCAGAAGCGACGATGTCGTCGGTATTCTCGAATTACTGCGGCCGCTGGAAGAGCAGGGTATTCTGGTGCGTCGCTCGCGGGAATTACTGGAAAACGAAATCCAGCGTTTTTATGTCATTGAGCGCGACGGCATGATTACCGCCTGCGCCGCACTGTATCCGTATTCTGACGACAAAGCCGAACTCGCCTGCGTTGCGGTGCATGCCGATTATCGCGGTACCAATCGCGGTCAGCGTCTGCTGGAACAAATCGAGCAGGAAGCACAACGGCGTAATTACAAACAATTGTTTGTGTTAACCACCCGTACCGCACACTGGTTTATTGAAAACGGTTTTGTCGCCGGTGCGGTTGCCGAATTACCGCAGGAGCGGCAAAAACTGTACAACTTCCAGCGTAATTCCAAGGTGTTTTTCAAATCGTTGTGAGTACTGAGTTTCTGTGATTTCACTTTCTCATCTGGGGCGCGAAATTCATCGTCGTTATGATGAATTCGGCCCCATTCTGGTGTTTGACGATGGCAATAAACGCTATTTAAGTTTTGGCACCGCCGATGAACAAAGCTGCCAGCTGAAAAGCGCACCACTGCAACTGCAACACGAATACGCCCGCGCGATGGTGGCGGTGCTGGTGCAATTCGATGCGCTGACACCGCCCGCCAATATCACGCTGCTGGGTACCGGCGGCGGTACCCTGGCCAGTACTTTGTTTCACTGGTTACCGGCGGCGACGATTCAGACCGTCGATATCCGCCAGGCGGTATTTCAGGTAGCGCAGCAATATTTTTCCCTGCCCCGCGATAAGCGCCTGAGCACCCATGTCAGCGATGCCGCCGATTTTTTACGGCAGACAGAAACCGGGCAATGCGATTTATTAATCTGCGATCTGTATCTGGCCGATGGTCTTGATCCTTTGGTATTGCAGAGCGATTTTCTCGATTTATGCCAACGCCATTTATCGGCCCACGGTTGGTTAGTGCTGAATTTATGGAAAGAACACCGCGAACAGACCGACTGTCTGGAGCAGTTAAAACAGCGTTTCCCGCAACTGCTGCAAAGCACCACCACCGATGGCAACTGGATACTCTGGGCCAGTAAATACGCAGAAATTGCCGATAAAAAAACCGCCCGTGATCGCTGCGTACAACGCGCACCATTGGCCGGTTTTAATCTGTGGAGCGTAGTGAAAGGCTTTTATCGTCACCGCTGATACCCCATTCGTAAGACGGAGGCATCAGGGCACGCCTCACAAAGACTTACAAACTTCCCTGCTTAGTGACACGAACAGCCGTTGCCGCCACTGCAGCCATAGGGTAGCGTGCTGATTACAAGATCAGTACGGAGCAGACCTCTGACTGCCCACGTCCGATCACCAGAATAACAACAAGAGTACTCCGTATGTTGCAGTCGCTTATTCAGATCGGTCTGCCGATCGCCCTGATTTTAATTATGGTGGGCGTTGGCCTGGGCCTGACCCCGGAAGATTTCCGCCGTGTATTCCGCCAGCCAAGAGGTTTCCTGATCGGCGCCTTCTGCCAGATGTTGCTGCTGCCGTTAATCGCCATGGCCATTATTGCCGTCACCGGTCTGCATGGTGAGCTGGCAATTGGTTTGTTTATTCTGGCTTTGTGCCCCGGCGGTACTACCTCGAATCTGTACAGTTACCTTGCCCGTGCCGATGTCGGCCTGTCCGTATCACTGACGGCGGTGATTGGTTTTATTACGCCGTTCACCATTCCCTTGCTCGGCGTCTGGGCCATTAATCATTACAGCGATGCCGGCTCACACTTTGAACTGCCCATCGTCAGCACCTGGATCAAACTGATGATTATTACCGTGATTCCTGTTGTTATCGGCATGGCCATCCGCGCAAAATGGCAGCACTTTGCCCGCCGCATGGAGCCATTAATTACCCGCTTCTCGGTACTTGTGCTGGTCGCGGTGATCGTCTCCATCTGCATCAATCTGGGCGATAAGCTGATTGGCTTCACCCTCCAAGCCGGACCGGCAGCGCTGTTGCTGAACCTCAGCACCATGAGTCTGGGCTATCTGGCCGGACGCTGGTTCCTGCACAGCGAAGCACAGGCACGGGCCATCAGTCTGGAAGTCGGACTGCAGAACGGTACGCTGGCACTGCTGATCACCACCAGCATTCTGCAAAGCGCCGAGATGTCTATTGCCCCCAGCGTTTACAGCCTGATTATGTTCGTCAGTGCCAGTCTGTTTACTGTTGCCGTGCTGCGTCGCGACCGTCGTCAGACCGCCGTGGCCTGATCAACACAGTCCTTTAAGGACACAGGGCCGGGCAAAAAGCGCCCCGCCCTGTAGCAAACGGGAAGATGGCGTGAATTGATTCATTTTTGTGACTCATCTCTCGGTAAATTGTCTTAGCAAAACACCAACTAACGTACCATTTACGCTAGAATCCGCGGCTCATTGACGGAGGACTCTATGCGAACCCGAACTTTATCCACCCCCAAGAGCCTGTTGCTGCCTTGTGCATTACTGCTCGGCGCTGCTGGCCCGGCTCAGGCCGATAACGGCCTTAACGTTTACGGCTTTCTGAATGCCGGTGCTTACTACCTTGATGAAAACGATATCAGCATTGAGTCGTATGAATCAGGCAGCCCGCAATTCTTTAACCGCGACACCATGATGGGCCTGCAGATCAGTAAAGAGATCAGCGAGCGCACCAGTGCCACCATCCAGCTGACCGCCAAGGGTGAAGAAGACTTTGCCGTGCGCACCTCGCTGGCCTTTATCAGCCACGCGCTGAACGACAGCACCGATATCCGTTTCGGTCGTCTGCGTATTCCATTCTTTTATTATTCAGAGTTCCTCGATGTGGGCTACGCCTACAACTGGATTCGCCCTACCGGTGATGCTTACGGTATTCCGTTCTCCGATTACAACGGTGCCGACATCATCAAACGCTTCAGCTTCGACAGCTTCGATGGCCAGATTCAGCTGAACTACGGTCGTCGTGACAAAGAAATCGTGTTGTTTAACGAAGCCTATGAGTCCGAGCTGAACAACTTCGCCGGCGCGACCCTGAACCTGTATATGGGTGATTTCGGTCTGCGTGTTGGTATGCAGCAAACACAGATGACACTGGATTCTGCCGCAGACGCGCAGACTCTGATCGATGTTAACGGCGGTAAAGATGCCCAACTGGCACTGTACGATCTGACCGTCAGCGGCGCCCGCCGTATCGATATCGCCCAGACCTACGCCACCCTGCTGACATCCGGCATGAGCCAAAAGACCCAGGACACCTTCAGCTTCGACGACAAAAAAGCCCGTTACTACAACCTGGCAACCACCTGGGATAACGGTGACTGGAGCTTTATCGCCGAGACTGCCGTCATCAACTTCGACTCCGGCCTGTATGTGGATAACTTTGCCTGGCTGGCGTCGCTGGCCAAGCGTTTCGATGCGCTGACGATTCATACCACTTACTCCACCTCGCGTGACCGTCTCGACGGCGGCGAAGTTGGCAAAGTGCAGGAACTGATGATGCTGCGTGGTGAAGACGAAAGTGTCACCCTCGGCATGCGCTACGACCTGGATGAAGCGACCGCCTTCAAACTGGAAGCGACCCATCATATGGAGGAAACCAACCAGGGCCTGCCAGGCGCCTCGGGAACTCTCTACCGCGCCGCATTACAGCTGGTATTCTGAGGAGCTATACACGCATGAAACTTATCCAAGCCCTGGGAATGACCGCACTGCTGAGCCTGAGCGCTGCCAGCTGGGCTGACATCGCGGTGATCGTCAATCTGAAGAATAACAACACCTACACCGGCATTGATGTTGACCTGATCGAACGCATTTATCTGGGTAAAGCCAACCAGTTCCCCGATGGAACCTCGGCTGTCCCCTACGATCTGGCCAAAGGCGACAGCGTTCGCGACAAATTCGGACGTAAAATTCTGAACAAAAACCCGTCGCAGCTGCATGCCTACTGGTCACGTTTAATCTTCTCCGGTAAGAAGCAACCGCCGCGTGAAGTCAGTAATGCCGAGGCCATGAAGGCCGCCGTCGCCGCCGACCTGAACGCCATTGGTTATATCAACGCTTATGCAGTTGATGCCAGTGTCGCGGTGCTCTACACCATTAAAGACTGAAAAGACTGACTCTGGCCCCGGACGTAAGCGTCCGGGGCTTTTTTGTAAGAGCAACTCGTCTTATTCTTGCCCGCCCAATTTCAACAAGGATGCGAATACATGATCCGAGCGTTTCTGATGATCACCTTGCTGACCGGTATGCTGCCATCCACTCAACTGCAGGCAGCAGAACTGGTACTTAACGGCAGCGCTTCCTATTACTACCTGACCCGTGAATATTATGTCGCCGGGCTTTACCTAGCCGCTCCCGAACAAAATCCGGACACCATTCTTTCTGCCAACACCGCCAAGCGCATGCAGCTGATCGTCAGCACCGAGCGCTGGTCGCCACGCAAATGGGCGCAGCAATGGCAGAACAATATTTCCATCAATAACGACAACCTCAGTGCTGATACTCAGGTACAGCAGGCGGTGATGGAATTTACCCAGTTTCCGCGTGACGACCTGCACCGCGATGACGAAATCACCGTCGATTACCAGCCCGGCGGCAACACACGTGTACTGCTGAACCGCGAACTGGTAATTGAAAGCAGCGGCGTTGAACTGTTCAACTACCTGCTCAATACCTGGATCGGCAAACTGCCGCCATCGCGCGAATTCCGCCAGCATATCCTGCAGCAGGATACCTCCGCCGCTGCCGAACAAAACCGTCGTCTGCTGCTGACCCATGAAATCCCGGCCGCACGCAGCCAATTGTATTCGCGCTGGCTGAATGCCGAACGCGCGGCTCAACAAGCCGAACAGGAACGCCAGCAGCAACAGGCCCGTGCCGCCGAGCTGGAGGCCGAAAAAGCCGAACTGGAAGCCAAAAAGCAGCGTCAGGCTGAAGCCCGCCGCCTGGCCGAAGAACGCGCCGCCCGTGAAGCCGCCGAAAAACTGGCGCAACAGCGCGCCGAGCAGCTGCGTCTGGCTCAGGCCACCGCAATCAAAGCCCAGGCAGAGCGTTTAGCCAAAGCGCAGAAGCCCGCCAGCAGCAAAGCCAGCAACAGCAAAAACACCGCCAAAAGTGCCGATACCCTGGCCGCCGAGCAGGATTACTACCTGCAGCAACTGCAATGGCAGTTACAGCGCCAACTGGAAGCCGAAGTCAGCTACCCGGCCTGGGCTAAGCAATTTGCGCAGGAAGGTCTGGTAGAAATGGATCTGGAGCTGAACCGCAACGGCGAAACCTTTAACCTGCGCGCGCGTGATGACAGCGTCGCCAAGCTGTTAATTACCGAAGTACAACGCGCGGTACAAAGCGCTGCGACGAAGATCGGTATTAACGCAGACCTCGAAGGCCAGCAGTGGCCGCTCAGTGTGCGTTACCGCTTCTCATTGCAGGGCGCAGAGCAGCCAACGATGGCGATGCCACAGCCACCCAAATCGTTGCAGGTGAAGAAAGCACCGAAAGCCCAGCAAGGGCAGCTGCGCCAGAGCTATGAAGACGTACAGCGTGAACGCATTCTGAATACCGTGGAGTATCCGAAAGCGGCGCAGATTCTGAAGAAGAAAGGTCTGGTGGAGTTGCAGGTCGAAATCCTGCGTGACGGTAAACTGGGCGAGATTAAAGAGCTCAGCAACAACCGTCACCGCGAACTGACTCAGGCGTTAATCAACGCCGTGAAGCAGAATGCTCCCTTCCCGCCACTACCGGCAGAGCTCAGCGACAGCAATCTGCAGCTGAAGGTCAGCCACGACTTTAAACTCTGATACATACCGGCCATGCCAGTTCAGACTGGCATGGCACCAGCTACCTCACCACGGCAGTGGCTCAGCCACTTCCGCCCAGCGCTGCTGCTGATCAATATTGGCCAGCTCATCACCCAACCGTTCACAGGCGGCCAGCGCGATATCCCAACGCCGCCGGCGCTCGCTGTACTCCGGATAATCGTAAAAATCATCCAGATCAGGAATGCGTCCACCGGGCAGCGTTGCCGCAAACTCCCACGACGGCGCAATGATAATGGTGCGGCGATAGTTCTCGCGTGAGGCCGTGCGCCAGCGCAGCTTTTTATCAAACCAGCCGCCTTTCGGGGCTTTGGCAAAATAGTGCGGGTAAAGCACAAAGCCCTTCTCTGGCAGTACCGGTAAATCAAACTGGTAGTCGGTGATACCACCATCACGATAGGTGCCGCGCGGCGCACCAGGAATATTACGCACCCCGGCAATCACCAGCGGTATGGCGCCACTGGCCAGAATGGCCGGCTGCAGATTATCTTCGGTTAAGGTCACATGGCGCGCCGGCAGATGTGGGTAATGATCAATCGGTGCGCGCTGCGGATGATGAAACACCACCCGTTCAATCCATGGGCGCATAGCGCTGCGGGCGAACAGATTGGCCGTCATTGCTCCCGCCAGCCCCAACGTTTGCGGCACCTTATGATCCGCTCCTGCCAGACCACGACAGCGCGCCACCAGCGTGTGATAACGCACCACCGGGTTGTTAATAATTTCCTGCGTGCCGCTTTCGCCAAGGATCACATCCAGAATATGGCGGCAGACGGTCGCCACTTCGTGGGCGGTGGGTTTGGCTGAGGCATATTGCTGACTGATGTAGGCTTCCTGCAAACGGGCATGGGCCGCCAGCGGATCGTTCTGGGCATAACAAGCCATGCGCCAGGCTCCGGCGGATGTGCCCAGCACATGCAGCGGCTGTTCACGCCCACGCACCCATTCACTCAGCAGATAACGATCCATCGCCGCCAGCGACAGCCACTTCGGGCCGCCGGAAGCGCCCAGCATCATGTCAATATCGGACGAGTGCAGACCATTAGCGCGGATATGCGTCAGGGCTTCGTGACCGGCAAAAATTTTTAAGGCAGGCTTCATGCCCCGCTCCATCATAATGAAAGGGCTCTTTGTACCCTGTTCATATGACAGACTTAAGGGGCAAAGATGCTAAGAAACCTCTGAATAACCCATAGCCCGCTCTGGATTTAGCCCGGAAGACTCGTGCGGGGTTATTCAAAGGCACTTTAACCACCATTCTACCCGGACAGCGGCAACTGAAACGTCAGCCATAAGACGGGATCTGCCGCGAATGATAACAATCAGGACGAACCCCGGACTAACCCCGACTACAAACGAAATTGCATCATCTGTTTCGCCAGTTGCTGTGCCAGCTTGGCCAACTCCTGCACTTCCTGACGACATACGGTCAGGCCATCACTGGAGCGGCTACTCAGCTCGGAAATATTCTGCACGTTGCGGCTGATGTCTTCCGTTACCGAGCTTTGCTCTTCGGTGGCGGTCGCCACCTGATGACTTAAACCCACCACGTCGCTGACATTGTCGCTGATGCTGGTCAGCGCCTCGCCCATGCGTTTAGCTGCCGAGACGGTTTCGCCGGTCGCTCCTTCACCGGCTTCCATGGCTTTTACCGCGCGTTGTGAGCCCTGTTGCAGACGCTCAATAATGCCTTCGATTTCGCTGGTCGATTCCTGGGTGCGGCGGGCCAGGTTACGGACTTCATCCGCTACCACCGCAAAACCACGGCCATGCTCACCGGCGCGGGCCGCCTCAATAGCGGCGTTCAGTGCCAGCAGGTTGGTCTGCTCGGAAATCGCGCTGATCACCTGAATCACCTGGCCAATATCATTCACCTGCTGCGCCAGCTGGCCAATGGCATCGGCCGATTCACGGATATCCGACGACATACTGTTCACCTGGGTAACCGAGCGCTCCATATCGCCACGAATACGACCGGCATCGCTGCCGACATTTTCCAGCTTGGTCGCCGTTTCGGTGGCGTTACGTGCCACTTCCTGCACCGTTGCTTCCATTTCGTAAATCGCGGTCGCAACCGAATCGGTCAGCTTGCTCTGTTCAGACGCCCAGCTGTGATTGGTGGTGACCACTTCTTCGATCTGTTCGGTATAGGTTTTTACCTGCTCGGCGGTCTCCAGAATGCCGCGGATCATCTGCCGCTGCGATTCCATAAAATCGTTAAATCCGCGCGCCAGTTGCCCCAGCTCGTCGTTGCTTTCTATTTTAAGGGTTTGGGTCAGATCGCCGCCGCCCTGGCCAATGCTGATCAACGCCTGAGTGATACGGCGCAATGGCTGCGTCATGCGATCTGCGAGCAGAGCAATCAGGCCGAGGAAGACCAGTGCCGTTACGATGCCTACGGTCAGCGATAACAACGTAGCTTTGTGCAACGCACCATAAATTTCACTGCGTGGTACTTCCACCACCAGGTGCCAGTCAACCTCATCCAACTGCATACCCGAGGCGATGATCGGCTGGCCATCACGCTCAAACTCAACCAGATCACCGGCATTAGCAGCCAGCAGTTTCTGTGCTTCAGCGGCCGGCAGATGCTGCGCCAGATCGACGCCAGACATTTTAAGGTCCGGGTGAATCAGAATTTTTCCATCATGGTCGGTCAGATACACAATGCCGGTTTCTGCAAAGCGGAACTTGCGGATACGTTCAGCCATTTCCTGCAGACCAATACCCAGACCACTGATACCCAGCGCTTTACCGTTACGTTCAATGCGGACATTGATAAATAAGGTGGGTTTACCGCTGTTTTTATCCACATCCAGCTGCAGGGCACGTTTCAGGCCCTTATCGAGAAAGCCAAAAAACCAGCCGTCGTTTTCCGCAGTAACCTTACGGGTGATGCCTTTCTGGGTGTAATAATTTCGGCTCAGAGCTGAGACAAAATGTGCGCTGTCGGCTTTCTGCCGGCGGGCAACGGTTTCAAGATATTCGCGGTTCAGCGGCCATTCGGCTTCCGGCTCACCGCGCTCAATCCAGTTCTGCATCAGAGAGTTATCGGCGATCAGTTCGGAGGCGGTAATACCGCCGGTGAGATCTTTCTCGATTTCCTGCGCAATGGCGCGGATATTGGCCGGTAAGGCCGAGCCCAGCCAGTAGGTTTCGAGTTGCTGGCGGCTTTGCCAGATACCCACACTGACGACCAGCGCCACACTCAACAGCAGGGCGCCGCCCATACTGAGCAGCAATTTCTGGCGGATGGTCATGGTGCACTCCTGAAGGATATGAATGTTCCCTTCAGGTTAGCAGCAGACCGCTCCATCACTTAGACCAAATACGACAGCTTAGCCCGCATCAGAGCAATGGCAGGGCAAACCCTGTGCATCACGGTTTTACGGAACCAGCTGCTGCCGTAACTGATAACGCCGCACCCGCCACAGCAACAATGCGCCCATCAGCAGATTGCCCGCCGCCGCCCCCATCAGTAATCCGGGATAGCCACCCAGCTCGCCACCAATAAAGGCACCGGGGACATAGAAGGCAAACAGGCGGATAAAATTAATCACCATGGACGCCTGCGTGCGCTGTAACGAATTCAGCGCCGAGTTCACACAGAGCACAATGCCCATGCCGGCATAGCCCAGAGGCAGCCAGCGCACGTATTCGACAATACTCTGCTGCACCGCCGGATCAGCGGAAAACAGCTGTGCCAGCCAATGACCCGAAGCCCAGAAAATTAAACACACCGCGCCTTGCCACAACGCCAGAAAACGGAAGCTGCTGTACAGCGCCTGCCAGATGCGGTCGTACTGTGCCGCCGCATGATTCTGCGCGACAAACACCGGCAGGGTTGATGTCAGCGCCAGAATCACCACAATCGCGAATGGCTCCAGGCGCATACCGACACCAAAACCGGCCACCGCTTCCGGCCCCAGCGGAGCAACCATTACCAGCAGAATGGCACCAGCCACCGGCACCAGCATATTAGTCACCATCGCCGGAACACCGAGCTGTAACATTCGCTTCCACAACACCCGTACGTCATGCCAGTTCATACCATGACGGCTGAGATAACCTTCGCGTCGCTGACGGGTCATAATCACCAGCAGCACCAGAATCCAGCACAGCGCGCTGGCCAGAGCCGCACCACCGATACCCATTCCCGGCAAGGGGCCCCAGCCAAAAATCAGCAGTGGATCAAGCAATGCATTCAACACCGCCGCGACCATCATCATCTGCGAGGGCAGCCTGGTATTACCGGTCGCGCGCATCGCACTGTTCTGCATCATCATCAGCAACAACACAATGGCGCCCGGCCACCAGAACAGCATAAAACTGCGAATCTCCGGTAACAGCTCATCACCGGCACCAAGCAGACGGAATAGCGCGTCATTGCTCAGCCAGCCCGCCACGGCAATCACCACGCCCAGCAATAAACTGAGCAGCAAACCCGCCATCGCGGCACGCTGGGCCTGCAGGTTGTCATCGGCGCCCACCGCGCGTGCAATTAACGCAGACATGGCAATGCCCAGGCCAATGGCCAGATTCATCACCAGCATAGTGACCGGCATGGCAAAGCCCACCGCCGCCAGGCTTTCGGTGCCGAGCAGGCTGATAAACCAGGTATCCACCATATTGAAAAAGAAGACGGCCATAATGCCCAGCACCATCGGCTGAGTCAGGCTGTAGAGTGTCCGGTTAACAGGGCCGTTGAGAATGGCTTGGCGCACTGAGGCATCCTTAATTTTATTTTTTGCTGCGCTCACTCTACACCAAAAGCCGGAGTCAACTGGTGTCTGGAATGACACTTATTGTGCAACACTCCGATTCATCGTTTTGCCGCTCCGCCTTGTCCTTTGTTCTATCGTTGAAAGAACGCCAGGCCGTATGGACATGTCATGATCCGCACCTTTGTTATCCGCGCCGCATTACTGAGTCTGCTTTCTGCCAGCGTGCAATCCGATGTTATCCGCCTGCGCGCCGATGAGTGGTTTCCCATGAACGGAAAGCCCGGCTCTGAACAGCCCGGCTATATGATTGAAATTGCCCGCACCATATGGGAAGAAGCCGGTCATCAGGTTGAGTACAGGCTGATGCCGTGGGAAAGAGCCATTGATGAAACCCGCCAGGGCCGTGCTGAATGCATTGTCGGTGCCTACCACGAAGATGCCCCCGATTTTGTCTTCCCGCAGCTGACACTGGGCCTGGATGACAATCACTTTTATGTGCTGGCCGCCAATCCATGGCGCTTCCGCGCAATCGCCGACCTTAATACCGTCCGTCTCGGCGTGATCGGCGGTTACGCCTACGATAACGGCGAACTGGACGCCTATATCGAACAAAACCAGCACAATGGCGCGCGCCTGCAGATTGTCCGCAGTGGTAAAGCGCTGCAGCAGAATATCCGCAAATTACTGACACAAAGAATCGATGCATTGGTTGAATCACCCGCTGTGATGCAGGCGCAGCTGAAGCAAATGGAACTCAGTGAATCCGTAATAAACGCCGGTATGATTGGAAAACAAACCCCACTGTACATCGCCTGCTCACCGGTCATACCGGCGGTCAGTGAATATCTTCAGCAACTGGATGCCGGCCTGAAGCGACTGCGCAACGACGGGCGCTTAGAGGCCATCCTCAACCGTTACGGGCTGCACGACTGGCAATAACAACAACAGCCACCCTTGCACTGAACAACCCCTCTCGCTACCCTGCCGCTCAAGATTTTTGCGCAAAGAGGATGCTATGCGTCGCCAAGCCCTGATTGTTTCATCATTCGCTGTTTTACCACTGTTGTTATCCGCCGCGACCTTCGTCAATGCGGAAGAAGCTGCCAATGTAGAAAGTGCTGAAGCAGCACCGGAATTTCCCATCTGGGGCGGCTCTGCCGAACTGGGAACGATCCGCACTTCCGGTAATACCGATACCTCCAGCATTAACGGTAAATTTGCTGTTAAGCGCGATGGCGAACTCTGGGATTCCAGCCTCAAACTGGATGCCCTGACCAGTAAAGAAGACGGTGTGACCTCGAAAGAAAAATATCGCGGTACCATTCAGTTTGACCGTAACTTCAGTGAGCATTCTTACCTCGCCATTGTCGGCGACGAAGAACGTGACCGCTTCAGCGGCTTTGAGTATCAGGCGACGTTATCCGCCGGTTACGGTTACCGCGCCATCCATGAACAGAATATGGAACTCGATCTCGAAGCCGGCCCCGGTTACCGTCGCGACAAACTGAAAGAAAGCGGTGACATCGACGAAGAAGCCATCGCCCGTCTGGTGGCCAGATACCACTGGACCATCCAGAAAGGCGTCGAGTTTATTGAAGAATTCAGTGCCGAACTGGGCGAAAGTAACAGTATTTATAAATCTGAAACTGGCCTGAAAAGTCAGATCAACGGCAGCCTCGCCACTAAACTGACCTACAAAGTGAAGTACGTTGATAAAGTACCGGCAGACAGCGAAAACACCGATACCGAATTTGGTGTAACGCTGGTATACAGCTTCTGATCTGACGGCTTAGCCGCTGTTGCAGATAACAAAAAGCCCGCGTAATAACGCGGGCTTTTTTATCTCCGGTACAACCGGATTATTGATCGCAGTCTTTATCTTTACGGTGACCGTGATGACCATCCAGACAGTCTTCATCCGGGTGATGCCATTTACGCATCTGCTTTTCTTTCATCGCTGTCCACTTTTCCTGCTGTTCGGCGGTCAGTACCCCTTGTACTAATTGCTCAAACTGCTGACGCGCGGCTTCGCGTTGTGCCTGATCCAGCGGCCACTGGTAATTGTCTTTCTGTTCTTTCACGCCTTTCAGTAACGCGCTTTTCTGCTCGTCACTCAGGCCCAGCTTACGGGCCAGTTCTTTGGCGTGCTTTTTCTGCATTTTGGTGTGCTGTTCGCGCATCAGTGTCTGCGCCTGCTCACGCTGCTCGGGGGTCAGCACCTGCTGAATTTCCGCGCGCATGGCCTGCATTAATTCGTGGGCTTTGGCGCGGCTTTCACTGCGTGGCGTGTCGGCCTTGCGCAATTCGCGGAATTGACTCTCGTAGTTGCCTTCAATTTCATCAATGCGTTCTTCCTGGGCATCGGTCAGCTCAAGCTCGTCGTCCCAGTCTATTTCGCGGTGCTTACCGCCAAATGCCAGCGCCTGACTGGCCAGCAACACAGTACAGGCGGCGCCAATGGCTTTAAATATTGTCTGTTTCATCATTCGGTCCTCTGGCTATACCAGGCAGTGTGTACGCTTACCAGTGTACGGATTACCACACAAAGTTGTGTCCGCCATTGCAAAGAATTGTCACAGGAAAACCATGGGTATATTCCTCCATTACCTGCGAGACGGGCGGCGCGAATGTTCGTTATCATAGGACGTTTCCTCTGTACGACGAAGACCATGAGCGATACCACTAACGATCCCGAAGAGCAGCTGTTCCTGCAGGAAATGCAGGGCGTTAAGCCCCTGCAGGCGAAAGAGCGGGTGGAACTGCGCAAGGGTGACATCTCACAGGCCAGCGCTGCCGCACGCCGTCTGGCGGCGCAGAAGCAACCCGAAGAACAGGATGGCAACCGCCTGCAAACCAGCGAGGTTAAACGCGTTGGCCCGCACGATGTCATCGGCTATAAGCGCCCCGGCATTCAGGATGGTGTGTATCGCAAGCTACGGCTGGGTAAATACGAAACCGAAGCACGCCTCGATCTGCACCGGCGCACCATCGACGAAGCGCGGCGCGAGCTGTACCGCTTTATTCAGGAGTGCATGAGCCACGATATCCGCAGCGTTCTGGTACTGCCAGGGAAAGGCGACCGCAACATCAATGATCCGGCGGTGTTAAAAAGTTATCTGGTGCGCTGGCTGGAGGAACTCGACGAAGTACAGGCTTACCATACCGCCCAGCCTCACCACGGCGGCAGCGGTGCGTTTTATGTTCTGCTGCGTAAAAGCGAGCGCAAAAAGCAGGCGGCGCGCGAGCAGTTCAGTAAAGGGCGCCTCTGATAGCGCACTGGCTGCTGTAGTAATCCGCTGTTACCAATCATGCTTCACAATCCGCCAGACTCGCTGTTCCACAACAACAATACGGAGCAGCACTCATGGCGAATATCCTCATTATTGCCGGCGATTACGTCGAAGATTACGAACTGATGGTGCCGTTTCAGGCATTGCAGATGGTCGGTCACAGCGTCAGCGTGGTGTGCCCGGATAAAGCCTCCGGCGACAGTGTCCGTACCGCGATTCACGACTTTGAAGGCGATCAGACCTACAGCGAAAAGCCAGGGCATAATTTTGTACTGAATGCAGATTTTGCCAGCATCAACGAGCAGGAATTCGATGCTCTGCTGCTGCCCGGTGGCCGTGCGCCGGAATATCTGCGCCTGAACAGCCGCGTGCTGGAACTGGTCAAACACTTCGCTGCGGCCAGCAAACCCATTGCTGCCGTTTGCCATGGCGCACAGCTGCTGACCGCTGCCGATGTGATCCGTGAACGTAAAATTTCTGCCTACCCGGCCTGCGCCCCGGAAGTGACCATGGCAGGCGGTATTTATGCCGATATCGCCGTTGATCAGGCCGTTACCGATGGCAATATCGTTACCGCACCGGCCTGGCCGGCCCATCCGCAATGGCTGGCACAGTTTAATGCGTTGCTGAAATAACTGACTGTCGCGTCAGAGAGGATGCAATCACACTCTCTGGCGCGGCATAATGTCGGCAGACAAAATTGCGACGGAGTTTGCCGTGTGTGAGATTTATTCAGGTACCGAACCAGAGCTGTTTGCGCTGAAAACCCGCTCCATTCGCATTGATGGCGTGGTCACCAGTATTCGTCTGGAAGCAATTTTCTGGCAGTTGCTGGAACAGATTGCGGCGGATGCCGAACTGACACTGGGTACGTTTATTACCCGCATTTATCGTGAAGTGCTGGAGCGTCGTGGCGAAACCGGCAATTTTACATCGTTGCTGCGCGTCGCCTGCACCACCCATCTGAATCAGGGCCAGCGCCTGACGCTGACCAGCAGTTCTTATGACGATACCATCAACGATCATCAGGAACCGGAACGCAAAGTGTCCTGAAGCTGTCGGCGGTAATCCTCTTTATTAACCACACTCAACCTGACGTGTTATTGCGCCGGTTGTTGCTCCTGAGACTGCTCCTGAGGCTGCTCCTGAGGCTGTTGCTCCAGATGCTGCTCGGCCCACAGATACTGCGCCTGTTGCAATAAGGTCTGCATCCAGTTTTCGGCTTTTGCCTGTTCCAGCACCTGCTGCAGACGGGCGCGAAACGCTGGCGTATTACAGGCCGACTTTTTCGATAAAGTAATGTACAGCGGCTCGCTGCTGATTTCCTGCGCTAATGGATGAATATTGCGATAACCATTACGCGCCGCATAAGCCCGCGCCGGATTTTCCTCATACAGCACGTAATCAACGCGCTGACCGTTCAGCATTTTCAATCCTTGCTCAAGACTGCCAACCTGATGCACGGTGAGATTTTCACGGGCAAAATTATCAAACTCCTGACCGAAACTGTTATGAATAACAGTAACGCCCTGACGGCCGATTAAATCTTCCCAGCGATTATATTCAAACGGTTTTTCATTGTTCACCCACACCACAGTACGGGTTAACTGGAAGGACGGACGCAGATAATCCATTCGTTCAGAACGGGCGTCGGTATAAAAAGCGCCGGCTATGAAATCAATCCGTCCGGCGGCAACTTCTTCCTGGGTTCTGCCCCATGGACCGCTGTATTGCAGATCAATTTTAACATCCAGATTTTTTGAAACTTTTTGTAAGAAGGCCGCAATTGCACCGGTTAACACTTCGGGATTTTGCGGCTGCCTCCATAAGTAAGGCGGGTATTCCGCATTACCACTGGCGGTAAAGAAACGGCAGGCATCCTGTTCTGCACTGGCGGAAATGCTGGTAATCATTACCAGCCAGAACATCACAATCATTTTCATGAGCACAACACCCTAACGCAGACCTCCGGGATCGGATTCAGTATAGGCGGCCTGCCATCAATTGCTTGCTACTTTACGGCCAGCTACTTTACTGCCAATTCTGCATCCAGCGCGTTGATAGCTTCCTGCATCCGTTCGCGGGTTATCTCTGCCAGACGCTTTACATCATCCTCACCCAGTCCCTCGGTACTGATGGGTGGCAGATAACGCGCCAATACTTTACCACTATGGGAGCGGTGCAGATCAATATTTTTATGCGTGCTGCTGTAGACCAGAGGTACGATGGGTAAACCGGCCTCGATCGCCAAAGCAAAAGCTCCGCTTTTAAACGGCAATAAGCCTTTGCCGCGAGAGCGTGTACCTTCAGGGAAAATATAAACCGCACAGCCGCGTTTTTTGACCGTACAGGCAACCGCCGCCATAGTTTCCCAGGCTTTGGTTTTATTGCCCCTGTTAATAAAAATGTTACCAGCCAGCCAGAACAGCAAACCAAAAACCGGAATAAAACGCAGGCTACTCTTACCCAAAATAGTGATATTACCCGGCAACATACCAGGGTAAATAAACACATCCAGAATATCCTGATGATTGGTGACATAAATCGCCTGACCATCACCCACCGGAGAATCATTAATGGCTTTCATATCAATATTCAGCAGCCAGCGGCCGAAGGAAAATATTTTGGCGCAGTCGCGGGTATTATTACGATGAAAGGGACGGACAATGCACAGAAGCAGGCCAAGCATACAGCCCAATAAAAAATAGACGGTTAACACAACAGCACGGAAAGCAAACAACATGATGAAGTCTCTTATTATTGTTTATAGGTGCCACTGAGCTCCATCTCCGGGCGACACATACAGCAGATGCAAAACGCTATTGTTATTTCAGAGTAAGCCGGCAGCAAGGTGCCGGCCTGCCATTATCCTGTGAACAGCAGGCATAAATGCCCGCTTGTTTACACAGAAAAAATTAACGCAGAAACAGTTGGTAGGCGGTGTTGTCTGTTTCATCCCAGTAGCCATAACCCAGCTCATCCAGAAAACTGTGTAACTGCTGCTGTTTATCATCGGCGACCTGCAGCCCCACCAACACCCGACCATAAGCCGCACCGTGATTACGGTAGTGAAACAACGAAATATTAAAATGCTTACCCAGCTTGCGCAAAAAATTAAGCAGCGCACCCGGACGCTCAGGAAATTCAAAACGATAAACCCGCTCGTCATTCACCGTCGCCGGAGCATGTCCGCCGACCATATGGCGGATATGGTATTTGGCTATTTCATTATCGGTAATATCCAATACCGGGTAATTGTCGCTGTGTAATTCATCCAGCAATGCCTGGCGCGCCCCCGGCTCGGCACTCACTTTAACACCGACATAAATCTGCGCCTGGCTGTCATCGCCGTAGCGGTAATTAAACTCAGTAATCGGACGCTTGCCGATTAAGCTGCAGAATTTCTGAAAGCTCCCCGGCTCCTCCGGAATGGTTACCGCCAGAATAATTTCACGGCCTTCGCCTATCTCAGCAACTTCTGAAATATAACGCAGACGGTCAAAGTTAACGTTGGCACCGCTTAAAATCGCCACCAGGTTCTGATTTTCACAGCCTTCGCGCTCAACGTATTTTTTCACTCCGGCAATGCTTAATGCGCCGGCCGGCTCACACACGGCACGGGTATCGTCAAACACATCTTTAATGGCAGCGCAGATTTCATCCGGCGTACAGGTGATAACCTCGTCAATATGATCTTTGCAGATTTCCCAGGTGTTTTTACCGATCTGGGCCACCGCCACGCCGTCGGCAAAAATGCCGACCTGAGGCAGAATAACGCGTTTTTTCGCCGCCAGGGCCGCCGCCAGACAAGCCGACTCGGTACTCTCAACGCCAATCACTTTAATTTCCGGGCGCAGCGCTTTGATATACGCCGCCACACCGGCAGCCAGACCGCCGCCACCGACCGGGATAAAAATCGCATCCACCGGGCCACTGAGCTGACGCAGAATTTCCATACCGATGGTGCCCTGCCCGGCAATCACTTCCGGGTCATCGTAGGGATGGATATAGGTCATGCCTTTTTCTTCAACCAGCTTTTGCGAATAGGCAAAGGCATCATCAAAGGCATCACCCTGCAGCACCACTTTGGCACCACGGGCTTTAACCGATTTCACTTTAATATCGGGCGTGGTGCGCGGCATCACAATAGTGGCTTTAATGCCCAGTTTCTGTGCTGCCAGTGCCAGCCCCTGCGCGTGGTTACCGGCCGATGCCGCCACCACACCTTTGGCTTTTTCTTCTTCGGTCAGCTGCACCACTTTGTTGTACGCGCCGCGCAATTTAAACGAGTACACCGTCTGCTGGTCTTCACGTTTTACCCAAATTCGGTTGCCCAACCGTTCACTCAGAAAGGGGGCAATATGCAGCGGCGACTCGATAGCAACATCGTAAACGCGGGCGGCGAGAATTTTCTTCAGGTAATCGTTAAGCATGCCGGGGATTCCAAACAGACTGAAAAAATCGGTGCGGGAAGCACTCAGAGGTGAGCATTGTAACGCATCAGCGCATATAATTCGCTGCACCTGACACATCATAAGCCCGAGCTGCCATCATGACACAAGACGAACTGAAACGCGCCACAGGCATCGCCGCCGCCGACTACATCCGCCCTCATCTCGACGACGACAGCATTGTCGGTGTCGGCACAGGTTCTACCGCCAACTGCTTTATTGATGCTCTGGCCGAACACAAACACCTGTTTGACGGCGCCGTTGCCAGCTCCGAAGCCTCAGCCCAGCGTCTGCGTGACCACGGTATTCCGGTGTACGACCTGAACAGTGTCAGCAATCTCGATTTTTATATCGACGGTGCCGACGAAATTAACGAACACCTGGAAATGATCAAAGGCGGTGGCGCGGCGTTAACCCGCGAAAAAATCGTTGCCGCCGTGGCCAGAGAATTTATCTGCATCGCCGATGAAAGCAAGCTGCTCAGCCGCTTAGGTGCCTTCCCGCTGCCGGTGGAAGTGATCCCGATGGCGCGTTCTTATGTCGCGCGTGAACTGGTCAAACTGGGGGGCGACCCGGTCTACCGTGAAGGCGTCGTCACCGATAACGGCAACTACATACTCGATGTACACAACCTCAGCATCGCCTCCGCCATCGAACTGGAAAGCAAAATCAACCAGATTACCGGCGTGGTCACCAACGGCCTGTTTGCCCTGCGTCCGGCTGACGTGCTGCTGCTTGGCACTCAGAATGGCGTCCAGACCATTAAGGCTAAATAACCATCATGCACGTGCCGGGCAAAGGATTGCTGCACGCAGTTCAGGCACGGCTGACGCCTGTGCGCCTGCCGAAGCTGCTGCTGCGTCTGTTGAGTATTATGCTGTCGGCGGTTGTGCTGATTGTGCTGCTGCTGAGCGTTCTGCCTGCCCTGCTCAAACCAGCGCTGAACCGCTGGCTGCCCGACCTGCTGGCCGATGTCGCCGCCCCCGGCAGCAATGTGGTGGTGCAGATTGAAACATTCAGTTGGACCCGGTTCCGCCTGAGCGCACTGCAACTGCCACTGGTCGATGGCAGCCTGATTCAGCTTACCGACCTCGACCTGCGTTATAAGCCATCACAATTACTGCAGGGGCAGTTGAAAACCCTCAATATTGCCGGACTGCACATCAGCTTGCCGGACGAAAGTGCGCGCAAAGTGGCCGTTGTCGCCGCGCACAATGCCGGTAATGCCGCCCGTGAACAGCTCAATCAATTACTCGAATTGCCGCAATTCAGCCAATGGTTACAACTGCCGCTGGAACAGGTCAGCATTGACCATATTGTGCTGCAACACCCCGCCGCAATGGCCGAACTCAGTGCCAGCCTGACCCCGCAACAATGGCGTATTCACGGCAGCGCCCAGCTCGATAACCTGCCACTGCCGTGGCAGATCGAACTGCAACTGCAACACACTGGCGACTGGCTGTTATTGGTCGCCGAACAAAGCCAGCTGTTATTACAGCAGTATGGCCATATTGAACAGGACGCCGATAACACCCGTCTGACCCTCAGCCAGCGCCTGGATTTTGCCGCGCTGAGTGAACGCTTACCTCAGCTGGCTGGCCTGCCTCTGCCGCTCAGCCAATTGCAACTCAACGCCCAGCTGCAATTACCGAACCGCGCGTATTTACCGCAGGATCTGAGCCTCAGTCTCAGTGCCGAACTCGACACCCGCCAGCAACAACTGGCTGACACTATGCTCTGGCACAGCGGCCGCTGGCATTTTGCCCTGAATAAAGCCGACGCAGCTGCCGACTGGCAATGGCAGCTGCGCAGCGAACAACAAAAGCTGCAGCTGAGTGATGTTCTGCCCAGCAGCAAACAGCCGCTCACGCTCAGCAGCGGGCAGCAGCTGAGCGGCCACTGCAACGCGCCACTCACCACCTGCGAAGCCGAAGGCAAGCTGCAGAACCAGCTGCAAAGTACAGACGGCAAACAACTGCTGGCACAGTTTAATCTGACCCCGGCGCTGAACTGGCAACAGGGTAGCGCCCTCAGTCTGGTGTTGCCGCTGGATATTAATGTCAGTGCGCAGAATCCGGATCTGCCGCTGCAAAGCCTGCACAGCGAGGGCGAGCTGATCGCCCTGCTCGACGCCAGCGGCGACTGGCAACTGAGCAGCATTCCCGGCATCAGCAACAGCCTGCAATTAACCTCGCCTGAGGGCTGGCAATTACCGCCACTGGAATTTCAGCTGCTGCCCACGTTGTATATCAATGGCAACCTGAACAGTACAAACAACAGCGGCAGCCTGCACAGCGAACCGCTGCGGCTGACCATTAAGCCCTGGCATATACAACACGGGGCAGACAGCTTCCTGCAATTACAGACCAGCGAGTTCAGCTGCCAGCCAGCGCCCGGCAGCTCGTTACTGGTTGCGATGCAAACAGTGTTCAGCGGCCAGTGTGATATCAGCCTGCAACTGGCCAAATCGCGCTGGCAGGGCTGGCCGGTTCCCGAACTCAGCGCCAACGGTCCGCTGAAACTGCTGTATTCATTGCAGGATGATCAGCAGAACAGTGAGCCGCAGCAACAGCTTAACGGCGAACTGCAACTCAGTGGTGCCGGTAAGCAACTGCACCTGCGGATGCAATTACAGCATGACCTGCTGCAACAGCGTGGCAGTATGCAATGGCACCTCGATGATCTGCTGCTTCACTGGGACAAACTCAATCTGCCGGAAATGACGGCCTTAACCAAACTCGAGTTTTTAAACGGTGCTCTGGCCGGACAAGGCTGGGTCGACTGGCAACAGGTTAATAATGTCTGGCAAATAAAACCCGACCTGATGCTGCGCAGCGACAATATCAGCGCGATTTACGATAACAGCATCGGCTTTGAACAATGGAATGCGTTAATTGCCCTGCGCCGCCCATTCAGCGGCGATTATTTACTCGACGCACAAATCAGCGGCAAAAGCCTGAATCCGGGTATCGAATTAAAAGACATACTGGCGCGCAGTCAGACACGTATACCGGCTGACTTTTCATATGCACTGGCCGAAATTTATGAAATGCACACCGACGTACTCGGCGGCCGCATCCATACGCCATTAATCCGCTTTGATACACGTAAAGACATAAACGCCTTTGGTATTGAACTTGAGCATATTCAGCTGGCACAGATCGCCGCGCTGGAAGCCAAGGCCGAAGTTCAGGCAAGCGGTACTCTCGATGGCGTATTACCTATTGTGCTAACTAAAGAAGGGGTACAGATTCCCGGCGGCACTTTATTTGCCCGCGATCCGGGTGGCGTTATCCGCTACCAGAACGCCACCTCAGAAGCGCTGCAGCAATCCGATCAGACCGTTGGCCTGGCCATGCAATTACTGCAGAATTTTAACTACGACCAGCTGCAATCCAATATTCAGTATCAGCCCGACGGCGCACTGAATTTAGGTTTGCAGTTTCAGGGAAAAAACCCGGATTTCTTTGGCGGCCAGGCAACGCACCTGAATGTGAATCTGGAATATAACTTACTGGATTTGCTGGAAAGCCTGCGCGTTACTCAGGACGTAATCAGCAGGCTTGAAGAAAAATACCAATGAATAAAACGCAAAAATAAATAATCAGGCATATTTTATATCTGCCTGCTTCTGTCTATAAATCCATTAAAAACATAAGACATCCGTACCATATAATAGCCACAAACCCTTAAATATAAGGGCAATTCGTGCCAACTATTTCTTTTAATATATATTGCACTAACCCAAAGAGCGCGCTTATGTTTCAATCCGAGCGCCTGAACTTATCCAGGTTAACAGGCCCCGAAAACTGAGTGTCTGCATTCCTCAGAGGCCAGAATAAAAATGGCCACAATAAAAATAATATTAAATCCGCCAATAAGAGCGGGTAATTATAAAAATTTATTCTCACGGTGATCTCTATGACTGCATTCCAGACTCTGCCACAACGCGAATAATCGCTGCCATTCCGCGATATACGGCACCATCGTACTTATATTGCATAAAACAATAACCGACCTGACATTGCCGCTATCCGGCGATGCGGATTTGTTTTGCCCTGAATAAGGAATGGATTTCAATGACTCAGAATAAAAGAGCATTAACCTGTCGTTTTCTGCCACTGGAGCAGATTTCAGTTAAACATCTGCGCGATATGTACCGGGTATTTTCCCGTTATTACGCCAATACCGATCTGGAAACCTTTGTCCAGGATATGAACCGTAAAAGCGGTGTATTTCTGCTGGCAGAGAAAGCCGGAAACCGGGTGGTCGGTTTCAGTACCTGGACCGAAGTGGCGCTGAATTATGGCAACGGAAAAGCCATTGGCGTATTCAGTGGAGATACCATTCTGGAAAAAGATTACTGGGGAAATAAAGCGCTGCAGCAGGCGTTTGCATTACGGATGCTGAAGCTGAAATTAACCCGCCCCGGCACCCGGGTTTTCTGGTTGCTGATTTCCAAAGGTTATAAAACCTACCTGCTTCTGGCCAATAACTTTGTTCGCCATTACCCCAATCACCATAACCGCGATAAAAGTCTGGTCGGTGTTATCGACCAGTACTGCGAAAAATTATTTCCCGATTATTACGACCGTAATAATCGCCTGCTGGATTTTGGTGATCACTCCCAGCACCTGAAAGGGGATGTTGCCGACATTACGGATTGCATGCGTGAAGCCAATGCAAAGATCCGCTTTTTTGATGACACCAATCCATCCTGGCGCCGCGGTACTGAGCTGCCCTGCGTCGGTGAAGTCTGCAGCCGAACCTTTATCGGCTTTTTCCGTAAACAGCTCGGCAGCCGGCGCAGCACACTGCAGTAAGGAGTCATTATGAATATTTCTACCCGCTTACTGCATCAGATTTCCTATCGTCTGAGCCGCTATGGTCAGCAACGTTTTATGCGCGCCAGTCATGCACTGAAAGCGGCGCAGCTGGCACGCTTTCAGAACATTATGGCGGTTGTATCCGGCTCAGACAGCGGTTATCAGCGCGGCCTTACGCTGGCGACCAACGTTGAAGAATTTCGCCAGCGAGTACCATTAAGCGATTATGAAGACTGGCAGAATGCCATTAACCGCCAGCGCAGTTCCGGTGAATTTATTCTGACGACAGAGACGTGCCAGCGTTATCAGCCAACCAGTGGCTCAACAGCACAGATTAAATGGATTCCCTATACCCCGGAATTCCTGCGCGAACTCGATCAGGCCATTAATCCGTGGATGGCCGACCTGTACAGCCGTTATCCCGCCATCCGTAAAGGCCGGCATTACTGGTCACTGTCATGGGTGCCGGGTGAATTACGCAGTGTTGCCAACAGCGTTAATGACGACCTGCAATTACTGCCGTGGTGGAAGCGTTTATTTATGAACCGCACCATGGCCGTGCCGCAGGCGGTGTCGCTGGCACCAAGCTCAGAATTATCACTGTTCGCATCGCTTTGTTATTTATGCGCAGCCCGCGATCTCACCCTGATGTCTGTCTGGAGCCCCACCTTTCTGCTCAGCCTGCTGGAGCAATTAGGACAGCAACGCATGGCCGTTGCCCAGGTTCTGGAACAGGGTCGCTGGGGAGAACAGCAAACCAGCCTCGGACATTTAAGCGCTCCGCGCAATCGTATTAATGCTGCATTGCTGCGTAACTGGAACGGCAGAATAAACGCCACCATCACCCGGAAATTATGGCCTGAACTGGCGTTGATCAGCGCCTGGGATACATCATCATCCGAACCCTGGGCCAGACAACTGCAGCAGTTATTCAGCCACAGTGATTTTCAGGGAAAAGGTTTATGGGCCACCGAAGGGGTTGTAACCATTCCTTACGGCCAGCAATATCCGCTGGCGCTGGAAAGTCATTTCTACGAGTTTGAAAATCTGGCCAACAAACAGATTTTATTCAGCTGGGAACTGGAGCCCGGTATGCAGGTTCGTCCGGTGATTACCACCGCCAGCGGCCTGTTACGTTACCGCACCAAAGACCGGCTGCTGGTTGATGGTTTTATTAATCAATGCCCGACCCTGCGTTTTATCAGCCGCTTATCCGGCACCGATATGGTCGGCGAAAAAATGTCTCCGCAAGCGGTGCTGAATATATTCAGTACCCTGACTGCCGCCCTGCCACTGCAACCGGTGTCATTACTGGCCGTACCGGCGGAACAGGGTAACCACCGTCCAACCTACGTACTGCTGGCCAGTGGTGGTCAGGAGCTGCAGACAGAAACCCAGCAGCGGCTTGAAGCTTTATTGCAGGAACATTTCCACTATAAGCTCGCCCGCGAACTCGGCCAGCTGAATCCGGCACGCGTAATCATCAGCGACAACGCCATGGCAACTTATACTCACCTGCGGCTGCAGAGTGGTGCAGTGGCCGGCAATATTAAAGTAGAACCGTTATTACTTTGCCCTGCCGCCAGCGAGTTGCTGAATACTCTGCCGGAACACAGTCTGGCGGAAAGTGGAGCCATCGCGTGAGCAGCTATTGCATCCGGCCGGCCTGTACTCAGGATTCGGCCGGCTTACTGAAACTGCTGGCCGCAACCGCCCAACAGGGAAGCATCCGTCTGACCTTTGAGCGTAATCCTGATTATTTTTATGCCGCGGCAGTCAGTAGCCAGCGACCGGAAATCTGGGTAATGGAAAAACCCGGTCATGGCATTATCGGTACGTTCAGCATCGGCCAGCGCCGGGTATTTATTAATGGCCAGCCAACGTCGGTTCGTTATGGCAGTGATCTGCGTATTCACCCGGATTTTCAGGGTGGCCGTACTCTGTACCGCTTATTCGGCACCTATCGTCAGCAAATGCAGAACGAGTGGATGCAGACCGTTATTCTCGACGAAAACCGTGCCTCACTGAGCACCGTTGGCAGCGGCCGCAATACACTGCCGCAATATCTTCCTGCCGGAATGTTTACCACCTGGCTGATCAGCCTGCGGCGGAAAAAAAATATCGCGGATGATCCGTTAATCCATCCGGCCAGAACGGGAGATATTGCCGAGATGCAGGCATTTTTTGACCGCGAAGCCGCCAGTAAACAGTTTTACCCCTGTTACGATTTCTCGCGAATCGGCAGCGATGATCCGTACTACCGCAATATTAAAATCAGTGATTTTTTTATTCTGCGTGAACATGGGGAAATTACGGCGCTGGCTGGTTTGTGGGATCAGAAGGATTTTAAACAGACCCGGATCAGTGGCTACGCACCGCTACTGCATCATTTGCGGCCATTCTATAACAGCCTTACCTGGCTGACCGGACACCTGGCATTACCTGCCGTTAATTCGCTCAATCATTATCAGATGCTGCACAGCGTGGTGGTTAAAAATAATGATCCCGGGCGCTTTGCGCGGTTGTTACGCACCCTGCGGAAAACAGCACAGCAACGTAATGCCCTGGCTCTGGCCTGCGGTTTTGACAGCCGTGACCCGCTGTTAAAAATCGTCCGCCGGCATCCCGGCCACGCCTTAAAAAGCCGGAATTTCATTGCTACCTATCAACCAGAACTGGTGCAGAAGCTGGATTTAACCCGCCTGCAATATCCGGAAATCAGCCGTCTTTAACAGGGAATTTATGCGCAAGGATTATATTGCCCAGTGGTACGAAGTACGGGAAGAGCAAGGAATTTCCGACCGTATTCACTGTTTTATACACAACAGTCAGGAGCAGAAGACCCAGTGGCATCATTTCCGCCACCGCGATACCGATGGCATTGGTATGCTGACTAATGTACGCGAGCAACTGGGCTATCCGGCCAGTTCACTGCCACGCTGCCGCGACCTGACCGAGCCCGGTTTCTGGCAAACCCTGAATAAGGTACGGCGGCAACGCAAAGACCGCACACCGAAAACCGTACACTGGAAAAAAGCCAGTACAACAAAAGCCGGCGAAACAGCCACGGCTGTTACAGAACCTGAATTTACAGTGCTTAACACAACCACCGTCAGCCGCTTAAAAACAGTGGCTGCTGCACGGGGAGTCTCTCTGGCAAGCCTTACCTTTGCCTGTCTGAATAAGGTTATTTTTTCCGTCTGCCTGCAACCGGGAAGCCGCGCCTGGTGGTTTTATCCGGTGAATGTCCGTGGCGCTGTCAGCGGGCCGGAACAGAGTAATTTATCATCCGGTTTTTATCTGGCACTGGACGAACACAGATGTGCCGGACACATTCATGCACAGGTAAAAGCAAAGCTGGTCGCCAGAGAACATTGGTGGTTATGGAAGATGGCTCATATTGGCCGCTGGATTGGTAAAACCGGGGTGCGCTTTATTTACCGGCACATCAGCGGTTCGCAGTTTTATCTCGGCTCGTTCAGCTATCTGGGAGACTGGTCACTGCCACAGCATCCGCACAGTGTTGTTGGTGTCTGCGGTGCCGGCAGCGCGAATTATCCGATTGCCACCGGCGTGACTGAGTGCAATGGGCAACTGACACTGGCACTTAAATTTCACCCTTCAATTGCTCTGGCGCAGGAAACACAGCAGCGCTGCCTGCAGCTGTGGCAACAGTCATTGCAGGAGCTGAGTTATGCCTGATGTATTTTCTGCCAGCAGCACAGATAACAGACGTCCGCACAAGATCCGCCCTATTGCAGTCTGGCTGACCGCGGTTCTGGCCCTGTTATTAATCGCAGCATTATTGGTACTACAGGCACCGCTGCCGGCCACACAAACGCCTGCCAGCATGGCACCAAGCGTACCGGTTATCAGCGTTGTCGCGCAGGACATAACCATTCCGGTACACAGCCAGGGTCATGTCCGTATGGCGCGGGAGTTTTACCTGAGCAGTCAGGTGCAGGGGCAGGTGCAATACGTCAGCGAGCATTTTATTAATGGTCAGCAGGTACAACAGGGCGAACTGCTGCTGAGTATTGATGCCGCACCTTACGAGCTGGAGGTTCGCCAGCACCAGGCCAACCTCGACAGCCGCCTGCTGCAGCTGGAAGAAATCCGCGCTCAGGCTGAAGTGGCACGCCAGCAGGCCAGCGAAAATGATTTTGCCCGTTATATTCCGCATCTGCGCATGGCCAACAGCCAGGTTGCTGCGGCCCGCGCCGCCCTGCAATACGCACAACAGCAACTGCGTGACACACGTATATATGCGGCGGTCAGCGGACGTATTGCCCGTGCCACAATACAACCGGGGCAACAGGTTTCTCCGGCGATGGTTCTGGGTGTTATTTATGACGATAACTGGCAGGAAATCCGCTTGCCGGTCAGCGATCATGAAGCACAATTATTAGGCATCCGCCCGGGTACAGAAAAGCCATTGCCGGCAGTCACCCTAACAACAGCAGGCGGTACAAAAATACCAGCGCAGATTACCGGCAGCGAAGCCGGCCGCGATGCCTTTCAGCAAATTATTTTGCTGGCCCGGCCACAATATTCTGCGGATATAACGCCACTGTTGCCCGGCACCTTTGTTGAAGCCGAAATTCTCAGTCCGGTCATTACCGGCATCAGTCGTATTCCACGCTCAGCTCTACAGGCCGGTAATCATTTATTAATGGTTGATCAGCAACACCTGCTGCACGATGTAAATGCCAATCTTTTGTATGCGGGTAAAGATCAGCTGTATCTGCGTAATAAATTTTCAACACCGGTTCTGCTGGTTAACAGCAGCCGTCACGCCCTGCTGCCCGGCAGCCAGATTATTCCGGTTAATACCGGCAGCAGAGAGCAACTGGCCACGGCGGCCGGAGAATGAGACAACCATGAGTGCAGTAATCCGCTGGTTTATCACCCATCGCGTGGCCGCTAATCTGGCCATGCTCTGTATTCTGGTTCTGGGACTGCTGGCCGTACCGCGCCTGCAGCAGGAATTAATTCCCAATGTTGAACTCGACCGCATCAGTATTCAGGTGCTTTATCCCGGTGCCTCGGTCAGCACCACAGAACAATCACTCTGCACACCACTGGAAAATGCTATCCACGATATTGCCGGTGGCGAAGAATTAATTTCCTGGTCGTATCCCGGTTTATGCAGCCTTACGCTGGATATCGCCGAAGGCTACGATGCCAATGCTCTGCTGGCCGAAATCCGCAGCCGCCTTGCAGACCCGGCGTTACTGCCCGCGCAGGCCGAAGCGCCCGATATTCAGATTCTTCAGGTACGCAACCGCGCGCTGCGTATTATTGTCAGCGGTGATGAAAGCTATACCAACCTGCTCAGCAGCGCACAAAGTTTACGTCGTGAGCTGCTGGCCTTACCCGCCGTTTCAACAGCAGAAATTCAGGACCGGGAAAAGCCCGAAATACGCATTCAGTTTTCGCTGGCCGATCTCTACCGCTACCCACTGCAGCTGCAACAGATCAACCGCCAGCTGATCCAACAGGCGGCACCGGCAGCCGGAGGCCTGCTGGAAACCGGCGACGGTGACATACTGATTGGTAATGACCGTGATTTCCGTTCAGCCAGTGATTATGAGCACTTATTGATTGCCAGCGATGGCGCCGGTAACCGCCTGCGCCTGGCCGATGTTGCCAGCATTCAGGATACCCGTACCGATGCCACAGCACTGGCGCTGCTGAATGGTAAACCCGCTCTGGCGCTGGATATTTACCGCAGTGGCAACGATGACATTACCGCCATATCGGCGGCGGTAAATACCTATCTGCAACAACACCCGGCCAGTGCCAATATCAGTTACTACGTCTGGCAGGACGAAGCGGTTAATTTCAGCGAGCGTTTAAACCTGCTGCTGGACAATGCCCTCAGCGGTTTATTGCTGTTATTTATTGTGCTGTTGTTATTTCTGAATGCACGACTGTCGTTCTGGGTCAGCATGGGTATTCTGGTCTCTTTTATTGGCACCCTGTTTGTTCTGCCACTGACATCAACATCGGTTAATTTTATCTCGTTGTTTGCTTTTATTCTGGTACTCGGCATTGTCGTTGATGATGCCGTCGTTGTCGGCGAAGCTGTTTTCGCCCGTCAGGAACTTGGCGAGCATGGCACACAGGCAGCGTTGTCCGGCACACTGGATGTTTATAAGCCGGTATTATTTTCGGTGATTACCACGCTGGTTGCTTTTATGCCGCTGCTGTTTCTCCCCGGCCCTGAAGGCATGCTGATAAAAGCAGTCCCCATTGTGGTTATTACCACACTGTTATTTTCGTTATTTGAGTCGCTCTGTATTCTGCCCGCGCATCTCAGCCATAGGCCTGCCAATGCGACAAAGCCCCATCGCCTGCAGCAATACTTCAGCCGCTTTTTACAGCAGGTTGTCGGACATTATTATCTGCCTCTGCTACGGCGGATTGTGCACAACCCTTACCCGGTTATCGCCGTCTTTACCGCCGCTTTTATACTGACGTTATTACTGATTAGTCAGGGCTGGATTAAATCGGCATTATTTTCCGAAATAGAAGGCAATGTCGTCACAGCCAAAGTTACTTTTCCGCAAGGATCGCCACGCGAGGCAACCCAAAAGGCACTGCAGCAGCTCGCCGTTGCCGCCCGTAAAGTCGAAACCAGCGCGGGTTATGCCGAAGGTGAAATGATCCGTCGGATTTATCAGGTGGTCGCGCCCAATACCCTGCCATCCAACCAGAAAGTCTATGCCCGTGCCGACCATACCGGGCAGATAATGCTGGAATTACCGGCGGCAAACAGCCGGGCTTTCAGTGGCCAGGATATGATCCGTTGGTGGCGGGCTGAAAGCGGTGCCATAACCGGTGTCGATAACGTGGAATACAGCGCCACGGTAAACCCTTCCAAGGCCGATATTCAGATTGAATTTTCCGGCAGCGATCAGCAGGCATTAAATACTGCAGCACAACGCCTGAGTGATTATCTGCAGCGTTTCTCCGGTATTTACAGCCTGCAGCGTCAGCCGGATAACAATGCCCAGCAATTGGATATCCGCTTAACCGACGAAGCCATTGCCGCAGGTATCAACCGCGGCCCTGTTCTGCAACAGGTTAATCAGGCTTTTTATGGCACCACTATTCAGCGCTTTTACGACAACGATGACGAAGTGGAAGTACGCACCAGCCTGAATGCAGAAGAACGTGCATCCGCCTGGTATCTGGATAACCTGCCGGTCGAAACCGCACCCGGCCAGATGGTCGCGCTGAAATATATAGCCACACACAGCCAGCAGGCGGTTAACCCTTATATCCGCCATTTTATGCGTGAACCTGTGGTTATGGTGTCGGCCTATGTTGACCCCAGCCAGAATAATGCCGAGAGAATTAAAAAGACCCTGCAGCAGGGCGCCGTACAAAACCTGCTGCACGACCTGCCCGGTGTGCGCTGGGACGTGGGCGGTTATCAGCGCGCGGTACAGTTTTTTCTCGACTTACTGGCGCAGTATTATCTGCTCGCCATCATCGTGATGTACCTGCTGATGGCCGTACTCTTTGCATCTTATGCCCAGCCTTTGCTGGTACTGTTTGCCATTCCTTTTGGTTTACTCGGTGCGGTCGTCGGACACCTGATACTGGGGCTCGACCTGACCCTGTGGTCGTATGTCGGCATGGTCGCCGTCAGCGGTGTGGTGGTAAACGATAATCTGGTGCTGCTCGACCGGCTTAATCAGTTAAAAGCGCAAAAGCTGCCAATAGCAGAAGCATTATTACAGGCCTGCAGCAGCCGTTTCCGGCCGATTCTTCTGACCTCGCTGACAACCTTTGCCGGAGTATTACCCTTACTGAGCGAAACCAGCATTCAGGCAAAACTGCTGATACCTATGGCGGCTTCTTTAGGGTTCGGCGTACTGTTCGCAACCATCATCAGCCTGCTGCTGGTGCCGGCATTATGCGCGGTGTTTAAGCAACCAAACGCAAAAGAAGCCTCCACCGCAGCACAGGCAGGATGACAGATAAAAGAGAATGACGGGAGAGACTTGTGGGAAAACGCAAAGCACAGAGCTGAAGCCTGTGCTTTGCGTCTTAGGATTTACAGCAGGTACTCAGAGAAAGAACTCACAGAAAATCCCGGAAAATACTTACTTATAAAAGGCTTCAACGTCGCCTTTCAGTTTAATAAGAATAGGACGGCCAAAACGGTCTTTTGCCTTAGGCGAAGGGATTTTCACCCAGCCTTCGCTGATGCAGTATTCTTCAACGTCGGTACGTTCCTTACCATTCAGGCGGATACCAATATCGTGCTCAAAACACTCAGCAACGTGCTGTGGGCTACGTGGATTACCGGAGAGATGATCCGGCAAAGCCGGCTTGGCGTTAGTGTCGCTCATGTTTATAACCTGGCATCAGAAAAAAGTGCCCCATTGTAGACAAGGCGGGTGAGCGACTCAATCGGCCTGCGCGCTATTTTCATCGGCACACAGACCTTCCAGCCAGCACCTCTGCCAGCACCTCTGCCAGCAACCCAGCCAACACCTCTTCCAACACCCCTCCCAGACTCTTGCTATAAGCCGGACACAACCCCGGACAGTAAGAATATCAGGAGCCTTGCGCCAGATTGGTAGCGGCAGCCTGCTCATTCTTTAACAGCTCTTTGCGGACAAACAGCTCTACCGGAATAAAGGCGAAAGGAACCAGCGACGCCAGCAACACCAGCAGCCAGGTCATCACCGACCAGCCCTGCTTATGGGAGGCCGCCAGCGAAAGAACTAAATACAGCATAAACAGCACACCGTGCGTCATACCAAGCATGTAAACGAAATCCCGGCTGATAACGCCCAGCGTGACACACAGAATAACCAGATAAGAGACGCCTTCCAGCAGGCTTGAAATCCTGAACAGCTTTAACATGAAATATTCACTCAGATATGGACAGTAAGGCGATATAGCACCACATTGGCCGGCGAAGGTAGCAAGGCCCGGAAGCCGAGGCAATAAACAATAGGGCTAAAGGTGTAATGTTTGGTAAATCTGGAAAGGCCTGACAATCAATCCTTCGGTACAATGCCTGCCAGTACCGTACTGAGTCTCTGTCCCGAATGGGCGATTGTGTCCGGCCCTGTATGCAAATTCCTAGTTTTTTGCCAAACATACCCATAGAGTGCAATTTACATCACCTTCTTCAAGGTTTTCTTCTTTGGTGAGTTCAAAACCAGCTGAATCTAAAGCTCGCTTAAGTGCATTTTTTGCTTCACTGCCATGCGGCAAACCGCCGTCTTTTACTACAATGAACTTACCATTTGATTTTAAAATTCTACGCACTTCTTTTAAGCCTTGATCCTTATCATGCCAATGATCAAATGAATCAAAAGCAAAGACAAAATTGGCTATATCATCCTTGACTGGAAGTTTTTCAGCTGCTCCTTCGTAGAACCTGATTCGTTCAGCAGCTGCATGGTTGACTGTTTGTTCTTTAGCAATCTCGACCATGCGAGAAACGGGGTCAATGCCTATCAAGGTTCCATTTGTTACTTGTTCAGAAGCATGCCTTAAAGCGCAACCAGTACCACAGCCAATATCAACCACTGTTGAGTCTTCGGGTAGTTTCAAAGCACCCACGCCAAGCTTATTTGTGGCATATTCTCCATATTTTTCTGCATACCACTCTGCAGTTTTAGTGTCCCAATTACTCATCATCTACTCCTATGAAAATAATGCTTTCTGATTTCTTCGTCTTGCTGACTGGCTCTGTTACTGGATCATAAAATAGCCGTCAGAAATTCAGTTATGCTGACGAATTTTTTATTGGCCGGAGCCAGTCACAATAAAATCAGATTAATCCGGTTTTCTGTAATTGTTGTTTTTGCTCTGTTACATGCTTCTGAATATTTTTTAATAACTGAGTGCGGGTATCAGTGGTTAAATGGCGCAGTTTTTCCGAAGCTTTCGGTGCTTCAAACGGGTTACCGGACAACAGCTGGCTGCGCAGATATTCAGCACGCTGGTAAAAGGCCGAAATACCGCTGACGTACTGATGTGGCATTTCAAAAATTGCAGACCCTTCCTGGGCAGCATTCCAGAAAAACGTATCCAGCTGGTATTTATCCGGCTGCATACTCATACTGTTACTCTGTGGTGCCTTATCAAATTCATCGACCCAACTTTGTAAACGTTCGGTATTCACCTGTATTTCTCCCAGCAACGACTGCTGCACATGGTAAACATCCCGCTGATGTTGCAGATTTTCAAATTCGATGGCTTTTTCAAAACCGGAATTAGCTGCCAGATAAACACCAACTACCGTCGCTAATAAAGTAAATAACTGGCCCAACCAGAATTCTTTGTTAACTTTTTCAGACATAAATAGCCTCTTGATTCCCTGAGGAAGTTATTGATAGAAAAATGACCTGATACAGGTATGCCGGACTTTAGCATTTTTCCGACGACAGGTAATCGGCCATTTATCGGATCTGTGAGCAACCCAACACAATCTGAATTATTAGAGCGCCTGTATATTTCCTATTTTCTTTCCGCTATTTTCTTTCCGGGCATATAACGCCAACCTCAGAGGTGTTTGGTGGAGTGGAGCAATTATGCAATAGTGAGCACAGGCGAGCGCACAATTAAGCGGCGGAACAAAACGGCCTATGCAGGTTTTTGTTATGTTCTTGACTCACATTTAAAACTCCCTCGGAATGTACCGCAATTATAATCCATATTGGTTGGAATTTTATTACAGAACACACCAATATTATTTTGCCACTGCTTAGCCTCACCTTTGTCAGTTAAACCACAAATAAACACTGTGATAACACAGTGAGCCGGAATCAACAGAATACTGTCAATCCAACTATATTCAGGATTTAACTTATAATAGTTATCGTTTACCTTCACCATTTCAGTAGATGTACTGCAGCTGTATTCATCCAATGGTGATCCCGTACTCAAATATTCTTTAGTCACATCTTTGTCCGTAATACTTACGTTAAAACCTGGAACTGAAATATTTTTATGGGGAAAAGCGACACAACCACTCAAAAATATTAGCATTAAAAAACATGAATACTTAATCATACCGACGCTAAAACTCAGATACATAACCGTGTATTAGTGTGCTTGCGCACTTATCCCGAGCGACTCTTTCGATAAACTCCGCGTAACTTATTGACCCCGCTGAGAAATCATCCATAACTCGAAAATCCTTTTTGGAAACGTACACGCCTGTTAACTTATTTTTCCTACGAGCTGCATTAACCAGTCAACTTGTACGCCATAAGTGCAAGCTGTTAATACATTTGATGTTTAACTTACTACCCTCCGGCAAAGCGGGCAAGCACGAATGTAAAGCATGCCGGAGCCGGAAAGCGCCGCTCATCACAACTCGCGTTGAAGCCTCTGCTGGTGATTTGGGCATGCTCACCTCATACTGGTGCACTCACGGCTGGTGACCGGAGCCTGACGAAGGAGTATAAAAAATGGACTATCAGACCTTTCAACCCGATACGGAACTGGATGCCATTATCAGTTGTTACTGGACCCTGGAAGTACCGTCTTCTGATGATCACCTGAAGCAGCGTATTGTTCCCGATGGCAGCATCGAGATGGCATTTATTCTGGGTGACGATATAAAACGTTATGTCTCGGATGACGAGTTTATTATCCAGCCAAGGGCGATGGTTCTGGGTCAGATCACTACCCCGTTTTTTATTGAACCCCTGGGGTATGTTAATACCTTTGCCATTCGCTTTTACCCGCACAGCTTTGCCAGCCTTATCTCTACACCGATTAACAATCTGGTGAATACCGAAACCCCGCTGGCTGAATTGTTTGGCGAAAAGACGGCTGATGATTTAACCCAGGCAATTTTTCAGGCGAAGGATACACCGTCCAGAATTACTATTATTGAAGCGTTCCTGAAGTCAAAGCTGAATGAGCAACAGGTTGTCGACAACATCATACAAACAACGATCGACGCCCTGATAGCGTCATCCGGGAATACACCGATTGCTGCGATAACCAAACAGGACCCGGCTCAGAGACGCCGTTTAGAAAGAAAATTCCAGCAACAGGTGGGGATCAGCCCAAAGCAACTCGGGAAGGTAATTCGTTTGCAACGGGCTTTGACAATGCTGCTTAACAATAAAGACGACAAACTGATGGACATCGCCTACGCCAGCAAATACTACGATCAGGCGCATTTTATCCGGGATTTTAAAGAGTTTACCGGGGTCAGTCCAAAGGAGTTTCTTGGGCATAAGCATATGGAGCTATCATCGCTGTTTTACCAATAAGCGCTGTCGTATTTGTACAATGAGTTGTCAGGCTGTTGATGTAGTCTCTGAATACGGTTTATCAACGAACCGCCATTCTGCTAATTATCAAAGGCCGACAGTATGAACAGTTATATCGCAATGTTTGAAATCCCTGCCACCGACCTTGCAAGAGCTGTGGCGTTTTATCAGGCGGTACTGGGTGTAAACATCGAATGTATGGAGATGCCGGGTATGGAGATGGGTATCCTGCCTTACGAAGGCCAGCTGGTTCCTGCGGTGATTGTAAAGGGTGAGGGCTATATCCCTTCTTCAGGTGGCGTCACTGTCTATCTCAATGCCGGCGATGATTTACAGCCAATGCTGGATAGGGTCACCGGGAGTGGTGGTCAGGTCATTCTGGAAAAGACGGCTCACGCCGATAACAGTGGGTTCTTTGCTTTGTTTCTGGATTCAGAAGGCAACAAGCTGGCGCTGAACTCACCGAATTAATACGCCGCTCACACAGCAGAAAACTATCTCTGAAGTCTCGCGGGCATGGCCCGCTCCTACGGTGCGGTGTTGGTTATGAATATCGTCATTGCGAGGAGCCCAACGACGCGACCATGTTGTTGATATGACGGCGGACAGGTACGGGAGATTACTTCGTCATTCTTTTAAGCAATAACCGCACTGATCTGGTGGGCAGTGCCCACCCTACATTTCCGTGTGAATGAAGTGCTCTGGCCTGTCGTGGATAAGATCCACTCCTACAATACAGCATCTGATTTACTATGCAGCCTTGTGCCTGAATTATGCGCCTGAATTTATGTGCCCGAATTATGCGCTTGCAGGCCGCGGTAGCGAGCGATAATTTTTCTGATCTGACCCGTTCAGCGGCTACTCTCTGCCCTTTCCCGGAACATCCATAAACTTAAAACTCACCCACAATAAGCACAAAAAAATCACCGGCAAAACCTCTACTATCAGCGAATATTCACCGCTGATTCCACCATCCGCTTCACTCAATTTATAACAACTAAAAAAAACCAGCGGATACAGCAGCGTTCCCCACAGAAAGAACGTGTTCATCAGGCGGTTAAACAGGGGAATTTTTATGCCGGGCTTACTGGCCAAGCCCATCAGGCTCGCCACCGCCATAAAAGGATACGCCAGCAAGGGTAAGGCACCGGCGGTGAGGAAAATAATTCTGAGCAGTTCATCCATGAGTTATATCCTGTGGGTTGAATACTGCCTGATATTAATCAGGCAGTAAGGCCGGAATCAGCACACTGTCAGCCGAATATCAAAGATATCAGCCGCACAGATAGGTACCGGTACCCACTGCGATTAACAGCCCTTCTTCGTTATGAAATTCCATGCGCGTTACGGCCACTTTATTGCCGATACGCAGCAGGGTTGCACTGGCAATAAATTCTTTGCCTTTGCCGGGGTGGAGAAAATCCACACGCATATCAATGGTGCCGAGTTTGGCCAGTTGTTTCGGCCGGTCTTCTTTCGGGATTTCATTTTTATGCATGCGCTGCCAGGTCGCGATTAACGCCATGGCGCCGCCGGTTACATCGAGCGCGGTAGAAATTGCGCCGCCATGCAGAATGCCCTGCAGCCAGTTACCGACCAGATCGTCGCGCATATTCATGCTGAATTCACAGCGGGTATCGCTGAGCAGTTTCGGTTTAAGGCCAAGCAGTTTGTTAAACGGAATCTGGTCGAGAAAATTCATCGCCAGTGTCAGCTCGGTTTTGCTGAAACCTTCAGCTTGTGTGGTCATGCCCTCTGCGGTCATGAAGTGCCCCTTTGTCTTTATTGTTATGACTCGCCCGCCAGAACAGCTTGGCGGGCAGGGCATTGTTCACAGAGGACAGAGGGGAGTCAAAGTATTCGGTGCAAAATAACGTGTTCAGCCGGCTTCTGCTTCGGCACGCTGTGCCGCCGGAGAGCGGGCGATATAAGCCAGTGCCTGGGCGGTATCACCTTCGGTAATCGGGTGAAAACGCGGTGACAGCCAGCGCAGCGTGGCCTTTACCAGAAAGCTGAAGCTCGGTACGTGGTCGGTGTTGCGGCCACAGCGCTCCATTTTCCGGGTCATTTTCAGCCAGCCCCAGCGACCGATTTTCCGCACTTCTGCATCTTTATCCTGCGCTGCGAGAAAGCGCGTACCGGTAAAGACAAAATACACGAACAACGGAAATACAAAGGCCATTAACAACTGGCGGCTGAGGTAAAAACCGATGCGGGTTTTGCACAGATGGCGGTGCAGGTCGTAAGCCACGGTGCGGTGTTCAACCTCTTCGGCCAGATGCCATTTAAACAGGTCAGCCATCACCGGGTCGGCTTTATTCCAGCTGGTGTTATCCATCGCCCATTGGCCAAGAATACCGGTGAAGTGCTCCACCGCACCGATAATACCCACGCGGGTTATCAGCCAGGAGCGCTCGAACATCTTCAGCTGCAGAAACTTCTGCCCCAGCGGCTCATCACCCAGCAGGGTTTTAAACAGAAAGCGCACGCGCTGCAAAAAAGGTTCGCAGTCTATCTCGTGCCGGTTCAGATATTTTTGCGCCGCGCTGTGTACGCGCGAGTGCACCGCTTCCTGACGGATAAAACCTTCAACATCGGCACGCAGTTCAGCGTCGTTTACCAGTGGCAGCGCTTTGTTATAGACACGGCAGAACCACAGCTCGCCTTCCGGCAGCAGCAGGTGGATGGCGTTGGTCATATACGAAGCCAGCGCGTCACCGGGAATCCAGTGCAGCGGAGTCTGTTCCAGATCAAAGCGCACTTTGCGCGCTTTCAGTTCGTGGCGCCCGGTGTTATTGGACGTGGCATTGTTCATATCAGGCTCCTGTATATTCACGCTTGTTCGGGCTGCTGCGCGGCAGAAAATGGCGAGGAAGAAACTGCAGATACCCGCACGGCACGCAGTGCGCTGTCTTCCTGATTGCTGTCGATGGTGTGGGCAAAATCAGCAATCCATTGCGCCACCTGTGGCGCATGGGTAAGCAGCACCCAATGGGTGGCGTCGATATCGCGGCGGTACAAATGTTCAACCCAGTCTGTTAATTCGCTGAACAACTGAGTGCCAACATAGTTGTCACCGGTCGGTACAATCAGCTGCACCGGGCAATGTGCCACACGCTGTTCGGGGCGGAACATTTTGTTCATAAAGTTAGCGCGGTACAGACGCACACCAATGGCACCGTCATCACGCTGGGTTGGGTTGGCTTCCGGCTCTTTAACCCCTTCACGCAGGCGCAGATAAGCCGGCCAGACTTTGGCAAGCCCCGTACGCCACATCAGCGGCGCCAGCAGCGGCAACTGGAAAAAAACGATGTACCAGCTGCTGAATAACTGACGGACGGCCTTGCTGATATTGCTGAATGACGTGGAGAACAGGTGCTTACGCATCCAGAATCCCATGTGGTCGAGACAAGGCCCCGACACGCTGGAAAATGAAGCAATCCGGCCTTTTAAAGCATCCGTGGTAACCGATTCCCAGCTCTGAATGGAACCCCAGTCATGCGCCGCCAGATGAAACCTGCGGCCCGGAATCAGCGTATCCACCACCGCCTGAAGATCCTGCGCCAGCAGTGGCATGCGGTAATCGGCGGTTTTCTGCGGTTTGTCAGACTGACCGGCACCGCGTACGTCATAAGCAATCACATAAAACTGCTGCGCCAGACGCTCGGCCACCGCATCCCAGACGCTGTGGTTATCGGGATAGCCATGCACCAGCACCAGCGCCGGGTTGGCCGGTTCGCCGCGGGTCAGGGCGTGCAGGCGCACAGGGCCCGACTGAATAATGTGTGTTGTCACTGTCATAGCGATTCCTGGATTTTTGTTTTTTTCAGGCGAGAACGCGCTCAGAGTATCGACGCAAACTAACAAACAACCCGGCCTGTGATGCAGGTTCGCCAGCGCCAATTTTGTCGGACAATACTGGCCTGCCTGACACTGCACGCATCATTCACTCATATCATTCACGCACGTAAAAACGACGACGGTGGTGCCAATAGCAAATGGCGTGTTTGCATAAAAGCTTCATAATTGCCCGGCATACTGCGCAGCACTTTACGGAAGGCAGAAAATCTGCAGAAATCCGCTGTTTAGCGCTAAGGCATCAACGCTGTGTTTATGAGCCACCACTCAATAAAGTTGCGTTATATCAGCACCGATTCAGCTACAATTGGCATACTTTTCATTTCCCTTCCCGATCAGGAGATTCCTCATGGCTTTCAGCGATGCTCAACGCTTTTTCCCGGAAACCCGCCTGCGCCGTAACCGCCGCGACAATTTTTCCCGCCGCCTGATGCGTGAAACTCAGTTAACGGTCGACAGCCTGATTTATCCGATGTTTGTGCTGGAAGGTCATCAGGAACGCGAAGCCATTGCCTCAATGCCGGGGATTGATCGCCTGTCCATCGACCTGATGGTGGCTGAAGTTAAGCACCTGTATAAGCTGGGTATTCCGGCGGTTGCCCTGTTTCCGGTAACGCCAGCCAGCGCTAAATCCGAATTTGCCGAAGAAGCCTTTAACCCGAATGGCCTGTTACAACGTGCCGTGCGGGCGATTAAAGATGCGGTACCGGAAATGGGCGTGATTACCGACGTTGCCCTCGATCCGTTCACCCTCAACGGCCAGGACGGCATCACCGATCATGACGGTTATGTGCTGAACGACCGCACGGTAGAAACCCTGGTGCAACAGGCGCTGTCTCATGCGGAAGCCGGTGCCGATATCGTTGCCCCATCCGACATGATGGATGGCCGTATCGGTGATGTCCGTCAGGCGCTGGAAGAAGAAAGCTTTGTAAACACCCGCATCATGGCGTACTCAGCCAAATACGCTTCCGCTTATTACGGCCCCTTCCGCGATGCTCTGGGCACGGCGGCCAGCCTTGGCAAAGCCGATAAAAAAACCTACCAGATGGACCCGGCCAACAGCAACGAAGCGCTGCACGAAGTGGCCATGGATCTGGCCGAAGGCGCCGACATGGTGATGATTAAACCGGGCATGCCGTATCTGGATATCGTCCGTCGGGTAAAAGATGAATTTCAGGTACCAACCTTTGTTTATCAGGTGAGTGGTGAGTACGCCATGCACAAAGCCGCTGCACAAAATGGCTGGCTGGATGATAACGCTGTGATGGCCGAATCCCTGATGTGTATGAAGCGTGCCGGAGCCGATGGCATTCTCACCTATTTTGCCAAGCAATATGCAGAGTGGATTAACAAGTAATACAGGCTTAATTAAAGCAGACAGGATGAAGCAATGAGTGACGCAGCCGCAGAAAAAGCCATCGATTTAAGCAGCAGCGAATATTATATAAACCGCGAATTAAGCCATTTGCAGTTTAATATTCGTGTATTGGAACAAGCACTTGACGATAGCTACCCATTACTGGAACGGCTGTTTTTTCTGTGCATTTTCAGTAAAAACCTCGATGAATTTTATGAGGTTCGCGTCGCCAACCTGACTCAACAGTTAACCTTCGCGCGCGAGCAAACCGGTGCCGATGGCATGCACCCGCAACAGGTTTTAAGCAGCATTCATGCATTGTGCAGCGCAACGGTTGAGCGCCAGTATGAAATCCTGAATGACACCTTGTTGCCGGCCCTGGAAAAAGAAAATATTCATTTCTTACGTCGTGCCGACTGGAGTGAAGATCAGCGCAGTTGGGTTCGGGCGTATTTTGAAGACAGCATTCAGCCGTTAATCAGCCCGATTGGTCTTGATCCTTCGCACCCGTTTCCACGACTGGTGAATAAAAGCCTGAATTTTATTGTCGCCCTCGAAGGCAAAGACGCGTTTGGCCGCGAAACCGGTCTGGCGCTGATTCCGGCACCACGTTCTCTGCCACGGATTATCCGCGTACCGGATGACATAACCAAAGGCGGCGATAATTTTATTTTCCTGTCGTCCATGATTCATGAATACGCCGACGAACTGTTCCCCGGCATGACGGTAAAAGGCTGTTACCAGTTCCGCGTAACCCGTAACGCCGACCTTGAAATTGACCACGACGATACCGCTGACCTGGCATCGGCATTAGAAGACGAATTGCATTCGCGAAACTTTGGCGAAGAGATGCGTTTGGAAGTGGCCGATAATTGCCCGGAAGAGCTGGCGAATTTTTTGCTGAAGCAATTCACTCTGGATACCACCGACCTGTACCGCGTTAACGGGCCGGTTAATCTGGGCCGCCTGATTGAAGTGATCAGCCAGATTTCACGACCAGACCTGCAATACACTCCGTTTACTCCGGGTCTGCCGAAGAACATTAACTTCAACAAAAGTATTTTCGAAAGCATCCGCGATAAAGATACGCTGCTGCTGCATCCGTTTGAGTCTTTTACGCCGGTGGTCGATCTGCTGCGTGAAGCAGCCAAAGATCCTAACGTACGTGCGATTAAACAGACCCTGTATCGCACCGGGGCAAAATCAGAGATTGTAAACGCTCTGGTGGATGCCGCGCGTAACGGCAAAGAAGTGACCGTGGTTATTGAACTGCGCGCGCGCTTTGACGAAGAAGAAAACCTCTATCTCGCCAACCGCTTACAGGAAGCCGGTGCGGTGGTGGTCTACGGTGTGGTGGGTTATAAAACCCACGCCAAGATGATGCTGATTGTGCGCAAAGAAGGCGACAAATATAAACGCTATGTGCATTTGGGTACCGGTAATTATCATGCCGGGAATGCCCGTGCCTATACCGATTACAGCTTCCTCACCGGCGATGATTCCATCGGTGAAGACGTACACAAAGTTTTTCAGCAATTAACCGGAATGGGCGAAGCGCTGCGCATTAAAAAATTATTCCATGCGCCGTTTACCCTGCATAAAAAACTGATTGAACTGGTGGACCGTGAACGTTCCCATGCCGAAGCCGGAAAACCTTCCTTAATCCGCATGAAAGCCAACGGACTGACCGAGCCGAAGTTAATCCGCGCGCTGTATAAAGCCTCGCAGGCCGGAGTAAAAGTAGAGCTGATTATCCGTGGTATGTGCTGTTTACGTCCGGGCGTAGAAGGTGTGTCGGAGAATATCCGTGTACGTTCTATTATTGGTCGCTTTCTTGAACACTCACGCGTTTATTATTTTCTGAATAACGGCAAAGATGAAATCTACGCCGGCAGCGCCGACCTGATGGAGCGTAACTTATTACGCCGGGTAGAAACGGCTTTCCCGATTGAAACCAGCAAACTGAAAGAGCGTATGAAAAGCGAACTGGAAGTGTACATGCTGGATAACTGCCAGGCCTGGGATTTACAACCCGATGGCAGTTATATACGCGCGCAACCTGCAGAAGGTGAAGATATGGTGAAGGCACAGGCGATTCTGCTGGAAACACTGGCAGCAAGCTCATCGTAAGCAATTCCGTTTAGCATTGATAAAAAAAGAGCTTCTGTTGAAGCTCTTTTTTTATGCCCTGGTTTACAGAAGCTGTTACAGAGGAAATTACCGTAAAAGTTACAGCGAAAAATCCCGCCTTAAAGTCAGCATCAAACGATCCTGATTATCAAACTGACCAAACTGCGTATCGTCTTTACCATCAAAGGAAACAGCGGCGAAGCCGACTTTCCACTGCGGTAAAAATTCATAGTTTACGGTTGCGCGCCATAACTGGCTGCTGTCGTCGACCCAGTTAACCAGCCATAACAGTCCGGTGGTTAAGCGGTATCGGCTCCAGTTTTTTTCCACCGACACTGACGATTCCCAAACATCATCATGATTGCTTTCTTCGTCGTACCAGTGGGTCGTCGCCAGCTGCAGGTTCCAGGTCCATTCATTTTCCACCCGGTCAAATCCGAGCAGTGCCGAGGTACGGCTGCTGTCTTCAATACCTGCCGCAGTCTGCCGTCCTTCGCGCAGATAATGCGCAATATCGCTGCGTAATACCCAGTCACCCATGGGGCGCGCCAGTGATGTGCCAACCATGTCGCGCTCTGGCTGTTCGCGTACCAGCTGCGCATTTTCAAAGGTCAGCATTTCATCCGCATGATAGCCATGAAAAGCGTACAGTTCGATATCGTTGCCCGACCAGAATATTTTTCCGCGCCAGCCGATATCCACCCCACTGCCTTCTTCGTTGACTGCGGGTAAAGTCGCGGGCATACCATTGGCCGCAAAGTCACTGCCGGCCGGTGCCAGGCGGGTCGCTTTGCGTTGTGCGGCAATAATCAGCTGCTGTTCCCAGACATCACCAAAATAATCGGCAATTAACATGCCGCGCGGCTGCCGCCCAAGTGAATAATTATCGAAATAAGGTAAAAGAAATTCGCGCAGGTCGAGTGGGTTCCAGACATCCACAATGCGAAAATAATCTGCCCGCCCCCAGGCCTGTTGCTGCTTACCGGCACGGATTTCAAAACGGTCGGCCGACCAGGTCAGGTAGAGTTCACGCAGTTCCGCATCACTGCGCATTTCATCCCGTACCTTGTCTTCGGCATCGTCATACTGGCTGCGGTAACGCCCCATTAAAATAGCGTTGGTTTTTAACCGGCCGTTGTTTATCTGCCCTTCCAGCAAACCTTCATATCGCTGCCCAAGATCGTCGCCGGCTTCGTTACCGGCGCGTTCCTGTTGACGTATTTCTGCATGACCTTTACCGCTGAAGGACGGTGCAGCAAGCGCTGCACCATTAACCAGCAACAGCGCCAACAAAAGCTGAATCCGAACCATTACTGAATCCCGCTGCGCAGCGTACGCTCATTAAACAGCCGTTCGGCAATGCCAACGTTGTAGGTTGTTTCTTTGCGCAATAAGCGGGTAAAGCCCCCTTCCACATGATTGGTCATCACCGCTTCGGTCACGGTCCAGTAGCCATCAATTTCTTTCAGACCTGTGACTTCAAAGGTTTTGATATGACGGCCTTCACGATAAAACTCATCGCGCATAATCAGCTGCCGCTCAGCATCAACAAAAATTTCGCGCTGGCTGTATCCGGTACGCGGATTTTCCAGACCATTGGCCGTATGTGCGGCAATTTTGTGCAGCGTGCGACCGTTTATTTCTACCGTACCCTGATCTTCATAGAGATAATCACCGACGCGCAGTCGTTCGATATCAGCGAAGGAAAAATCGGTACCGAGAAACGGGCCTTCTTTCGAGTTAGTCGCAATACGGCGTGACTGACGCAGCGCGGGCAGATACAGCCACTGATCATCGTCTTTGCCGCTGGCTTCTTCGTAGCTGAACATCAGAATACCGGTACCGGCAGTATCCGCCGGGGCGGTGAAATACAGCACGGCTTTACGCTCGGCACCGAATTTTTTTTCCAGCATTAACAATTCGCGCTCACGCACAAAACCATCACTCATGGTCTGTTCCAGAATCATGCGTGAACGACGGTCATCGCCGTCGTCACGATCACGTACCTGTTCCAGCAGCACTTCCGGTTTAATGCTTTTTTCACTGACGGCAAAGGCCGGCAGCATGGTCAGGCTCAACAGCGTAAGCGCTGCACTTTTCAGCAGTAATTTCATTATTCGTTCTCCGACGTCACCAGCCCCTGCGCACGACAATCGAGCACGCGATAATCGCGCGCCGACGCCTGCCAGATGCTGGTATGGGTAAGTTGATAGTTGGAAACAGGCGGCGCATTCAGCGGTGCTTTATGGCCCAGCACCACCAGCTGTAACTGGCGGAAATCCGGACGCGCCAGCGCCTGCAGATCGCGGCTGCGCAGGCTCTCGGCCATCATGTACATCTGCGCCAGTGCCGCGTTGCTTTGCGGCAGGCCATTGGCATCGAGCAGCTCGCCACCCAGAATGCCGCCCAGATACGACAGCAGATTCAGCGCCGAATAATTACGCCCGTGTTCGCTGTCCGGCGCACCCGGTGCGTTACTCAGTTGTTGTTGTGCCGTCGCCAGCGCCTGCAACGCGGCCACGCCATCGGCGCGTTGCGGCGTATCGTACTGCCATTGGGTCATATAGCGGCCAGCCAATGGACCACGCGCGTTTGCCGCGACCACACACTGATGACCGGCGGCATTCAGACTGGCCGCCAGATGATCACTCAGCTGCTGCAACCCCTCCGCAGTGGCCGGTTTTTTCAGCCGCAGCCACAGGTGCGTGGCCTGAGCATCGGCCGACACCAGCCGCCGCTGCACCAGCGGATGTTCTTCCACCAGCGCCTGCAGGCGCTGCATACCAGCGGCGTTCAGTTCGCCTTTTTCGATAATGCGGCGGAAGCGCACTTCGTCCTGCTGGGCGACGATCACGTTCATGCTGGCCAGGCTGTCGACGCTGCGCAGCAACGGCTCACCGTCACTGCCCTGCACCTGCCATAAGCCTTCAACCGCCGTCACCAGTTGCGGCAACAACTCCGCCTGATACACGCCGTGCGGCGGGTATAAACTGATCACCTGCCATTCGTCGTGTTCGGTCAGCGGTTGGGCCGCCTGTGCTGTCGTTGCCGACAGCACACACGCCAACAGCAGCGTGTTCATCACCCTAGGCATTGGCCGGCTCCGCCTGCGGCTCGTCGGCACGTTCAGCAACCGTCGCCTGTGGTGCATCCGGGCGATGGAAGGCCGGCAACACCAGCAACGCAAACAGCGCACTGAACAGCATGGTGAGCGAGATAAAGTAGCCCAGGTTCACCAGAGCCTGATAACCCGACAGCGTCAGCACCAGGAAGCCAAAGCCCAGCGCCAGGGTGTTAATCAGAATCGGTTTACCGCAGTACTGCAGCGCATTGGCCACCAGCTCGGCATGATCCTGACCTTTACTGAGACGCAGCGCGGCAATGGTATGAATGGCGTAGTCGATGCCGATACCAAAGGAGATGGCCGCAATAATGGAGGTGCCGATATCCAGTGCGGTGCCGGTCAGCGCCATCAGGGTAAACACACCCACCAGCGTAAACAGCAGCGGTAGCAACGCCAGCAAACCGAGGCGCAGCGAACGCAGAATGGCGACCACCAGTAACGCAATCAGTACCACCGCCAGCAGCAGACTCTGGATCTGACCGCCGACCACAGCATCGGTGGTAGACACCAGAATTTCACCATAACCGGCGGCGCGGATGCTGACCCCGGCCGGCAGCACGTTGCGTGCTTCGTTCATCACGCGCTCGATCACGCCGCCCACTTCGGATGAACGGTCACTGTGCAGCACGGTGAGAATGCGGCCATTGGAGAAGCGGCGGTCAACCACATCAAACAAATCCTGACCGTTGGCGTTTTCGTACAGCAGGTAGTACTGCGCCAGCATCGGCTGGGTCAGATCTGACGGCAGACGGTAATCGGCGGCACTGCCGCTGGTCTCACCTTCACCAGCGCTCAGTACCTGATGCATGCGCTCGATAAAGTTCACCGGCGAAATGGTAAAGCCCACCAATGGATCGTTGTTCAGCTGCTGTTGCAGTTTTTCCACCGCCAGCATCACCTGCGGCTGTTTGAAGGCATCCACCTCTTTGCTTTCCAGCAGAAAGCTGACCACCGTCGAGCCGCCGAAGTTGGCGTTAATGGCGGCGTCATCCTGACGGATACGGCTGTCAGCTTCGAAGTAACCGATCACCTGATTATCCACGGTCAGGTTCTGCTGGGTGTAAAGCAGACCACCGGCCATCAGTACCACAACCGCCATGACCACCGCTTTACCATGACCAGCGACGCGTCCGAGCAGGCCCATAAAGCGGCTGACCAGAGTGCTGACCAATAAGCCGAAACGCGGTGGCGGTGCTTTCCACAGAATCACCAGCGCCGGTAAGAACAGCATGGTAACGATCCAGGCGAACAACACACCAAGACCCACAAAGATTCCGAATTCGCGAATGAAGATAACTTCGGTCCAGCTCAGAGCGAAGAAGCCTGCCATGGTGGTGATGGTCGTCACCAGCATAGGCCAGAACAGTTTGCGCAACGCATCCGACGCCGCCTGAGTGCGGGCCGCACGGTCGGGATTAGCCGGTAGCAGACGGTAGTAAGTAGCGAGGAAGTGAATGGCGTCACAGACCGCGATGGCAATAATGAACACCGGCAGCATGGAGGTAACGATGTTCTGCTTCACGCCGAACGCCGCCATCGTGCCCAAGGTCCAGAACAGCGCAATCACAGCGATCATCAGCGGCGCAACCACGCCCTGCAAACGGCCAAAGCTGAGCAGCAGCACGACGATAATCACCAGCAGCACACCCGGCAGCAGCGTCTGGTTATCCTGCTCCATACTGGTGGCGGTCTGCGCCGCGATCATTGGTGGGCCGCTCAGGTAAACGCGGTCGCTGAAGCCTTCGCGCGCGCTCACATCGTTGATGATGCGACTGATTTCACCGTAAGCCAGCAACATGGACGGCGAATCATCTTCGTCGATATTAAACTCCACCTGAATGGTGGTGGCGTTACCTTTGGGCGATACCAGGCCGTTAATAAACATCGGATTGGCCAGCACGGCCTCACGCAACGCCTGCCGTTCGGCGTCGTTCTGCGGCAGGGTTTTCATCAGCGGGCGTACATCCAGACCGCCGGTAAAGGCTTCGATGTGCTCCATGCGCGCCAGACTGCGCACCCGTTTAACCGGACGCAGGCGCACCGCCAGATTCTCCAGCCAGGCTTTATCCAGCGCACTGATGCTTTCCTGCTGCGCCAGACGTTTGAGCGCCGGAATATCCTGCGGTGTCAGCCCATCCTGCAGCAGGGCATTGGCCTGCGGCATGGTCAGCACGCCGTCTTCCGCCAGCGCGGTTAGACGCTGACTGTCGGCTTCACTGATCAGCAACATGCGTTCAAAGGTGCGGCTTAACTCCTGCACCGTCGCCAGACTGCGGGCGTTGAACACATTGCCTTGCGGATTATCGATGGCGACAAAGGCCTGCTCACCGGTGTTGGAGAACAGACGCTTGGTATCGTGATCGGCCACCCGGCTGGGGTGGCTGTTATCGATCATGTACGGCGTGCTGTTAATCTGCAGCTGGCCGGCAGCGCCTAACGCCAGCACCGTGACCAGCAACAGACCCAGCATCATCAGCCAGGGGTGACGCTGCACCCCGGTAAATAATTGCATTACGGCATTCATGCAATGGCCTCCTCAGCTGGCTGGCTAAAGGCGGTGGTGGCCGGATTCTGATTCTGATAGACGCCGAGGTTCAGGCCATCGCGCATGCGCTCGCCCTTACGGAAGCCTTCAACCAGATTGGTCCAGATCACATGGCGGTGAATTTCGATGGTGCCTCCGGCAAAGAACACACCGATGGAATCGCGCAGCAAACGCTCAAAATACTTGTCGCGGCGATAACCGGAATTACCGTGAATACGAATGGCGTTCAGACAGGCTTCGTGCAGGCTTTCGGTGGCGATCATCTTCACCATTGACGCCAGACTGGAGCAATCGACACCCTGCTCCATGCTGTCCATCGCCCGCAGCAGAACGCTGCGCAGCACTTCCACCTGGCAATACATATCGACGATCTGCCCCTGAATGTACTGGTTCTCACCAATCGGACGGCCAAATGCCAGACGCTCCTGACTGTAACGCAGGCAGTCTTCCACCAGCGGTTCCATGCAGCCGGTAATCACCAGACCGGTCAGTACACGCTCGACCAGGAAGGCGAAATACAGCACATTCAGACCACCACCCACGCCACCCACCACCGCGGATTCCGGCACCAGCACATCGTTAAAGTTAAACGCACCAATTGGCGTGCCACGGTTGCCCAACAGCTCAAATGGCTCACTGCGTTCCAGCCCCGGCACATCGGTACCGGTAATAAAACAGGTCACCGATTTATCACCGGCACCTTCGACATGGGCAAAGGTCATTACCACGTCCGCCTGCGGCGCATTGGTGATGTTCCACTTCTGACCATTAATGCGGAAGCCGTTCAGCTCCTGCGTCGCGCTTAATTTCATGGCACGGACATCGGAGCCACAGCCCTGTTCGGTAATGGCAAATGAGCCCAGTAATTCACCGCGGATCAGGCCCGGCAACCAGCGCTGCTTTTGCTCTTCTGTGCCGTAGCTGAGCAATCCGGCCTGCACCAGACCCACCTGAGCGACAAAGGACACCAGTACGCCCATGTCCTGACTACCACGGGAAAAACCCTCCAGCGCGGCAGTAAACTCGCGCAGGCCCAGACCACGGCCACCAAACTCTTCCGGCATATGCAGGCCAAACAGCCCGCTGGCACCCAGGTCGCGCCAGATCTGACGGTCAAAAGTCAGCGTGATATCACGCGAGGCGGCACTCGGACGTACCCGCTCACGGGCGACCTGTTCGTAAAAATCCCGGATTTCCTGCTGTTGTTCGTTCCATACCGATTTCATAACTGAGCCTCCAATTCCTTTGCTGCGTTACTGCGGCTTGCGTTTAAGGCAGCCAGCAGTGCGTTGTCATCCAGATCAAGCAATGCTTCTACTTCATCGGCGCGCGCCTGATTGATATCCGCCAGCAACAGCCAGAACGGACGCACATCGCGGCCAACATAACGGTGGTGATAGAGGTGGTCGGCCGGCAGGCAGGATTCACGCGCCGGCAGTAATTGCGGGTTAAAACCAAAGAAGGTGAGGTTGCGCAGAGTCACGTTTTTCTCGCCGTCGCCGACAAAGGCGCTGATGCCATAGCGGCTATCGGATACCACCTGGCGATAAGCGCTCAGCAGCATAATACCGACCCGCGCATTCAGTACCGGATCATCCAGCTCGGCTTTGGTTACCCGGCCAATTTCGCGCACCGCGGCAACCGGAATTCCCTGTAACTCATCAACCCCAGCGAACAGATCACGGCCAAAAGCCTGCTCAACACCATAGTGCGGACGCTCGGTGCTGGAGAACGGCAGGTTATCGGACAGCGGCGCTTTCAGCGTCGAGTAACCCAGCAACTGGCTACTTTGAGTATCAATCAGCACCAGATGCACATCCTGCGGGCTGAGATTGCTCAGTGGTTCATGATGCAGCAGGCGACGTGCCGCCTGATCGGGGTTAATAAAGCCAACGCGGGCGTAATGCACAAAGGCAAAACGTAACAGTTGGCGTGCCAGCGGCCCGGCCAGTTGCTCATGGGGAATGGCAAAGGCCGAGATGCCGGCACGTTCGGTCAGCAGCTGATCGCGGTAGTTGTGCAACTCCGGCATCAGCGGCAGTTGGTAATGGCGCAATGAGCGTTCAAGGAAGAACGGATCACTGTCACCGCCCGGGCCGTTAGCCCAGGCACGCAGGCCGCTGCGTAATTCGCTCACGGCGGCTTCGTCACGCGCCTGGTCATCACTGGCCTGAGGTTTGCGCATCAGGCTCCACAGATCAACGTAGTTGTCGGTTTCCACCGCCCGCTCATTCAGAATGTCGAGCACCAGTGTCGAACCCAGCACACCAAATAAATTCGCCGCCAGACACAGCTGCGAGGTGTAATCCTTACCCTGCTGATGGCGGGCCAGTTCGTCGAACATTTCCAGCGGAATAAATTCATCCGGAATTAATCGTGCGCAAGCCTGCAGCGGATCCAGCGTTGCGACCTCTTCGGCATTCAGCAGGCCGGCCATTAATGGCAGCGTGCCATCGCGGTAATCAAACACCGGCACATACTGCGCCGCCGCCATGTCATAACCGCAGATAACCGCTTTTTGATTGCGGTGCGCCACTTCGTGCAGCAGGAATTTCATTTCCAGACCCGAACGTCCGGTAACGTCGACGGCATCAATAATCACATCAGCCCATTCAACCAATGCATCCACATTGTCCGGCGTAATGCCGTTGGCATAGCCGTCGATCTGCACAAACGGATTGATCTGACTCATGCGCTCGTGGAATACATCAACTTTTGAGCGGCCAACATCGGTCAGCACCATATTCTGGCGGTTAGCGTTATTCAGTTCATAACTGCCGTTATCTGCCAATGCCAGCTGTTCTGCGCCACTGCGCACCAGTACTTCAATAACGCTGCCACCGGTTGAACCACAGCCGGCGATGAGGATGTGTGCCTGTCGTAAACGCTGCTGTTCTTTGTCGCTGATAAAACCTGCATTACGCAGCGTAAATTCGTGATAAAAACTTTGGGCGTCTCCCGACCATCCCGGATTTTGCTCTGCCATAATCCCCTCCTGACAAGCTGCCATATCATCCTGAAAATTAATTCCGCAGAACTGCCGGTTTCGGTCCGGATGCGTAAAAACCAATGTTTTCCGCTTTAATTTCCGAAGCGCCGTTCTTCTCAAGCCTGCGGAGCCCGGATGCTAGGGAGGGCATTCATGACAGCACAACCACCGATTCTTAATTGCTGTCATGAAAAAACCACTGAGTTTTCTGATAATAAAAAGCGTGAAAAAAATGCAATAAAAGTGACACGATCGTGCAGTCCAATAGGCGGCGGAAAACGCAACAGAACATTGGAATAAACGTTCAGAAGTGGTTGATTTTTAAGCAACAGGAAAACAAAGATAAAAAAACAGCGCCATGGGCGCTGTTTTTTTATCCTGTATTTTTTTCAGGCAGAGGCAGGTAATAAACGGTGGAGATCGGGCGGCACCTGAGCGAGGTCCCAAAGGAAACTGTCCAGTTTGAACGTTGCATTGCGTATTTGATGATCGATCTGCGCCAGTTCCTGCTGCACCTGTAAAAAACGTTGCTGGCGACGCATGGATGACAGTGCCTGTTTAACCTTCTCCGGATCGGAACCGACATACTGGCGTTTGCGTTTACCATTTTTCTGCGGTTCGATCAGATACAGATAACGCCCCTGATGCCAGAACGGTGTGGCATCGACTCGCGGTAACTGCCGCATATCATCCAGCTCACTGAGCAAATGTGTGCGTAATACTTTCAGCCGTTCCAGCTGATCGTGAATACGTTCAACTTTATCGCCTAATAATTGCTGATCGCCCATACCCTGCAGATGAATTTGCTGCCGTGATAAATCGGTAACGGTCATCATGCAGCCACGAAAACAGCCATCGCTGCTGGGAATCGCGGTGGCAGATATCTGCACCCAATGCATATCGCGGCTGCGGCTGATGAGACGGATAGTAAAACGGCTGCTGCCGTGCATGCTGAATAAACGCTGACGTAATATTTCTGCATCGTCGCGCGGCATCAGTTCGGTTAATGGCCGCCCGGCCAGCTCTGCCGGAGCATAGCCGCAGAGACGAACCAGATACGGATTCATATAGGTGATATGACCACCGGCATTAACCACCAGCATGCCGTCTTCCGCCAACTCGACAAGAGTCTCGTAGCAGCGGCTGCGTTCATTGCTGGTGCAGGTGGTGATTTTAGGCAGTGGCGTTTCGTCCACGGCACTGTGCGAGAAAGACACCGGTACTTCCATATCAGGATCGTACTGGCTCAGCAGGTGAATCAGATCTGCAGCGCGCATTGGCTCATCCTCCGTGATCTTGTCGCCGAATGACAATGGCCGCGATGATGAATGACCATGGCGGGTGACGCAAGTCTCAGGCTATTTCGAGGCTGAAACCTGCACCTTTCTGCTGACTGACTTCGGCCGCCAGATCGCGGGCGGTCAGCGGATGCTCGGTCAGCCATCCTTCCGGCAAGGTTAATTGCAGACGCTCACCATCGCTGCTCAGTTGCGGACAAGGCACCGGATGAGCACCCCGACTGTGATTGAGCACCACCGCCAAACGTAATAAGCGCGTGATCTGAATCATCGCTGTACGGCTGCCGGGCGTAATGTCAGAGAAATACTCCGGCAGAAATTTACGCCGGTGGCTGCGTACCATGGCCGCCAGCTTAGCCTGTCCCTGACGGGTGAACCCTAATAAATCAGCATGCTGTAATAAGTAAGCACCGTGTTTATGAAAACCACTGTGGGCAATACTCAGACCGATTTCGTGCAGCTGCGACGCCCAGTCGAGCCAGTAACCCCAGCCGTTATCCAGTTTCCAGTCTTGCTGAACCTGAGCAAACAGCGCCCGCGCCATGTCTTTAACCCGCTGTGCCTGGGCAGCGTCCACATAAAAGCGCTCCGCCATGGCTTGCACGGTACGTTCACGCACATTCTCGTGGGTCGAACGGCCGACAAGATCCCACAGCGCTCCTTCACGCAACGCACCGTCGGAATACATCATGCGTTCCAGACCAAAGGTATCGAACACCGCCTGCAAAATGGCCAAACCACCAATGAATACCTGACGCCGTTCCGGCTTCACGCCGGGCAGGCTGACATCGTCGGTGGTGGCAAACTGCAACATATGTTTGCGCAGTTTTTTTAATCCGCTGAGGGTAATGCCTTCGGCCTCCCAGCCATTTTCCACCAGAGCCTGTTCCGCCGCACGGATAGTACCGGAGGAACCCACCGCGCTGTGCCAGCCCAGCTGTTTGTAATGGGTTTCGATGTTCAGCAGTTCCTGACGCGCCGCATCAACGGCATCGTCAAAACGCGCTTCGGTTATCACGCCATCCGGGAAAAACTGTTTCGTATAGGAAACGCAGCCCATATGCAGGCTTTCCAGCGCCTTGGGTTCAAAGCGTTCACCAATAATAAATTCGGTGCTGCCACCGCCGATATCCACCACCAAACGGCGACCAGCATCGTCGGCCAGCGTGTGTGCCACACCGAGATAAATAAGACGGGCTTCTTCGCGCCCGGCGATGACTTCAATCGGATAACCGAGAATCTCTTCAGCGCGCTCAATAAACTGCTGACGGTTACGCGCCGCACGCAGAGCATTGGTGGCCAATACGCTGACACGCTTAGGTTCCATGCCCTGCATAAACTGCGCAAACTCGCGCAGACACTCGAGCCCGCGTTGTTGTGCTTCTTCTGACAGAATGCCACGTTCATCAAGACCTGCCGCCAGCTGAACCTTCTGACCACGACGCTCAAGGGTGCGGATTTCGCCCTGAAATTCCTGCGCAATTACCATATGAAAACTGTTGGAACCCAGGTCCACCGCAGCGATCAGATCGGTCATCGCGCCAGTGTTTTCCGTCATAACTACTTTCCTGAATGCTGATTCCCGATCACGGCGCATAACGCCGGATGGGCTTCCTGCTCTGCCGGACATGCACTTTAAAAGCGCGCTTGCCGACCCCATTTAGAGAATAAGATTGAATATGCAGTCAGCAACATCCTACGTCCAGCAGAGAATCGGTAATTGATTCCAGACAAAGCCGGCGTACAATGCGGAGCTGCGAAACTTAAATTCCACAGGGGAAACACATGAGCGACAACATCCTGACCGTAACCGACGACTCCTTTGATGCCGATGTACTGGGCTCTGACGTACCTGTACTGGTTGATTTCTGGGCTGAATGGTGTGGTCCGTGCAAAATGATTGCGCCGGTGCTGGAAGAGATTGCCGAGGAATATGCCGGCAAACTGAAAATCGCCAAACTGAACATCGACCAGAACGAAGCCACTGCGCCTAAGTTTGGTATCCGCTCTATCCCAACCCTGATCCTGTTCAAAAACGGTCAGGCGGAAGCAACCAAGATTGGCGCCATGAGCAAATCTGAACTGGCTGCCTTTATTGAACAAGCTCTTTAATAAGCCGCTGTCGACCCTGACAACGGCTTGTTTATAAAAAGGCGCTACGGCGCCTTTTTCTATAGACACCCAAAAACAATGTGTCTATAGTCTGTTGATGCACGGGGCTCCCCCATGCATTCCTCTCTTGATGAATCATCAAAAAACCTTCAATAACTGCAATAAACACCAGCCCTTTATGAATCTTTCTGATCTGAAACTGAAGTCCGTTCCTCAGCTCCTCGAATTAGCCAAGGAGATGAATCTTGAGAACGTCAGCCGCACCCGCAAACAGGACATTATCTTTTCCATCCTGAAACACCACGCGAAAAGCGGTGAAGACATTTACGGTGATGGTGTACTGGAAATTCTGCAGGATGGTTTTGGCTTCCTGCGCAGCGCCAACAGCTCCTACCTTGCAGGCCCCGACGATATCTATGTATCACCGAGTCAGATTCGTCGCTTCAACCTGCGTAAAGGTGATGAGGTTGCCGGTAAAATCCGACCACCCAAGGAAGGCGAACGCTACTTCGCGTTGCTGAAGGTTAACCAGATTAACGGCGACAAGCCGGAAAACACCAAATCCAAAGTTCTGTTCGAAAACCTTACCCCGTTATTCCCGCAAGAACGCTTTGTTCTCGAACAGGGCAATGGCTCTACCGAAGATTTATCCTCCCGCGTACTCGACCTGGTTGCCCCCATCGGCAAAGGCCAGCGTGGCCTCATCGTTGCACCGCCGAAAGCCGGTAAAACCATGTTGCTGCAGACCATCGCTCAGTCCATTACCCGTAATAATCCGGAATGCGACCTGATTGTTCTGCTGATCGACGAACGTCCGGAAGAAGTAACCGAAATGAAGCGTTCGGTACGCGGCGAAGTTGTGGCGTCCACCTTCGACGAACCACCGGCCCGTCACGTTCAGGTTGCCGAAATGGTGATCGAAAAAGCCAAGCGTCTGGTTGAACACAAGCGCGACGTGGTGATTCTGCTCGATTCCATCACCCGTCTGGCGCGTGCATACAACACCGTGGTACCCAGCTCAGGTAAGGTACTGACCGGTGGTGTTGACGCCAACGCCCTGGAAAAACCAAAGCGCTTCTTCGGTGCTGCCCGTAATGTCGAAGAAGGTGGCTCGCTGACCATTATCGCCACGACACTGGTTGATACCGGTTCGAAAATGGACGAAGTGATCTACGAAGAATTTAAAGGTACCGGTAACCAGGAACTGCACCTCGACCGTAAAGTGGCCGAGAAGCGTATCTATCCGGCCATCAATGTCCGTCGTTCCGGCACTCGCCGTGAAGATATGATGTTTGATGAAATGTCGCTGCAGCGTCTGTGGATTCTGCGCCGCCTGCTGACCGAAATGGAAGATGTTCAGGCCATCGAATTCCTGCTCGATAAGCTGCGTCAGACGAAAACCAATGACGACTTCTTCGACTCTATGCGTGGTGGCCCGGGTAAATAACCAGGCCAACGGCATAATAAAAAGCCTCCCTTGCGGAGGCTTTTTTGTGCGCGTAATAAAAACACTGCGCTGAACCCGGCACTGACAGCGGGCATAAAAAAACCGCCCGAAGGCGGTTTTTAATGCAAAGCTTAAGCAGGATCAGGCTGGCAGTAACGCTCCGCCCATCGCTTCTTTCAGCTTCTTCATTGCGTTCTTTTCCAACTGGCGGATACGTTCAGCAGACACCTGATAGATAGCAGCCAGATCATGCAGGGTCGCTTTCTCATCACTCAACCAGCGTTGCTGCAGAATCGCACGGCTGCGCTCGTCGAGCTGATCCAGAGCCATGTGCAGACGATCGCTGGAATCCTGCTCAAAGTTATCGGACTCGGCCACCAGCGCCGGATCGGTGCTGTGATCTTCCAGATAATGTGCAGGCGCCTGATAGGCCGTTTCATCATCGTCATCGACACCAGCATCAAAGGCCGCATCGTAGGCATTCAGACGACCTTCCATCTCAAACACGGTTTTGGTTTCCACACCCAGATCTTCGGCAATCGATTTTGCCTCCGCCAGGCTCAACCAGCCCAGACGTTTTTTCTGGCTGCGCAGGTTAAAGAACAGCTTACGCTGGGCCTTGGTGGTGGCCACTTTAACAATGCGCCAGTTGCGCAGAATAAATTCGTGAATCTCGGCCTTGATCCAATGCACGGCAAAGGACACCAGGCGTACGCCGACTTCCGGATTAAAGCGTTTAACCGCTTTCATCAGGCCAACGTTACCTTCCTGAATCAGGTCAGACTGATTCAGCCCGTAGCCGGAATAGCTGCGGGCGATGTGTACAACAAAACGCATGTGCGCCATAACCAGACGGCGCGCGGCTTCGAGATCGGCGTGATAATGAAGTTGTTCCGCCAGTTGCTTCTCTTCTTCCGGAGTGAGCACAGGAATCGCATTAACCGTGGCAATGTACGATTCCAGGTTTGCACCAGGGGACAAAGCGTTAACGGCTTGCATACCTTTGTTCATTTAACCTTCCTCTTTATGCCTCTGTGAGGTGCTTTTTGCAGCCTCTGCGAAGTATCTTGGCGACTGAGTTTAGCACTTGCAAAGTCTGACAGCCAATACGCCATTGAGTTCCTTTACGGAACAATACATTCAATTACAACCCGATCAGGGTTCAATATGATCCAAATGCCGACTGACCGACCACCAGGCCCCTAACCAGCCTAACAGCATAGCCGCCAACAGCAGCACCATCGCCGCGGCGGCAGACAGCGGCTTCAGTTCAAAGCCTGAGCCATACAGTTCCGCCAGATCCGCCACCGGGCCGTTCAGCAGCGCCCAGCATAAAATCAGCAGCAACCAGGCCAGTAAACCACCCACCATGCCGTACCATAAACCGGTATACAGAAACGGCCGTCGAACATAAGCGTTGGTACCGCCGACCAGTTTTACCACGCGGATCTCATCCACCCGGGCGGCAATCGCCAGGCGGATGGTGTTGCCGACCACCAGCAGAATGGCCAGCGCCAATAACACGCCAAGCACGCCAATCAGGCGTTCCGCCAATGCCAGCATCGCCTGCAGCCGTTCCACCCAGGCCATATCCAGCTGCACACTATCGACCAGCTGATAGGATTTTAGTTGCTCAATCAGACGCAATAATGCGGCTTGTTCGATGCCCAGCGGTGGCTCGACCAGGATCACAGCCGGCAGCGGATTTTCTGGCAGAAAATCCAGCGCGGCCTGCAAACCACTGTTGTCGCGGAAATCATTCAGCGCAGTATCGGCATCAATAAATTCGGTATTGGCCACACTGTCGAGGGCGGCAATGCGGTCGCTGAGCTGCTGGCCCTGCTCCTCGGTCGCTTTCGGGGTGAGATACAACGTGATGCGGCCCGACGCCTGAAAGCGGCCACTGAGCTGCTCCATATTATCCAGCGCCATCCACAATGCGCCGGGCATGGTCAGGGCGATGGCGATCACCATCCAGGTCAGCAGACTGCTGAGGGGTTTGCTCAGCAATCGCATCAGCGTCTCGACCGCCACCAGCTGATGGTTAGCTGCCCAGGCATTCAGCCGTTTGCGTACGCCAATTTCCTGTAACGACGCTCCGGCCTGAGTTTTAACCGTATGCTTCGGCTCAGCCATAAATACCTCCGGCTGCCGGTACCTGGCCATCGTGCAGATGGCCATGATCCAGGATCAGACGACGATGACCCATACGTTCAATCAGGGCGATATCGTGACTGGCGATCAGCACAGTTACCCCCACCTGCTGGAAGCGCAGAAACAGGTTCATAATCTCGGCCGACAATTCTGGGTCAAGGTTACCGGTTGGCTCATCCGCCAGCAGCAGGGCGGGTTTATTCACCACCGCACGGGCGATACCGACCCGCTGTTGCTCACCGCCGGACAGCTCAATCGGATTGCGTTTTTCCATACCCAGTAAGCCAACCGAGTCGAGAGCAGCGCGCACGCGCCGTCCGGCTTCGGCCGGGGTATAGCCGGCAATCTGCAGAGGGAGGGCGACGTTGTCGTAGACGCTGCGGTCGAACAGCAGTTGGTGGTTCTGGAACACCACGCCGACTTTGCGGCGCAGATAAGGAATCTGACCCGGACGCAGGCGGCCAAGATTCTGACCATCGACAAACACCTGACCACGGGAAGGCCGCTCCATCAGCATCATCAGCTTCAGCAACGTACTTTTGCCGGCACCACTGTGCCCGGTAAGAAAGGCAAACTCGCCACGGGCCAACTCGAAGTTAATGCCGCTGAGCGCTTCTTTGCCTCCGGGGTAACGTTTACCGACCCGGTCAAACTGCACCATGGTCATATCCGGCTCCTGTTTTTATGTTAGGGCCTGTTGACACTAATTAAACAGGCCTGTTATCGGATAAAAATTCCTCAGACAAGGCGCTGAGAGTGTGGCCTAACGGGTTAAGCGAGCGAACAGCAACGCAGGATTAGGGATTTTTAGCCATACCCCTTCGGGCTGAGGCCAGTTTTCCCCATCGACTTCGTCGTTCGTCATTCATTTAGCCCGCTAATATCACTCCTCTCTCCTTGTTCTGAGAAAAACTGGCTCTCAGCAGGCCGATTCACTTAGTGTCAACAGGCCCTAATGCTGGACCTGTTCGCGGCCATCAGCCGTTGTCGTTCTGCTCACGCTGAAACAATGCACGGGTGAACTCTTCGGCATTAAACGGACGCAAATCATCGATACCTTCGCCCACACCGATATAACGCACCGGCAGACCAAAATGACGCGCCAGGGCAAAGATAATACCGCCTTTGGCCGTGCCATCCAGCTTGGTCAGCGTCAGACCGGTAACACCGACCGACTGCTGGAACTGACGCGCCTGATTGATCGCGTTCTGACCGGTACCGGCATCCAGCACCAGCATCACTTCGTGCGGGGCGCTGTCATCGAGTTTTTTCATCACCCGTACGACTTTTTCCAGTTCCTGCATCAGGTTGTCTTTGGTGTGCAGACGACCGGCGGTATCGGCGATAAGAACATCGACTTTACGGGCTTTGGCCGCTTCCAGCGCATCGTACAGCACGGAGGCTGAATCAGCGCCGGTATGCTGGGCAATCACCGGCACATTATTGCGCTCACCCCAGACCTGCAACTGCTCGACAGCGGCGGCACGGAAGGTATCACCCGCCGCCAACATGACGCTCTTACCATCATTCTGGAATTGTTTGGCCAGCTTGCCGATGGTGGTGGTTTTACCCACGCCATTGATGCCAACCATCAGAATCACATAGGGCTTCTTGCTGCTGTCGATCACCAGCGGAGCCTGCACACCGCCCAGCGTATCCTGCAGCTCGCCGATTAAGGCGTTATAGAGCGCATCGGAGTCTTTCAGTTCTTTACGGCTGACACGTGTGGTCAGGCGACTCATGATGTCCTGGGTCGCTTCCACACCGACGTCGGCCATAATCAGCTGGGTTTCCAGCTCTTCCAGCAGATCGTCATCAATTTCTTTTTTGCCCAACAGCAGATTCGCCAGGCCGTCGCTCAGACCACTGCGGGTTTTGCTCAGGCCCTGACGGATACGGCTGAAGAAGCCTGGCTTTTTCGTACCCTGATTATCCAGCGGCTTGTCCTGGGTCTGGGCCTGAACAGGTGCGGCCGACAGGTTCTGCTCTGCCAGTGGAACGACGTCTTCTGCGACGGGCTGTTCAGGTTCTGGCTCTGATTCGGGCTCAGCGATGACGTCAGCCTCAGCAACGGCTTCAACGTCAACGACAGCCTCCGCAGTAACAGCGTCTGCGTTAACCGCTCCGTCTTCAACAACGGCTTCGCCACTGTCAGGCAGGGTTTGTTCTGGGGATTCGGATTCCGCCGCCGAGGTTTCTTTGGCAGCGTCAGGGGTGTTTTTTTTGCGCTTAAAAAAATCAAACATCGGGGTACTCAGACATCAGGGACAATAATGGATGTTCGTCAGGCGCCGGTGTTGCAGAATGCTGCGGGGGTTTGCGAAACGGTGCAATCGGGCCAAAGCCCATCGCTTTATTTCCGCACCCGGCGTCAGGGCGCTATCCTACCATCATTCCGCCGGATGTTATCGTTGGCGGATAAATTTCACCACGCATTCAGGGCATGTTGGCACGCCGTCATGCGTCCCGGATTACCCCGTCGAAACAGAGATGACCGTCCTATGCTGCACGGATTCAGCCGTACCACTCTCAGCGTTCTGATTATTGTCTGCCTGCTGCTGATCAGCTGGATCCATCTGGGATTCAAAGATGAAGAAGAGCAACCGCTGCCCGCTCTGACACAACCATTACTGGCTGACGCTGGCTGGCGTTACTGGCAGAGCCTGGAAGGCATCGCGGTGTATCTGCGTAGGGCGGGGGATATCAATGGCGGTCATCTGGCGCTGCGCAGCGCGAGCGCTTTATACACACTGAAACTGCCTGCAACTGACTGGCCCGACCACCTGAAACAACAATTGCCCGGCAGCCTGAAAGGAAGCCAGGCTGTGCTGCTGATTGCCGGTCCATGGGATGAACTCAGCCAGAAAACCATGGCCGCCTATGTTATTCGTACCCTGAACCTGCAGCCGTTGGAACCTGCTGGCGGGCCACTGCCGACCTGTATCGCAGAACATCTGGTGGGCGCATTGTGGCTGACTCAGGCGTTGCTACCTGCGTCAGCGCTACAACCGGCACATGCCTGGGCCGCTCTTTATAGTCTGCCAGACAGCCTCGCCCTGCTCACTCGCCCCGACGCAACCGGCCCAACCCGCAGCGCCTGGGCCGAATGGCGGCTTGAACAGACCCGGATACTGCGCCAGAACTGGCAAAATGACCTCAGTCAGATCGACATTCAGGCCGATCTTGCCTACTATCGCCCGCCGGAAGACCTCTACCGCCAGCTGTACCATCAGCTCGGCCAGAGCCAGAAAACCGCTCCCGCTGAACTGCTGCAGTGTTTGTCAGCCGCTCAGCCGCAGCGAGAACCCAGCCAGCACTGAAGAACTCATGAGTAAAATCCAATCCCAGCAACTTCGTATTATTGGTGGTCAGTGGCGCTCCCGCCGCCTGCGCTTCCCGGCCGTCGACGGCCTGCGTCCGACCATGGACCGGGTGCGTGAAACCGTCTTCAACTGGCTGCAACATGACATTGCCGGTGCCCGTGCGCTGGATGCCTTCGCCGGTTCCGGCGCGCTGGGCTTTGAAGCCCTGTCCCGGGGGGCAAAAGAAGTAGTCTTCCTGGAAAAGCACCCCACCGCTGCACTGCAGCTGCGTGAAAATCTGGAAATTCTGCAGGCGGCCAATGCTCAGGTCTGGGCCGGTGATGCGCTGCTGTGGCTGCAACAGAATCCGGAGCCTTTTGATCTGGTGTTTCTCGATCCGCCGTTCGGCAAAGACCTGCTGCAGCCTGCCATCGACGCCCTGCGCCTGCTGCCCGGTGCGCTGGTGTACGTCGAGCATGAAGTGCGCCTGCAACCGTTATTTCCTGCTGACTGGCAAGAGATTAAGCACAAAGAAACCAAAGAGTTCTGTTTCCGCCTGTTTGAAATTGTGGCGGATTAAGGCGCCTGATTTTTATTGTTTTTTGATTGAGTTATCAAAAGCGCTAAGGAATTCGCCCGCCAGCGATGTTAAAGTAGCGCCGCCTTCTGTAACAGAAGGCTGAATTCCGCTGACTCAACGCATCTGTTTGGCGCATCCATTCAGCTCATCAATAAGGACATATCCATGCTGAAAACTCTCTCTGTTATCACGCTCTTCCTGCTGGCCACGTTTCGCGCTCAGGCGGTTGAAGTGGTTGATTACCCGGTTTATCTGGGCGGCGCTCAGTCACTGAAAGCCATCATCCTGCCACTGAAAAACGAAGAGAAAGCACTGATACAGGTATCCGGCGTTAACCATGCCGTCGACCGTGTCGTGTTCCTGGCCGAAATGCAGAACCGTGGTCAGGGTGGTGTTGCCTACCGTATTGCCTACGATGGCCAAATGAAAACCCTGATCCTGAAAGGCGTTAACTGGGGCAATGAATACTTTCAGGTATTCCTGCCAGACAATGGCCGTGACGGCCTGAATGTCGGCACCATTGAGCAGGGTGAAACCGACCCGACACGCGAAGGGATTGTGCAACGCTATACCCAGCAGACCACCGAAGGCATCCAGAAAAAGCTGGCGTTGTTTAACCGTGATAAGCACGTTAAAAACGTCGAAGCCATGCTCAGCGAAAAAGACAGTGAAGCCAGCAAAGCCTGCGGCGGCACGGTTAAAACCGCGATTGACTGGGCCAGCGTGAATGATGACCTGCTGAAAGGCATCAGCATTGGCGCATACTGCGGACAGGTTGCCGGCGAAATGGCACGCATCTGTGGACGCTATTCAGAATTCAAAGCCGATCTGGCCGCGCTGCAGGGCGTGCAGTGTCAGTTCAGCGACAAGCTTAAACTGCGCCGCAAGGGCAACAACCTGACCTTTATGACCGAAAAAGACGCACCGAATCAGTCTGATTTCATCAACGCCTACCTGCGTAATTTCTGAAGCAAGCTGACACCAGCGTCTGCCCTTTGATAACGGCCGGAATCGATAACGAATCCGGCCGTTATCGTTTATCCCTGCTGTTTGCCCCTGCGGCTTATCCCCTTTGCTCCTTTTCTGCGCTTTCTTCTGCGCTTTCTTCCGTTTCCAGCCACTGCGGGCGCGGCACAAACTGCTGTTGCAGCTGATTCATCGCCTCGCGGTACTCGTCGGTCAGATACGGCCGCTCCAGCGTGAAGACCTGATAAATGCCGCCACGTAACAGTTCCGGCGAAATGGCGTCAACATCGGCGCTCAACAGGTTGCAGCGCAGGAAAGAGAACCAGGACGTCACCACAATCCAGGTGTTCAGCGCCAGGCTGGCGATATCGTCTTCACTGATGCGGATAATACCGGCAGCATTCAGGCCGCGGAAAATCTGCTGCACCTGATTCAGACACAGACGGAAAAACGCACGGTAGCGGGCATGCAATTCGGCATCGGCCAGCAGCAGATGCTCCATATCGCGGTGCATAAAGCGGTAATCCCACAGACCGGTAAAAATGTCCTGCAGATAACGCAGTTTATCCAGTGGTTGCAGGGCACGCTCTTCCGGCACCTGCAGAATATCCAGCACCCGGCTTTCATAGCGCTCAAACAGGGCAAAAATAATCGCCTGCTTATTCTTGAAGTGGTAATACAGATTGCCCGGCGAAATCGCCAGGTGTGCCGCAATGTGATTGGTGGTGACCTTACGCTCGCCCTGCTCATTAAAGAGCTGCAGGCTGGCGTCGAGAATTCGTTCTTTAGTACTCATGCCGTTTCCGCTGTCGCTGCCCGTATTGCTGATAAAACGCCGGGCGTCATGTTGTCAGGCGCAGGCTCACACACATTGGCCGCAAATGCCATGCGCAGAAGGTTGATCTTCGCCATCATTCTTTTACAGTGTTGACCTTTTAGAGTAATGACTCTAATAATACCAACCGACGAAAGCAAACCAATAATAACTATCCCGCAGGAGCCCAGTATGGTCGCAACGGTTACCAGTCTCCATTCTCCCAATGAGGAGCTTGAGCGCATGCACAGCCTGTTCAAACAACAGCAACAGGCTTTCCGTAACAACCCGATGCCGTCTGCCGACGAGCGCATTGCCGATCTGAAGCGCCTGAAGGCTGCCATTCTGAAGTATCAGGATGAACTGGCTGCTGCGGTGAACCAGGATTTCAGCTGCCGTTCAACCGACGAAACCATGATCGCCGAGATCATGACCAGCGTTGAAGGCATCAACTACGCCTGTAAACGTCTGCGCGGCTGGATGAAACCGTCCAAACGCCACGTCAGCATGCTGTTTGCGCCGTCACACAACCATGTGATGTACCAGCCGCTGGGCGTAGTCGGCATTATGGTGCCATGGAACTACCCGATTCAGCTGGCACTGCTGCCGCTGATGACCGCCCTGGCCGCCGGTAACCGCGCCATGATCAAAATGTCAGAGTTCACCCCCGTCACCAACAAGGTGCTGAAAAAACTGCTGACCGAAGTCTTTAACGAACATCAGGTCGCGATGATCGAAGGCGAAGTCGAAGTCTCTTCTGCTTTTGCCGAAATTCCCTGGGATCACCTGGTGTTCACCGGCTCTACCGCCGTGGGCCGCATCGTCATGTCCGCCGCCGCGAAAAATCTGACGCCGGTAACGCTGGAGCTGGGCGGTAAGTCACCGGCTATTATCGCGCCGGGCGCCAGCATGAAAGACGCCGTTGAACGTATCTGTTTCGGTAAGTCGCTGAATGCCGGTCAGACCTGTATCGCGCCGGATTACGTACTGCTGCCCGCCGGTAAAGAGCAGGAGTTTATCGACACCTATCAGGCGACGTTTGCGCGCATGTATCCAACCATCCGTGACAACAACGATTACACCGCCGTGGTGAACGAGCGTCAGCACCAGCGCCTGCAGGCCTGGGTTGCCGATGCCAAAGAAAAAGGCGCGAAAATCACCGTGGTCAATCCGGCTAACGAAGACTTTGCCGGCACCCGCAAGATGCCACTGCACATTGTCGAAAACGGCACTGCAGAAATGAAAGTGCTGCAGGAAGAACTGTTCGGCCCGGTGATGCCGGTGGTGCCATACCGTTCGCTGGACGATGCCATCGACTACGTTAACGACCGCGACCGCCCGCTGGCGCTGTATTTCTTCAGCTATGACAAAGCACAGCAGAAGAAAGTGCTGGAACGCACCCACGCCGGTGGCGTCACCATCAACGATACGCTGATGCACATCGCGCAGGATGATATGCCATTCGGTGGCGTTGGCCCGTCCGGTATGGGCCATTACCACGGTAAAGAAGGCTTTGTTTCCCTGTCGAAAGCCAAAGCGGTACACCGCAAAGGCCGCTTTAACAGCGGGCAGTTTATTTATCCACCTTACGGCGGCGCGATTCAGGGCCTGATCCGCAAGCTGTTTATCCGCTGAGGAGGCGTTTTATGTTTAACACCTCCCGTCGCGGATTTTTACAACTCAGTGCCAGCTCCGCTGCTGCACTGACTGTCGGTGCTTCGCTGGCCAGCCTGAGCGGCTGCAGCAAAGTACCGGTGGCCAATGGCTATAAACAGCTGCGTGCCGGTGATATCGAATTTCTCAGCGCACTGGCACCGGTGATTCTGAACAAAAGCTATCCGGGCACCCTGGCCGATGCCGCACCTGAGCGGCTGACCAAAGCCCTCGATACACTGATCGGCACCCTGCAGGAATACTCCAGAGGCCAGCTGATGCAGCTGTTTGATGTGATGCAGGTTGCTCCTATCCGCTCCGTCATGGGCGCACAATGGGGCAGCTGGAGCGATGCCAGCGCGGAGCAGATTGAAGGCTTTTTACAGGACTGGAAAACCAGCAGTCTCCAGCTCAAACGCATGGGTTACGGCTCACTGTGTAAGCTGCTGACCATGTGCTGGTACTCGCAACCGGAAACCTTTGTCTCCACGGGTTATCCCGGCGCGCCGAAGAAAATCCCGGCCTGAGCGACAACAGAATAAAAAGAGAACTGACAATGCAGAACAATAATCAACGCCAGCCCGATATCCCGGTGGTTGCCGGTATTTCCGACCCCATTCTCGACGGTATCGCCAACGGCTGGAACGTGCGCGAATCGACCGAAGTGGCCGATGGCAGCGTCGTCGAAGCCGATGTCATCATTATCGGTACCGGTGCCGGTGGCGGTACGACCGCCGAAATTCTGGCCAAAGCCGGTCTGAAAGTGCTGATGCTGGAAGAAGGTCCGCTGAAAAGCACCAACGATTTCCGTATGGACGAACGTGAAGCCTACCGCGACCTGTATCAGGAAAGCGCCGGCCGCATGAGCAAAGACGGCGCCATGTCGATCCTGCAGGGTCGGTGTGTCGGCGGTACTACGGTAATCAACTGGACCTCCAGCTTCCGTACGCCGGAGCCAACGCTGAACTACTGGAGCGAAGAGTTTGGTGTCGAAGGCTTCAGCAGCGCCGACATGGCTCCCTGGTTCGAAACAATGGAGCAGCGCCTGAACGTCGCTCCGTGGCAGGTTCAGCCGAACGAAAACAACTCGGTGCTGGCCCGTGGCGCAACCAAGCTGGGCGTAGACTGGCATGTGATTCCGCGTAACGTGTCCGGCTGCTGGAACCTCGGTTACTGCGGTACCGGCTGCCCGACCAACGCCAAACAATCGATGCTGGTCACCACCATTCCGGCCGCGCTGGATAACCATTCAGAACTGGTTTACAGCGCCCGCGCCGAACGTCTGATTATGGAAGGCCGTAAGGTGCTGGGGGTGGAAGTCACCGCACTCGCCCGTGATTATCAGCCCAGTGGTAAAAGTTTCGTCGCCAAAGCGCCGCACGTGATCATGGCCTGTGGTGCTATTAATGGCCCGGCACTGCTGCTGCGCTCCAAAGCACCGGACCCGCATAAGCGCATCGGCAAGCGGACTTTCTTCCATCCGACGACCTTCTGCTTCGCCGAATTCGAACAGGTGATCGACCCTTACTACGGCGCACCACAGTCGATTTACTCCGACCACTTTCAGTGGCTCGAAGTCAGCGGCAAAGTAGGTTACAAGCTGGAAGTGCCCCCCCTGCAACCCGGCCTGACCTCGGTACTGCTGTTGGGTCACGGTGCTCAGCACTTTGACGACATCAGCAAATTGCCGAACCTGCACGCCATGATTGCCCTGCTGCGTGATGGTTTCCACCCGGACAGCGAAGGCGGCAGCATTGAACTGGCTGACGATGGCACGCCCATCATCGACTACGAAATCAACGACTACCTGTGGGATGGGGTCATCCGCTCCTGGCTGACCATGGCTGAAATTCAGTTTGCTGCCGGGGCCAAAGCGGTACGTGCCTCCCATGTTGACTCTCCGTGGTTTCACAGCTGGGAAGAAGCCAAAGCTGGTATCAGCCAGCTGGAGTTCCGCTCCAATGCCTTTACCGCAGGCTCCGCTCACTGCATGGGTGGCCTGACCATGGGTGAAGATCAGAGCCGTTGTCTGGTCGACAGTCATGGTAAGTACCATTACCTCGATAACCTCTATGTGTTTGACGGTTCGGCCTTCCCCACCAGCATCGGCGCTAACCCGCAGCTGTCGATCTATGGCATGGCCTGCAAGCAAGCCAACAAACTGCTGGAAACCATCAAAGCCAGCGCCTGACGTCCAGCCTGTCATTTGCCGTGGATCATTTGATCCACGGCAAACTCCCCCGCGTTATTTCTCCCTGCCAGCCGCGCAACACCAGTGCTTTATTGTTTGCCGTGCGGCTTTTGTTTACTATGCGGCGCATTTCCAGCGCACGCAGAAGGCTCATTTATGAATATTGCTGTCTACCCTGGCACGTTCGATCCCATCACCAACGGTCATACCGATCTGGTCGAACGGGCAGCGCGTATGTTCGATCACATCATTCTTGCCGTTGCCGATAACCCGAAGAAAAAGCCGATGCTGGACCTTGAAACCCGTGTCGACCTGGCGCGCAGCGTACTCGGCCATCTGGCTAACGTTGAAGTGGTTGGTTTCAGCAACCTGCTGGCTGATTTCGTTAAAGAAAAAAACGCCAACATCATTCTGCGCGGCCTGCGGGCGGTGTCTGACTTCGAATACGAATTTCAGCTCGCCAATATGAACCGTGTACTGGCACCGAATGTGGAAAGCCTGTTCCTGACCCCGGCTGAGCACTTCTCTTACATTTCATCTACGCTGGTCAGAGAAATCGCCTCACTGGGCGGAGATGTCAGCAATTTTGTTAATCCTCAGGTAGCCAAGGCCCTGAAGAAATGTGTGAACTAACCCGCCCCTGACGGAGGTAAGTCATGGCTCTGATTATCACTGACGAATGCATCAACTGTGATGTATGCGAACCAGAATGTCCGAACGAAGCGATTTCTGCCGGCGAAGAAATTTACGAAATTGACCCGTCCAAGTGCACCGAATGTGTGGGTCACTACGACGAGCCACAGTGCCAGTTAGTCTGCCCGGTGGATTGCATTCCACAGGACGAAAACCGTATGGAAACCCAGGAAGAACTGGAAGCCAAATACGAAAAACTGACCGGCAAGAAAATCGCCTGACCCGTGCGGAATCAGGCGCGGAGCCAGCACCACTGACGGTTGCACCGCTGACTGACCTCCCACACACTAAGGCCTCCCACAAGGAGGCCTTTTTTTATGCGCCCGCTCGCCCTGAAGACACTGCTGACGTCCCTGCTGTTTGCCCTGCTGCCTGCCCTGCTACTCAGCGGCTGCAGCACCCCACAGAACACTGCCGGTGCCGAACACAGCAAGCAGATCACTGCTGGCAGCAGCCAGAATACCGCTCCCGGCCAGGCCGCTATTGCCAGTGCCCACCCGCTGGCCACTGCCGCCGGTATGGCGGTACTGGAGCAGGGCGGCAACGCCTTTGATGCCGCCATTGCCGTGGCCGCCAGCCTGGGCGTCGTGGAGCCCTACAGCGCCGGTATCGGAGGTGGCGGCTTCTGGCTGCTGTACGACGCCCGTGCCGCGCAGTACCGCTTTATCGACGCCCGTGAGACCGCTCCTGCCGCCGCCCACCGCGATTACTATCTGAATGCCGACGGCAGCGTAAACCGCGATAAAGCAGTCAACGGTGCGACCGCAGCAGCCATTCCCGGCCAGGCCGCCGCCTTTGCCTATATCAGCGAACACTATGGCGAGCTGTCCTTAAAGAAAACGCTGCGTGCAGCCATCCAACAGGCCCGCGACGGCTTCGCAGTGGATGAGCACTACCGCATGCTGATGGGCTACCGCCTGCAGGCGGTGCGCCGCTATGAGGAAAGTGCCCGCCTGTTTCTCGATGACAACGACATTCCGGCCGCAGACTTTGAACTGCAGCAACCCGAACTGGCACAGACACTGGAAGCGCTGGCCAATGATGGCTTCGATGGTTTTTATAAAGGCCCGGTTGCGCAGCGTCTGCTTTCAGCAGTGAACAGCAACGGCGGCGAGTGGACAGCCGCAGACCTGGCCAATTACCGCGTGGTCGAACGCGAGCCCGTACACGTGCGTTACGGCGCACTGGAAGTGATCAGCGCACCGCCGCCATCCTCCGGTGGTATCGCCATTGTGCAGATGCTGAATATGCTCAGTCATTTCAGCTGGCAGACCATGACGCCGGTCGATCAGACCCACCTGTTAACCGAAGTGATGCGCCGCGCCTACCGTGACCGCGCCGAGTTTCTTGGCGACCCGGATTTTGTCGACGTACCGGTATCCGAGCTGTTATCCGAAGCACGGGCGCAACACTGGGCCGAAAGTATCGATCCGGTGCAGGCTACGCCAAGCCTTGATCTGGCCGGGCCAAAAAACCTGCACGAAGGCTTCCACACCACCCATCTGTCGGTGCTGGATAAAGACGGCAATATGGTCTCGGCCACGCTGAGTATTAACCTGCCCTTCGGCTCCGCCTTTACCGCCGCCGGTACCGGGATTGTGCTGAATAACGAGATGGATGACTTCTCCGCCAAACCGAGCGCACCCAACGCCTATGGTCTGACCGGCAACGAAGCCAATGCCATCGCCGCCGGTAAGCGACCGCTGTCGAGCATGACTCCGACCATTATCAACAGTCCGCAGCAAACCGCGATTATCGGCACCCCCGGCGGCAGCCGTATTATCAGCATGGTGCTGCTGGGCACGCTGGAACATCTGCAGGGCAAGCCGGTGAGCGACTGGGTCCGCCGCCCGCGTTTTCATCATCAGTATCTGCCGGATGTCCTGCAACACGAACCCGGTGCTTTCAGCCCGCAGCAGGAGGTTGCCCTGACCCGTATGGGACACCGCCTGCAGACCGCAGGACGCCAGTACGGCAATATGCAGGCGATCCTCTGGGATAAGCGCAAACAGCAGGTAACGGCCGCCTCCGACCCGCGTGGTATCGGCAGCGCTGTCGTGAATCCGGAACATAAGCCATGAAGAAGGTTGCTCAGGCACAATGATCGCGTTCACCCTGAAGAAAATCATCGGCATGTTGCTGATGCCCATTTCCCTGACGCTGATGGCGCTGCTGGCGGGGCTGTTACTGCTTAAGCACCGTCCGGCGCTGGGCAAAGGGCTGATCAGCGTCGCCGCGTTGTGGCTTGCCCTGACCAGCTGGCATCCTTTTGCAGATCGCTGGCTGGCACCGTTTGAAGATAACTTCCCTGCCTTCGATCTCAAGCAACCGGTCAGCATTGTCGTGGTACTGGGCGGATGCCATGCCAGCGATGAGAGCATGCCACCGGCCGCGCAGCTGTGTTCCAGCTCATTGTTCCGTCTGATTGAAGGGTTGCGCATTCTGGCTGCTAATCCGCAGGCGCAGCTGTTTGTCTCCGGTTATGCCGGCAACGACAGCCGCCCTCACGCTGAGGTTATGCGTGACATCGCACTGAGCATGGGGGTCGCTGCAGAACGCATCCACACATTCCCGCAAGCCAGAGATACCGAAGAAGAAGCACAGCTGATGACGCCCCTGCTGATCGGGCAGAGCTTTGCACTGGTCAGCGAAGCCTCGCACCTGCCGCGGGCGCTGGTGTTTTTTCAGCGTCAGGGACTGCAGCCAATACCTGCGCCAGCGGTACGTCTGAGTACCGATAACAGCGATTGGCGGATTGAAGCGCGGGCTGCGCTGAAAAGCGAACGTGCCATGTACGAAGGCATTGGCCAGCTCTGGCAGTGGCTGAAAGGCGCCTGACCGGCACAAAAAGCAGAAACAAAAACGCCGGGCAGTGCCCGGCGTTTTTTTGATCACAACCTGATGATCAGAACAGGTAGCTGACGTTCAGATCCAGCGTATCGATATCGGCATCATAACCGTCGTCGTTATTTTCCATCGAGTAACTGGTGTAATCCAGACCTACACGCAGCTTGTCACCCAAGCCTGTGTCCAGACCTACACCCCAGAGGAAATCGTTGCCTGATGTGTCGCCCTTCGAGCCGGTGTTCAGCTTACGCTCGGCCGACCAGTGATGGGCACCCAATTTGAACATCAGATCCACATTACCGAAGACTTCACGGCCAAAGCGGCTGACGATCTGATAAGAGGTTGCCGAATCTTTGAATGTACCGGTCGACGCTTTGATTTCTGTTTCCGCCAGACGCTTAGCCCCCAGCATCACATCAAAGCGGCTCTTATCGGTCAGTTCAAAATGAGTACCCAGATACAAGCCATAAGTGGCACCGTTACCGGTTTCGCCATCGGTATCCAGCTGCGCAGCACCACCGCTGAGCATAACGAAGTGACGGATACGTTTGCCGTCACCTTCGTTCAGGGAGCCCACTTCGTTTTCAATCTTGCCACAACCCAGACAGCGCACGAAGGCCGCCTGTAAAGGGGTAACCACCAGCGTTTCCGCTGCCTGATCAGCATTGCCGCCGAGCAGGGTAAACGGCAGGGTGGCGCCGTAGATCAATGCACCGGCCTGGGATAAGACGAAATACAACGGACGGGCAATCACTGCATCTGCCACCATGGCACCAGCGCTTGGGCTTTCTTCAATCCGTTCAGCGCTGGCAAGAGAACTCATGCCCAGCAATGCGGTGGCCACAGCAATATTTACCGAAGTCCGTAAGGTCGCCATCAGTTGCATTGTTCTTCCTCTTTTGATGCAGATGCGAATAGGCCTGACTATATCAGCACCTGCACGCCTCGTCACGACTGGAGGCAGGGGCTTTAAGCGCTTCAGCGCTGGCAACCCGGGCAATAAACGGTCGCCCGCTGCCCCTGACGGATTTCTTTCAGCACACTGCTGCACACCTTACATTGTTCACCGCCACGGCCGTAAACAAAAAGCTGCTGGGCAAAGTAACCCGGTTTGCCATCACCACCGACAAAATCACGCAGAGTCGTGCCGCCCTGTTCAATCGCCCGCGCCAGCACCTGTTTGATTTCACTGACCAGACGCTCATAGCGCGCCAGACTGATTTTTCCAGCCGCCGTCGCCGGACGAATACCGGCCAGAAACAGGCTCTCATTGGCGTAAATATTGCCGACCCCGACCACGACCTTGCCATCCATCACAAAGGTTTTGATCGCCTGACTTTTGCCACGGGAACGGCGGAACAGATACTCAGCGGTAAAGTCATCCGACAGCGGTTCCGGCCCAAGATGAGTCAGGTGATCGCTGTCCGCACCCGGCTCAACCCATAGCAAAGCACCGAAACGGCGCGGGTCGTGGTAACGCAGCACTTTGCCGTTACTCAGAAGCCAGTCGATATGATCGTGTTTACCGGCCGGCGCAGAGGGCTCGACCAGACGCAACGAGCCGGACATTCCCAGGTGCCAGATCGCAGTACCGATATCGGTCTCCACCAGAATGTACTTCGCCCGACGACTCAGTCGACGCACGGTCTGGCCTTGCAGAAGTTTTAATTCATCCACCACCGGCCAGCGCAACTGCGGCTGGCGCACCACCACACGCTCAATACGCTGATTCAGCAGCCAGGGTTCAATACCGCGCTTGGTGGTTTCAACTTCAGGTAGTTCAGGCATAAGGATGTCAGGCGTCAGAAGAAAACCGGGATTATGCCAGAAGAGAGAAAGAAGAGGCGAAGCAAGCACAACCCGCAGGGTGCGCCGCCATGGATGGCAGCCATAAAAAAACCCGGCACAGGCCGGGTTCTTTTCAAGCAAAAGAAGCTTACTTAATTTTGGCTTCTTTATACATAACATGCTGACGGATCACAGGATCAAATTTTTTGATCTCCATTTTCTCTGGCATGGTGCGCTTGTTTTTATCTGTGGTGTAGAAGTGACCGGTACCGGCACTTGACACTAAACGGATCTTATCGCGTGGCATAACAGGTCTCCTTAGACTTTTTCACCGCGTGCGCGCAGTTCTGCCAGTACAACATCGATGCCTTTCTTATCGATGATGCGCATACCCTTGGTAGAAATACGCAGACGCACAAAACGGTTTTCGCTTTCTACCCAGAAACGGTGCTGTTGCAGGTTAGGCAGAAAACGGCGCTTGGTTTTAATGTTTGAGTGGGAAACGTTATTCCCGGTTACAGGACCTTTACCTGTAACTTGGCAAACCTTAGACATTGATCTCGCCCCGATTTTTAACTGTATCGAACAAATTGGAAATTCGTTACCAACCGTGGGCATTCGTCATCAAAATCTTGACTCGTGACGGCCCTGGCTGAAAAGAGTTGCGCTTTATACCAAAACGCCCTGACCGCCGCAAGCGAAAGCTTATTTTTTATACGAATGACAGGCCAGCGCCAGAACGACTTTTTATCGCTCGGTACCTGGCGGATGCAGAGTGGGCCTGGCCTGGCATTGTTCTTACAGCCAGCCACGCTCCGCAAAGGACACGCAGTGCCCATCACCGACCACCAGGTGATCCAGCACACGCACATCGACCAGCCCTAATGCCTGCTGCAGGCGATCGGTCAGTGCGCGGTCAGCGTGACTGGGCTCGGCAATACCGGACGGGTGATTGTGTACCAGAATGACCGCCGCCGCGCCCTGAGTCAGCGCCAGCTTCACCACCTCACGCGGGTACACCGCTGCGCCATCAATGGTGCCGTGGAACAGCTCATGATATTTCAGCACCCGATGCTGATTATCGAGCAGCAAGCAGGCGAAGACTTCGTGGTCGCGATCACGCAGTTGCGCCAGTAAATAGCGCCGGGTCAGATCCGGGCTGGTTAAGGCATCGCCGCGCGCCAGCTGCTCAGCCAGATGCCGCCGCGCCATTTCCAGCACCGCCTGCAGTTGGGCGTATTTGGCACTGCCTAACCCCAGCGGGGTGCAAAAGGTGGTCAGATCGGCAGTCAGTAACGCACGCAGACTGCCAAATTCCTGCAGCAGCTCACGCGCCAGATCGACCGCGCTCTTGCCTTTAACCCCGGTGCGCAGAAAGATCGCCAACAATTCTGCATCCGACAGACTGCCCGCGCCCTGAGCTAACAGTTTTTCCCTTGGCCGCTCCGCGCTTGGCCAGTCACATATCGCCATACCCACCTCCCTGCAGGTCTGTGATTCGTTGAGTGATCAGAGCCTGCAGTGGCACTCCGGCCTGTTGCAGACTTGTCATACGCTTCCTTATATACTCCGGTTCATTCTAGTCAGCGTGAAACCAGCCATGCAACAACTCTGTAATAAGCGTATTTTGCTCGGAATCACCGGGGGCATTGCCGCCTATAAAGCCGCCGAACTGGTACGTATTCTGAAAAAAGCCGGGGCCGAAGTGCGGGTTGTTATGACCGCTGGCGCCATGGAATTCATTACCCCCCTGACTCTGCAGGCGCTGTCCGGTAATCCGGTGCATCACGCCCTGCTTGATCCGGAAGCCGAAGCCGGTATGGGTCATATTGAGCTGGCCAAGTGGGCCGACCTGTTATTGGTTGCCCCGGCGTCTGCTAATTTTATCGCCCGCCTGACACAAGGCTCAGGGGATGACCTGCTGACCACCGTCTGCCTGGCCACCGAGGCTCCGATTGCCCTGGCTCCGGCCATGAATCAGGCCATGTGGCGTGAGCCGATTACCCAGGCCAATATTGCCCGCCTGATCGACATTAAAGGCAGCAAACTGTATCTGTTTGGTCCGGCCGAAGGCATGCAGGCCTGCGGCGATGTTGGCCCCGGCCGCATGCTGGAGCCGGAAGAGATTGCCGTGCAAGCGGCCGACTTGTTTGAAACCGGTCTGCTGGCCGGTCTCAACGTCGTTATTACCGCCGGGCCGACCCGTGAAGCCATTGACCCGGTGCGTTATATCTCCAACCACAGCTCCGGCAAAATGGGGTATGCCATTGCGGCTGCGGCCCGTGATGCCGGTGCCAGAGTGACCCTGATCAGCGGCCCGGTGGTGATTCCTGCCCCAGAGCGCGTTCACTGCCTGCGTGTTGAAAGCGCCCGCGATATGCTCGACAGCGCCCTGGCACAACTCGGCCAATGCGATATTTTTATCGCCGCCGCCGCAGTTGCTGACTATCGCCCGATGACCGCTGCCAATCAGAAAATCAAAAAGTCGGCTGACAGCATGGAACTGACGCTGGTGAAAAACCCGGATGTGGTGGCCACCGTTGCCGCCCATGAACAACGTCCTTTCACCGTCGGCTTTGCCGCCGAAACGCAGGATGTGGATATTTACGCCCGCGATAAGCTGGTGCGTAAAAACCTCGATATGATCGTCGCCAATGACGTATCAATGAGTGATATCGGCTTTAACAGTGATCAAAATGCCGTCACTGTGTTCTGGGCCGAAAACCAGCAAAGCTTTGCGCAGATGAGCAAGCAGGCCCTGGCGCGTGAGCTGGTCGAACTGATTGCACATCAGTATCAGCAGACGCAGGAACAACAATCATCTTAACCGTGGAACAGAATCACGATGCAAAAGTTACAGGTAAAAGTACTGGATGAACGTCTGGGCAACAGCATTCCCCTGCCGGAATACGCCACAACCGGCTCTGCCGGACTGGATCTGCGTGCCTGTCTGGATACGCCACTGACGCTGCACCCGGGCGAAACTCAGCTGATTCGCACCGGTCTGGCGATCTACATTGAAGATCCGGGTCTGGCAGCCATGATTCTGCCGCGCTCGGGCCTTGGCCATAAGCACGGTATTGTGCTGGGTAATCTGGTTGGCCTGATCGATTCCGACTACCAGGGCGAGCTGATGGTCAGCTGCTGGAACCGTGGTAAAGACAGCTTCACCATTGATATTGGTGAACGCCTGGCGCAGCTTATTCTGGTGCCGGTCATTCAGGCGGAATTTGAAATTGTTAAGCAATTCGAATCCACGGAACGTGGCGCCGGTGGTTTCGGGCACTCAGGACGAAGCTGAGCACCGCAAACAACAATGACCGCGACCTGATCTCATACAACAATAACCCAGGGGCTGCGCTAAGCCCCGGCCGAAAGGAAGCAAAATGAGAACGAAAACCCGCACACCAGAACGTACCATCGTTTTTTACAGTCGCCTCACTATCTGGCTGGCGCTGTTGTTTATTGCTGGCGGGCTTTCTTTTCAGAGCATTCAGGTCAACCTGTTTACCCAATCCGATGTCGACCGCGCCTTTGCTGACGCCATGGCCGAGCAGATGGCGCACTCTCTCAGCACGCGCCTGCAGGACACCCGCCGCCTGCAAACCGCTGCCAGCCGTCACCCGCTGACCGTACGTGCGCTGGAAGAGAATGATCCGGCCTGGAAAGCGACACTGCGTCAGTTCCTGCCGGGGGTATCCTCGCTGCAACTGATCCGCCGGGAAGAGGCTATGGGCCTGCAGACCAGCCATGGCTATGCGGTACAGGAATTGGTCAGCCGCACACTGAGTGGTGCGGATATGCGCCTGGAGGCCGTACAGCGCAATGGCGGCGTGCATTTTTACTGGGCATCACCCATCCGCAACGAACGGAATCAGATTGCCGGTGTGCTGCTGGCCGAATATGGCTCCGGCTGGCTGTCACAGTTCCAGTCCGGCACCAGCCAGAAAATGGGCCAGATTGTGGTTAGCCAGTTTGTCGATAACGACCGCTCAAAAGGGCTGGAAATTTTCCGCATTGGTCAGGAAGTAAAACGCGCGGGCACCATCGTGACCAAGCCGATTAATGATTACTGGTATCTGACCTACATCCCATCCGATGAACGTCCGCAGCTGGAACTGATGCCACTGGCAACGCCCTGGATCATCGTTCTGGTCGCCACGTTAATCGGCCTGTTTATTCTGGTTGGCATGCAAAAGCGCGACATTCTGCGTAACCAGCTGAAGCTGCTGACCTATGTGCGCAACCTCAGCCGTAAAGGCATCGACGAGCCACCGGTCTTTACTCTGGCCTTGTTCCACGAGCTGGCGGGCAGTATGCAACACCTGATCAATACCATACGGCCAGGTGCAGAAACCACGGCTGCCAGCGCGGATAAAAACAACGGTCGCGAGCGTCAGGACATTCCTCTCGAGCAGCCGAAGAAGATCACCACGGTCAGCCATGCCAAGCGCCAGACCTTACCGGAGCTGATGGTCGAAGAAGTTGAACAGGAACATCCGGTTGAAATCGCACAGGGGATTTTCCGCGCTTACGATATCCGCGGCATCGTCGGCCAGGACCTGACCGATGACACCTGCTACTGGATTGGCCGCGCACTGGGTGCCGAAGTGCAGGAGCGTGGTTTCAGCAAAATCAGCCTCGCCTGGGACGGACGTGAATCCAGCCCGCAGCTGGCCGGACAGCTGCAGCAGGGACTGAATGACAGTGGCTGCCACGTTATCCGTCTCGGCGCGCAACCGACCGGCCTGTTGTACTTTGCCACCTACGAGCTTGATACCCCGTGTGGGGTTGTCGTGACCGGCAGCCATAACCCGTCTGAATTCAACGGCCTGAAAATCGTTATCGATCAGCAGACGCTGGCGCAGGATGAACTGCTGGCGCTGTATCATCGCATCATGCGCCGCGACCTGCCGCGCGGCCACGGCCAAACCGAAGAGCGTGAACTGGCCGAAGCCTATCTGCAACGCATTGAAGATGATGTACAGCTCGCGCGCAGCATGAAAATTGTGATCGATGCCGGCAATGGCATCGCCGGACCATTGGCGGAAAAACTGATGGCGCTGCTCGGGCTGGAAGCCGAATGCCTGTTCTGCAACGTCGATGGCCGCTTCCCTAACCATCACCCGGACCCAAGTCAGCCAAAGAATCTGCAGGCATTGCAGGACGCGGTGAAAGCCCACAATGCCGACCTTGGCCTGGCGTTTGACGGCGATGGCGACCGTGTGGCACTGGTCGACAATAACGGTAAGATCATCTGGCCTGACCGCTTGCTGATGCTGCTGATTGAAGACATTCTGCCGCGCAATCCCGGCCGCGATGTTCTCTATGACGTCAAATCCTCGCGCCATCTGGCACCTCTGATCAGTCGCCACGGTGGCCGCCCGACCATGTGGAAGACCGGCCATTCGCTGATGAAGCGTAAAATGCTGGAACTTAATGCTGTGGTCGGTGGCGAGTTCAGCGGTCACTTCTATATTCAGGACCGCTGGTATGGTTTTGACGATGGCCTGTATACCGCAGCCCGTCTGTTGGAAATTATCAGCCAGAAAAATCAGCCCACCGACCAGCTTTTTGCTGCTCTGCCGGAAGATGTCAGCACACCGGAAATCACCATTGATAGCGATGATGTGCGCAAATTCAGCCTGCTGCAGGAGCTCTCCGCCGACAGCGAACTGACCGCCGGTGCCCGGGTATTCAACACCGATGGCCTGCGCATCGAATTTGCCGATGGCTGGGGGCTGATCCGTCCGTCCAACACCACGCCCAAACTGACCCTGCGCTTTGCCGGAAACAACGCCGAAGCCATTACCCGGATTCAGCAGCGGATGAAGCAGGCACTTACCCGCTACGCACCGGAACTTAAGGTTCCGTTCTGAGAAAGACGTCAATTCCCGTTGGCAGGTTCGCGCCGGATAACGTTATAATGCGGCGCGGCATCAGGGCCTGCTGAGCAAGCAGGCAGCCTTCGCCACCCGTTCTTAATTATTCGCTCATCAAGGAGCCAGACCATGCCATTGTCGCGTGACAGCGCCATGAATACCGCCAAAGTTCTCAGTGAAGCTCTGCCTTACCTGCAGCGTTTCGTCGGCAAAACCATCGTCGTCAAATACGGCGGTAATGCCATGATCGACGAAGATCTGAAGAACAGCTTTGCGCGCGATATGGTGATGCTGAAACTGATCGGCATTAACCCGATTGTGGTGCATGGCGGTGGTCCGCAAATCGGTGATCTGCTGAAAAAGCTCAACATCGAGAGCACCTTTGTGAACGGCATGCGTGTGACCACCGGCGAAACCATGGATGTGGTTGAAATGGTGCTCGGCGGCCTGGTGAACAAAGACATCGTCAACCTGATCAACCAGAACGGTGGTAAAGCCATCGGCCTGACCGGTAAAGATGGCCAGTTACTGCATGCGAAAAAACTGCACGTAACCAAAAACTCACCGGAGCTGGAAAAGCCTGAAATCATCGACATCGGCCACGTGGGTGAAGTGTCGCGCATTAACACCCAGGTACTCGATATGCTGACCAACAGTGACTTCATTCCGGTGATTGCACCCATCGGCGTGGGTGACGACGGCTCTTCTTACAACATCAACGCCGACCTGGTGGCTGGCAAAGTGGCTGAAGTACTGCGCGCCGAAAAGCTGATTCTGCTGACCAATATCGCGGGCCTGATGGATAAAGAGGGCAAAGTACTGACTGGCTTATCGACCAAGCAGGTCGACGACCTGATCGCCGACGGTACTATTTACGGCGGTATGTTGCCAAAAATTCAGTGCGCCCTGGATGCCGTACATGCCGGCGTAACCAGCGCACACATCATTGATGGCCGGGTCGCGCATTCAACCTTGCTCGAACTGTTCACCGACGAAGGTGTTGGTACGCTGATCACCAACCGCCGCTAACGGAGCATTTCATGACTGAGACCGCCGACAAGCTGTCACGACGCGATCAGATTTTGCAGGCGCTGGCGCAGATGCTGGAAAGCAATCCCGGTGCCCGTATTACCACCGCCAGCCTGGCTAAGGCCGTAGGTGTATCGGAAGCGGCGCTGTACCGCCACTTTCCGTCCAAGGCAAAAATGTTTGAGGGCCTGATCAGCTTTATCGAAGAAGCGGTCTTTTCCCGCGTCAGCCGCATTCTGCAGGATTTCGAGTATGCCGATCAGCGCTGCGAACGCACCCTGACTCTGGTGCTGACCTTTGCTGAGAAAAATCCGGGCATGTGCCGCCTGCTGTCCGGAGACGCACTGTCCGGTGAAACCGAACGCCTGCGTCAGCGTATTCAGCAGTTCTTTGAACGCATTGAAATGCAGTTCAAACAGATACTGCGCGAAGCCGAAATGCGCGAAGGCAAAGTGCCGCTGCAGACCATCAGTGCCGCTGCCAATCTGCTCACCGCCGTGCTGGAAGGGCGAATCCGTCAGTATGTGCGCACCGAGTTTGATACCCGTCCGACCCAGTACTGGGACGAACAATGGCTGCTGCTGCAGTCGCTGTTACTGCGCGAGAAAAACCTCACCAGCCTGTCGGTGTAAACCGCAGGCAAAAAAAATCCCGGGACATGCCCGGGATTTTTTTAATCTTTTTTACCTTCCAGCTCACGGTCGACTTTATCCAGATCGACATCGGCATCCAGCGTACCGGCCGGATAGACCTGCAGAATCCGCACGCGCTCGTATTGCTCAGCAAAATCGCGGGTACTGTCCTTCATTTCCTGCTGACGCGCTTTGATATTGCCTTCGCTGTCACGGATACCGTTCTGCAACTGCACAATCTCAAGACGCATATCGGCCGGAACCTCCTGACCACGACGCTCAATGTTGGCGGCCTGTGCCTGAGATTTTTCCAGCTTCTGCTCAAGGTCAACAATACGTCGGCGCTGTAACTGGATGTAGGAGTCAATTTCGTCGGCTTTGCGCTGCCGCGCACGTTCCACATCGGAGGGTTTGGCGTACAACCGCAACAGATCCAGATCCAGTTTGCGTTGCGCGGCGATGGCATCCTGACGAGCCTTTTTCGCGGCTTCTTCAGCACGGCGCTGTGCCAGCTCTTCTGCGGTCGGTGCCGGAGCCACGGTTTTTACGGTCATGCCATTACTGTTCAGTATCTCGTAGCCAAGATGGCTGTATTCCGCCGGAATATAATCCTTAACCACCACACGCCCATCGACGGTAAAACGATACATTTTGTTCGCAAAGCTCGAGGCAGACGCCAGTAAGCAAACAACAGCAAACAGCCCAACCAGTGGCTTCATGGTTATCAATCTCCTTTACGCGCGGGTTTATTCAACCCCGTAACGATCACGGTAAGCACTGATCGCAGCGGCATACTGCGCCAGTTCTGGTTTTTCGGACACATAATCGAGCACCTGGTTCAGACCCACAATGCTGATCACTTTCATGCCAAAGTCACGCTCAACTTCCTGAATGGCAGACAACTCACCCTGGCCTTTTTCCTGGCGGTCCAGGGCAATCAGGGCAGCGGCTGGTGTTGCGCCTTCTGCGGCATTAATCATAGCCATGACTTCACGGATAGCCGTACCGGCGGTAATAACATCGTCTACGATAAGTACACGTCCGGTAAGCGGGGCGCCGACAAGGTTACCGCCTTCGCCGTGGGTTTTGGCTTCTTTGCGGTTGAAAACGTAAGGCATGTCTTTGTTGTAGTGGTCAGCCAGCGCCACCGACAGAGTCGCGGCCAGTGGAATGCCTTTATAAGCCGGGCCAAAGACGACATCGTAGTCAACACCCGACGCTTCCAGTGCTGCCGCATAAAAACGTCCAAGCTTGGCCAGCGCGGCACCGCTGTTAAACAGGCCGGCATTAAAAAAATAAGGACTGACCCGGCCGGATTTCAGGGTAAATTCGCCAAATTTGAGTACACCCTGAGCGATGGCGAATTCGATAAATTCTTTCTGATACGTCTGCATACGAAACCTGAGATTCAACCGCCAGCACAGGCCGGCAAAATAGTTCGGACGGAAGGGAGAAATACCGGCAATGCGTGACCAGAAGCACAACATTCGCGCCCATATTTACCCGCTTTCCAAAGGATGCGGTATGATACACGCTTCACCAGTTGGGAACCATGTATGAGGATTATCAGTTTACACGTCAACGGCCTGCAACAAGCGGTCGAAAAAGGGCTGTATACCTGGCTGCAAAGCGCACAGGCTGATGTGGTTGCCATTCAGGGTTTATTGGCCAAGGAATACCAGCTGCCTGATTCCGTCGTGTATCCCGATGGTTACAACGCCTATTTCTTTGATGCCGAAGCCGATAACTATTCCGGTGTGGCCATCCTCACCCGTGAAGTGCCAAAAGCTATTATGACCGGCCTGGCATTCCCGCAGTGCGATATGCAGGGGCGCTTTATTCAGGCGGATTTTGATCATGTCAGCGTTGGCTCCATCCTGTTTCCGGCGGTCGATGAGCACAACACACTGGAAGACAAACTCGCCTTCCAGAAATCCTTCCTGGAGCATCTGAACAAAACCCGGCGCAAACGCCGTGAGTTTATTTTCTGCGGCAACTTTGAAGCGGCGCATAAAACCGTTGATCTGGCCGACTGGCAGAGCCATCAGGACACACCGGGCTTCCTGCCGGAAGAACGCGCCTGGTTCGATCAGATGTTTGGCCCGGCCGGTTATGTCGATGCCTTCCGCGAAGCCAATTTCGGCGAAAACCAGTTTACCTGGTGGCCGGATGCCGAAAGCGCACGCCGCAATCAGCACGGCTGGCGTAAGGATTATCAGATCTGCACACCGGGTATCCGCCAGTTTGTGGTGGAAGCCAAGCTCGATACCAACCTGCGCTTTGGTGATCACGCCGCGGTTATGGTGGAATACGAGTTCGACGAAGACTGACAGCCCGCACAACTGACAGACAAATAAAAAAGGCGCCACCGGCGCCTTTTTTAGTACTGCAGATTGATCGCTGAAACGATCAGTCAGCCAGCGCTTCTTTCTGTTTCGTGCTCAGCTCACCGATGGCTTTCTGCGCCAGCGCCAGCATGGCATTCAGTTCATCCGGCGTGAAGGCTTCACCTTCCGCGGTGCCCTGAATCTCTACGAAACCACCGTTCTCAGTCATGATGACATTCAGATCGGTTTCTGCGGTGGAGTCTTCGGCGTAATCCAGATCCAGCACCGCCTCACCGTTATAGATGCCCACAGAGACTGCAGCAATCATCTGCTTCAGCGGCTCACCTTTTACTTTGCCTTTGGCTTTCAGCCAGTTGATCGCATCCACCATGGCCACACAGGCACCGGTAATCGACGCGGTACGGGTGCCACCGTCGGCTTGAATCACATCACAGTCGATGGTGATGGTGTTTTCGCCCAGCGCCGTCAGATCAATCGCCGCGCGCAGGCTGCGGCCGATCAGGCGGGAAATTTCCACGGTGCGGCCCTGTTGTTTGCCTTTAGCCGCTTCACGGATCATGCGCGAGCCGGTGGAGCGCGGCAGCATGCCATATTCGGCCGTCACCCAGCCCTGACCTTTGCCACGCAGAAACGGCGGTACATTGGTGTCGACTGAAGCGGTACAAATCACCTTGGTGTCGCCGAATTCCACCAGTACAGAACCTTCGGCATGTTTGGTGAAATTGCGGGTAATGCGCACATCACGCAGCTGATCGGTTGTACGGCCACTGGGTCTCATAAGCGGAATCCTTGAATCTGATATTGAGTAAAGGCCGGCATTATAGCGGCAAAAAGCCCCAGCCCTTACAATGCATGGGAATTTATTAACGCGAGAGACTTATGGTTTTCAGTATGACGGCCTTTGCCCGTGCCGGCAGCGAATGCCCGCAGGGACGTTTTACCTGGGAAATCCGCTCGGTGAACAGCCGCTATCTGGAACTGCACTTCCGCCTGCCGGATGCTTTCCGCGATCTTGAACCGGCCCTGCGCGAGCGCCTGAAAAAATCCCTCAGCCGTGGCAAAGTCGAATGCGCCCTGCGTTTTCAGCCGTTACAGGGCGAAAACAGACTCAGCGTAAACCACCAACTGGTACACGAGCTGAACCGTGCCGCCGATGAAGTGCATGCCATCATCGGCCCCGGCAATGCCATGAATGTGCTCGAAGTGCTGGCCTGGCCCGGTGTGATCAGCAGTGCGGAAACCGACGGCAAAGCACTACAACAGGCGGCACTGCAGGCCTTTGACGATTGCCTGCACAGCGCGCGCGATGCCCGCGAGCGCGAAGGCGAAGAGCTGGCGACCCTGATTCGCCAGCGACTGGAAAAAATGCAGCAGATTGTGGCTGCCGTTGCTGCAGCGATGCCCCAGGCACTGGCTGCCCAGCGCCAGCAGCTGGATGATAAAATCGCCGACCTGAAAATCACCCTCGACAGCAGCCGGCTGGAAACCGAAATGGTTTTACTGGCCCAGAAAGCCGACATCGCCGAAGAACTCGACCGCCTGAACACCCATATTCAGGAAGTCGCCCGTATTCTCAGCCAGGACGAACCCATCGGCCGCCGCCTCGATTTTATGATGCAGGAGCTGAATCGCGAGGCGAATACGCTATCCTCTAAATCACTGACGACCAGCATTACCCAGGCCGCCGTCGACCTGAAAGTGCTGATCGAACAAATGCGTGAGCAGGTACAGAACATCGAATAGATTGCCCGAAGCCGCCTGCAGCCACACCGCTCTGCAGGCGCAACTGGCGATTGCTTTGTCTGTTATATATACATCCCCCCGGATATCCCCTTCTTCCGCCAGCAGTGGCCGATCACTCAGGCTTGACCTGTCTACAACTTCATAGTTTACCGTACACACAATCCTTCCTGTCTGAACAGCAAAGCGAGCCACTACAGGTGTACCGAATATCTGAGTTAGCCAATAAAGCCGGGCTGTCACGCTCCACTCTGCTCTATTACGAGAAGCAGGGGCTGCTGCATGGCGCACGCCAGGCCAACGGTTATCGGCTGTATTCCGATAAAGATGTTCAGCGCCTGCATTTGCTGCAACAACTGCAGGCGGGCGGTTTAACACTTAAAGAATGTAAATCCTTTTTAGACAGCAAAGTGGAACGCCCTTTACTTGAAAAGCGCTTGCAGCAGCTGGATGAAGAAATCGCCGGAAAGCAGCAGGCACGCGTTTTACTTGCCGCATTGTTGGGTGAGGGTTCGCTGCGCTCCTGGCATCAGCAAACCGATCAACTGGCGCCAGATGCCCATCTGGATTGGCTGCAACAGCAAGGCTTTAATGAAAAACAGGCCCTGCACTTAAAATGGTTATCAAAAGATATGAACGAGCATGATCGCTATATGGCCGACTTTATGACGGTATTCCAGACATTAGAACGCTGGGGGCCAGGCTCAGATGCCGATTCTCTTAAAGCGCTTTCAATGCTGCCTGTCACACCCACGAATATTATTGATATTGGCTGTGGCAAAGGCTTTTCCACCCGATTATTAGCACAACACACCCAGGCACAGATCGTGGCTGTAGATAACGAACAAAGCGCCCTTGATGAACTGAATACATGCATTACTGAACAAGGCTTAGGCGACCGCGTAACCTTAAGCTGCGCCAGCATGACGGAGCTGCCTTTTTCAGCGGAGAGCTTTGATTGTGTCTGGTCAGAAACCTCGGCCTACATCATGGGTATTGAGCAGGCATTAAAACAATGGCGGCCGCTGCTTAAAGAGAATGGCTGCATGATCATCAGCGATCTGGTCTGGCTAAACGGGAACCCAAGCCGTTATGCTAAAGCGTTCTGGAAGAACGAATACCCCGACATGCAAACGGTCACAAAACGCCTGACACAGATGCAGCAGGCAGGCTTTGAAGTTATTGATCATTTCACCCTGAGCGAACAGGCGTGGAGCGATTATTACCAGCCACTGAAAGCACGGGTTACAGAACTCAAACCGAACATGCCTGATTCGCCAGCCATCGCGGATATAGAACGCGAAATTGCATGCTATGAACAACATCTCGGCGAATTCGGTTATGAAATGTTTGTTTTAAAGCGCTAAGACAGCGAGCGGCAGGATGATCACTAATCTGAGGACAAAGCAGCCGGGCGGGACAATTTCGCTTATAATCAACGGCATTCATCCGCGGCGAATAATGTCATGACAGATTCCACTAAAAACATGATCGGCACCCTGTTTATTTTCTCAGCTCCGTCCGGTGCCGGTAAAACCAGCCTGGTGAAAGCCCTGCTGCAATCCACCGGCTATATCGGTGTGTCCGTATCCCACACCACCCGCGCGCCGCGTCCGGGCGAAGTGGACGGCAAAGATTATCACTTTGTCTCTGTGGCCGAATTTCAGGACATGGTCAGCCGCAGCGCGTTTCTTGAGCACGCTCAGGTATTCGATAACTTCTACGGCACCTCACAGGAATGGGTCGAATCCGAGCTTTCCGCCGGTCGTGATGTGATTCTGGAAATCGACTGGCAGGGCGCGCAACAGGTGCGTCACCTGATGCCGGATGCCGTCAGCGTATTTATTGCACCCCCGTCTATTGCGGCGTTGCGTGAGCGCCTGCAGAAGCGTGGCCAGGACAGTGAAGACATTATCGAACGCCGCATGCGCGATGCGCGTAACGAGATGAGCCACTACGGTGAATACAACTATCTGATTATTAACGATAATTTTGAAAACACTGTCGAAGAGCTACGTGCCATCGTGATTGCCCGCCGCCATCGCCTGAGCGCCCAGCAGGTGCGCCACGAAGATGTGCTGCAGGAATTACTGAACGGCTGATCACATCCGGAATCCGCTGGCCTCTTCCTTTGCCGGCGGATTCCGCTACAATACCCGGTTCCACCGAATTCATCTGATTCCACAGGATATCCCATGGCACGCGTTACCGTAGAAGATTGCTTAACCAACGTTGATAACCGCTTTGAACTGGTCATGCTGGCCACCAAACGTGCCCGCCAGATCGCGGTACAGGGTGCCGAGCCACTGGTGGCGGAAGAAAACGACAAGCCAACCGTACTGGCTCTGCGTGAAATCGCTGAAAACCTGGTAACGCCAACCACCATGGCCGCCCAGGAAGAAGCCGCCCGGGCAGAACAGTACTAAGCAGACCCAGCCCGAGGTTCTGCTTAAGTGCCCACCATTGATGCCTTATCGGAGCGGCTTTCCCATTATCTGAATAACCCTCAGATTCAGCAGGTCAGCCGCGCCTACTATTACGCCGAACAAGCCCACGATGGCCAGCGCCGTCGCAGCGGCGAGCCGTACATCATCCATCCGTTAGCGGTCGCCAATATTCTGGCCGACATGCATCTCGACCATCAGAGTCTGATGGCCGCCATGCTGCACGATGTGATTGAAGATACCGGCGTTCCCAAAACCGCTCTGGCAAAACAGTTCGGCGACGTCGTCACCGATCTGGTCGATGGTGTGTCCAAGCTCACCAATATTCATTTCGAAAGCAAAGAACACCAGCAGGCTGAAAATTTCCAGAAAATGGCGATGGCCATGGCCAAAGACATCCGCGTCATTCTGGTAAAACTCGCCGACCGCCTGCACAACCTGCGCACCCTGGGTTCGCTGAAACCCGAAAAGCGCCGCCGCATCGCCAAAGAAACCCTCGATATCTACGCCCCTATCGCCAACCGCCTGGGTCTGAACAGCATCCGCGTGGAGATGGAAGAGCTGTGCTTCGAGGCCATCTACCCGATGCGCTCAGAAATGATCCGTAAAGCGGTAAAAGCCGCCCGTGGTCATCGTTCTGAGATTGTGAACAATATTGCCACCGCGGTGCGTAATCGCCTCACCGAAGTGGGCATCAGCGCCCGCGTGGTCGGCCGAGAAAAGCATCTTTTCAGTATTTACAGCAAGATGCGTGATCAGCGTAAATCGCTGACCGACATTATGGATGTGTACGGTTTCCGCATTGTCGCCGACTCTGTCGATTCCTGTTACCGCATCCTCGGCGCCATGCACGGTTTGTATAAACCGATTCCGGGCCGCTTCAAAGACTACATCGCCATCCCAAAAACCAACGGCTATCAGTCGCTGCACACCACGCTGATTGGTATTGGTGGCGTGCCGATTGAAATTCAGATCCGCACCGAAGAAATGGAATCTATGGCCAACCATGGCATTGCCGCCCACTGGCTGTATAAATCGGAAAGCGATCAGGCCAGCGGCACCCAGCGGGCGCGACAGTGGGTACAGAACCTGCTCGAACTGCAGAAAAACGCAGGCAGCCCGCTGGAATTTGTTGAGCACGTAAAAGTCGATCTGTTCCCGGATGAAATCTACGTATTCACGCCAAAAGGCAAAATTCTCGAATTACCGTCCGGTTCCACTGCCATCGATTTTGCTTACGCGGTGCATACCGATGTGGGTAACCACTGCATCGCCTGTCGTATTAACCGCCAGCTGGCACCGTTAAGCGCGCGCCTGCAGAACGGCCAAACCGTGCAGATTGTGACCGCGCCCGGCGGCCAGCCAAACCCGGCCTGGCTCAACTTTGTGGTGACCGGCAAAGCGCGCTCCAATATCCGTAATTACCTTAAGAGCCAGCGCCGCTCAGAATCGGTGGCGCTGGGCGAACGCCTGCTGAATAAAGCGCTGAATGCGCTGGGCAAAACGCTGGAAGATATTGATCAGCAGCATATTGATCTGGTGCTGCGTGAAACCGGTCTGGATGATCTCGGCGATCTGCTGGAAGACATTGGTGCGGGTAACCGTATGGCACCGCTGCTGGCGCGCCGTCTGCTGGTTGCCAATAAAGAGTCCGATGTTGATCTCGAATCGGTCGAGCAATCACCGCTGGCAATCAAAGGCACAGAAGGCCTGGTGGTTAACTTTGCCAAATGTTGCAGCCCGATTCCCGGCGATCCGATCATCGGTTACGTCAGCTCCGGCCGTGGTCTTGTTATTCATACCGAAAGCTGCAAAAACGTTGAAGAATTCCGCGATAACCCGGAAAAATGCGTCATTCTCAGCTGGGATAAAGACATCGACAGTGAATTTACCGTCGATCTTAAAGTCTATCTGGAAAACCGCCGTGGCATCGTCGCCGAACTGGCCAGCGCCATTACCCAGGCCGAAGCCAATATCGAAAAAATCAGCGTGGAAGAACGCGATGCCCGCCTCAGCGTTATTCATCTGAGTCTCAGCGTTCATGGCCGCAAACATCTGGCCCGCGCCATCCGCCGCCTGCGTAATATCCGCGGCGTAAATAAAATTGTCCGCAGTAAAAATTAAGGATTGTTATGAGCCGCGAAATCATCGCCACTGAAAAAGCCCCGGCCGCTATCGGCACTTACTCCCAGGCCGTTAAAGTCGGAAATACCGTGTACCTGTCCGGACAGATTCCACTGGTACCGGAAACCATGGAGATGGTTGAAGGCGATATCGAAGCGCGCATTCATCAGGTATTCAAAAACCTGAGCGCCGTCTGTGAAGCCGCCGGAGGCTCCCTGCAGCAGATTGCCAAGCTGAATATCTTCCTCACCGACCTGGGCAACTTCGCCACCGTTAATAAAGTGATGGCGGAATACTTTGAGCAGCCATACCCGGCCCGCGCTGCTGTAGGCGTGGCACAATTGCCACGTGATGCCGGCGTAGAAATGGATGGCGTACTGGTACTCGACTGAGTTTCTTTGCTGCATAAAAAAAGCGCTCACTGAGCGCTTTTTTTATGGCCGTTAACCGCAGGCTAAATCAGCCCCATCTCGGTCAGCAGCTGATCATAACCTTCGCGGTAATTGCTGAATTTAAAATCGTAACCCAGCGCCCGCAGACGTTTATTTGAACAACGGCGGTTAGCACGGCGTGAAGCTTCGGGCAGATCATGATCCGGTTCGACATCGCCGATGCGGTCTTTCATCCACTCCAGCACATCGAACAGCGTGGCCGGTTCATCGTCGGTGGCCAGGTACGTGTCGTCCAGTGGTTTATCCGCCAGCGCGCGTTCGATCAGCAACTGTAAAACCCCCAGACAATCATCCCGGTGAATACGGTTAGTCCACACCGGTGGTTCCGGATCACAGTGACTGCCCTGCCGTGCCTGCTCAATCATGCGCGTGCGGCCGGGACCATAAATGCCGGTAAAACGCACTACCGTACCGGGCAGCTTATCGCTTAATAATGCCTGCTCCGCCGCCAGCATTTCTTTACCGGCAAAACTGCCGGGCTTGGTTTCGGTGGTTTCGTCGACCCATTCACCCTGCATCTGGTGATAGACACTGGAACTGGAAACAAAAAACGCACGCTTCAGGTTCTGTCCCTTCAGAGCCCGCAGCACATTGCGCAGCCCTTTGTAGTAGTAGTCGTGGTAACCCTCTTTCGAAAACACCGGCGACGCCACGCTGTACACCAGAATATCCAGATCTTCAGGCAATGACTGCAGCGTTTCTGCCTCCGCCACATCGGCCTGAATCAGACCAATACCGTCACCGATTGGTTTATCGGAGCGGCGCACACCCCACACCTGATGCCCATCAGCATGCAGCCGCTGAGCCAGATTACCGCCAATATCTCCTGCCCCGACAATCAGAATCCGAGCCATGTAATTCTCCTCTTGCGCTCAGTCTGGTGCGGCCCAAAGGGCCACGCATTCATTGTTATTTTAGCCAAGCGACAGCATTCAGCTTACGGCAGACTTTCTTAAAGCCGCCATAATAGGTAAGCTAAATCAAACTTCCGGCACCCATACAAGGTAACAATTAAGGAACCCTTATGACGCTGACCGAACTCAAGTACATCGTGACCCTGGCACAGGAGCGTCATTTTGGCCGGGCGGCGGAAAAGTGCTTTGTCAGCCAGCCGACGCTGAGCGTAGCGATAAAAAAACTGGAAAGCGAGTTAGACGTTGCGATATTTGAGCGCAGCAAAAGCTCAGTCACTGTTACGCCACTGGGAGAACGCATTGTTGCTCAGGCACAGAGGGTGCTGGAAGAGGCCCGCACTATCCGCGAACTGGCCAGCGCCGGTAAAGATCAGCTCAGCACACCGCTGAAGCTGGGCGCCATTTTCACCATAGGCCCTTACCTGTTTCCGCATCTGGTGCCGCAGATTCATCAGCAGGCACCGACCATGCCGCTGTATCTGGAAGAGAATTACACCGGCGTACTGCGCCGTCAGCTGCGTGATGGCGAGCTGGATGCCATCATCGTCGCCCTGCCGTTCACCGAAGCCGATGTCCTGACCCGGCCGCTGTACGATGAAAATTTTGTCGTGGTGCTGCCGAAAAATCATCCGTGGTGCAAACAGAAGAGCATCGAGGCCGAACAGCTGGCCGATGAAGATCTGCTGATGCTGGGCGAGGGCCACTGTTTCCGCGATCAGGTGTTTGAGCATTGTCCGACGCTGGCACGGAAGCATCACACCCGCCTCGGCAGCGTACTTGAAGGCAGCTCGCTGGAAACCCTGAAACACATGGTCGCCAGCGGATTGGGGATTACCGTATTGCCCGAGTCGGCGGTGAGTAATCTCGATCAGAATCTGGTGACGACCCGCCCCTTCAAAGCACCGGCACCCTTCCGCACCGTGGCACTGGCCTGGCGTGCCAGCTTCCCGCGCGGTCAGGCCATTGACCTGTTGTTGAGCACCGCACGTCAGTGCCGTCTGGAACCCTGAGGGCCGTTAACGCGTGGCAAAACTCAGCCAGATCACCGAGCTGAAAGGCGTTGGCCCTAAACTGGCCGAACAGCTGCATAAATTGCAGATCCGCAGCCTGGCGGATCTGTTTTTCCACCTGCCTTTTCGTTATGAAGACCGCAGTCAGATTACCCCCATCGGCGGTCTGCAGCCGATGCGACCGGCGGTGATTCAGGGTGAAGTGCGCGGTGCCACCGTGCTGTTCGGCAAACGCCGCAGCCTGTTGGTGAAGCTGCAGGACCACAGCGGTGTCATCAGCCTGCGCTTTTACCATTTCAGCGCCGCGCAGAAAAATCAGTTCAGCACGGGAGCCACCATCCGCTGTTACGGTGAACCGCGTCGCGGAGCCAGCGGACTGGAGCTGTACCATCCAGAATACACCCGGCTGGAAGATGGTCTCGACTTGCCGCTGGAACCGAGCCTGACGCCGGTTTACCCGGCCACCGACGGTATCAGCCAGCAGCGCCTGCGTTTGCTGCATGAGCAGGCACTGGAACTGTTGAAGGCCGATCAGGTGGATCTTACCGATCTGCTGCCCGTTACCTGGCTGCAACAATGGCAGTTACCAACGCTGAAAGACGCCCTGCTGTTTTTGCACACGCCGCCACGGGAAACCAATCTGGCATTGCTCGAAAGCGGCCAGCATCCGGCACAGAAGCGCCTGATTCTGGAAGAACTCCTCGCCCACCAGCTGTCGTTGCATAAGCTGCGCGCACAGGTTCAGGCCGACGAAGCTCCGGCCATTCACAGCGATAAAACCCTGCAACGGGCATTGCTGCAGCAGCTGCCCTTTACCCCGACCGGTGCCCAGCAACGGGTCGTGAACGAGATAGAACAGGATCTGACCCAGCCTTACCCTATGCTGCGTCTGGTGCAGGGCGATGTTGGCTCCGGCAAAACCCTGGTTGCCGCGCTAGCCGCCTGCGACCTGCTGCAGGCCGGTTTTCAGGTGGCGCTGATGGCACCCACCGAAATTCTCGCCGAACAGCACCTCAACAACCTGTCCGGCTGGTTTGAACCACTGGGCATTAAGCTCGGCTGGCTGGCCGGCAAAGTGAAAGGCAAGGCGCGCGAACGCTCGCTGGCGGAGATTGCCAGCGCTGAAGCGCAACTGGTGGTCGGCACCCACGCGCTGTTTCAGGACGATGTGCATTTCGCCCGGCTGGGTCTGATTATCATCGACGAGCAGCATCGCTTTGGCGTGCATCAGCGTCTGTCACTGCGGGAAAAAGGGGTGGCGCAGAAGTTATCACCACACCAGCTGATCATGACCGCCACACCGATTCCGCGCACACTGGCGATGAGTGCTTACGCCGATCTGGACACCTCGGTGATCGACGAACTGCCTCCCGGCCGCAGCCCGATTACCACCGTTGCCATCACCGATCAGCGCCGTCCTGAAGTGATCGAACGGGTGAACAGCGCCTGTGCTGAAGGCGCTCAGGCCTACTGGGTTTGCACCTTAATTGAAGAAAGCGAAGCGCTGCAGTGCCAGGCCGCAGAAAACACCGCACAGGAGCTGACCGCCGCCTTGCCACATCTGCGTATCGGGCTGGTCCACGGGCGTATGAAAGCGGTCGAGAAGGCCGACATCATGGCACGCTTTAAAGCCCATGAACTCGACCTGCTGGTTGCCACCACGGTGATTGAAGTCGGTGTCGACGTACCCAACGCCAGCCTGATGATTATCGAAAATCCTGAACGCCTGGGTCTGGCGCAGCTGCATCAGCTACGCGGCCGGGTTGGGCGTGGCAGCGCCAAGAGCCATTGTGTGCTGCTGTATAAATCACCGTTGTCATTTACCAGTAAACAACGTCTGCAAGTGATGCGTGACAGTCAGGACGGCTTCTACATTGCCGAACAGGATCTGCAGATCCGTGGCCCCGGCGAACTGCTGGGTACGCGCCAGACCGGTTTGCAGATGCTGCGCGTCGCCGATCTGCAACGCGACGGCGATCTGTTGCCGCAGGTGCGCGATATGGCGCAGCAACTCTGGACCCTGCATCCGCAAACGGTCGAACCACTGATTCAGCGCTGGCTGGGCGATGCCGAGCGTTTTGCCAACGTCTGATGCCTGCAGAACAACCACAACTTTGTTGCCACCGCTGGTCAGAATCATCCTCCGCTAACCACCTTCAGGGCAGCAGATACAGCAGGCTGGTCTATAGTTATTTCCACCCCTAACGATCAGTAAACGGACTTCCCCCATGGCCATTCCCGCCACCGTAATGAAAGTGCTGGATGACTGGCACATCAATTACAGCCTGACCGACGACGAGGAGCTGTTCCATCTTATGCAAAGCAACCCACCGGCCTCCTATTCAGCCAAAGTTGCCAACGTCGTCTTCCTTAAAGACGATCTGGGTAAAGTACAGGTCGTGATCCCCGGCAACCGTATGCTCGACCTGAATCAACTGGCGCATCAGCTCGGCCGGCAATTTACTGCGTTGTCTGCCAGCGAACTGGAACGGCTGAAAAAACAACATGGCCTGGACGAGTTCCCGGCACTGCCACAGGTCACTAAGCTGGAAAGCCTGGTTGACGATTCTCTGCTGCAGCAGAGCGAGCTGTTTATCGTCTCCGGTGCCGAACACGAGTGGCTGAAAGTGCCGATGGAACAATTCCGCACACTGACCACCAGTTCCCGTATCGGCAGCTATACCGCGCCGTTAATGACCGACATTCACTACAACGACCCGCAACAGGATCTGGAAGATGTGCATGCCGCCATCCGCCAGTTCACACCGCTGCGTATTCGTCAGCGTCTGGCCGAAACCCTCGACCTGCCGCCGCTGCCGGAAACCGCACGCCGCATCATCGAACTGCGTGTCGATCAGAATGCCGACACCGTATCGCTGGCACAGGCCGTTGAGCTTGATCCCGGTATGTCCGCACAGGTGGTGAGCTGGGCGCGTTCGCCCTATTACGGCATTCGTGGTGAAATCAAAACCGTGGAAGAAGCGGTTATCCGCGTACTCGGCTTCGATCTGGTCATCAATCTGGCGCTCGGACTGGCACTGGGCCGCACACTGTCAGTGCCGAAAGAAGGCCCGCATGGCTATGCGCCCTTCTGGCAACAGGCAGTGGTGACTGCCGCACTCTGTGGTGAACTGGCCAAACTGATGCCCGCGCGCCATCGTCCCAGTCAGGGGCTGGCGTATCTCTGTGGCCTGCTGCATAACTTTGGTTTCCTGATTCTGGGGCACATATTCCCACCGCAGTTCTCACTGGTAAACCGCCATATCGAGGCCAACCCGCACATCAACCGCTTTTACATCGAGCGCCATTTGCTCGGCCTGACCCGGGAACAGATCGCCGCCTGTCTGCTGAAGCAATGGCGTATGCCGGAAGAACTGGTCACGGCGATGCGTCAGCAACACAATCCCTATTACGAAGGTGAACACGCCGACTATGCGCGCCTGCTGTATGTGGCTACCCGCAGCCTGCGCCGCCATGGCTTTGGTGACGGCCCGTTCGAGCAGCCGGAAGACTTTCTGCTCGACACCCTTCATCTGCGCTCCGACAGCGTGGATGAAGTGACGGTTAATCTGCTCGAACGCATGGACGATCTGAGCGAACTGGTGCAGATGCTGAATCACTAAGCTGCATTCAGTCGTCCACAAAAAAAGCCGCTGTTGCGGCTTTTTTTGCTCAGGAACAGGCGTTACCCCGCCTGTCGGCTCAGACTTTTTTTCACCCCGGCCAGCCATTGCTGCAACACCGGTTCGCGGTATGCCTGCGCCAGGCGCTGCAGTTCGTCATTCGGGGTGGTGCGATGAACATAGAGCAGAAATTCGGTAACGTCACGCTGCAATCCCGCCTGCCAATCCTGTGGTGGCTGCCAGTTGCGCAGCACCGCCTGCAGTTGCGGATACACACTGCTGCGGGTAACGCTGAGCAAAGCCGAGAACTGCATGGCTTCGTCGAGCTGTTTAATCAGCGCTACCCGCGCAGGTGCTGGCGGCTGCTGACGCAGACGGCTGATGTAGTCCTGATAGTTGCGGTTATCCTGATCGGCAATGGCGCTCAGTTCTTTGCTGCGTGCATTTTGCAGACGACGGCTGTTAAGCGTGCTCTGTAATAACTCGCGCTGCTGATCATCAAGAGAAGCCAGTGCACTGGCCAGAGTATTCTGCAGGGCAACCGGCGCCCACAGCGGCGTCAGCCGGTCGACGACATCGTACTGAAAACCGAGCGGCGCCTGGGTTTCATTCAGCACCTGCTGCGCCAGATTACGTGCCTGCTCTCCCAGTCCCTCCAGACCGGAAGCGCCGATAATGGCTTCCAGTTGTTTCTGTGCCTGCTCGGCGGCCTGTTGCTTTGCCAGTTCCTCAGCACTCAGCTGAGCATCCGCTTCGGCATTGTTTGCTACCGGCATGGGTATGGCAGTAGTAATACCCTGCTCCGCATTAATACCGCCCTGCTCCGCACTGATTGCCGGCATCGCTATCGTGCTGGCCAGCAGCACGGCCAGCATAGAACGCTGCATGTTCACTTTTGTTCTCCCGCTTTGGGGTTGTTGTAGATGTCCTGGTCGATAGCACCTTCACTGCGCGCCACCACCACGGAGACCATAGCATCACCGGTGACATTCACGGCGGTGCGCATCATATCGAGAATACGATCGACACCGATAATCAGGGCGATGCCTTCTACCGGTAATTGTACCTGTTCCAGCACCAGTGCCAGAGTTACCAGCCCTACGCCGGGCACACCGGCAGTGCCAATTGAAGCCAGCATGGCGGTCAGCACCACCAGCAGATACTGACTCAAACTCAGATCAATGCCGTAAGCCTGGGCAATAAATGCCGTCGCCACACCCTGCATAATCGCCGTGCCATCCATATTAATGGTCGCCCCCAGCGGCACCGAAAAGGCGGCCACGCGGTTTTTAACGCCAAGGCGCTGCTCAACCGCACGCAGGGTAACAGGTACCGTAGCCGTACTGGAGGCAGTACTGAAGGCAAACAGCTGCACATCACGCATTTTGCGTAAAAAGATCCGTGGAGACAGCCCCGACAGGCTTTTCAGCAGCAGTGGGTAAATAATAAAGCCATGCAGCAAAAGTACAGTGGTGACGGTCAGCATATAAAGCGCCAGATCACCGACTTTGCCAATGCCCTGTTCGGCGAACAAGGTAAACAGCAGACAGAAAACACCGTACGGTGCGAAGCTCATCAACAACGTGACCAGCTTCATCAGCACTTCGTTCCAATCGTTGAAATGGCTGCCGATACGTTCGCCGTATTCACCGGCACGGCCGATGGCAATACCAATCAGCAGAGCGAACACAATCACCTGCAGCATCCGGCCTTCTGCCATCGCCTGCACCGGATTGCTGGGAAAAATATTGGCCAGCACATCAATCAGCGCCATCGGCTGCGGCGGCACATAGTTACCACCGGTGGTTTTATCGACACCGCTTCCCGGTTCCCACCAGGTGGCTAACAGCAACGCCAGCGAGATCGCCAGACCGGTTGTCGCCAGATACAGCACAATGGTTTTCAGGCTTAGCCGACCCAATGAACCCTGGTCACGCAGATGGCAAACACCACACACCAGCGACACAAAGACCAGAGGGACTACCAGCACTTTCAGACTGGCAATGAATATTTTACCGCCCAGCAGAAACAGCCCATGGGCCAGTAAATCGTCGAGTATGTAATGCAGATATTCCTGCCACACAGGGTCACTCAGCAGGTCAGGTATCAGCAGCAAACGCTGGGTCAGACTGCCCAGCAGAATGGCAGCGGTCATGGCTAGCAGAATCTGACGAGTAAGGCTCATACGGATATCCTATTGGCCGGGCCGCCGCGACCGGAGCCGGACGGTAAAGCAAAACCGCGGACGGTGCCGCGGTTTTTAAGTTGTTATTTTTTTTTCGGTTTCAGGTACTTGCTCACACCCTGGAACCACATCACCAGCGACAGGTCCCCGGCGATTTTAATGTCTTTCTCCTGAATGCCTTTCATAAAAGCATTTTTGTCTTTCGACGTCAGGATACGCAGACCAGTATCAGCGTTTTTGAAGCTGATGGTAAAGGCCGGATTTTTATGCGCCTTACGCTTACTGCTCACGCTGTTGTTGGCAATGACGTAATGACGGACGATGCCGCCATCTTCGGTCTGTAACTGAAAAGCAAAATCTTTGCCATCCAGTTGTTTACGGAAATCAGGGTTTTTGCGTGCGGCTTTCTTCATCAGCAGGCCCAGGGCCCACAGCAGCAGTTGGAACTTGATCATGACACATCCTCAGGAGGGTAGAGAAAAAAGTGTCTCTCAGGATTCCGGTTGTTCGGTGATGTCGCCTGCATCCTGAAAGAGGCGCGATTGTGCCAGAGCCGGCATGCATTGCAAAAGACCTTCTTTGCCTAAACGGCGCATATGCTGACGATTGCGTTCAGGAATCCGCTCCGGACGACTGACACTGGCCAGCGCCTGCTCGATATCGGCCTCGCGGATGATATGCAGCATCGGATACGGCGAACGGTTGGTGAAGTGGCTCATGTCATCTTCATCCTCGCCTTCAAACAGATACTGCGGATGAAAACTCGCCAGCTGCAGCATGCCTTCATAACCCATCTGGGCAAGCAGATTGTCGCAGATCAGCAGCCAGTTCCAATACAGGTCAAAGTTGTCAAAGCCTTGGGGAACAACGAATAAAGCGGTAGGTAATTGTGCGGGTTCTGCGTCGGCAACCGCGCGCAGCAGTTCCATAAACTGCAGGGTAGCCTGCTCCGGGTCGGAGCTGTCACAGACATCAATACGCAGGGAATCAAAAACAGGAGCGGCAAAGGGGCAGAGCCCCTCGCCGATAACCAGCTGCTTAACCCATTCCCGGGTCAGCCGCTTTGCCGTGCTTATTGCACGGCCTCTTTCAGACCTTTACCTGGCTTGAATGCCGGTACTTTGGCAGCCGCGATAGTGATTGGTGCGCCAGTCTGTGGGTTTTTACCCTGACGTTCTGCGCGCTGACGTACTTCAAAAGTACCGAAACCGATCAGGCTGACAGAGTCACCTTCACTCAACGCTTTAGCAATCTGATCGGTGATCACGGTGATCACTTCTGCTGCTTTTTCTTTGCTCAGATCTGCTTTTTCAGCGATGGCCGCAGCCAGTTCTGGTTTACGCATGGATGGTTATCCTTATTGGTCTGTAGTGGTCCCCGATTCCCCGGGGATGACGTTATCCCCTGCTGACAGCAGGGGAGCGTGAAGTAACGAGAGGTCAGGGCAGAATGGCCGGCAGCTCTTTGTTGAGTGCTACTTTATTCATAACCCTGGCTCCGGTCAAAGCATAGCCGAGCAATTCGCCGTTTTCGTTGCGAAACTCCGCCTGAACGTCGGCTCCGTCACATTCTGTTTGCCACATGCCGGAAACACTCAGCGCCGGCGGTGAAACCACCACCGGTACAACCGGCGTTTTAACGGTAACCGGCATGACGCCGTAGCTGACTTCGGTCGCTTCACCGCTCAGTGTTTTCGCCAGCGCGCGGGCCGATGCCATTAATGGCAGTACGTACAACAACACGCGACCTTCAACTTCGGCGCAGTCGCCCAACGCGTAAATATCCGGCTCGCTGGTCTGCAGCTGGCGGTTGACTACGATACCGTGATTCACCTGCAGACCGGCTTTAATCGCCAGATCCAGACGCGGACGCAGACCAATAGCAGAAACCACGACGTCGGTTTTTAATGTTTCGCCATTACTCAGGGTGGCACTCAGCTCATCGCCATCATGCACAATACGGCTGACCAGCGGGCCAAGATGGAAGCGCACGCCCAGTCCTTCCAGACCATGCTGTACGGCATTGGCCGCTTCGGGTGGCAGCAGCGACGGCAGTAATTGCTCACAAGGGGCAACGACGTCGATCTCAAAACCGCCATTGGCCATATCGTTGGCGTATTCACAGCCAATCAGGCCGGCACCCATAATCAATACGCGCTTTTTGCCATCGGCAGCGGCACGGAAACGGGCGTAATCTTCAAGATCGTTGATGGAGTAAATACGGTCTCCGGCATCACCTTCCACCCGCGGACGGATCACTTCCGCACCCCAGGCCAATACCAGCTTGCTGTAGTCGATGGGTTCTTCACCGACGAACACTTTGTGCGCCGCAGCGTCGATATGGGTAACGCGGGTGTTGGTGCGTATAACAATATTCAGCTGCTCAGCCATTGCCGCAGCGCTGGCCATTGCTAACTCATCGGCAGTTTTGTTTTTGCCGAAACCGGTGGATAACATCGGCTTGGAGTAATTACGGCCATCGTCGGCGGTAATCATCAGAATATCCTGTTGCGGCGCCAGCTTGCGCAGCTCTTTGACCAGGTTATAACCAGCCAGACCGGTTCCGATAACCACAATCGGGGCAGAATTCTCGTTCATAGACTTTTATCCGGATGGAGACAGGTGAGAAAAGGACAGGAAGTGCAGAGGCACTTCCCGGGAATTCGGCAGGGCTGAATCAGATTTCTACCATCTCGAAGTCTTCTTTGCCCACACCGCAATCAGGACAAATAAAGTCTGCCGGGACGTCTTCCCAGCGGGTGCCCGGAGCCAGACCTTCTTCCGGTGCGCCCAGTTCTTCGTCATAAATCCAGCCGCAAACAACGCATTGCCACTTTTTCATACTATTACCTTAAAAAATACCGATTTTCAGAAAGGCGCTAAAACTACTCAGGCGCACGCGGAAAATCAACGGTCAATTACGGGCATTTGCCGTCCGAAAATGGCCAGCCATGCCCGCCCGGGCTTGCCTGACGCCCCGATTTAGCGCATCCTGCGCGCCTGAAATGATCCCCGGTTTTCCGGATTTCTGCGTCTCCACCGAGCCCGTTCATGAAGGCATTGTCCTCCCTGCACCTGCCGGCGATTCCGTCTCTGGCGCCTGTGCTGCATCCGTCTGCTCCCCGCTGGTCTAACCGGAACCAACGCCGTGCGTTCTCGTTACCGCCGATCTGGCGCGACTGGCTGCTGGATCAGCAATCCCTGACCGCCCGCCTCAGCGCTCTGCGCCCCAACACCTTTAATGTTCAGGTGCTGGCGCAGTATTACGGCGAACCAACAGCGGTTGAACGTCAGGCCCTGCAACTGTATGGCAGCCAGCGGTTGTGGATCAGAGAAGTGATTCTGCGCCTTGGCGACGTGCCGCTGGTGTATGCCCGCACCGCCATTCCGTTAACCACACTGTCGGGCAACGAACGCTGCCTGCAGCATCTGGGTGCGCGCTCGCTGGGCAGTTATTTATTCCGCCAGCCATCACTGCGCCGCACGCCATTGCAGGTCAGCCACTGCAAAGCCAATGCGCTGGGGTTAGAATGGTCGCGTCGTTCGGTGTTTACCCTGCGCGGTAAGCCGTTAATGGTGTCGGAAGCGTTTTCCCAGCGTCTGACCGAATTTCTCTGAAGGCCTGAGCGCCCTCTGCAAGAAGAAGAACCGCTATGTCCGCATTAACCCAACTGTTTGATCGTTACTGGCCGTCCCGCTGGGCACGCTGGCAGGACTGGATTGCCATCACCCGCCTCGACCGGCCCATCGGTTCGTACCTGCTGCTGGGGCCAACGCTGTGGGCATTGTGGATTGCCGGTTCGGGTAAGCCGGATATCGCGCTGCTGCTTATTTTTACGGTGGGTGTGTTTCTGATGCGCTCTGCCGGCTGCATCATCAATGATTTTGCCGACCGCAAAGTGGACGGTTATGTAAAACGCACTGCTGACCGGCCACTGGCCACAGGCCGTATGACCAGCAAACAGGCGCTGACCGGCTTTGCGGTGTTGGTACTACTGGCCTTCCTGCTGGTGCTGCTGACCAATACTTTCACCATTATGCTGTCATTTGCCGCCCTTGGGCTGGCATCGCTCTACCCCTTTATGAAGCGCTACACCCACCTGCCGCAGGTGTTTCTTGGCGCGGCGTACTCTTGTGCGATTCCGATGGCCTTTGCCGCGCAGAGCAACGACATTCCGGCCGTTGCCTGGCTGCTGTATATCGCCAACCTGTGCTGGACCGTGGCCTACGACACCATGTACGCCATGGTCGACCGCGATGACGACCTGAAAGTAGGGATCAAATCCACCGCCGTGCTGTTTGCTGAACTGGATATTGCGATGATTGCTCTGCTGCAGGGCATAACGCTGTTCTGCCTGTTGGCGGCCGGAAATCAGCTGGCACTGAGCTGGCCGTTTTATGTCGGCCTGCTGTGCGGTGCGCTATTTTTTGCCTCCCAGCTATGGCAGATACGCTCACGCGGGCGCGACGTCTGCTTTACCGCGTTCCGCCAGAGCTACTGGTTTGGCCTGATTATCTGGGCCGGTCTGGTCGGACACTATCTGCTGCATCCGGCCTGAGGCCTGCTGAATCGGTCTGAACAGGGTTCAGGCTTTTCACGAAAAGTTCCCTTATCTCGGCAACTGTCACATCCCTGTAACATTGCGCCAGTGTAATACCAGCGCAATACGGGATTGTGACACTTGCGTGACGACAACTATGACTAAAGCAGGCAAGACGGTATTAATCGTCGATGATGAAGCGCCAATCCGCGAGATGATCGCGGTCGCCCTGGAAATGGCAGGCTATGAGTGTATGGAAGCAGCCAGCGTTCAGGAGGCCCATGCTCATATCGTCGATAATAAACCAGATATGATTTTGCTCGACTGGATGCTGCCCGGAACCAGCGGCGTGGAGTTTGCGCGCCGTCTGAAACGGGATGATCTAACCGCCGAGCTGCCGATTATTATGCTCACCGCCAAAGGTGAAGAAGACAACAAGGTACAGGGACTGGAAGCCGGTGCGGATGATTACATCACCAAACCCTTCTCCCCGCGTGAACTGGTCGCACGCCTGAAAGCCGTGCTGCGCCGCGCCACACCACAGGGCATTGAAGAACCGATTGATGTGGGTGGCCTGATGCTGGATCCGGTCTGCCACCGGGTGACCTCACACAGCAGCCCGATTGATATCGGTCCGACCGAATATCGTCTGCTGCAGTTCTTTATGACCCATCAGGAACGCGCCTACTCACGCGCCCAACTGTTGGATCAGGTGTGGGGAGGCAATGTGTATGTCGAAGAACGAACCGTCGACGTGCATATCCGCCGCCTGCGCAAAGCTCTGGGCGAAACCCACGAGCATCTGATTCAGACCGTGCGCGGCACTGGCTACCGTTTCTCGACCAAAGCGTCCTGAACACGATGAGCCCGGCCTGGCGCAGGGAATTGCGCCGCCTGTGCTATCTGCTGCTGCTCGCTCTGAGCATCGGCCTCAGTATCCATCAGACCGGCACCATGATTGCTCTGGCACTGGCAGGCTACACCGCCTGGCAGTGGCTGCAGTTATCGCGCCTGCAACGCTGGTTACAACAAGGGCAGAGTACACCGCTGCCACGCACTGTCGGTATCTGGGGGGCTGTCTTCAATGAAACCCAGCGCCTGCAGCAACGCAGCAGCAAGCACCAGCAAAAGCTGCAGGCCATTATTAACCGCATTCAGGATTCCACCGCCGCGTTGCAGGACGCGGTGCTGATGGTCGACAGCCACGGCAATCTGGAATGGTGGAACCACGCGGCGAGCAAATTTCTGGGGCTACGGGCGCCGGTTGATGTCGGCCAGCCGATCACCAACCTGATCCGCAATCCGGCTTTTAACGACTACTTTAATCACGGCGAGTATGACGAGCCGCTGGAAATTAAATCGCCGGTAAACAGCCGTATTCATCTGCAATTCAACATCACCCAGTTTGGCCGTAAAGACCGGCTGATGGTGGTGCATGACATTACCCGTCTGAAGCAGCTGGAACAGATGCGCAAAGATTTTGTTGCCAACGTCAGCCACGAATTGCGCACGCCACTGACGGTGGTATCCGGCTACGTCGAAACCATGGCCAGCGTCAGCGACCAGCTGCCACCACGCTGGGGGCGCATGCTGGCACAGATGAGCGAGCAGAGCGCGCGCATGGAAGCGCTGATCAAAGATCTGCTGATGCTGTCGCGACTGGAAACCACACAACAGGAACAACCACAGGCCGTGGCTATTGAGCCGTTACTGGCCAGCATCGCCGCCGATGCCCGCGCGTTAAGTCACGAACGCGGCCACAATATCCACCTCAGTATCGATTGCCCGGCCCAACTGCTGGGCTATGCCGATGAGCTGCGCAGCGCCTTCTCGAATCTGGTCTTTAATGCGGTGAAATATACGCCGGATGGCGGCAGAGTGGAGTTAAGCTGGTACTGCAACGATGACGGCGCCTTCTTTGCCGTACGCGACAACGGCACGGGCATCGAGGCGCATCATCTGCCACGCCTGACCGAGCGCTTTTACCGCGCCGACCCCAGCCGCAACAAAGCGACTGGCGGCACCGGCCTTGGCCTGGCCATTGTGAAGCACGTGCTGTTGCGTAATAACGGGGAGTTGCTGATAGAAAGTGAGCCGGGAGAAGGCAGTTGTTTCACCTGCCACTTTGGCCCTGAGCGGCTACTCGGATGTCAGCCGCATGAGCATGAAACGGTGCCGCAGGAGCAAGCCTCGTAACGCAGCACTAAAATGGCTTAACGCACCCTGGCAATAAAGCGCGATAACGTCGCCAGTTTTTCCGGATCATCATCGACGTAGCGGATCAGCATCTGAATCGTTTGCGCATCGGGATGAGGTTCCTGTGCCTGCATCATACGTACATAACCGTTAATGCGGGCAACATCGCCGCTTTCCTGATCAACGATATCGAGCACCACCTGCTCCAGCAAAGCCGGTAACGGCCCTTCACGGCGAAATACGCCAATCAGCTCCTGCAAACTGATGTCTTTGATGACCAGCTTGGCACTGCCGCCGGAACCAAAGCGGACACTGGCAAGACCCCGGGCCTTGGCAGCACTTTTACGCGCCGGAGCCGCCTGCTCACCCATTAATACCGATGCACCGCCCAGGTCGGCAGCGGCAACGGCCTTGGGTTCGGCCATCGCTTTCGGCGTTGCGCCCATCAATACCGACGCTCCCCCCATGTCACCACCGGCCACTTTAGGTGCGGCCCCCACACTGGCAGCCCCCAGAATGTCCGCTGACCCGCCCCCCAGAGCGGGTTTGCTGTCGCCCTGGTTAGGACGTATTTTCAGATGTTTGTAGACCAGCTTGGACAGCTTGCCGACGAAATTTTCACGGGTAAATGGCTTACCAATGTATTCAGACACACCGGCTTCTACCGCTTTCAGCACATGATCGCGCTCGCCGCGGCTGGTAATCATCATAAAGGGGACTTTTTTGTAACGCTCATCAGCACGCATCCATTGCAGCACTTCAATGCCCGAAACTTCCGGCATTTCCCAGTCGCACAATACCAGGTTGATGCTCTTGCCATTCATGATGCTGATGGCTTTGCGGCCATCGACGGCTTCATGCAATTCGCAGCCGGGATAGGTATCCCGGACCGCTTTTTTAACCAGATCGCGAATAAATGCGGCATCATCAACGATCAGAATATTCAGTGCTGCCATCGGCTAACCTTTGCCTGTGGGTATCCCCTTCAGCATAGCCGAATCCGCCGACATTGCCCGCCGGACCCGCCATTCGATCAAGTCGCAGACGGGTTGCGCCGATCACCGCTGCCGGCATCACAAACCAGTTCACCAGTGGAATCATCATAAACAATGCGACCAATCCACCGAAGCCCAACACGGTAAGGTTGTCGCCCGCCATTGCCTTACGCATCTCGGCAAAACTGCGGCCATGGTTATCAAAGGAATAATCAATGTACTGCAACGCCACGACCCAGCTGCCGAACCATAGCCACAGCACCGGGCTGGCCAGATTCAGACCTGGAATAAAACTCAGCACCACCAATAAAAGGTAACGTGGCAACAGATACCCCAGTTTGGTCAGTTCGCGGCCAAACGTGCGGCGGATCATCTTGAGCAAAGATTCTTCCGGTATAACCACTCCGGCACGACGCTCCACCTGCTCACTCAACAGGCCGTTAAGCGGACTGCCCAGCGTGACCAGCAAAGTGCTGAAAAAATACGCCATTACCAGCAGCAGAGTCAGTAATGCCAGCGGCATCAGCAGCCAGTAAAGCCATTCCAGCCAGCCCGGCAACCAGACCACCAGCGATTCAATCCAGCTGCTCAGTTTATGCCCACCCCACCAGCTGGCGGCGCTCATAACCACAATATTCAGCAGCAGCGGCAAAGCCACAAAGCGGCGCAGGCCCGGCTCGCGCAGAGAGAGGAAGCCCTGCCATAAATAGTGCCAGCCAAGAAAAGGATTGCCGTTCATATCTCACTCCGTGCATCAGTTCGGGCGCTTTTATACAATGCCTCCTCCTGAATAACCACCCAACAACCCGTGCCGTTGCCTGTTAAAAACGGCCAATCCAACCAGGAGAGCTAAGCCCGTGACGCCGCAACGTCTGGAGAGAATTCACCAAACCCTGAGCCTGCGCCAACCCGATTTAACCGTACTGACCGACGAAGTGCATAAAGATCGCAATCTGTCGGCCATTGTCCGCACCTGTGATGCCTTTGCTGTGCCGGAAGTGCATTGTGTCTGGCCCGGAGATCAGTACCGCCTGCGCCGCAATCAGACCGCCGGAGCGGGCACCTGGGTCGATGTGCAAACCCATCCCGCCATCGACACCGCCATTGACCATTTACAGCAACAAGGTTTTACCATTTGCGCCGCGCATTTCAGCGAACGCGCGATCGACTTCCGCGATTATGATTTCACCCGGCCGACAGCACTGATGCTGGGTAATGAAAAAGAAGGGATCAGCGAGCAGGCCGCTGAACTGGCTGACGAGCATCTGATCATCCCGATGCAGGGCATGGTGCAATCCTTTAACGTATCGGTGGCGGCCGCCATCATTCTCAGTGAAGCCCAGCGCCAGCGTGAGGTTGCCGGCCTGTTCGAGCACAACCGTCTGGATGAAGAAACCTACCAGCGCCTGTTATTTGAATGGTGCCAGCCAACCATCACCAGACTCTGCCATAAATACAAACTGCCTTACCCGGAGCTGGGAGAGGACGGCGAGCTGGTCGATCCTCAGGGCTTTTCTGCTCTGGTCAACGGCCGTAGCTGAAACTCCCAGCTCAGATCGCGGTTGTTGAACGTCATCTGAGACAGCGGAATACGCTGATAGCGGAAATCCTGCTGCCAGAATTGCAGCAGGTTTTGTTCAAATCGGCGTGACACCTGCGCGCCCAGCAACACCACACGCAAAGCTTTCGGCGGCAGTCGCAACAGCCACTGCCGCTGATGACCAACCTGAACCGACTTATCCACCGCCGCCGCGGCACAGATTAAACGCTGCTCCGCCAACGGAGCGTGCGTCGGCGGATCGCAGTACAGGCTGTCCGGAAGCCGTGGTGTACGTTGCGACTGATAACTTACCGGGTGGAACGCGGTGTCCGGCCACTGCTGCGGATCAACGCCCAGCCAGATACCGCCAAAACCTGCTCCGTGACGCCAGGCAAGCGCACAATAAGGATTACTGAAAAAGCGCTGCAATAACCAGTCTTGTGGCCGTCCGGCATCCTCTTCTGCGCGGGCTTTACGCTGTGCCACCAGCGCGGCTTCGATATCCACGCGTTTACTCTCCGCCTGACGCAGAAAATCCTCCTGACTGATCAAATCGCGCAGGTTCGCTGGCAGACGTCCATATTCAGACAGCATGTGCGACTGATAGTCGTCCGCCGATACTCTGACCAACGCCGGCTGCGCCGCCGGCGGCAATAACCAGGGCAAACCGCTGGCCGTTGCCGGTAATAAAGGAATAAATCCACGCTTTAACAACGGAATCGCCTCTTCTCCCAAGGGCAAATACACAAGCTCTGACGGTAGATTGACAGCATTACTCATAAAAACTCATGACTCCTGAGAGAAGACCGGCAGACAAGCGCCTGCAGCCTTGTGCGAGATATCTCACAAGGTAGTGCGATATCTAGGTAAAACACCCTGATCCCGAAGGAAAGATCCGCACAGAAAAAACGTAAGTGATTGATTTATATAATATTTATAAATCATGATACAAACACAACAGCCTCAGTATAGAAAACCTGGGCTATCTCAGAAGGGCGATTCTGCTATCTTTAATTCCACAAGGACGGACGCACTGCCGGGATGGCAGTGATCAGGAAGATACCGCTAAGGACTGCAATCACGGATAGAGTTGTCGGCGATGGATCGCTGGTCAGGGATGAGCAACCGCAACGGATAGCGGCAAGGATGAACGAAGTCTAGGACGCCAGGATGGCGCTAGGGTGCTGTGGCGGTCAGGACAGGATGTCCTGACCGCCCGATTTTTTTGGGCCTTTATAAAGTTTCAGACCACCCATACTCCCACATTGTTTCCCCACTATGTTTTTATTCAGCCACACATAACGCCTTCCGACTGTCTGTACCTAACGGCTGTGATAACGCTCCGCCATAAACCCCACGGCAACAAAAGATCCGATCACCACACTCAGAAACATACCCGCCGACAATGTACGCAGATAACTGTCGAGCACCGGTGTCAGCCACACAGACAACGCACCATACCCAAACGTACACAACGCAATAAATACGCCTACCCGTATCCACATCGGCTGCGGCCGCACCAGCTTGCGTACCAGATCATTAATGGTGTCTCCGAAAATTACCAGTAAGGTCGCGATCAGCGCCAAAGCGATATCGTCGGTATGCGGTCGCACGTGGCTGGCGAGAGTTTGAATCAGGGTCATGCAAGGTTCTCCGTCAGGTGAATGATTCTGTCCGCTAATAGCAAAGCAGACAGCCATGACATTAGCCGGGAAGAACAGCTTGTTCCATTTCTGTTACGAATAAAAACTGAACGTTAACTAAACAGCATGGAGTTCTGTCACCGCTGTGCCATTCTGAAGATGTGCAGTAAAGGACATAACAAGGAACTGCGATCATGAATGAATTCCCCCATCGCCTGGGACAACTGCTGTTACAGCGGCAGGAAATAACAGAACAACAACTGCAGCAGGCGCTGAGCTATCAGGCGCAGAATCCCTGCCAGCTGGGGCAAGCATTAATCAGCCTCGGTTTTATTGATGAGCGCACGCTGCGCAACGTTTTACGCCGCCAGCGCTGGATCAAACCCTGTGCTGCCTGCTTTGCCCTGATCGCACCCTTTTCCATGACCTGGGCTGACGAAGATAAAGATGCCGCCTTCAGTGGTGATTGGCTGGAAGCCAGCCATTGGGATCTGGTCGACGATGACAGCGTCAGTGCGCATTCTTCTTCCGCCGATCTGATGAAATTCGTGGCGATGACCGCCTGGGATATCTACCAGGGTGAGCCGCAAGCCGGAGAAATACGCTACAGCGTCAGCCAAACCAACAATCAGGGATACAATCTGGAATTGTCGATGCGCTTTTGAGCACATCTGTTCAGCTGCATTTAAAAAGCACAAAAAAAAGCCCGTCCATCGGACGGGCTTTTTAATTTGGTGCCGGCACCAAGAGTCGAACTCGGGACCTACTGATTACAAGTCAGTTGCTCTACCGACTGAGCTATACCGGCTAAGTGGGCGGGGATATTACTGACCTGCCCTTGCCCCGTCAACCGCTTTTTTGGCTAAGCCTCTGAAAATTATCGCTTTATCGTGTTTTCAGTGAAAACAGGCAGATTCCGGCGACAATCAGAGTAATAAAACCGCCGGATCAGCAAGCACCCTGCACTTCAGCAAGCGCAATCTGCGGCCCCAATGGTTAAATTTAGAGTGAACAGTGCTTAATAAAACTGTCACAATCAGCACCGGAAATTTGCCGTAGAATCGAGGACCCTTATGAGCGGTGGCTATATTCTCGTTGTCGATGACGAGCCTGCAATTTGCGATATGATCCGTACCTGCCTTGAACTCGCAGGCTTCCGTGTGAAGCTGTCTGCCAATGGCCATCTGGCCCACCAAATGATCGTCAATGAGCGGCCTGATCTGGTTATTGCTGACTGGATGATGCCCATGATGTCCGGTATTGAATTAACCCGGCGCCTGAAACGCGACGAGCTGACCGCCGATATTCCGGTCATTATGCTGACCGCCCGGGCGGACGAAGATGATCGTATCAGCGGCCTCGACAGCGGCGCAGACGACTACATTCTCAAGCCGTTCTCCACCCGCGAGCTGGTTGCCCGCATCCGCGCGGTACTGCGCCGTACTCATGCATTGATTGATGACGTACCGGTGAAGGCCGGCAAGCTCAGCCTTGACCGCTCTTCCCAGAACGCCAGCATCAGCGGCCAGCCCATTTCCCTGGGGCCGCTGGAATTCCGCCTGCTGGAGTTTTTCATGCTGCATCCCAATCGCGTATACTCGCGCGCCCAATTGCTCGACCGCGTCTGGGGGGGCAATGTTTATATTGATGATCGCACCGTGGATGTTCATATCCGCCGTCTGCGCAAAGTGTTGTCGATCGACGATCAGGAACAAATGATTCAGACCGTACGTGGGGCTGGTTACCGTTTTTCTCCGTCTGACGAAGTAAAAAGCTAAGGGGAAGTTTGTGCAGCAGGTTGCCTGGCAACGCGAGTTTTTCCGCATTCTGGTCGTAGTTGGACTGGGTGTCGCCCTTGGCTGGTCATCAGGCCATGCCATCTGGGGGCTTATCCTCGGCCTGTTAACGGCCCAGGTTATGGCCTTCCGCGCGATGGCCAGCCTGTACCGCTGGAGCTACCGTCAGGGACCACCGCCACAAGACAGCGGCCTTATAGGCTACAGCGTTGATAAACTGATCCGCCGCGAAAAAAATCTGAAGAATAAGCTGGCACAGCAGGCGATTCAGCTGCAACGCTACAATCAGGGCATCGAATCGCTGCACGATGGCGTGGTGATCATCGGCCAGGAAGGCTACATCACTAATTTCAACGGCTCAGCGTCGCGCTTACTCGGCCTGCGTCGTGAAGACAGCGGCCAGCATATTACCAACCTGATCCGTAACCCGCGCTTTACCCGATATTTTAACGAGGGGGATTACAACTCCTCATTACAGTTCGACGTCAGTCACCGCAAACAATTCAGCCTGCAGATTCAGATCACACAGTTCGGTCTCGACCAGAAAGTCATGCTGGTAAAAGACATCACCGAACGTAAGCGCGTAGAAACCATGCGGCAAAATTTTATTGCCGACGTATCCCACGAACTGCGCACACCGCTCACGGTGATTAATGGCTATCTGGAAATGCTTGACGATATGGAGCTGCCCCCCAGCCTGCAAAAAGCCATTACTCAGATGAACGGCCAGGGCCTGCGGATGAAAAGTCTGGTCAACGATCTGATTGAATTATCCAAACTGGAAAGCGCCAACACCGAGCAATTGGGTGACTGGTTTAACCTGCAGCAACTGGGCTATTCGGTGGTTGATCAGCTGCAGGCTTACAGCGCCAACCGCATTACCTTCAAATGCACACAGGCGATTGAGATTCAGGGCTTCAGCGATGAGATGAGCTCGGTGCTGACTAACCTGCTGACCAATGCCATTAAATACGGCGGAGAAGATAAGATCGAATTCAGTATCCGCTCCGGCTTTGATGGTGTGAAAGTCAGCATCAGCGATCATGGCGCGGGGATTCCGGCGCAACATATCAGTCGCCTGACCGAACGTTTCTATCGTGTTGATGATTCGCGTGAATCGACCGTCGGTGGCTCGGGACTGGGTCTGGCCATCGTTAAACACGCACTGGAACACCACGACACCGTGCTGGATATCGAATCCACATTGGGTAAAGGCAGCACGTTCAGCTTTATTATTTCTTCTGAGCGCAGCCGGGTCATGGAAAAAGACTGAGTATTTCCGCCGCATTGCAGACATAAAAAAAGCGCCGTAAAAGCCACTACTGTCCCACAGTTTTTAATCAGCACTGTAGCTGACAAAAGCAGCATTTTTTAACATCAAGGCCTGTTGCCTCCCAGGGGAACTTATCCCCTTGCCGGCGGGCCGACCCCAGCTTCGCGCTTTCTGGGCCGTGAGACTCCGGGCGTCCTGCCCTTCGCGCTGCGCGCCAGCCTTCGGCTGTTCATTTTGCTCCGGCAAAATAGTCCTTGAAACCTTGATATTTACTGGCCGCGTGCCTCATCGGCCATCCATGGCCGGAGCCACTTGTCCGCATCCCAGCGGACAGACCAGAAATATCATCGGTTTCTGCGGCGGCCCCAGAGGCGCAGAAAACCGTCACTGCAATGCCGCTTTTCAGAGCAAGTAGTTGAACTGCAATTTCATGTCTCAAACGCTGTTTCCGTTGAAATACAGCCGGGCGGATTACTAAAACCGGCGATCGTGCGGTGCCAGTCAACCAGATGATTCTGCGGCCTTCAGAGCAAAACCCTGCCCCGGAACGATACAAATTATTGGTGTTTTAAAGCGTCGTTCCGGG
>NZ_JAOANI010000015.1:348583-693005 GCF_025318105.1 Thalassolituus pacificus
CAGTGGCCGTAAAAGCGCTTTTTTTGTTTCTGATTACAGCATCAACACATGCCGCTTATCAGAATTTGTATTCCAGACCCACACCGTAGTACTGGGCGTCTTTCGTTTCGTCATCGGACTCTTCGCTGGTTGCGTAAACAAAGGTCTTAACATTTTTAGCCAACTTGTAATCCGCACCCAGGCTGTAGCTGGTGCCGCCTTTTATTTTGATATCGGACGCACCGTACTGCGCTTTAACAGTTACATCAGAAGTCGCTTTGAATGCAGCTGATGCCATCCAGCCTTCTTCGGAAGTGCCATCGTTGTCGAAAGTTTCCCACAGTGCACCCAGTTGCACCGCGCCCACTTTATATTGACCGACGACGCGCTGTGCATTCATCAGCTCGCCATTCACTTCGTTGTCATAGGCATAGGCAACGTAGATATCGCCACGGGTGTAAGCCAGGGATGCCGACAAACCGTTGTTCACGTCTTCATCTTCTGAGTTCAGGTGATCAACGGTTGCAACCAGACCGGCGAAAGACGGCGAGCTGTACTGCACGCTGTTTTTCGAACGGTTTTCGCTTTTGGAAATGATGTTTTTGATATCACCCTGCAGGTCATTAAACAGATCGACTTTGTTCTGTGCGCTTTTGAATGGCGTATCAAACATACCGGCCTGCACACGACCAAAGCCACCCTCAAGACCAATAAAGGTATTACGCTGACTGAAGGTCTGGCCTGCTGCTTTTTCACCATCGTCCTGGAAGGTTTCATACTCAGCCTGGTAAATCGCTTTCAGGCCATGCTCCAGCGCAATCTTACCTTTCACACCCAGGCGGGAGGCGTTCGAATTCAGTTGCGAGTAATTGCCAGCGTCTTTCTGCTGCACAAATTCCTGAGTCACATTGATTTTGCCGTAGAACTCGGGCTTTTCAATTTCAAGATTAATGGTTTCAGCCTGAACCAGAACCGGGGAAGCGATAGCGAGAGATAAGGCGATTTTTTTCATAATGTGTACCTGAATAATGTCATGCAGTGTTATAGCTCATTGCCTGAAAGTGCCGTATCAGGCAACAGGCTGGCCGATAGGTGACAATTCTGTTTCAGTTACATTACAGAATTATGACATCAGCAATATTTATTGCACTTGGATGACAATTCCATGAATGTTTTATGAATTCACCTGCGGATACTGACTAAGTTAAGCTCAGATACTTCACTTTGCCTTATTCCGGTGCGCAGAATGCTGATTAAGACCCACAAAAAAGCCCGCAGCAAAGCAATGCGCGGGCTTTTGCACAGCAGAGACAAAAATCAGTCTTTGTTGGCCTGTTCTTCTATTTCAGTCAGTGAGCTGTGACGCACGTCGGTACCTTTCACCAGGTAAATCACCTGCTCTGAAATATTACGCGCATGGTCACCAATGCGTTCAATGGCCCGCAGAATCCACAGGATGTTAATCGCCTGACCAATAGAGCGTGGATCTTCCATCATGTAGGTAATCAGCTCACGCAGAGCAGAAGCATACTGCTGGTCGACCAGTTTATCGTTGCGCACAACGTCAATGGCGCCATCGACGTCGTGACGGGCGAAAGCATCCAGCGCACCGGAAATCATTTTTACAACTTCGGCACCCATGTAACGCATCGCCTGCTGGCACAGCTGGTTGCTGCTGTTATCAGCGACTTCCAGTGTATGAATGGCAATCTTGCTGGCTTCATCACCGATACGCTCAAGATCGCGCACAACACGGGAGACTGCCAACACCATGCGTAAGTCAGACGCTGCCGGCTGACGGCGCACCAGAATCTGCGTGCACTCGTGGTCGATGTTCACTTCCATCTTATCCACTTCGTCTTCACGGCGGATAACATCGTCGGCCACGCGCGTATCACCGCTGCAGATCGCTTCAATAGCATTCGCTACCTGACGCTCGACCAGACCACCCATGCCCATCATATGGTTGCGGATCGCTTCCAGATCAGCGTTGAACTGTCCGGAAATATGCTGGTTAAAATTCATTTCCATTGTAGCGTCCCCTTACCCGAAACGACCGGTGATGTAGGCTTCTGTTAATGTGTGCTGAGGCGTCGTAAACACCTGATCGGTCGGGTTTACTTCAATCAGCTGACCAAGGTGAAAATACGCCGTACGCTGCGACACCCGTGCAGCCTGCTGCATGGAGTGGGTTACGATGGCGATGGTGTAATTCTCACGCAATTCGTCAATCAGTTCTTCAATCTTAGCCGTTGCAATCGGATCCAGCGCAGAACAAGGTTCATCCATCAGGATGACTTCCGGATCGACCGCAATGGTGCGGGCAATACACAGACGCTGTTGCTGACCGCCGGACAAGCCCGTGCCGGGTGAATGCAGACGATCCTTTACTTCATTCCATAGGCCGGCACGCTGCAGACTTTTTTCTACGATTTCATCCAGATCAACACGCGAATGCGCCAGGCCATGAATACGCGGGCCGTAAGCAACGTTGTCATAAATCGACTTAGGAAATGGGTTAGGCTTCTGAAACACCATACCAACCCGTGCACGTAAAGGCACGACATCCACTTTAGGATCGTAAATATTTTCGCCATCGAGCAGAATTTCACCGCGGATCTGACAGATATCGATGGTGTCATTCATACGGTTAAGGCAACGCAGGAAGGTCGATTTACCACAACCGGACGGGCCGATCAGGGCGATCACTTCGTTGGCACCGATGTCCAGGCTGACATCAAAAATGGCCTGTTTTTCACCGTAAAAAACGCCGACATCACGGGCCTTTAATTTCGGATTTTCACAAAAAGCGGCGCCATTGGTTTTGTGGTTTTCGATGATGCTCATAATCTATTTAATCCAATCAAATCGTTAATGTGTCAGACCACTTACCAGCGGCGTTCCAGACGACGGCGCAGCATCACCGCGGCGGTATTCATCGTCACCAGGAAGCCCAGCAGCACCATAATGGCACCGGAGGTACGCTCCATAAAGGCGCGCTCAGGACTGTCTGACCAAAGGAAAATCTGTACCGGCAATACCGTTGACGGGTCATTCACAAAACCCGGTACGTCGACCACAAAGGCCACCATACCAATCATCAGCAACGGGGCCGTTTCACCCAGCGCCTGTGCCATACCAATAATGGTACCGGTCAGCATGCCCGGTAAGGCGAGCGGTAATACATGGTGAAATACGACCTGCATTTTCGACGCACCCAACCCGAAGGCAGCTTCGCGGATGGACGGTGGTACCGCTTTAATCGCTGCGCGACCGGAAATAATAATGGTCGGCAAGGTCATCAGCGTCAGCACCAGACCACCAATTAACGGTGTGGAGCGGGCAACACCAAAAATATTAATGAAAATTGCCAGACCCAGCAGGCCGAACGTAATGGACGGCACCGCGGCAAGGTTGTTGATATTAATTTCAACAAACTCGGTAATTTTATTGCGCGGGGCAAACTCTTCCAGATAAATCGCCGCCGCCACACCAATCGGAAATGACAACAGAAAGGTCACCAGCAAGGTCAGGAAGGTACCGGTAATCGCACCACGAATACCGGCAAGTTCCGGCTCGCGTGAATCACCATTAACGAAGAACAGGGTGTTGAACTGTGTCTTCAACATGCCTTGTTCAATCCACTGTTCCAGCCATTTCACCTGAGTTTCGTTCATACGATTGTTATGCAACTCGGTGCCACGGTCGTGCTTGAACCACTGATCGACATCGTCATCGGCGATCAGATTAATGCTCATCGTCTGTCCCAGTAACGACGGATTCAGCATCACCGCTTCCTGTAACTGCCAGGCCGCACCAGCACTGATCATGCTGTACAGCATGCGCCGTTCACTGCGTCCTTCAGGCTGTACCAGCTTTTTGAAGTGCTGCTTAATCAACCCTTCAAAATCGGCGTTACGGATTTCCTGATCATCGGCTTTTTTATTAATGCCGAGATAATCAGCATCAATCAGAATCTCCGTCTGAATAACGGTCTGGCGAAAGGCGGAAGCGCCTTTATTAATAATGTCGCCAAACAAACCCACCAGACACAGCAGACCAAACAACACCGACGCCATGCCGTAAACACGGAAGCGTTTTTCCGCCGCACGGCGGCGCACCATGCTTTTTTCAACTTTTTCGCGGGTACTCATAGAGGTATTAGTCATATTGTTCCCGATATTTCTGTACGACTTTCAGAGCCACAAAATTCAGCACCAGGGTCACCAGGAACAGCACCAGTCCCAGCGCAAAGGCCGCCAGTGTTTTCGGTGAATCGAATTCCTGATCGCCCACCAGCAGCGTTACGATCTGTACGGTTACGGTGGTCACAGAATCCAGCGGGTTAGCCGTCAGGTTCGCAGCCAGACCAGCCGCCATCGCTACAATCATGGTTTCACCAATGGCACGCGATACTGCCAGCATAATGGCACCCACGATACCGGGCAGAGCCGCAGGTATAACCACTTCTTTAACGGTTTCACTTTTGGTGGCACCCAGACCGTAACTGCCATCACGCAACGATTGCGGCACGGCGTTGATAACGTCATCGGATAAAGAAGAAACGAACGGAATAATCATGATGCCCATCACCAGACCGGCGGCCAGCGCACTTTCTGATGACACCGCCAGACCCATCGATTCACCCAACTCACGGATCACCGGAGCCACGGTCAATGCGGCAAAGAAGCCGTACACCACGGTAGGAATACCAGCCAGAATCTCCAGCGCCGGCTTGGCGTACTGGCGAATGGTCGGCGTGGCGTATTCGGATAAATAAATAGCCGCCATCAGACCAACAGGCACGGCAATAAACATCGCGATCAACGAAATAAGCAGGGTACCGGCAAACAGCGGTACCGCACCGAAGCTGCCAGAAGAACCGGACTGGTCAGCGCGCAAGGCCACCTGCGGCGACCAGGTGGTGCCGAACAGGAATTCAAACGGGCTGACTTTACCGAAGAACTGCCAGGCTTCGTACAGAACTGAGGCCAGAATACCGAGGGTTGTCAGTACCGCAACACCGGAGCTGGCAAACAGCAGACGGCGGACAATGCTTTCCACTTCGGTGCGGGCGCGCATGTCGGCTTTGATCCGGCGCCAGGTTAAGGCAATACCCAGCAGCGCCAGCGACAACACCATACCGCTGTGCAGCAGCAGCGTGCGCTGTTGCAGATCGATCAGGTGACGCACCGCTGGTTCAAGTTCCGGCGCCGCATCAATACCCGCACCAATCGCCAGATTATGGACTTTGCTGATGGTCAGCTGAATTTCCGACGAAGTGCCCTGCTGAATGGCTTCCGGCAACTGGGCGATCAGCAGATGATCAATGATTGGCGCTTCGGCCAAACCCCAGATAAGCAGCAATAACAAAGGCGGCAGGCCCGTCCACAGGGCCATCAACGCACCGTAGTGAGTTGGCAGTGAGTGCAGGCGTATGCCTTGGCTGGCAATTGCCCGGGCCCGGTTCCGTCCCAGCAGATAGGCTCCGCCGAGAAGAATCAGAACCGCAATGATCAAGCTACTGTAATTCATGGGTCATTGATCTTTAAGTGGTTGTGACATGCAAAAGCCGAGGCGCTGCCTCGGCTTTTGCCGCGTGTCTTCCGACCGCGCCTGCAGCTTACTTAGCGGCCAGCGGCGTCAGATTTTTTACTGTTTTCAGAACACGGGTACGCTCTTTATCAGTCATCGGGATCATACCTTTATCGGCCAGGTAACCCTCTTCACCCATCGCACGTTCAGAGGTGAATTCAGCCAGATACTCTTCGATACCAGGGATTACGCCGACATGTGCCTTCTTAACGTAGAAGAACAGTGAACGGCTGACCGGGTAAGAACCATCAGAGATCGCGTCAAAGGTCGGCAGTTTACCGTCAACCGTTGAACCCTGCACTTTATCTGCATTCTGCTCCAGGAAGCTGAAACCGAAGATGCCGAATGCATCCGGGTTAGCAACCAGTTTCTGTACGATCAGGTTGTCGTTTTCACCCGCTTCAACATAAGCGCCATCTTCACGCAGACCGTGACATACCGCTTTGTATTTGTTCTTGTCGCTGTCTTTCATCGCTTTGATGAATGGGAATGCTTTACACCCACCTTCCATAGCCAGTTCAACGAAAGCATCGCGGGTACCGGACGTTGGCGGTGGCCCCAGAACTTCGATTTTCTTGGCAGGCAGAACAGGGTTTACGTCTTTCCAGGTTTTGTACGGGTTTTCGATCAGCGTGTCGGAACCGTCTTGCGCAGGAACCATTTTCGCCAGCGCCAGGTACATATCTTTACGGGTCAGTTCCATGTGAGGAGCCGCCGCCGTGTTAGCGAATACGATACCGTCGTAACCAATCATCACTTCAACGATGTCGGTTACGCCGTTTTTGGCACACAGTTCAATTTCAGACGATTTGATCGCGCGGGAAGCGTTGGTGATATCCGGCGTTGCGTCGCCCACACCAGAACAGAACAGCTTCAGACCGCCGCCGGAACCGGTGGATTCAACTTTAGGCGTGCGGAAGTTAGTCGATTTACCAAAACGCTCAGCCACAACAGTAGAGAACGGGTAAACCGTGGAGGAACCCACGATGCTGATGTAATCACGTTCGGCGTGAGCCGTAACACTTACGACAGAGGCCAGCATTGCGGCGCCAGCTAACAGAGCTTTTTTCATCTTTGCTTCCTTTTGTATTCCGGTTGTTACCAATCCAGGAACAGCGTTGGCTATTGGATGAACGTGATTATTGGAGCGCAATGTTACAGAAATATGACAGACAGGCAATTTATTACAACACCATGACAGTTGTGTGACACAGGAATCGGGCTGCAAGCCGCATGTTCTGTGGGTATAATGCGCCGCCCGGGCCTGCTGCGCCCTTGTTCTGCCGCCAATAATAAGAGCACCCGATGACCCAGAACTTGCTGAATTCCCTGCTACAACTGAACCGGCTCACCCGGCTTATCGGCGAATCCGTACGCTGGCTGTCATTGCTGATGGTGATCTTTTCCTGTCTTGTGGTCGTGCTGCGCTACAGCTTCAATATCCCGTCCATTGCCTTACAGGAAGCGGTGATGTATCTGCATGCGTCGCTGTTTATGCTGGGCGCCGCCTATACCTGGCAGCAGGGCGGACATGTGCGGGTGGATGTGTTCTACCGCAACTGGTCGCCACAGCGTCAGGCCTGGGTCGACCGTCTCGGCATTGTGCTACTGGTGCTGCCGGTGTGCCTGTTTATGCTCTGGGTCAGCTGGGATTACGTGGCCAACGCCTGGGCCATTGGCGAAAAATCGCCGGAAACCGGCGGCCTGCCCTTTGTTTATCTGCTCAAAAGCCTGATCGTCGCCCTGCCGCTGCTGATTATTCTGCAGGCGCTGGCCGAGCTGGCCAAGACCTTCGTGCCGCATACCGATGCACATGAAACCGCGGAGGTGGAAAAGCACTATGGCTGAGTTAATGCCGCTGCTGTTATTTGTGCTGGTCTGCCTCGTACTGATGTGTGGCTTTCCGGTGGCCTTCACGCTGGCCGGTACCTCGCTGCTGTTTGCCGGTGTCGGCGTATTAACCGGTACGCTGGATGATGCCTTCCTGCATGCGCTGCCGAACCGTATGTTCGGCATTCTCAGCAACCAGATCCTGATCGCGGTGCCGCTGTTTGTGTTTATGGGCGTAATGCTGGAGAAGTCGCGCATTGCCGAACGTCTGCTGCGCAATATGGGCCTGTTGTTCGGCCCGGTACGCGGCGGTCTGGGATTCTCGGTGGTGATTGTTGGCATGCTGATGGCGGCCAGCACCGGCATTATCGGTGCCACCGTAGTGACCATGGGCCTGATCTCGTTACCGACCATGCTGCGTCAGGGCTACAGCCCGGCGCTGGCAACCGGCAACATCTGCGCAACCGGCACGCTGGGGCAAATTATTCCACCATCGACGGCGCTGATTATTCTTGGCGATGTGCTGTCCAGCTCGTACCAGCAGGCGCAATTGAAGATGGGTATTTTCAGCCCGGAAACCATCTCAGTGGCCGATTTATTTGTTGGTGCACTGATCCCCGGCCTGATGCTGGTTGCCGCTTATCTGCTGTACATCGGCCTGGTGGCTCTGTTCCGTCCACAAGCCGCACCGGCCGTCAGTGACCGGCCACCACTGGACAGCGCTTTTGTGCTCGAATTACTCAAAGGGTTGCTGCCACCACTAGCGCTGATTATCGCCGTGCTCGGCTCAATTCTGACCGGTATTGCTACCCCCACCGAAGCCGCCGGTATCGGTGCAGGTGGCGCCCTGCTGCTGGCCATTGCTTACCGCGAGTTTGATATTGCGCGTTTAAAAGAAGTGATGGATGCCACCCTGCAGGTCACCAGCATGGTATTCCTGATCTTTATCGGGGCTGCGCTGTTCTCGCTGGTATTCCGCGGTTTTGGTGGCGAAGAGTTGGTGCATTCGGCCTTTACCAGCCTGCCTGGCGGCGTGTTCAGCGCCATGCTGATCGTGATGCTGGTGATCTTCCTGCTCGGCTTTATTCTCGATTTTATCGAGATCACCTTTGTGGTGGTGCCAATTGTTGCGCCGGTACTGCTGATGATGGGCGTCGACCCGGTCTGGCTGGGCATTATGATTGCCATTAATCTGCAGACCTCATTCCTCACGCCACCCTTTGGTTTTGCCCTGTTTTACCTGCGTGGTGTAGCGCCAAAAGAAATTGCCACCCGCACCATTTATCGCGGCGTCATGCCTTTTATTGCCATTCAGCTGTTGATCCTGCTGCTGCTGGCCATCTTCCCGCAATTGGCCACTTGGTTACCGGATCAGCTCTATGGCTGATCCGGCCTGCCGCTAAAGTCGTATTGGCAGCGGATGTGCTGGGGGCAGAAAACCAGTACACTCCGCACAAAATAATTCCAACCAGGTAGAGCCCCATGGATCCGATAAAGGACGCCGTCGACCATTCCCACGAGCACTCCCCTGAAGATGTCCGTGAAGACTGCGAGCCAACCCCCGAAGGCGAGCTGGCCCTGCGCCTGATTCCCACCCGCAGTGAAACCAATGTTCATGGCGATATCAGCGGTGGCTGGGTAGTCGCGCAAATGGACCACGCTGCCGAAAGCGTCGCCAGCCGTCTGGCTCAGGGCCGGATTGCGAACGTTGCATTGGAGTCGGTGGTGTTTATGTCACCGATTCGCATCGGCGCGGCCGTGTGTTTTTATACCCGCCTGCTGGATATCGGCACCTCTTCCATCCGCATCGCTATCGAAGTGTGGACGCAGAATCCGAACGAAGTAGAACGGCGCAAGGTAGTCGACGCCGTGTTTGTGTATGTTGCTATCGATGAAACCGGGCGTATCCGCCGCGTTCCGCGCTGAGGACGGCTGAAATAGCAGGAGCCAGAGCGGCTCCTGCGGTTTGTACTTACTGCTTAACCGGACGCGCCCAGCCAGTCACGTTGCGCTGCTTACCGCGTGCCACGGCCAGCTCTCCCTCAGCCACTTCTTTAGTGATCACCGAACCCGCGGCGACCGTTGCGCCGGCACCGATTTTTGCCGGTGCCACCAGCGAGGAATTGGAACCAATAAAAGCGTTGTCGCCAATTTCGGTTTTAAACTTGTTCACGCCATCGTAGTTACAGGTGATGGTTCCCGCCCCAATATTCACGTCTTTACCGATCTCAGCATCGCCGATATAGGTCAGATGGTTCACCTTGGAACCTTCACCGATCACCGACTTTTTCACTTCGCAGAAGTTACCGACCTTGGCACCGTTATGCAGCTCGGCGCCCGGACGCAAACGCGCGTATGGGCCAACATGGCAGTCAGCGGCCACCAGCGCCTGATCGATCATGGAATAACATTCAATCTCGCAGCCCTGCCCGATGCGGCTGTTTTTAATCACGCAGTACGGGCCGATCTGTACGCCGTCTTCCAGTACCACATCACCTTCAAACACACAGCCAACATCAATTACCACATCCGCACCCACGGTCAGGGTACCGCGTACGTCGATGCGTGCCGGATCGGCCAGAGAGACACCATCACGCAACAGCTGATCCGCCTGCTGGCGCTGATAAACGCGTTCCAGACCGGCCAGTTGCAGACGGTCGTTCACACCCTGCACTTCGTATTCGTCCTGCGGGTGAATCGCCCGCACCGCCACGCCCTGCTCCACCGCCATGGCAATCACGTCGGTCAGATAATATTCGCCCTGAGCATTATTGGCGGAAAGCTTTGGCAGCCACTCATTCAGCAACGCCGCTGAGACTGCCAGAATGCCAGTGTTCACCTCACGGATTTTACGCTGCAGATCGCTGGCATCTTTGTGTTCAACAATGGAGAGAATATTACCGGCATCATCGCGCACGATACGGCCGTAGCCATTCGGATCGGCCAGTTCAACCGTCAGCAAGGCCAGAGCATGGCCGTCGTGGGTTTCATTAAGCAGCTTCTGCAGGGTTTCGTTGCGGATTAACGGGACATCGCCGTACAGCACCAACACGGTGGATGCCGGATCAACGTCAGGCATGGCCATCGCCACCGCATGGCCGGTGCCTTTCTGTTCACTTTGCAGCGCCCAGGTCAGCGGAAAATCCGTGATCTGTTCTTTCACTACATCAGCCCCGTGCCCGATCACCACATGCAGACTGGCATCGGCCAGCGCTGAGGCGCTGCGCAGCACATGCGCCAGCATCGGCTGACCCGCCAGCGGGTGCAGCACCTTTGGCAAGTCGGATTTCATACGCGAGCCTTTGCCCGCAGCCAGGGTAACGACGGCCAGTGTCATAACAGCAATATCCACAGAAAATAGTGGCGGCTATTCTAACGGGCCTGCGATGCCTGTCCAGCAACGGTGCGGCTGACGGGTATCCTCCTTGCGCAGTATTTACACGCCCTGCAGCAACAACAGAGCAAAGTAGCCGCGTTCATCGGTCCATATCCGGCGGGTGTCAAAACCGGCGGTCTGAGCCATCTGCTGCAATCGGTCCGGATGGTATTTACAGGAATTTTCGGTGTGGATACTTTCGCCTTTACGCAACGCGATCTGACGACCTCCGACATTGAGTACCTGATCAACCTCGCTGATAAGATGCATTTCGATGCGCGATTGCTCTGAGTTGTAGCGTGCCTCATGGCGGAAGCGCTGTTCATCGAAGCCAGCGCCCAGCGTCTGATTCAGATGACGCAGCATGTTTTTATTAAAGGCCGCCGTCACCCCCTGCTGATCGTTATAGGCAGCTTCCAGCACCGCCGCGTTTTTTTCCAGATCCACGCCAAGCAGAAAATAACTGCCACGCCCGAGCGTCTGGCGTACGCGCTGTAAAAACTGCTGCGCTTCCGGCGGCGTGAAATTGCCCAGGCTGGAGCCGGGGAAAAATCCCAGTTTGCGTTCGGCTTGTTCAATCTGACGCGGCAGACTGAGCGCCTGGCTGTAATCCACACAGGCGGCATAAATACTCAGCCAGTCATAGTCGTCCAGCAGACGCTGCGCGGCGGCCAATAAAAACTCACGGCTGATGTCCATCGGCACATAACAATCCGGGCGCAGTGCTTCTAACAGCAAACGGATTTTAAGACTGGCCCCGGCACCATATTCCAGCAGCACACTGCCGGCACCGACGATGCGTGCAATCTCACCGCCGTGCTGGCGCAGTAAGCCAATTTCGGTACGGGTCAGATAGTATTCCGGCAGCGCGGTAATCGCCTCGAACAACCGTGAGCCGCGCTCATCGTAAAACAGTTTGGCTGGCAACGTTTTCTGCCGTTGCGCCAATCCTTTCAGAACTTCTTCGCGCAGATCCAGCGGTGCGGGTAAGTGATCGAAAACCTGCAATGCCTGTCGTTTCATACCGTGTCTCCCGTAATGCCATCCGTTGTGTGGTGTCATCGGTTTTATATTGTTTTCAGGGCGTTATGCGGTGTCGCGGGCTAAGCGCAGGCCGGTAAACTGCCAGCGCTCATGGGGGTAGAAAAAGTTGCGGTAAGTAATACGGCCGTGACCTTCGGGCGTGGCGCAGGAACTGCCACGCAACACCATCTGATTACACATAAATTTGCCGTTGTATTCGCCCACCGCGCCGGCGGCAGGACGGTACCCCGGATAAGGCTGATAAGGGCTGGCGGTCCACTGCCAGCGGCAACCAAACAGCTGCTGCAACTGTTGCGGAAACAACCGTGCAGCGCTTTCCCATTCGGCTTCTGTCGGCAGGCGCGCCCCGGCCCAGCGGGCGTAAGCATCAGCTTCGTAAAAGCTGATATGGCAAAGCGGCGCGTGCGGGTCGAGCGGCTGTCGTCCGGCCAGGCCGTATGCACTCCATTCGTTATTGTGCTGGCGCCAGTAAAGCGGTTGCTGTTCCTCCGGTGGCAGGCTGCTGATCCAGCTCCAGCCATCGGCCAGCCACCATTGCGGCTGCTGATAACCGCCCTGTTCCACAAACTGCAGGTATTCGCCATTGCTCACCAGACGGCTGGCGATTTCTCCACCCGCCAGCCACTGGCGGTGGCGCGGGGTTTCGTTATCAAAAGCAAAGGCCGGGCCGCTGTAGCCGACCTCGGCAATGCCTTCCGGCAAGCTCAGCCAGCTCAGCGTTGTCTGTTCTGCAGAATGCTGTATGGCTGGCTGATATACAGGTTCCAGCGGATTCTTTGCCCAGCAGTACAGCAGGTCGGTGAGCATCAGCTCCTGATGCTGTTGCTCGTGATTCAGCCCCAGTTCGATCAGTGGCTGCAGGCTGGCGTCAGTCAGCAAGGGCTGCATCGCCTGATCAATGTGCGCGCGATAGGCCAGCACCTCGTCCAGTGTGGGGCGGGATAGCAGGCCGCGCTGCGCCCGCGGGAAGGGCTGGCCGATGCCGTTGTAATAGCTGTTAAACAGATGGCCGAACAGCGGGTGAAATTCCTGATAATCAGGGCGGTGGGGTTTAAGCAGAAAGGTTTCGAAGAACCAGCTGGTATGGGCCAGATGCCATTTCAGCGGGCTGGTAAACTCGGCCGCCTGTAATTCATGATCGGCGGCGTTCAGCGGCTGGCACAGTACGAGTGTCTGTGACCGGACCTGCCGGTAAAGCTCCATGTCCGTACCTCCGTGGCAAACAGGTATCAGGTGTTAACCTGACCCAAAGCGTCGGCCATGGCAAGTCCGCAATGGTGATTGGCCTGATCGGGGCGGAGATCAGACCAGAGTGATTAATCCGGACTTAAACAGGTGGCAAAACGCTGGGACAGATCCTGAATAAAATCAGGGTAGCCCGTCTTTGTCACAGAAATATGACTGGCCACCGGGTCCAGCTCGCCCTGTTTAACATCCAGACCACGCACCACCGATTGCACCAGTGCCGGGGAAAATTCCGGCTCGCTGAAGACACACACCACTTCACCGGAGGTCAGCTGGTCGCGCATGCGTTGCAGGGTTTTCATACCGGGCTTCTGCTCCGGTGACAGGGTAAAGGCACCGACCTGATTGAGTTGCATGGCCTGCACCCAGTGATCATAGGCCCGGTGAAAAACAAAGAAACCACGACTGCGCAACGGCGCCAGTAACTGCTCGGCGCGCTGTAAAGCAGCATCAACATCCGCTGCGAAGTTACCGGCAGGCAGCTCCAGGGCATTGGCCAATTGCTGCTGTGCGCGCACCATCATGGCCGGCGAAAACCACCAGTGGCCATCATTCGGCTGCCCTTCTGCACGTAACTGCGAGACATCAATCCAGATTTTATCCGGCCAGCGGCGGGCAAAACCACTGAGGTAAGGCTCAGCCTGAGCACCAGACCAGATAATGACATCGGCGCTCTGGATAACATCGATATCGGATGGACGCAGGGAAAAATCGTGTGGCGTCATGCCCGGCGGCAGCAAGACACTGAGCTGTTCCGTCTCCACCAGCGAGGCAGCCATCAGCGCCAACGGGTGAACAGTCGCCAGCACTTTGTATGGCGGTTCATGGCTGATAGGAGCAGCCTGACTGCTCAGACTGAGACTCAGCAACAGTGAAATCAGCAGCAACGGCAAATTCTTCATTGTATCGGGGCGTTCCTGTCGTAGAATTGCAACATTATAACCTAATCTCCGAGGCGCGACGATGACCCAAAACGTCTACAAGGCCCACGACCACCACGTCTGTATCGACAGCGCTGTGTCCCGCGCCCGCGCTCTGTGTGAAGAGCAGGGCGCGCGCCTGACTCCGGTACGCCAGCGTGTACTGGAACTGGTCTGGGCCAATCACAAACCGGTTGGTGCCTACGACCTGCTGCCCAAACTGGCGGAAGAAGGATTTAACTCGGCACCACCAACGGTCTACCGTGCCCTCGATTTTTTACTGGACCTGGGATTGGTGCACCGCATCAGTTCGCTCAATGCCTTTATTGGCTGCACGCATCCGGGCGAAGCGCATCCCAGCTGCTTTTTCGTCTGTCGCGAGTGTGGCGAAGCGCAGGAGCTGGACGCTGAGCAGGTAAATAAAATCGCGCGTCAGGCCGAAGCCATGCTGGGAGTCAAAGTTGAACAACAAATGACGGAATTAATGGGGCTGTGCCCAAGATGCCAGGCCAGCGCATGAACAGCAGCGAGACAACCGCCGTCCTCAGCGCCAGCCACTTACAGCTTGTGCGCCAGCACAAAACCGTACTCAACGATATCAGCCTGAATCTGAAAGCCGGGCAGATCATCACGCTGATCGGCCCTAACGGCTGCGGTAAATCGACGCTGATTAAAGTGTTGCTGGGGCTGGAAAAACCCGACTCCGGCACCGTTACGCGTCGCACCGGACTGCGTATCGGCTATATGCCACAACGCCTGAGTCTGGATCAGCGTATGCCATTAACGGTGACCGGATTTCTGCAACTGGCGCGGGGTGCCAGCCACGAACGCATCGGTCACTGGCTCGACCGTCTGAGCATCCGCGCGCTGGCGCAACAGTCGGTGCATGATTTGTCCGGCGGTGAATGGCAACGGGTATTACTGGCTCGCGCGCTGTTGATCAAACCCGACCTGCTGGTGCTGGACGAACCGGTACAGGGCGTCGATGTGCAAGGGCAGCTGGAGCTGTATCGTCTGATTCCGCAGCTGCGTGACGAACTCGGCTGCGCGGTGCTGATGGTGTCGCACGATCTGCATCTGGTGATGGCCGCCACCGACGAAGTTATCTGCCTGAATGGCCATATTTGCTGCTCCGGTCATCCGGACACCGTGTCCCTTGATCCAGCCTACATTCAGCTGTTTGGTGCCCGCCAGCAACAGGCTCCCATTGCCCATTACACTCACCATCACGATCACCAGCATTGCGCCGATGGCCATGTTGAACACCGGGCGCCCGGCAAGGATATTCTGTGAATCTGTTCGATTACTGGTGGCTGATGCCATTAATGGCGGGCATTCTGCTGGCTCTGGTGGCCGGACCACTGGGCAGTTTTGTGGTGTGGCGGCGCATGGCCTTTTTTGGTGACACCCTGGCCCACGGTGCCTTACTGGGCATTACCTTTGGTGTTCTCACCGATATCAATCTGACGCTGGCACTGGTGCTGGGCTCGGTGTTACTGGCTCTGTTGTTACTGCCGCTGCAGAACCGCTCACGCTTATCCTCCGATACCCTGCTCGGCATTGTGTCGCACAGCACCCTGGCGATTGGTCTGGTGACGCTGAGTCTGGCACAGGGCATCCGCGTCGACCTGATGGGTTATCTGTTTGGTGATTTGCTGGCGGTAGAACGTATTGATGTGCTCTGGATTCTGCTGGCCGCCATTCTCATTGCTGTGCTGCTGTTCTGGCAGTGGCGCGCGCTGCTGGCGATTACCGTCAGCCAGGAACTTGCCGCCATCGATGGCCACCCGGTGCAGCGCCTGAACCTGATGCTGATTCTGCTGCTGGCGCTACTGGTCGCTCTGGCCATGAAAGTGGTCGGAATTCTGCTGGTCAGCGCTCTGCTGATTATTCCCCCGGCGGCGGCGCGCAGTCTGGCGCGTACACCGGAACAGATGGTGTTTCTGGCCAGTGCGACCGGTGTTATCTCAGTGCTGTTAGGCTTGTGGGCATCATTCCACTGGGACACACCGGCAGGCCCCAGCGTGGTCGTGGCAGCAACGGCTTTATTCGCGTTCAGCCTGGTGTTGCAAAGCCTGCGTGATAGCAGACGCAGCGCCTGACGGCAGACAACGTAAACGGCAGGCAAAAAAAGACCCGGTCGCCATTGGGGGCAAACGACCGGGTCAACTTCGGATCATTGGGGAAGTACCGAAGAAAAAAGTACAGAAGAAAAATAACTACCTGAAAAGAACGACCTTAAAAAAACATCCGGAGAGAGAAGTCATGCATCTGTCCATCAATTCCCAAGGGAATGATTAAACTATAGCCACGGATTTTTGCTTTGCCGGTTAAAAACCGGTTTTCAGGTTGTATTTTCTTATGGATATCGGGGATGTAATACAGAGCAGCAATCACGAGCGGACATCGTCGTGTTGCCAACTGAAGCCGCCGCAGACGGCCTCAGAAAAAGGCAGGAGACCGGCACGGATAGTGCCGGTTCGCATTCAGGCAGGCGGCGTCTCTTGCGCATCCGCAGCAGCATCGTCGTCAACCGGCAGCAACCAGCTGTTGAGACGCTTCTGCAGAATGTCCGTCCCTTCACCGTTCAGTGACGAATAGGTCTGCACACTGACCAGATTTCCCAGTGACGAAACCGCCTTGCGCACCTGCAGTAAGGCACTCTGCGCCGGACCGCGTTTCAACTTATCGGCCTTGGTCAACAGGATATGCAGCGGCATTTCTGAACGCTTCGCCCACTGGATCATGGCGTTGTCGAATTCTTTCAGCGGATGGCGGATGTCCATCAGCAATACCAGACCAATCAGGGCGTCACGGTTTTGCAGATAATTATCCAGCTCGCGCTGCCATTCGTTTTTTACCGCCAACGGCACTTTGGCAAAGCCATAGCCGGGCAAATCAACCAGCGCCAATGGCAACTCGCCGATCTGAAAATAGTTAATTAACTGCGTACGACCTGGAGTTTTACTCGTACGCGCCAGTTTTTTGTGACCTGTTAACCTGTTCAATGCACTGGATTTACCTGCATTGGAGCGGCCAGCAAAGGCTACTTCCCGCAGAATATCCATCGGGCATTGACTCAACTTCGCGGCGCTCTTAACGAAGTGAGTGTTGGTGTAGGTCAATGATTCCTGTTCTATCATGGGGTAAACGTAATGACCGTCCGGAAATTAATGTTATATAATGCTTGGCCTTTGGATGACGCACCCATTCTATCACAGGGCGATGAGTCCGGGGCTAAGCTGTTTTAACCAACTAAAACATGCAAGTAGAGAGAGACTCATATGATGAAAAGATTGGCTTTGATGGCTGCCGTAATTGCAGCAATGAGTGCAAATGTTCAGGCCTTCGATGTAGCGGCTAAATTCCAGCAAACCTGTAACGTATGCCATGCAATGGCCGTTGCCGGTGCTCCGAAAGCCTTTGATAAAGCCGCCTGGGAGCCACGTATGGCCAAGGGCATGGATGCACTGGTAACCAGCGTCACCAACGGCTTGAATGCCATGCCGCCACGCGGTCTGTGCATGGACTGTACTGCTGACCAGTACAAACAACTGATCAACTACATGGCAACGCCGAAGTAAGCGCGCTGCCTGAGTAGTAGACGAATTCACATACAACCTGGACCTGATGATGAAAAACCTGTTGATTAGCCTGATCGTTTCTGCCGGACTGATGTCCGTTGCTCACGCCGGTGATGCTGAAGCCGGTAAAGCAAAATCTGCTACCTGTGCTGCCTGTCACGGTGCCGACGGTAACAGCCTTGCACCAACTTTCCCGAAAATTGCAGGCCAGGGCGAGCGTTATCTGATCAAACAGATCAAAGACATTCGCGATGGTAATCGTCCGGTTCCGGCGATGGCTCCATTCGTTGCCGGCCTGAGTGATACCGATGTTGCTGATCTGGCCGCTTACTTCAGCGCTCAGGTACCAACCACTGGCGGTGCTAAAGAAGAACTGGTTGAACTTGGCCAGCGCATCTACCGCGGCGGTATCGAAAGCAAGGGCGTTCCCGCTTGTCTCGCTTGCCACGGCCCGGACGGCAAAGGCATCGAAGCAGCTGGTTTCCCACGCCTTGCAGGTCAGCACGATGCCTACACTCAGGCTCAGCTGACGGCGTTCAGCATGAACCAGCGTACCAACGATGGTGATACCCGCATGATGCGTGATATCGCCTATCGTCTGCACACCACTGAAATCGAAGCCGTGTCTTCGTACATTCAGGGTCTGCGTTAATCCGCAGATAAAGAAGAAGGTGGCTGCGGCCACCTTTTTTTATGCCTGCAGTTTGTCCCCCACTTGACTGGTCTTTGCATTTTGGCGGTGGGCGATGCCGAACCTTTATGCAAAAATGCATCTAACAAAATCTGATTAATAAGAATGGAGTAACCCATGTTGTCACAGGTAACCAAATGGATGGCAGCTGCCGTATTGCTGATCAGCGCCAGCGCTCAGGCCGCCGATTACGAGGCCGGTAAAGAATACAAAGTGCTGGCAGAGCCTGTACCTGTGCTGGCCGATGGCAAAGTGCATGTTGAAGAAGCTTTCTGGTATGGCTGCCCGCACTGTTTCCACCTGGAAGACATCATCACTCCGTGGAAGAAAAACCTGGCCGCTGACGTCTCTTTTGAAGGCGTACCGGCGATGTTTGGCCGCGCCTGGGTTGCTCATGCTCAGCTTTACTATGTCACTGATGTACTCGGTGTTCTGGATAGCATGCACAGCGAGATTTTCAAGGCCGTTAATGTTGAGCGCCAGCGCCTGCTGGATCGTGACGACCAGCGTGACTTTCTGGTTGCCAAGGCCGGGATCAAAGCCGCTGATTTTGACAAGGCTTACGAGTCATTCACAGTTAAAAGTCGTATGAAACAAGGCGACCAGCGTATCCGTGCGTTCCAGATCTCCGGCGTACCCGCCCTGATCGTGCAGGGTAAATACGTGATTGATGCCACCTCCGCCGGTGGTCAGGATCAAATGCTGAAAGTGGCCGACTACCTGATCGCCAAAGAGCGCGCACTGCTGTCCGGCAAGTAACATGACCCATTTCTGCACTCTGCAGGAATTCACAGCGGCACCCCGTGCCGCTGACACCCTTCGTTTACTCTCCTTCAATATGCAGGTCGGCATTCAGACCGGCGGCTATCACCACTATCTGTTACGCAGTTGGCAGCATTTACTGCCCTGTCGCGAACGCGATTGGGCGCTGAGCCAGATTGCCCAACTGGTCAGCCCGTTCGATATTGTTGCCCTGCAGGAAGCCGATGGTGGCAGCTGGCGCAGCAGTCAGGAAAACCAGATCGAGCGCCTGGCTCGGGAAGCTCATTTTCCTCATTGGTATCAACAGATTAACCGCAACCTCGGCAAACTGGCGCAGCACAGCAATGGCCTGCTGACCCGCCTGTCAGGAGCACGGGTCGAACAACACTCATTGCCCGGCCTGTTGCCCGGCCGTGGCGTAATGCTGCTGCGCTTTGGCAGCGGCGAGCAGGAGCTGCTGGTTGCGATTACGCATCTGGCGCTGGGTAAACGCACCCAGTTCAGCCAACTCGATTTCCTCTGCGATCTGGTCGCCGATGCGCCCCGCCTGGTGATCATGGGCGACCTCAATCAGGAGAGCGAAATCCTGCTGCAGCAAAGCCCGCTGAAACGCCTCGCCCTGCACCGTCTGGAGCAACATCTGCCCACGTATCCCAGCTGGCAACCGAGCCGGGGCCTCGACCATATTCTGCTGAGTGACAACATCGAACTGAAACGCATCGCGGTAATCAATCATCCGCAGTCCGACCACCTGCCCGTTGCAGCAGAAATTGTCCTGCCCGGACAACCCTGACACCACGCAATTTTTCCACGATTCAACACAGCAACTTCAGCTCCCTTACCTATACTTGTCCTGACTATTTAAACACCTCCAAAAGACGTAACCCGAGGACGCAACATGGCAGAGGGAGCAGGGTCGGATTCCGCCCGGCGCTGGCGCGACAAATATCTCGATCTGTTAGACAGCCACGAGAAACTCAAAAACACCTCAGAACAGCAACACGATCAGATGCGACGCGGGCTGGTTATGGTGTCGCTGCTGGCAGAAGGTCAGGCTGCGGGCGTCGATAAATCGCTGAATGACCTGCGCGACGCGCTGAAACCCGGAGCCAGTGGCATGAACCGGGCCATGGATGAACTGGAACGCGCCGTTAAACGCTTTGAAGAACAAAATACCGCCCAGGCCGAAGTGCTGCTTGGTCAGCTGGCCGATACCGCCGAAAAACTCAGCCATTGCCCACTGCCAAGACCGCTGCTGAAGCGCATTAAAGAAATCCGTAAAAATGCCAGCAATGAGCTGCTGAGCTGGTCAGGCTATATCAATCAGCTACAAAGCTGGATTCAGATTTTAGGTGAAATCGCCACCCTGGAAGGTTTTGAAGAACAGCGCAGCAGCAAATGGTGGCAACGCTGGTTTAAGCCCAACGATCAGGAAGCCGCCGAAGACCTTCCGCCCGACTCGGATGCCGGTGAAGGCCACGACACTGAACCGGGATTCTCCCATATTGCCCAGGAAGTGTCTGAAACCCTGCTTAACCTGCTGTCACAGCTGGTCATTCCTGAACGTCTGAGCCACACCGTGCTCAACCTGCAAAACCGTTTACAGGAAGGTCTGAACTGGTACGAACTGGTTCCTCTGCTGGAAGACACCACCGATTTCCTGCTCGAATGCCTGGGCAACAGCCAAACCGAGCTGGAGCAGTTTCTGCAAAGCCTCGATCAGCGTTTGCAGGCAATTCAGATTCTGGTCAGCGAAGCCAGCCAGGGACAAATGGAACGCAAACGCGCGCGCCTGGATCTCGACGGCATGGTGCGCGATCAGATCGCCGATATCCGCTCGGTGGTCACCGGATCCGGTGATCTGGGCGAGCTGGGTGTCAGCGTGCGCGATCATCTGACCATGATTGTGCAGGCCATGGAAAAGTATCAGAAAGAAGAAGAAGAACGCGAAGAACGGCTCGCCGCCAAGCTGGAAATGCTGCAGGCGCGGCTGAGCGAGATGGAACAGGAAGTCAGCGAAAGCCGTGTGGCTATTGAAGAGCAGCGACGCCGCGCCACCCACGACAACCTCACCGGCCTGCCCAACCGCGATGCCTATCAGGCCCGCCTGGCAGAAGAACTGCTGCGCCGTAATCGTTATGGCGGTTCATTAGCCCTGGTGATCGGTGACGTCGATCACTTCAAACGCATCAACGATAATTATGGCCATCTGGCCGGTGATAAAGTGCTGCAGCTGATTGCCCGCTCGTTGCGAAAAAACCTGCGCGATGTCGATTTTATTGCCCGCTATGGCGGTGAAGAATTCGTCATTCTGATGCCGGAAACCAGTAGCGCGGATGCCATGGTGGTGGCAGAGAAATTACGCGCAAAAATTGAAGGCAGTCCGTTTAACTTTAAAAAAGAGCGGGTGCCGATCACCATGTCCTTCGGCGTCAGCGAATTTCATGCGCTGGAATCACCGGACGCCGTTTTCGACCGTGCCGACAAAGCGCTGTATCAGGCTAAAAACGAAGGCCGCAACCGTATCTGTCAGGGCTGAATTGCCCTGTCAGATACCCCGCCTTCAGGTAAATTCTCCGCTGTATCTTGATCTTTTCTTTCGCTCTGCTAAATTCCCGCATCAAATCTTTCGTTTCGAAACATAAAATGCCCAAACGCAATACGGTACAACGCCGCCATGGCATTCTCAGCCAGCTGAGCAAGCATGGTCAGGTGCAGGTTGAGGAGTTGGCCCGACGCTTTGACACCTCCGAAGTCACCATCCGCAAAGATCTTGCGACTCTTGAGCAAAGCGGCCTGCTGCTGCGCCGCTACGGTGGCGCAATTCCATTACCCAGTGAGCTGATGAGTGAACCTGTGGGCACGGATGATGGTCAGAGCCCCAACAGACAAAAAGTTTCGAAACGAAAGCAAGAAATTGCCAAGGCCGCCGCAGACTGTATCCGCGACCATAACCGCATCATTATCGATTTTGGCAGCACCACCGCCGCACTGATTCCGGAGTTGCAGAGCAAACGAGGTCTGGTGGTGATGACCAACTCGCTGAACGTCGCCAACGCCGTACGCGAGCTGGAAAACGAACCGACGCTGCTGCTCAGCGGCGGCACCTGGGATGCCCATTCCGAGTCCTTTCAGGGCCAAATCGCCGAACAGGTGCTGCGCTCTTACGACTTCGACCAGCTGTTTATCGGCTGCGATGGTATCGACCTCGAGCGCGGCACCACCACCTTTAACGAGCTGCTGGGCTTAAGCCGGGTGATGGCCGAAGCGGCACGTGAAGTGATTGTACTGGCGGAAGCCGACAAGGTCGGACGGCGTATTCCCAACCTCGAATTACCCTGGTCAGCGGTCAATATTCTGATTACCGATGACCGGCTCAGCACTGAGCAACAGACATTAATCGAACAACAGGGCGTACGCGTAATCATCGCGGCGTCCGGCAACGGAGAATAACAATATGTGTGGCATTGTCGGCGCGGTAGCGCAGCGTGATGTGGCGGAAATCCTGCTCGAAGGCCTAAAGCGTCTTGAATACCGCGGCTACGATTCCGCCGGTCTGGCAATTATTAATGGTCAGGCCGAACTGAAACGCCTGCGTCGTCTGGGCAAGGTTCAGGCGCTGGCCGATGCGGTAAAAGCTGACCCGCTGCCCGGCGGCACCGGCATCGCCCACACCCGCTGGGCGACCCACGGTGAACCGTCCGAAGCCAACGCCCACCCGCATATTTCCGGCGACATCGCCGTGGTGCACAACGGCATCATCGAAAACCACGAAACCCTGCGCCGCGAACTGCAGGCGCAGGGTTATGTGTTTACCTCGCAGACCGATACCGAAGTGATCGCCCATCTGGTCGAGCGCGAACTGAAAAACGCCGACTCGCTGCTGGCCGCCGTTATGGCTGCCCGCAGCCAGCTGCACGGTGCTTACGGCATGGTAGTGATCGAGCGCCAGCAGCCAGAGCATATGATCGTCGCCCGCTCCGGCAGCCCGCTGGTGATTGGTTTTGGTATTGGTGAGCACTTTGTCGCCTCTGACCAGCTGGCCCTTCTGCCGGTGACGCGCAAGTTCGCCTTCCTCGAAGAAGGTGATGTGGCCGAGATCCGCCGCGATGGCGTCAGCGTTTACGATCGCGACAACAACGCCGTTGAACGCGAAGCCCACGAAAGCACCGTCGAACATGATGCCGGTGACAAAGGCGAATTCCGCCACTACATGCTGAAAGAAATCTACGAACAGCCACAGGCCATTGCCAACACCCTTGAAGGCCGCCTGTTTAACGGCCAGCTGAACCTCGAAGCGCTGGGCGACCTGAGCGGTATCGAGCAGGTACAGATCATCGCCTGCGGCACCAGTTATCACGCCGGTATGACCGCGCGTTACTGGATTGAAGACATAGCCGGCGTTGCCTGTAATATCGAGATCGCCTCGGAATTCCGTTATCGCAAATCCGTGGTGCGCCCCAACAGCCTGCTGGTCACCATTTCCCAGAGTGGCGAAACCGCCGACACCCTGGCCGCCCTGCGTCTGGGTAAAGAACTGGGCTTCAGCAAAACACTGACCGTCTGTAACGTGCCCGGCTCATCACTGGTACGCGAATCCGATATGGCGCTGATGACCCGTGCCGGTGCCGAAATCGGCGTGGCCTCTACCAAAGCCTTCACCACCCAGCTGGTCGCCCTGCTGCTGCTGACCGCGGCACTGGGTCGTGGCCGTGATATGGATAAAGCCAGTGAACAACGCATCGCCGACGCCCTCACCAGCCTGCCTGGCTTAATCGACAAAGCCCTGCTGATGAATGCCGACATTCAGAAGCTGGCCGAGCATTTTGCTGAAAAACACCATGCGCTGTTCCTCGGCCGTGGCGATCAGTACCCGATTGCAATGGAAGGCGCGCTGAAGCTGAAAGAGATTTCCTATATTCATGCCGAAGCCTACGCCGCCGGTGAACTGAAACACGGACCACTGGCACTGATCGACGCCGAAATGCCGATCGTCGTCGTTGCTCCGGCCAACGATCTGGTGGAAAAACTGAAGTCGAATATTGAAGAAGTGCGCGCCCGTGGCGGCGAGCTGTACGTGTTTGCCGACGAAGCCGCCGAAATCAGCCCTCAAGCCAATATGCAGGTAATGGCCGTACCGCACTGCGACGACATCATCGCGCCGGTGCTCTACACATTACCGCTGCAGTTACTGAGCTACCACGTCGCCATTATTAAAGGCACCGACGTCGACCAGCCGCGGAATCTGGCGAAGAGTGTAACAGTCGAGTAAGCAACGGCTGAACGACCACCGGTTCTCAATAACATTACGGGTTGCTTAATTTAATGCTCAGAAAATTACTCACAACTACGCTGCTTTGCTGCTTTCTACCCGTCGTGCAGGCAGCCCCGGATTTTGCTCAGCTGCGCATTCAGGCGCAACTGTCCGGCGATACTTATCTGACCGACAGCGAACGTGAAGCGCAGCTTCTGCAGCAGGACCAGACGCTGATTCATCAGGCTACGCTGGCGGATTCGCAGGTCAGCTATTTTCTCAGTCAGGGCAATGGCGTGCAGACCATCGCCATCCGTGGCACCGCCAATCTGGCGAATGTGATGGTCGATCTGGATATTGAATTTCAGCCGGACGAGCGTCTGGGGATTACCCTGCACAATGGTTTCCGCAGTGCCGCCGAGGCGGTGTTTAACGATGTCAGGCCACGGCTGGTTGCCGGCATGCCGGTACAGATTACCGGCCACAGCCTGGGTGGCGCCATTGCGGTGGTACTGGCGATGTATTTAAAACACGATACGGCAATGCAGATAACGCAGGTGATTACTTTCGGCCAGCCCAAGGTCACCAACGTTACCGGCGCGGATATCTACGCCAGTATTCCGCTGATACGGGTCGTCACCCAGAAAGATCTGGTGCCACTGGTGCCGCCACTGAGCCCGCTGCAGATTAAGGATCTGGATGTTTACTGGCATATGGGCGAAGAAATTATTCTGCTCGGCGGCCAGCAATATTCGCAGACCCGTGGTTTAAAAAGCATGCTGCGCGCGACCAAGCTGAGCACAGCGCTGCCGGATGAAAGCAACCTGCAGGCGCACCAGATTGCCACCTATCAGACGTTGATCGATGAGCTGCTGCAGTCGGCGCAGGAAGTGCCTTACCAGATGGAAATCAATCTGTTCGGGCTGTCGATTAATTAAGGCTCTTCTGAGCCGTTTCATACGAACAGGAGATGCCGTTATCCGGCATCTCCTGTCACGACATCAGGCATCACCAGCCGGCAGCGTATCCTGCTCCCCGACTGAACCCAAACGCTGATGCAGCCACGCCAGACCCAGCAGTGCCAGTCCCAGCCCCATAAAGGATGCCACGCGCCACAGGCCGGTCAGACCCGCCATATCAATCAGGAACAGCTTGGCCACGACCACCAGCAACAGCACCATACCGCCACGGTAAATATCGCGGCTGGATAACCAGCGCCCCAGCGTCAGCGCGCCAGCGGCCAGTAACATCCACACCACCGAATAGGTGTACAGCTCGCCATCCGGGGTGTAGTTACTCAGGCTCATACCGGCATCGCCCTGCCAGATCTGGCGGATTTCCAGCGAGATAAACCAAAACGCATTCAGCCCGGCAGCCAATGCGGCAAAACGGCCGTATTGCGCCGGCAGCTGACGCCACAGCGCCAGCATAATCAGCGTTGGCAGGCCGTAGCTGAGCAACAGCAGGTTAAACAGCGGCGTCGAACCGATATTGCCACTGCTCCACAGCGGGTTTTCCGCCAGCAACAGCACAAACAGATAGGTGGCTGCAGCCGCTGCCAGATGCAGCAGGCCCACCACCTGATAGAAGCGCGGCAGCTGTTCACTTAAGCGCGCACGCCACAGATAAATAACCGCCGCACAGCCCCAGATCAGTACGTCGAGGCTGGCTTCCAGAAAACTGAATTCGTGATGGAATATATCGCCGTCGTAGAGCCAGTAACGCACTTCTGCGGCCAGCGTCAGCACCAGCAATTGTGCCGCGCCGCCTTGCAGCCAAGCCTGCATTTTTACTTCATGGCGCAAAATCCAGGCGGCAGCTGCCGCACAGAGCGTGGCACCACCGTACGTCCAGAGTGACCAGTGCGTGCCGGCATCATAGCTCAGCAACCATGGGTTAAAGGTCAGACGCACGACCACCAGCAACAACACTGCGCGGATAACCCACGCCATCAGCGGCAGCTGATAACGCTGCTGCAGCCAGGCCAGCGACACCAGCTGCAAGGCAAACGCCAGCGTCAGGGTTGCTTCGGCCAGCCAGATCACCGCAGCCAGCGACAGACCCAGATGCGCCGCGCTGATCAGAATCACACTGATCAGTGGCCGGGCATCGCCATAACGCTGCTGGTTCATATTGGCCAGCCACAGGTACAGCATGCCCAACACCAGCGCCACCAGTCCCCAGGCCCAGTCGAGGCGGAAATCGGTAAACAGGTAATAACCCAGCGCCAGCATCAGCAGCGGTACCGCACTGCCCAGCCCGGTCCAGAAGGCCGGATACAGAACCTGCATCCGCAACAGCCAGAGCGCACTGCCACTGTACAGCAGAGTCAGCCACAGGAAGCGCACACCCAGCTGCGCCTGTCGGGCGGCATCGGGGCCGATCAGAACCAGTTCGTCTCCAACAGAAGACAACATCGGCATAACGGTCGCCAGCACAATCAACAGCAACGGCAGCGCCGCCAGCGGGTTCAGCTCCGGACGACGGCTGGCCGCCAGCAGCATCAGTACCGGCAATGCCAGCAGGGTGAAATAGCCCGAGGCGATCACGCCTTCACCGGCGAGGGTAATCCCCTGCGCCAGCAACACCAGCAATACGCCCGGCAAAGCAGGCCAGTGCGGATCGGCACGCCAGCTCTGTACCCGCTGCCACCAGCTGTCTGCGCTGGCCGACTCATCATCGTTATCCTGATGGAGGTTCTGCAGCAGCCAGTCAAAGCCCGGTACCGCAAGGAACATATAGGCCAGCGCCAGCAGATAGAGTGAACGCACGCCATCAGCAGGTTCGGTCATCAGACTGATCAGCCACCACAAAAGAGAGCCGGCAATCACACCGATCCACAGCCAGCGTTGCTGCACATAGGCCAGCAACCAGAGCGAGAACAGCGTCAGAATGCTGATATACACCAGCGCCAGTTCAATCTGCCCCGAACCACTGCTGAGCAGAATCGGCACCAGATAACCACCGAGCATGCCCAGCGCGGCCAGCACCGGGCCATGCCTGAGTGCCAGCGCCAGTGTGGCAAAAGACACCAGCGCCATGCCGGTAAATACCAACCCCGGCGCGGTTCCGGGTAATAACTTAAAGGCCGCAAACAGCGCGGAATAAAGAATGATACTGGCGCCACCGGCCAGCGCCGCAAAGACGTTGTTCTGGCCTTTGTTGCGTCGCAGCCATTCCGCCGCGACATGCAGGCCGATACCCGCCAGCAGCGACAACACTACGCGGGTTTCCGGCCCCAGCAGCCCCTGCTCAATGGAGTAGCGCACCATAAACACGCCGGCCAGACCGACACAGATACCACCGAGCCAGACCATCCAGTTGTTGCGGATATTCTGCAGCAGACGATCAAAAAGGTCGGGGCCACTGCTGAAAGCAGGGGTTGCTGACGGTGCCTGATAAGACGGTGCGGTCGGTGAATACACCGGCAGTTCAGCGGCAGGTTCAGATACTTGTTCAGGTGCTTGTTCAGATACACCTGCAGACAGCGCCTCACTGGCCGCAACCCCGGCCTGTTCGGGCGCTGCCGTAGCCGGTGCCGGTCGCACAGAATCGACCGCTGTTGATGGCGGCGCAGTCTCCGCACGTCCGGCTTCCACCGGCTTCTCCCGAGCGGCCGCAAGGCGGCGCAAGGCCGCTTCCAATATCCCGATGCGCTGCTCCAGCATACTGACCTTGAAGAACGCCATCACTCCGAGAACCAGCGCTCCCAGCAAGGCAATGGCAAGCAAAAACGCCAGAGTTGTAAATTCATCCATAAAAAGTATTCACGTTAATTGACTGGGGACTCAGCAAGAGACTATACGCAATCGCTTCCGGTGCTGCCCTGATGATATTGGCTCAGGCCCTGCGCAAATATCATCAAAGAAATACCGGCCAGAGTATAACGCTGCCAACGCCGGAAAAAGTGACCGGGGCCGCAGGGTTTGCCAATCAGGGTTTGCGTTCATAAAAAAAGCGGGCCCAGGCCCGCTTCTTTCATACTGATTGTTCAGTGCTGACGTATTCGCTCAGCCATCACGTTCAGAAGTAGTAACCAAACTGCACGTTAAAGAAGGTCTGCCAGCCGTTTTCGCCATCGCCTTCTGCAAAGGCTTTGGTGTAATCACCGGCGCCGATGAAAGGCACGTTCTTGGCACTGGTAACATCGAAGTTGGTGTACAGGTTACCGGTCACCACCAGCACGCCGAGCGTGTTGATCTGCGAATCACGGAAGGCTTCTTTGTTTTTGTCCAGCAGGTTGTAGTCGTTATACAGCTGCACCTGATTGACGATGCCGCCTTTCCACGGCAGGTCGTAGCTCAGGTTCAGCACATACACGTTAGCCTGCGCGGCCGCCATGTAACGCGCACCAAAGCCACCCATCTGGATGGTGTCATCGCTGACGCCGTCGGCGTTTTCGGCGTTGTAGGAATAGCGGATTGCTTCCGACTGTACGCCAAAAGCACCGTAGGTTGCGGTGTAGTGCAGCGCTGCCGCCTGAGCATTACCCATTTTGCCGGTGGTTTCGTTATACAGACCGCCGTACTGCAGCGACACACCGGCTTCCGCCTGTTCGCTCAGGGCATAGGCCGCACGCAGGTTGAACTGGTGGGTTTCCTGATTCTGCTGCACACCGGCATCGCCATCGGAGACCACATCAAATGAGAAACGCTGAGCATCGGTTGGTGCGGCATCGCCACTGGCGAAATAAGCCAGTTGCAGATCCCAGTTACCGGATTTGGTCAGCACTTTGATGCCGCTGTCGTAGTCATCGTTAAAGCCCAGATACAGGGTCGCGTCACCCCAGTAGCTGTGCGATTCGAACGGCAGAATACCAAACGGTACTTTGGTGATACCCACCTGTACTTCGGTGTTATCAGAGGCATCGGTAGCAAAGTACAGATGATGCACCATGGCGCCGTTGCCGCTGTCGTACCAGCGGTACTGGCTCGACAGGCGTACGCCCTGATGCTCGGCTTCGATACCCAGATTGATCTGGTTATAGGTGAAATCGCCACCGCGTTCGGTCTGCGCTTCGCTCCAGTCTTTGTAGGTGTAATTCAGACGGAAGCCACCGGTCAGGCGTACATTTTCCAGCGCGGTTACCCGCTGTTCCAGGCTGTTGGTTTCGTGGGTATCAGCAAAGGCCTGAGGGCCAATCAACAGGGTCGCCAGCAAGGCGCGGGAGAAGGTAGCGTTAGACATGAAATTCTCTGCGATGATTAAAACCTGACCAAGCGGTCATAAAAAGCGCAGCATCATTCCAGAATTGTCCGCTTTGTTGTATTGGATATATGTAACAGAATGTTTCGATCAAAAATTCTGACCATTATACAACCAGTAAAAATCAAAAATCTTTTGTATTACAAAGGGTTAACCATTGCAGTCCGAATGTTTTGAAAGATCGTTGCGAAAAAAGTCAGGTAGCGAAAGCCTTGCTGCTGCGCCGTTACTCAATCAGATAAAAGTTAAGCAACTCCTGCAGCCGCCCCTGCTTGCGCAGCTCAGCAAAGCCATGATCAAGGGTCGCTTTAAGCTCCGGCCCGCGCATATAGAGCCGTGATATCAGCATGACAAAATCGTCTGCAGCAACACCGGGCACCGGCTCAAAGACGATATCATTTCCCAGATCCACATCGCCCTGACGATACAGACCATGCAGAATCTCCAGCCGCGTCAGAAACAACTCACAGCGTCCACGCCTCACCTGAGCCAGCGCCTGGGCATAATGATTGGCCTCACGCATCACCCTGTGGGTTTCGATTCCAAAACGGCTGTAGTCATAACCACGCAGCCCGCAGATATTATAATTTTTCAGATCATTGCTGCTCTGAACCTGCGGCAAAGAGGGGAAACGGATGAGCGAAAAGGCATAACCCGGCTGTACCTGATAATAAGGCTCGGTGACCAGAAAACGCGCCTTACGTTCGGCGCTGGCCGAGGCGCTGAGGGCTATCTGATAACGGCCTTTTTCTACTTCCAGCAGGCAACGCTTCCACGGCAGCATGTGAATTTCATAATCCAATCCGGCCTCCGCGAAAATGAGCGCCAGAACATCAGCATCGTAACCGCGTACCTCGTTATCCCGTTCAAAGGTATACGGCGGCCAGCCAGCGGCATCGCCGCAGATGCGGATCACCTCGTGCGCCTGAACCGGCCACGTCAATAACCCAGCCAGGGCTGCCCACAGTATTTTGCATCGCCAGAGCTGCTGCATATTGCGTCCTGCCATTCATGCTTAGTGCTGAGTGTAGAACGAATTTCACACCGAATACCAACGCCGAACAGAGAGGACGCTATTGCTAAAAAAGACAGCAGAAGAGTGCTTTCCCGCGGTTAGAACCAATCTTTCTAAACCGGTTTTCGTAGTCTGCTTTACTCAATGCACCCTCAGTAAATATCGACAGGAGCGTGAGTATGAGCCGTTTTAATTCACCCGGAATACTGTTGAGCGCATTGCTTGCAGCCAGCCTCGCGGCCTGCAGTAATGATTCGTCCAGCAGCCGTTCCGACAGTAAAACGCCAGTGTCCGGCAAAGTGGCCGATGGTTATCTGGCTGGTGCCAAAGTCTGCCTCGACCTGAATGCCAATCAGACCTGTGATGATGGCGAACCTTCCACCACGTCAACCTCCGGAGGCAGTTTCACCATTGAAAATGCCACCGCTGAACAAATCGCTAATGCGGCTGTTGTGGTCGAAATTATCGTTGGGGAAACCATCGACGAAGACAACCCCGGCACCGCTATCGATCGCACTTATACCCTGACAGCTCCTCCCGGCTACGGTTTTGTCAGTCCGCTGACCACCATGGTACAGAACGAAGTCAGAGAAAAAGGCGTTACTCCGGATGAAGCCAAGGCCAGCATCCAGACCCGTCTGGGCACGACGGTTGATCTCGAAGACGACTACGTAGCCGGCAGCAGCGATGGCGGCGGTAATGCAACAGAATTTGAGCGCGTACATAAAGTGGCCCAGGTTACCCGCGCCGTCATGCAGCAGAATATCGAAACCGTCACGCAGGTACTGAACGGTACAGAGGCCTCTTTTGAAGATGTACTGGCTTTAATTGTTAACCAGGTGTTGGCGGCTCTGGAAACCATTGGCACCGCTGTTGATAACAGCAGTGGTGAGTTTGATGCCGATGCGCTGGTCGACTCCGGCGCCGTTGATGACGCCGGGGTTGATCCGGCCATAGTCGAAGACGATCTGGCGGAACGCGAAGCCGAACGTAACGCCAGCACTGTCAGCATCGCGGGTGTGCTCGGAGGCGGTGGTAGCCTGCACTTTTTTGAAAGCGAAGAAGACGGTGGCCAGGTCAGTTTCGCCTACGGCACCGTTGCTCCGGGTGAAAACGACAACGTGACCATAACCGATTTCCGATACAACAATGGCAATGGTCTGTGGGAAGAGGAATCCGGTGATGGCAGCAATAGTGAGCAAAACTGCATCCTTTCTGGAGGGACCTGGAACTGTGTGACCGATAGCGACGAAACCATCGCCATCAGTGGCGACAGCGTTGTCGTAAGCCGTGGCGGCCTGAGCGCAGCTCAGGAAACCATCACTGGCGTAGCCGTCAACCTCAGTGGTAAACGCATTCAGACCTATGCCAACGACGAATACTTCGCCCTCGCCCTCGACCCTACCGCCAAATTTGGTACCAGCGCCACCGGCTACAAACTGACCTTCACCCGCGCCAGCGACTACTACGAACTGTATAAAGAAAACGCGGCCAGCGTTTCTGCCTGCTGGGATGGTGACGCCAATACCGAAGGTCCATGGGCACCAACCGATATTTGGTGTAACAACGTTTTCACCCGCACCGGCGATGGTAACTCTCAAACTGATGGCGATGCAGCCACCAGCCTCGCACAGCTGATCTCTGCCAGCGCAGCGGTAAATCCCGATTCGCCGGAAGACATCAAAGGCACCGATATATACAGCAATGACAAGAGCTGGATGGTGGAATTTGTCAACGGCGGCCGCGCCAATTTCTATCCGTTCAGCTACAGCGAGGGCGGTGCTGCTCTGGGGGCTAAAGTGAGCGGCAGCTGGGTACAGAAAACCGTGGACGGTAAAGCCATACTGGTATTTACCATCCCGGATCTGATTGCCGCCCAAGGCGACTTTGACCGCTATGACCGCGTACAGTTTTTTACCGTACATGAAAGCTACGTTCGCCGCGGCTATGTCGCCAAGGCCGGAGCCAGCAACGACAATGAGTGGGTATTCAATAATGCTGCCCGCGATGAGATCAAAGCCGCGTTCGATAACGGTCTGCTCACTGATCTGGATGTTTGCAGCAGCGGTGACGCCGAAGAAGCTCTCATCAGTGCCTTTGCCAGTGCAGCAACCGCCTGCTCAGCCAGTGCCTTTGTCAGTGACGATGTGGCCGGTAAAGCGCTGACATCCGATTTCGGCATTTTCACTTTTGTCGATAATGACAGCGGTAACTACTTTGGTGAGCTGGGCGACGATGGCCAGAAGTACCTCGACTTCAGTTGGAGTATTGATAGCAGCGGCTCTATCGTCATTAACACTTCAACCACCAAAGCCGATGGCTCCACCCTTTACCTGCGTATGAATATCGCCAAAATTGCGCAGAATGCCCGCCAGGTCAGCGTGGTTACACTGGGTCTTGAGGCCTCCAGTGAAGCCGCACTGGACACTGCCAGCGGTGATGTCAGCGGTGAGGTCTGGAATATCCGCTGAGACACAAGATCAGGGAGATAAACAAAAACGCCCGGCGCTCCCGGGCGTTTTTTTGTTGGCTCTTACCTGTCAGAAATCGGCCAGCATATTACGCAGACTGGACAGGGTTTCCTGGCCACGCTGCTTCTGCTCTTCCGCCGAGGTTTCGGTTTTACCTTCCCAGACGATATCGTCCGCCGGCAGCTCATCGAGGAAGCGCGAATGGGTGGTGTCCATCGCTTCACCAAACTGGCGGCGCTTGCCGGCATAGGTGAGGGTGAGGGTACGCTTGGCGCGGGTAATACCCACGTACATCAGGCGCCGCTCTTCTTCGATGGTGTCGGCCTCGATGCTGTTGCGGTGCGGCATCAGTTCTTCTTCCATCCCCATGATGTACACATGCGGAAACTCCAGACCTTTGGAGGCGTGCAGGGTCATCAGCTGCACCTGGTCAGCGTCGTCTTCTTTTTCCTGCTGTTCCATCATGTCGCGCAGAATCAGCCGGGATACGGCATCTTCGATGGTGCATTCGTCGCCCAGCTCTTCCGCCTTGCTGATCATTTTGCTGATCGAATCCACCAGGAACCAGACGTTCTTCATGCGCCGCTCGGCCTGGTTCGGCGTACCTGAGTTCTGCAGCAGATAACTTTCGTAATCAATATCGCTGATCATTTCTTTCACCGCGGCGACCGGATCATCGGTATAAGCGTTGCGGGTAATGCCTTCCAGCCAGTGACCAAAACGGCGCAGACGATCAAGCGCTTTTGGCATCAGCTGTTGTTCGAGACCCATTTCGGTGGTCGCCGCCATCATTGATATGCCACGCATGGCGGAATATTCGCCCAGTTTCTCAATGGTGGTCGGGCCGATTTCGCGGCGCGGTGTGTTAATCACCCGCAGAAACGCGGCGTCATCGGTCGGGTTAATCAGCAGTCGCAGGTAACCCATGATGTCTTTGATTTCGTTACGGCCGAAAAACGACTGGCCGCCGCTGATTTTGTACGGCACCTGATACGCCTGCAGCTTCATCTCGATATTGCGCGACTGGTGATTACCACGATACAGCACGGCAAAGTCGCGGTAGCCGCAGCCATAGCGCAGACGGCGTTCAACAATTTCGGTGGCGATGCGCTCAGCTTCCACGTCGTCATTGCGGCATTTGAGGATTTTGATCGGGTCACCGTAGCCCATATCGGACCACAGTTTCTTTTCAAATTCGTGCGGGTTGTTGTCGATCACCCGGTTGGCGGCATTCAGGATCAGGCCGGTGGAGCGATAGTTCTGCTCCAGCTTAACGATTTTCAGCGTCGGGAAGTCTTTCTTCAGCAGCGACAGGTTTTCCGGACGCGCCCCCCGCCAAGCATAGATTGACTGATCGTCATCGCCTACCACGGTCAGGCCGGTACGGTGACCAACCAGCAACTTAACCATCTCGTACTGACTGGTGTTGGTGTCCTGATACTCATCCACCAGCAGGTAACGGATTTTTTTCTGCCAGCGCGTGAGTACATCAGGATGATCGCGGAACAGTATGGTGGGCACCATGATCAGATCGTCAAAATCGACGGCGTTATACGCTTTAAGCATGCGCTGATACACGCTGTAGGTCTGGGCAATCAGCAGATCCTGTGGCGTAGACGCTACTTTGATGGCGTGCTCGGGGGTGATCAGGTCGTTTTTCAGGTTGGAAATGCTGTTCTGCACCAGCTCGATCATATCACCATCGTCGCCGTGCTCACGGTGCATCACGTCGCGGATAATGCCTTTGCAGTCATCCTGATCAAGGATCGAGAAGCCACTTTTATACCCCGCCGCGGTCAGTTCATGGCGGATGATGTTCAGGCCGAGGTTGTGGAACGTGGAAACGGTCAGGCCTTTGGCACCGCCCTTACCGACCAGCGACATCACCCGCTCTTTCATCTCGCGCGCGGCTTTGTTGGTAAAGGTTACCGCGGCAATGTGGTACGACTTGATACCACACACACCAATCAGATAAGCGATCTTACGGGTAATCACCGAGGTTTTGCCGGACCCGGCACCGGCCAGCACCAGCAGCGGGCCATCCACATACTTGGCGGCTTCTTTCTGGCGGGGATTGAGCTGACTTAAATCGACCACGGGCTTACCTCTCTGACGGGCGGGCATTCTAACAGCTCAGCGGGTGGTTGGAATCCGCAGCGACACAACAGTCACGCACAGTCACAGCCTTTCAACAGCGACAACACCTTAATTCAGGTACGCAAGTCTTTGTCCGGGAAGGATATTTTTTCCTGCACAAAACGAGACATGCAGCCCGAAATGTCCTATATATGAACACTGATTATTAAAAGAAATGGTTATGGATAGCGTCGTATTTTGCCATTCAGGCAGCGGTACGGGGCGTCACAAAACCGGGCGTCGCCTATAGGGCAGACACATTACCAGATCTAATTCAGTTCGGGTTTTATGGAATTCTCACCACAACAATCCAGGCTCAACCTGTTGGTTTTGAGTACTTGCGAACAACGCTTAGGCGACCTGCGACTATGGCTGAACAACAGCAGGAGCCAGGATGCCGTTGTGCCGGATTACCTGTTGATGGATCCGCACACAACCTCCACGGAGCCGCCCCTTAGTCCGCACTGGCAAGCCGTAGTGCTGTTAATTGACCATATTGCTCCGCAGCATCTGCAATGGCTTGCACAGCTGCCAGTGCAACTTCCTTTTCTGATCATATCCACCGCCGAGCACCGCCAATACTTACCTCAGTCCGGGCACTGGCTGGCGCTGAACGATTTCAGCCGTCATCGGTTTTTTCAGAGTTTTAAACCTCTGCAACTGCAATTACGCAGCGACATTCCGGCACCGCTGCAACGTAATGAATTTTTCCGCAGTCTGCGACAGCAACTGACAGGCAACGAGCAGGCTCTTTACCTGCAGGTTTTACAGTGCCGCTGGTTGCGCAATAACCGCGAGCCGCACACATGGCAGCAGCGCGAAGACATCCAGCAGGAGTTTGAACGCACCATCAGCCTGCGTGCTCCCGCCGGTGCGATTGTCGGCCGTATTCTCGACGATCAACTGATCGTTATCAGTGATAACTACTACCAGCTACAGGCCGACTGGCTGCCATTGCAACCGGACGACGATGAACGGCCGTGGGTGGTGTATTACAGCTCACCGCTGTGCATCAATGACTTTGCCGCCCTGAGCGCGGTACTGCAGGAAGGCGTACAGCAGATCGCACGCGAACGGCTGGTGCAGGAGTCGCAGTTTGAATGGCGCCAGCAGGACACCAGCCTCAGTCTGCTGGATGGGATGCACCTGGCATTGCAGCGCGATGAGTTCTACCTCGAATATCAGCCTCAGTTTGACAGCCGCAGCGGCGCGCTGGTCGGTGCCGAAGCGCTGATGCGCTGGCGTCATCCGACATTAGGGGTTATCCCGCCCACGGTGTTTATTCAGGAAGCGGAAAACGCCGGACTCATTCAGGCGCTGGGACAGTGGGCGCTGCGCGAAACCGCCAAAGCCTGGTGTCAATTGCAGAAGCTGCTGGAGCAGCCGTTACGAATGGCGGTGAATGTCTCTTTTCCGGAGGTCGCCGATCCCAGCTACGCCCAACAGGTCATCGACCTGCTCGACCAGGTTGGCATGCCGCCACAATATCTGGAGCTGGAATTAACCGAAACCGCGATGATGCGTGATGCCAGCGTCTCATTACTGAATCTGCGCCAGCTGAAAGCGGTGGGGATACACATTGTGCTGGATGACTTCGGCACCGGCTTCTCGTCGTTATCACATTTAAGCGACCTGCCGCTCACCGGTATCAAACTCGACCGGGCGTTTGTCTCGCCATTGCCTGATCATGGCCCGCAGACTCATATCGTCACGACGATGCTTGAGCTGGCCAAAAAGCTGCGGCTGGAAACCACCGCCGAAGGGGTTGAAGACCATGCTTGTCTGGAAGTGATAAGGCATCTGGGCTGCGACCGCATTCAGGGTTACATCTACGCCCAGCCTCTGCCGTTGGAAGAATTGATCAGCCAGGCCCGACAGGGCTTCAAAACCAATTCCGACTTTAATCAGGGGCGGCTGTTCTGAGGCTGCGAAGACGGCTCAGCCGGGCTGTCTTTAGGGCCGAAAAAGGCCTCGCCATCAAATGGGTTCTCGGTATTCAGGTGGTAATAAACCATTCCCCCTACCGCTACACCCACCACCAGCAAGAAGATGATCAACTGCTTTTCCATAATATTGATTCTTATTTATAGCGTTAATGACAGTGTGGCAGATACTGGCACCTGTGCAAATAACGCACAAATCCGTATCTGCCCCCCTACCCCTGACGATAACGATCCAGTGTGCGATAACCCAGCGCCTCCAGCAGATGCGCCCGGCCAATGGTTGGCTGCGCATCCAGATCGGCGATGGTACGGGCAATATTCAGCAAGCGATGGTAACCGCGCGCCGACAGCTGCAGACGCTCGATGGCCATCAGCAGCCAGTGCTGGTCTTCCTCACTCAGAGCACAAACCCGCTCGCGCAGACTGGCGCTGAGTCCGGCATTGGCACAGTCCTGACGCTGTTGCTGAATGGCCTGCGCAGCCATAACCCGTTGCTGCACTACGGCACTGCTCTCGCCCGGCGGCGCCTGTTGCAATAAAGCCGTAGGAATGGGCGGCACTTCAACATGCAGATCAATGCGGTCGAGCAGCGGCCCGGAGGTCTGCCCCTGATAACGGCGGATCTGCTCCTGGGTGCAATGGCAACGCCCGGACGGATCACCAAAATAACCACAGGGACAAGGGTTCATCGCTGCAATCAGCTGGAAACGTGCCGGATAGGTTATTGAACGATTGGCACGGCTGATAACAATACGTCCGCTTTCCAGCGGTTCACGCAGCACATCCAGTACTTTGCGGCTGAATTCCGGCAGCTCATCCAGAAACAGCACCCCACCATGGGCCAGCGAGATTTCTCCGGGCTTGGGGGTTGTGCCGCCACCGACCAGCGCCACTCCGGAAGCCGTATGGTGCGGCGCGCGAAAAGGCCGCACACGCCATTGATCCTGCCACTGCGACGGCTGGCTGCTGATGGAATAAATCGACGCCGACACCAGCGCCTCCTCTTCACTCATGGGCGGTAAAATACCGGGCAGACGACTGGCGAGCATGGTTTTGCCGGTGCCCGGCGGGCCGATAAACAACAGGTTGTGTTGCCCGGCAGCAGCAATTTCCAGTGCCCGCCGCGCCTGTGGCTGCCCCCGCACATCACTCAGATCGGCCAGCTCTGCCGCCCGGATGGCGCGTACCGTTCCGGCCGTGACCGCAGTTAACGTCTGCTGCCCATGCAGATAAGCGGTCACCTCCAGCAGATTGGCTGCGCTGCGGAATTCTCCCTGCGAGCAAAGCGCCGCTTCGGCGGCGTTGGCAATCGGCAACACCAGCACGTGATCCGCCCGTGCGCATTGCAACGCGCAGGGCAAAACACCGGGTACCGGCTGTAATTCTCCGCCCAGACTCAGCTCGCCGATAAATTCATGACCATCCAGAGCGGTGGCCGGAATCTGGCCAGAAGCCGCAAGAATGCCCAGCGCGATGGCCAGATCATAACGGCCACCTTCTTTTGGCAGATCGGCAGGAGACAAATTGATGGTGATGCGTTTGGCAGGAAATTCAAACTGCGCGTTCATCAGCGCGGAACGCACACGGTCTTTGCTTTCTTTAACGGCGGTTTCCGGTAATCCCACCAGACTGAGCGACGGCAGGCCGCTGGACAGATGCACCTCAACAATGACCGGCGGCGCATCAATACCCAGCTGCGCGCGGGTGTATACGCGGGCTAACGACATAAGCAATCCTTTGCTGTACGGCTGAAACCTCAGGGTAATGCAAAGTTGTGCAATTGCCTATGCGCAGAGAAAAGACAGCCGCGTTACGAACAGCCGTCACATAAGAAGCTAAAATAGCTGCACATGAATTTGTTGGAACGGCCTATGTCAGTCAGCTCCCCCCTATCACACCGATTATCTCTGGGCCTGTTGTTGGCCATGTTGCTAAGCCTTGTTCTCAGTGCCTGCGGAGGCAGCAGTGGCAGCAGCAACCCGACAGCCACGTACTCGTTATCGGGCCAACTGAGCATTGCCACCGGTATCGTCACCGATTCCGATATCAACGATATCTACGCGCCTTACATCAGCAATGATGACCCCACCAACCCGCAGCTGTTGAGCAACCTGACCACCGTTCAGGGCTTCGCCTCGGCCAGAGCAACCAACAGCACGGTATCAGGAGACAGTGCATCGGAACGCTATGCCGACAGCGCAGACCGCGACGATTACTTTAAGGCCAGTCTGCAAGCGGGGCAGACCCTCCGCCTGCAGGTGGTCGACCTGACCTACTTTTATAGTGGCGAGGGCTATCACGGCGATCTTGATCTGTTTCTCGCCGAAGCAACCCCAAACGCTGAAGGGGATTATATTCTGGCAGACTCATCCCAGCTGGGCCCGGTGGATGGTGCTGCCGCAGCGTTTGAAGAGGTCACGGTTCCGGCCGACGGCGACTACCTGATTAACGTCTACGCCTATTCCGGTATTTCCAAATACGTGCTGCAGATTCTGCCTGCCAGTACATCCGCATCCGCACACCGAATGGATGACTTTGTTACCGACGAAATCATTGTGAAAGCCAAAGCCGGCAGCAGCCTCAGCGCCCAGGCCCGTAATGCGGGTTTAAGCACCGCGCTCACTCCTGTGGCCCTGAACCAGCTGAAAGCCGCATCGACAACCGATCCGGACCAACCGCAGCTGCTCAGCCTTAACCGCAGCAGCGCCCGCTTGAGCGCTGGCAGTGCTGAGCCCGATCTCCTGCGTGCTTTCAGCGAGACGCTGTATAACAAACGCCAGACCCTGATCGACAGCAAGCGCCTGCGCCAGCAGGAAGGTATCGAATACGCCGAGCCCAATTACATCCGTAAAGTGCAGGCCACGGCCAACGATCCTTACTACCGCTACCAGTGGCACTACCCCGCCATTAACCTGCCGCAGGCCTGGGATCTGAGTAAGGGTGACGGTGTCACCGTGGCGGTCATCGATACCGGTGTGTATCTGGCCCATCCGGATCTGAGTGGTCAGCTGATTACGGGCTATGACTTTATTGCTAACAGAGACAGTGCGCGCGATGGCAATGGCATTGATAACAACCCTGATGACCCCGGCGACGACGATATTCCCGGTGCCAGCTCATGGCATGGTACCCATGTCGCCGGAACCGTGGCAGCAGCAAGCAATAACGGCATTGGCGGCGCCGGTGTCGCCTGGAACGCGAAGATCATGCCGCTGCGCGTGCTGGGTAAAAATGGCGGCACCTCCTATGACATTATTCAGGCCGTGCGTTATGCCGCCCGGTTAAGCAATGACAGCAATACACTGCCAGCCCAAAAAGCCGATGTGATTAACCTCAGCCTCGGCGGTTACAGTTCATCCGCAGCGGAGCAGTCGGTGTATGCCGCCGCCCGTAATGCCGGGGTAATTATTGTTGCTGCTGCCGGCAACGAAGCAACCGCCACGCCATTTTATCCGGCGGCCTATCCGGAAGTAATTTCTGTCAGCGCCACCAACTATCAGGGGACGCTGGCCAGCTACTCCAACTTTGGCAACAGCATCAGCGTTGCCGCTCCTGGTGGAGAGCTGGGTAATGACGATAACCGCGACGGCAAGAAGGATGGCGTGTTCAGTACCGTGGCCGATGACAGCAGCGGCTCACGCCAACCCAGTTATGACTTGTATCAAGGAACCTCCATGGCCAGCCCGCATGTCGCCGGGGTGATTGCGCTGATGAAATCCGCCTATCCGGCGCTGTCCGCCAGCGATGTCGATCAGTTATTGCAGAGCTGCGCCATCACTCATAAAGCCACCAGCTGCAACCGCGACAACCAGCTGGGTTATGGTCAGATTGATGCCTACCGCGCGGTCAGCGAAGCGCTGAAGCTGGCCAATGGTGGTACCTTGCCACCGCGCCCGGTGGCATTACAGTCTTCTCCGGCGGAACTGGTGTTTGGCAGTGACAGCAGCCTCAGCTTTACCCTGAGCAATGCCGGTGATCTGCAACCGGCACTGCTCAGTGTCAGTGAAGATGCCGACTGGCTGAGCATTACTGCGGCCAGCACCGACGACAAAGGGCTGGGCAGCTACAGTGCCAGCGTTAACCGCAGCGGCCTGAGCGATGGCTACTACAACGCCACCATCACCGTCAGCGACGGCAGTAACAGCCTGAGTATTCCGGTGTATATGCAAAACGGAACGGTCAGCAACAACAGCATGACTCAGCAATATGTTCTGCTGGAAGACAGCGATTGTGTTGAGGAGCAATGTGTTGTCAAAAGCATCGCCGCGCTCAGCAACGGCCGCTTCAGCTTCAGTGGCATTGCCGCCGGACGTTATCGGCTGCTGGCCGGTTCCGATATTGATGTGGATAACGTGATCTGTCAGGCCGGTGAAACCTGCGGTGCCTATCCGAGTCTGGGCGCGGAACAGATTATTGAGCTGAATGCGAACCGCAGTGAAGTCAACTTTCTGATTAACCTGAACAGCAATCTGGGCAGCAGTAATCAGAGCGCAACCCGCCTCCTGAACCGGCAACTGCCCGCCAGCTCCGGCGAAGCGGGCAAGAGCCCTGCGCCCTGATAAATGCAAAGGCGATGTTGCGTCGTTCAGCTACGGTTTAGCCCGCGTTCAGCATACTGACGGTTCTGTACCGGATGGATGTCATGGATGAAAGCACCAGAAAGCACCCTGCTGTTTTGGACTCTGACAGCATTGCTGATACTCAGCGGCTGCACCGTTTACCCCAGCAAAGTGCCACTGGATCAGGGCTATGCCCGCTGCGAACTGATATCACGCCAGCTGGCGCTGAACTATGAGTGGCTGGAGGCTAACACGCATGCCGACCTGTTGCGGGGATTGGGGGATTGTCAGCAAAGCGCTGAAGTGTGCCTCGGAGCCTACGTGGTGATTGTCGGCGGCTGGACCGCAGGCAGTGCCATTGTCTCCGGCTCTGTTTATCTGGCAGGCAATACTCTTCACTGGCTGGAGTATCAGGGTCGCTGTAACAACAGTGGATTGCGGCAGCTGATCAAGCGGGCACAGCCACCATTAAAAGCCGCTCCCATGCAGATCAGCCGTTACTGACGGCAGGTTATTGAAGGCGGGCACTTAGCGCCTGCAGCACTGGCACCAGTCGCTGTGAATTATGCGGCGGGGCGATATAACCACGGTAAGCGCCCTGTTTATCCAGAATCACCAGATTGGCGCTGTGATCCATCAGGTATGCCACGCCTTCGCCGCGCTCAACTTTGCTGTACACCGCGTTAAGTTCCGCCGCCAGCACGCCCAGACCATCGGCATTACCGGTAAAGCCCAGAAAACTCTTATTGAAGTACGCCATATAAGGCTGAAGTGACTGCGGGCTGTCGCGCTCAGGGTCAACCGACACCAGCACCACCTGCCATTGTTCGCGAATATCGGCCGGCAGCTGTTTCCAGGTACGGCTGAGGTCGGCAAGCGTGGTCGGGCAGATATCCGGGCAAAAGGTGTAGCCAAAAAACAGCAGTACGTTACGACCCTGCAACTCGCTCAGCGCCATCCGCTGCCCTTGCTGGTTGATAAATGTCTGATCGGTTACCGCCAATGCACGGGGGAACAGCATCAGACCATCCTGCTGCAGTCGCTGCGCCTGTTGCCATTGCGGCGCGTACGCCACGCCAACACCGGTCAGCCATGCCGCAAGTAACAGTAAAAACAGTACAATCGCTTTTTTCATCAGTGCCCCAACCCCTATAACCTATAGTGCCCCCAAATCGGTGACGCGGAGTATATCAGCCATGACGGCCAGCCATGCAGCAACAGCCCCTTCTCTGGCTGCGACACAACGCCGCATCTGGATGTTGGCCTGGCCGATCATGCTCAGCAACATTACCGTGCCGCTGCTGGGCCTGGCTGACAGTGCGGTACTGGCCCACCTGCCTGATCCACAACACCTGGGAGCGGTCGCGATTGGCGCGCAACTGTTTACCCTGCTGCTGTGGAGTTTTGGCTTTCTGCGCATGGGCACCACCGCACTGACCGCCCGTGCGGCCGGTGCTCAACAACCGCTTCAGGTTATTCAAAGCCTGCAGCATTCGCTGTGGCTGGTGATGCCAATCTGCCTGCTGGTGATGGCCGCCGCCTTTGTAGCGTTGCCGTGGCTGCTGCCGGTGATGGGCGGCAGCGCCGATGTACAAAGCGGCGCTGCGGAGTATCTCAGCATCCGTCTGTTATCTGCACCCGCGGTACTGGCGCAATATGCGCTCACGGGCTGGTTTATCGGCCTCGGTAAAACGTATGTTCCCTTGCTGATTCTGACGCTGGTGAACAGTCTGAATGCGCTGCTGGATTATCTGCTGGTGTTTCACGTCGGCATGACCAGCGATGGGGTGGCACTGGGCAGCGTACTGGCTGATTACAGCGGCCTTGCTGCGGCGCTGTATTTTGCCCGTCGCCATGGGCTGCAGTCATTGGGGACTCGTCCGCCGCTGGCAACACTGCGCCCGCTGTTACGCATCAACCGACACTTATTCGTGCGCACGCTGTGCCTGCTGCTGGTGTTTGCCTTCTTTACCGCTCAGGGCGCGCGCATGGGGGAACTGACACTGGCCACGAATGCCCTGCTGATTACCGCGCTGCTGTTGATATCCAATGCGCTGGATGGTTTTTCCCATGCCGCCGAAAGTCTGACCGGACACAGTCTGGGCCGGGCCAATACCTCACAGCTGCGCCGCACACTGCTATTAACCGCGCTGAATATGTTGCTGCTGGCCAGCCTGCTGACGCTGTTATTGTGGCTGGCCGGCCCCTATCTGCTGAGCCTGATGACCAATCAGCCGGAGCTTTTGCCACAACTGCAGCGCTATCAGCATTACCTGTTCTGGTTACCATTGGTCGGTGTTGCCAGTTACTGGCTGGATGGTGTGTTTATTGGAGCGCAGGCCAGCAGTGCGATGCGAAATGCCATGCTGGCGGCCGCTTTGCTGGTATTTTTACCGGTCTGGTGGCTGACCAGAGAGTGGGGGAACGATGGTCTTTGGTGGGCGTTCTACGCCTTCCTTCTGGCCCGGGCTTTGTTTGCTCTTAACACTTTTTTGGCACTGTGGCGTCGTCCACAAAATTTTATGTAAATCGACTGGTTGCCGCGTCAAACTTTACTATACTTTCCAATGTCGACAGAAACTAGATTCGCAAACCATTGATTTATAAAGATTTTTTAACCAATTAATTTTTAGATCAATTCCGTCTAAGTTGTGCCGTGATTTTCCATTGCGTGAGTAAATCTGAACTTATAGCTTTACCACACGTCAATCACGGCAGATTGGAAACGAGGCAAACGCATGACCATGGAAGTTATCCACCAGCAAATCCGCAACGCCCTCAACGATGAAGCCATCACTCTGCAATTGCAGAACGCTCTCAGCTCCCGCGCCGATCAGGTTGCCCGGATCGTTGACCTGCCAGAAGGTGAGGCCGCGGAAAAACTGCTGGAATTTGTCGTCCGCTACATCGAAGACGTGCCACAGATGCTGCTCGATTTACAGGCCGCCGCACTGGAAGCAGGCTTGAGCCACTACGTGCAGCCGGTTATCCAGATGGCGACCGAATTTTTCATTACGCCACCTGCGGCACTGAGCCATGAAGTGGGGCTCGCCGCGCTGATGGATAAAGCCTACCTGGCGCACCGCCTGCTGGAAGAAGTGAACGAAACCTACATCCACCGAGTTGGCCAACCGCTGACCCCGATGGATATGACGTTGTCGAATGTGATTATTCACACCCTGATCGGCGAACCGTTCGCCAATGATCTGGACCAGCTGGTCGATGTCGCGGTTAAACGTCTGTTCGGCCCGCAAATGGCCTACCAGAGTCCGGAATTCAAAGCGTTCATGAACCGTCAGGAAGCCAGCAACCTGGTGCATATCTGGCGTCAGTGGCCATCCATGTCCAATGAGATGGGCCTGACCAGTACATTGCTCTGACAACCTTATACCGGCTTGCCTCAGGCCAGCCGGTGCTGCATCTCCGGCAGGCGCTGCAGAATAAATTCCTGTAACGCCTGCACCCGCGCACTGCGACGCATATCTTTGTGATACACAAACCACATCAATGACGGCTCAGCACTGAGTCCGAACTCCACCTGCTTCAGCCCCGACATGGTGTCCGCCAGGCGCTGCAAACCACCAACCGGGCCGATACCCATGCCTTCTTTTACCGCCGATAAGATGTCGTTAAAACTGTTACTCTGAAAGGCGATCTGGTCCGGATCAAGCTTCTCCAGCAGTTGCCGGATACCGGAAATCCGTTGTTTTTCTCCGGTCGGCAAGGCCCACCAATGGCGATTAATATCAGCCATCGAGCGCGGCAGACCATGACGCTCAATATAATTTTCCGAGGCGCAGTAGTGCATCTGCACCGGCAGCAGTGGCCGCGCAATCAGATCCGGTTCGCGTGGCTCCGATCCCATACGAATGGCGACATGCACGTCTCCACGCGCCAGCGACAGTACGTCGTCGGTGGCGACAATCTGTACCCGGATCTGTGGAAACTCCTGGCGGAACGCATGCAGCAGCGGCGTAAAAAACGGCGAAAAATCGGATACTGTCGAGATGCGCAACGTGCCGGACGGCGAAGCGTCGAGCGTTGATAAGGTGCCCTGCAGACGGCGCATGTCGGCCACAATCGGATGCATTTTCTCCAGCAGCAACTGCCCCGCATCGGTCAGACGGTAGCCACGCTGATGGCGGATAAAAAGCTTATGCCCGAGCTGTTGTTCCAGCCGGTTAATGTGGCGCAGCACGGTGCTGTGATTCATCCCCAGACGCTCTCCGGCGCGACTGAGACTGCCGGATTCGGCGACCTGATACGCAATACGGATATCGTCCCAACTGGTTTCCATCATCGGTTCTCTGCACATTGTGAATGGCGACATTTGAGTTGTGCATATTTGCACAACAGTTGTCTGATTATGCGTGTTTTTTTGCTGAACTAAAGCCGCTATGGTGGAGTCTTATCGAGATCGATTCTCAGGGACTACAGATGTCACGCTCTGCACTACGCAACACCCCCTCTTCTTACGGCTGGATCAGCATTGTCTTTCACTGGCTGATGGCTCTGGCCGTCTTTGGTCTGTTCGGGCTGGGCCTGTATATGGTGGAACTCACCTACTACGACGCCTGGTATCGCGGTTCACTGGATCTGCACAAAAGCGCAGGCATTATGCTGGCATGCGCATGGTTGCTGCGGGTGTTGTGGAAGTTTGTTAATCCTCAGCCGCAGGCATTGGGCAACAAAGCCTGGGAACACAAAGCCGCCCACCTCGCCCATGGCCTGCTGTACCTGCTGATGCTGGCGCTGCTTATCAGTGGTTATCTGATTTCTACCGCCGATGGCCGCGCCATTGAAGTGTTCGGCTGGTTTGAACTGCCCGCTACACTGACCCTCGCCAATCAGGAAGACGTCGCCGGTGTCATTCACTGGGGACTGGCCTGGACACTGATGGCGACGGTCGCGCTGCATGCTGTGGCCGCCATCAAACATCATTGGCTGGATAAAGATAAAACGCTGGTACGCATGTTAAAGCCCGGTGCTTAAGTGCGATAAACCGCACCGCAATGACAATCTGACCGATGACATAACCGTTTTAAACAACATGTTAAACACCAAGGAGCAAACGATGAAAAAACTGATGCTTGCCGCCGGCCTGAGTGCCGCGTTGCTGATGCCGTCACTGTCTCAGGCAGCGACGTATCAAATTGATACTCAGGGCGCCCATGCTTTTATCCAGTTCAAAATCCAGCATCTGGGTTACAGCTGGCTGCTGGGTCGCTTCAATACCTTTGATGGCCAGTTCGAATACGATGCCAAAGCGCCGGAAAAATCGGCCATTGAAGTAACGATTGAAACCGCCAGTCTGGATTCCAATCATGCCGAGCGTGACAAGCACCTGAAAGGTTCTGATTTTTTGAATGTCAGCAAATTTCCACAGTCCACATTCAAAAGCACCGGCTTTAAATCCACCGGCGCCGGCGAAGGCATTCTGAGTGGCGATTTCACCCTGCATGGCGTTACCAAAGCCATCAGCTTCCCGGTGACCATGATTGGTGAGGGCAAAGACCCGTGGGGCGGCTATCGTGCCGGTTTTGAAGGCAAAACCACACTGAAACTGTCTGACTACGGCATCGATTACAACCTGGGGCCAGCCTCCACGACCGTTGAAATTGGTCTGTTTATCGAAGGCGTGCGCCAGTAATTACTGAGCACACGACAACAGGCAGAAAAACATCAGGCAGAAAGAGCAGTCGTTCTTTCTGCCTGTTTTGTTTCTGGCGTCTCTGTTTTTCAGGCATCCGTGGTGCGGCGACGCTTAAAGATTCCCGGCAGATTGATAACCTGCACAAAGCGGAAGACCAGCACGGCGTGGATCAGCGCAACGATGCTGCCAACGGCATACTGTCCCGAGCCCATCATTTCCCACACCATCATCGGCAGCACCAGAATCGGAAACCAGGCCAGATAGCGGTAGAACACTTTTTCAAAGCGTGAGCCGGCGTCATTGGCCGTCGTCACGACCTCCGCACTGTCGGTTACTTTGCTGCGCTTGTTGTTATTGTTTGACATGACCTGCACCTGTTTCAGCTGAACCTTCAGAGGATCATATTCTCCTGCTCCCGGCTATTAGCCCATGGTCGGAACCTCACCGTAGTGAAGCCCCGTATCGACCAGCAGAAAACACGTAAACTGCTAGGCTTAACAAAGATTTAGCGGATATCCGGAGTTTCTGTGCAGGGTTGGATTACAAGGTTGCTGCTCTGCCTTTCATTAACGGTCATAAGCGGCTGCGACTCTCCGGGTCCGGCGCTGCGAATTGGCACCAATGTCTGGCCCGGTTATGAACCCCTTTATCTGGCCCGCGAGCAAGGGCTGTACGATCATCACATCAAGCTGGTTGAGCTGCCCTCGGCATCGGATGTTATGGATGCATTGCGCATGGGTCATCTTGAAGGCGGCGCCCTGAGTCTGGATGAAGTGTTATCGCTGGTGCAGGAAGGCCAGGATCTGGTGGTCGTGCTTGTGTTCAGTTTCTCTGCCGGTGCCGATGTCATTATGGCGCACCCGAATATCAAAACTCTGGGGGACCTGCGCGGTAAAACCATTGCGCTGGAAACCACCGCCGTCGGCGCACTGATGCTCAAAAATGCGATGGAGTTTGCCGAGTTACAGGACGATGCCTTACACATCCGTCATATAGGCCTGAGCGACCACCTTAATGCTTATAAGGCCGGCAGCATTGATGCCATGATTACGTTCGAGCCCTTCAGCAGCGAGCTGGCCCATGCGGGTGCGCATGTGCTGTTCGACAGCAGTGCCATCAAAGGCCAGATCGTCGATGTTCTGGCCATTCGGCGCGAGGTAATCACTCAACAGCAGAGGCCTATTCAGGAACTCATTCAAGGCTACTTTAAGGCCAGGCGCATGCTGCGCACCACACCTGCAGCCGCCCTTGCCATCATGAACCAGCGTATGCGCCTGCCAGAAGACGATGTCGGTAAGATGTTTGACGGCATCGAACTGGCAGATATTGCAGAAAACAGGCGTTTGCTGAGTGGTGATCCGTCCCCCTTAAGCCGCCATTCCGATCACCTGGCCCTGATCATGGTAAAGCAGAAACTGATGATGACTCCTCCGGCACTTAAACACTTCACCACGCCTCGTTTTCTACCGGAATCGTCATGAGCGCTGCACAAAAGCCACGCCAGAAACTGATCTCACTTCAGCGGATTTTACTCAGCTGGTCTGTCATCGCTCTGGGGGTCGCTGCACTGCTGCTCAGCTATTTCCTGTATCAGGCCTCAACCCAGCAGTTCAGCAGTAGCTGGTCGAATAAATTGGAAGCTGAACTGGGAGGCCTGCGCCTGACGTTGCAGCATCAACTGGCCGAAGAGGAATGGAGCCTCAGCGATCAGACACTCAGCCGCATGGCAACCCGTCCACACGTCCACCACCTGCTGCTATGGGTCGATGGCAAGGTGAAGCTCTCTACCCGCCGTGCGGATATTGGCCAACCGCTGACGGTTGATCTCACCGCCCTGCATCTGTCGCTGGACACAAGACAGGTACAGTATTTTCAGGCTGGCGGCGAATTTTACAGCTTGCAGCCGCTTCAGTACCGCACACGCGAGCTGCGGGGAGAGCAGGAGGCTTGGCTGTTTGCTCATTATGATGCCCGCAGTCAGTACCAGCAGATGTTGCAAAGTACCGGTCTGCGTATTGCCCTGCTGGTTCTGCTGCTGGTGCTTTACACCCTCGGCCTGCAACGCATTTTACAACGTCAGGTTCTGCGCCCGCTGTATCGCCTGGTGAAGTTCACCCTGACGCTGCAGGCCGGAAAACTGGGGCAAACCATTCACTCCGGTACGTCTTCCGAGTTCGCTCATCTGGAAAGGGCATTTAATAACCTGAGCCAACACCTGCAGCATTCAATGCAACAGATTCGCGAACAGCATATGCGCGACCAGGCCTTTACCCGCGCCTTCCCGGATGTGGCCTTTCTGCTCGATAACGACGGCATTATCCGTGGGCGTTACGGCAGTCTCGACAGTCCGCTGCCAGCACTGCATAAAGACCTGACCGGCCAGCCTTTTACCTGCTGGCTGCAACCGCACGCCGCCGGACGGATGACAGAAAGCCGTGATCAGGCCCTGCTGTCACTGGATATGGAAATTACCGAGTTCCGGCATGAAGATTTTTATATCGAATCACGCATGACGCCTCTGCTCGATAAAAGCCAGACTGGGCAACCCCAGGTAAATGGTCTGCTATGGCTGATCCGCGATATATCCGAAGTCAAACGCAAGCAACAGCAAATTGAATATCAGGCCAACTTTGATTCGCTGACCCGGCTTGCCAACCGTCGGTTTGCGCTGCTGCACATCGAGAAAAAAATGGCGCACGCCCGCCGCGTAGGAAAATTCGGCGCAGTGCTCTTTATCGATCTGGACCACTTTAAGAATATCAACGATTCTCTCGGCCACCCGGTGGGCGACAAATTGCTGGTGAAAATGGGCGAGCGCCTGAATCAACTGGTACGCGATGAAGACCTCACCGCGCGCCTCGGTGGCGATGAGTTTCTGGTGTTATTTGACGAGCTGGGTGACACCCCGGAAGCCGCCGCACAATATGGCAGCGACTGCGCTGAACGACTGCTGGCCGCCATCCGCGAACCCTTCAATATCGACATCCATTGCTTCCACCTGTCGGCCAGCATCGGCATTGCCGTATTTCCTGCACATCAGGATGAAGCGACCGACCTCGTCCGCCAGTCCGATACTGCGATGTACCACGCCAAGGCGCAGGGGCGCAGTGGCATCAGCATTTACACCCAGAATATGCAGCAGGAAACCCAGGACAAACTCAACCTGTATAACGACCTGCATCAGGCGATCGAACAACAAGCATTTACTCTGGTGTTCCAGCCACAGATAAATGAGCAGACCGAGATCACGGGTGCCGAAGTGCTGTGCCGCTGGACCAACCGCGGCGTGCCGGTCAGCCCCGAAGTGTTTATCCGGGCGGCGGAGGAAACCCGACTGATTCTGCCGCTGGGGCAATGGATTCTGAGTGAAAGCTGCCGCGTGCTGAAACGCTGGCGTCAGCAGAATGTGCTCCCTGAAAGCTTCCGCCGTCTGGCCGTGAACATCAGTCCGGCACAGTTTATGGACGAAAACTTCGAACGCTATGTCACCGACCAGGTCAGCGGCAATGACTTATGTTCTGCGCAGCTCGAACTGGAAATTACTGAAAGCATTTTCCTCGGAAACAAAGACACCATCCGCAGCAAAATGCAGCGCCTGAGCAGCATGGGATTCACCTTTGCCCTGGACGATTTCGGCACCGGCTACTCCTCGCTCAGCTACCTGCAGCACCTGCCGCTGCACAAACTGAAAATAGACCGCTCCTTTGTGATGGATATTGAAGACAACACACGGCCGGCCCGGATTGTCGATTCCATCATTCAGATGGGGCAAAACCTGGGTATGGACATTATCGCCGAAGGCGTCGAACACCAGGCCCAGCGGGACTATCTGCAAAACCATGGTTGCTGCGAATTTCAGGGCTATCTGTTCAGCCGGCCATTGGCAGAAGATGAGTTTCTTGAGTTTGTACGGCACAATAGCGCTCTGGCCCATCACTGACGGCGACCGCTGTGCTGCCACTGGTATACCACCCCAACTACTCCTGTCCCTTCCCCGAACAGCACCGCTTTGTGATGTCAAAGTTTGTACGCCTGCATGACTATTGCCGGCAACAGGGACTGATTGGCCGCAACAACCTGTTTCAGCCGCAGCCAGCATCGCTGACCGACCTCGACATCGCTCACGAACGTTTTTATCTGGAATCGTTGTGCGACCAGACACTGGACCCACGCGCCTGGCGGCGTATCGGCCTGCCCTGGAGTCAGGGCTTAATCGACCGCACCCTGACCGCGCCCAACGGCACCCTGTTAACCGCGCGGCTGGCTTTGCAACACGGCATGGCCTGTCATCTGGCCGGCGGCACCCATCACGCTCACCGTGATTTTGGCTCTGGCTTCTGCCTGATCAATGATCTGGCCTACTGCGCTCTGACACTGCTGGCGCAGGGCGATGTAGAAAAAGTGCTGATCTTCGATCTGGATGTACATCAGGGCGATGGCACCGCCGCCATTCTGGCGCATGAGCCACGGGCATTTACCTGCTCCATCCACTGTGAGAAAAACTTTCCCTTCCGCAAATCCAGTAGCGACCTGGATATTGGTCTCGACCAGCACCTGACTGATCAGCCGTACTTGCAGACGGTGGAAGAAACACTGCTGCGCTTACTGGATGAACACCAGCCCGACCTGGTGCTGTACGACGCCGGCGCCGATATCTGGCAGGGCGACGAGCTGGGTCATCTGGATATCAGCTGGGCCGGCGTGCAGCAGCGTGATGAGCTGGTACTCAGCCATTGCCTGCGCCGCCATATTCCGCTGGCAACCGTGATTGGTGGTGGCTACGACCGTGACCATGCACGCCTCGCCCGCCGCCACGCCATCGTGGTGGAAAGCGCCGCTCATCTGTATCCGCAGTATCTGAGCTGAGACGCGTAAACAACAAGCAAAGCATCTCCTCCGGCATTTACAGAACCAACGTACAGGATTAGGCTCGGCGCATAATAATGATAAGGACAATACTTTGCGCCATTTACTCGCCTTTACCCTGATGCTTTTGCTGGCCGCCTGCGGTGGCGACGGCAGCTCCGGCCACTCCTCTGCACCTGACGACAACACTCCCGGCGATGGCGGCGATCCGGGCGACGGTGGTGACCCGGGCGATGGCGGTGATCCGGGCGATGGTGGTGATCCGGGCGATGGTGGTGATCCGGGCGATGGTGGTGATCCGGGCGATGGTGGTGATCCGGGCGACGGTGGTGATCCGGGCGACGGTGGTGATCCGACCGACCCTGATTGCGGCTACCTGCCACCGGCCGAGGTCAATCCGACTCAGACACTGGGTAATACAGCAGCAGCGGCAACCTATGACCTGACCGTTTACAACGAACGTACCGAGCTGAATACCGACCTGACCGGCACCTGGGTGATGGTCAGCAACTATGTACGCACGCAGATACCACGCATCCCTACCGAGCAGGAAACCAGGCATATCCGCCGCAAAAGTGTCTTTGTAATCCGCGACAATGCCGGCACTCTGGAAGTTGCCAACTGCGCCGCAGGCAGCAGCACGTTCCAAACCCTGCCAGATACAACTGCCGCCTTCTCTTTACCTCTGTACAGCAACTCTAATGGCAATGAGTCGCAATTTTTTACGCTGACCAGTAACAGCAAAATGGCAGGCCAGGCTTTGGCGGGTTATACCACGGGCTTTGGTGAGACCCGTTTCAGTGGTCAGAGTACGGCGGCCATTAAAATATCAGACAGCACCGCTCCCCTTGGCCAGCACTCCCTCACCATCCAATACAATGGCGTCAACATCGATGAGTCGAATCAGCCGGTGTACTGCCTGGTACAGACGCTGGAGCTGAGCGGAACACAGGAATGCGGCGAGGCACCGGCAGCCAGCGAACTGATTCAGCAACTTCAGACCCGAAGCAGCAGCGGCCTTGGCCTGCTTTTTCTGACAGAGCAGAACGGCAACCTGAAAAGTGCACTGGCACGGGATAGCGGTTGTGTAAGATTGATATCCCAGCACGAGGGGCTCAGCAACCTGACAGCAACCGCCGATAATCTTCAGTTGGTTCTGAGTGCGGACCTGGGCTCAGCCTCAGCTATTGGCTGCGGATTAAACAGTTCTCCGGCCGCCACCGGCAGCTACAGCACGGCCCTGACATTGCCCTGACCTGATACTGCGCCGGGTATCAGCCCGGCCATCTGTTCTTTCAGCCACATCACCGCCGGGTCACGGCTGGCCTTGCGGTGCCAGTACAGATGCAGCTCCAGTGGTGCCAGTGGTAGCGGTAACGACAGGATGCTGTAATCAGGCAGCTGCGCGGCCATATTTCGGGCAAAGCTGTGCGGTAGTGTCAGCAGTAAATCGGTCTGCTGCATCACCTGAATCGCGGCATAATAATTCTGGCAGCGCAGCGCCACCTGCCGCACCTTACCCAGCCGGGTCAGGGCGAAGTCTTCCACCCCCGGCCCTTCGGCGCGGCTGGAAACCAGCACATGCCGGGCACTCAGGTAAGCGTCCAGATTCCACGTACTTCCCTGTAGCGGATGCCCATTGCGCATCACTACGACCAGCTGCTCTTCGCCAATCGCCTGATGCTCAATATCATCGCCGACCGGCAGCAGTACATCGGCGGCAAAATCGATCTGTCCGGATGACAGCGCGCTTTCCATATCACGCCGCGCCACCCTCACGCTGCGCAACTGAATGCCCGGCGCCTGTTGTTGCAGGCGCGCCATTAACAACGGCAGCGCTGTGGCTTCCATCACATCCCGGGAAGCCAGAGTAAACACACGGCTGGCCTGGGCAGGATCAAAGGCCAGGCCTTCAGTCAGGGTGGATTCCAGATCCTGCAACGCCGCTCTGACACGACCAATAATCGCCTTCGCCAGCGGCGTCGGAGTCATGCCCTTGCCGGAGCGCTCAAACAGTGGGTCATCAAAGCGTTCACGCAGACGCCCCAGCGCATGACTGACCGCCGGTTGCGACAGATTCAGCTGCTCGCTGGCGCGGGTCAGATTGCCCTCACGGTAAATCACATCGAAGACCACAAAGAGGTTCAGGTCGACGCGGGAAAGATTCATTTTCTGCATGCACTGGCCCGGCAGTATTCACAAGAGCAATAAGAGTACCATGCGATTCCACACTGGAGTCAGCCGCTTATTTGACCTGCCACACAGCCTCACCCTATATTGACGGCGTCAACATAATCAATAACAACTGCCATCAGACAATCACAAGGATCTGCTATGAGTGCCCAGCCTGAATTCCAGAGCTTTAACGTCAGCGTCGAAAATCACATTGCTCACGTTCAACTGTGTCGCCCCGATGCCCTGAACTCCATGAACCAGGCTTTCTGGCTGGAGCTGCCGCAATGCATGCGTGCCATTGAGGCCCAGACCGATGCGCGGGTGATTGTAATTTCTTCGACCGGCAAGCACTTTTCCGCCGGTATGGACCTGGGCGTGTTCACCAACCCGAAAGCGGTGCCAATGACCGGTGACGCCGGGCGTATGGCCGAGAATCTGCGTCGTGTCGTAATGCAATTGCAGGATACCTTAAGCTCACTGGAACAAATCCGTTTACCGGTATTGGCGGCCATTCAGGGTGGTTGTATCGGTGGTGCGCTGGATATGGTCTGCGCCGCCGACTCCCGCTACTGCTCCGCCGATGCCTACTTCACCATCAAAGAAACCGAACTGGGCATGACCGCCGACGTTGGCACCTTACAGCGCCTGCCCAAATTGATGCCGCAGGGTGTGGTACGCGAACTGGCCTATACCGGGCGTAAATTCAGCGCGCAGGAAGCTAAGGCGTTGGGCTTTGTTAATGAAGTGTATGAATCCCAGCAAGCCATGCTCGACGGCGTACTGAGCATTGCAGCTGAAATTGCCAAACACTCGCCACTGGCGGTCAGTGGCTGCAAAGAGATGCTGAATTACAGCCGTGACCACAGCGTTGAAGACAGCCTGCGCTATATGGCGACCTGGCAGTCAGGCATGTTCCGCCCGACCGATATGATGAAAACCTTCCAGGCCAAAGCGCAGAAACAACAGGCAGAATACGATGACTTGTTTGCCGTGAAGGGATTGTTTGAGGAGTAAAGCGACAGCGGCGGAGTACATACTCCGCCTCACTCAATGAAAGCCATTCAGAAAATAATGCGCAATCCGGTATTGAAGTAATTCATACGAGTCGACACATTTAAGCGCTCATCGTTAGTCACTGATTCCATTTCCTGCCATTCAATACGTTTTTCCTGATAGCCAATGTCCAGTTCCACATGCTCGCTCAGAGGAGCAAAGATGCCAACGCCAATATTGACGGCCGTACCGCTCAGGTCATCATCTCCTGCCACCAGAGAGGCAGTATCGTCGTAATCGTAGGACCCAAGACCAACGGTTAAGTAAGGCCGGACAGGTTTATTGCCGACGCTGAAAAACAGATTCAGATCCATACCGCTCAGATCATTCCGCGATGTGTCGACATCCATATCGACCTGTGTTCTGGCAAACTCCAGCCGTACTGCCGGGGAAAACATAATGCCTAACTTAAAATCTTTTATATCCTGATCGTAATGTGTGGTACTGATTTTCTGGTTACTGTATTCCCAGTCGTGCGAGCCATCACCTGTACCCCAACTCATTCCGAGATACAGACGCACAGGGTCATCAGAAGCAACCGCAGCCAGCGGTAGCAGCCCTGCAGCAAAAATTAAAGACCAACGGCAAACAACACTGAACATAAACTTTCCTTAGTAAAAACACGCATAATAATTAATGCAAATCATTATTTTTATACTTATAAAGTGCAAGTACTTACTAAAAGATCACTGCGCTAAAACCGTATAGCCTAATACTTGCCGGGCTTAGCGCGGATCTGCTCGCACTTGTGTATACACGCAGCACGCTGCGTATTCCAGCAGGCATAAAAAACCCACACTGCTTTCTACAGAGTGGGTTTCTTTTGCAGAAACTCAGTGTTTGCCGAGTTTTGCTCGGGACTGCTGGACTTGTTATAGCCGCAGCTAAGCTGCGTTCCGGCAGAAATCCAGGCATAAAAAAACCCACGCTGCATTTCTACAGAGTGGGTTTCTTTTGCAGAAACTCAGTGTTTGTCGAGTTTTGCTCGGGACTGCTGGACTTGTTATAGCCGCAGCTGAGCTGCGGCATCCAGCACAAACACTAATTATAAACTTAGTGCTTACCGAGTTTTGCGCGGATCTGCTGGATGGTACGCAGCTGAGCCGCAGCTTCTGCCAACTGAGTAAGCGCACGAGAGTAATCAAAGTCTGCACCCTGATTCTCAATCGCCTGCTCAGCGTGTTTCTTAGCTTCCATAGCCGCTGCTTCGTCGATGTCGCTTGCGCGCACCGCCGTATCAGCCAGTACGGTTACTGTATTGGGCTGAACTTCCAGATAACCGCCAGAGACGTAAACAACCTCTTCTTCGCCGTTTTGCTTAACAATACGGACCGGACCTGGTTTCAGTGGGGTCAGCAGCGCTGCGTGGCCGGGTTCAATACCCAGATCACCCAGTACACCGGACGCCACAACACGCTCTACCAGGCCAGAGAACAGATTCTCTTCGGCGCTGACGATATCGCAGTGGACGGTAATCGCCATAATCTTTCCCTCAGACTGAGGAGGCCGGGGAGCGGACTACACTACTCGCTCCCTGACCCGCCCAAGTTACATTTTCTTGGCTTTCTCGATAGCTTCGTCGATGGTACCAACCATGTAGAACGCTTGTTCTGGCAGGTCATCGAATTCACCATTGAGGATGCCCTGGAAACCACGGATGGTTTCTTTCAGAGACACGTACTTACCAGGCGCACCTGTAAAGATCTCGGCCACGTGGAATGGCTGAGACAGGAAACGCTCGATCTTACGTGCACGGGCTACCAGCTGCTTATCTTCGTCGGACAGTTCGTCCATACCCAGAATCGCGATGATGTCTTTCAGCTCTTTATAGCGCTGCAGAACACCCTGAACGCCACGAGCTACGTCGTAGTGTTCGTTACCGATGACCAGTGGATCCAGCTGACGAGAGGTGGAATCCAGTGGGTCGATCGCAGGGTAGATACCTTTAGAGGCGATATCACGTGACAGTACGACGGTTGAGTCCAAGTGAGCGAACGTGGTCGCCGGGCTTGGGTCAGTCAAGTCATCCGCAGGTACGTATACGGCCTGTACCGAAGTAATAGAGCCAGTCTTGGTAGAAGTAATACGTTCCTGCAGAACGCCCATCTCTTCTGCCAGCGTTGGCTGGTAACCTACCGCTGAAGGCATACGGCCTAACAGTGCAGATACCTCGGTTCCCGCGAGGGTGTAACGGTAGATGTTGTCTACGAACAACAGTACGTCTTTACCTTCGTCACGGAATTTTTCAGCCATAGTCAGACCTGTCAGAGCCACACGCAGACGGTTGCCTGGGGGTTCGTTCATCTGACCGTAAACCATTGCTACTTTGGATTTGACTTTGTCGTCCAGGTTTACAACACCGGATTCCGCCATTTCGTAGTAGAAGTCGTTACCTTCACGGGTACGCTCACCAACACCGGCGAATACAGACAAACCGGAGTGTGCCTTAGCGATGTTGTTGATCAGTTCCATCATGTTTACAGTCTTACCAACACCGGCACCACCGAACAGACCCACTTTACCACCCTTAGCGAATGGACAAACCAGATCGATTACTTTGATGCCTGTTTCCAGCAGATCGCTGCTGGCAGACTGTTCGTCGAAGGTGGGTGCTGCACGGTGAATAGAAGCAACTTCTTTCTCACCGATAGGACCACATTCGTCGATTGGACGGCCAAGCACGTCCATGATGCGACCCAGTGTCTCGATACCAACTGGTACAGAGATTGGAGCGCCAGAGTTTGTTACAGGAAGGCCACGCTTCAGACCTTCTGTCGAGCCCATCGCAATGGTACGAACTACGCCGTCGCCCAGCTGTTGCTGAACTTCGAGAGTTGTCTCAGTACCATCTACGGTCAGGGCGTCGTAGACCTTAGGCACCACATCGCGTGGGTATTCCACGTCGATAACGGCGCCGATGATCTGTACGATACGTCCGCTCATATTCGGTTCCTCTTAACCTTAAAACCTGTGTTCCCGGGCCTTAAACGGCCGCGGCACCGCTAACGATTTCTGAAATTTCCTGGGTGATCGCTGCCTGACGAGCTTTGTTATACAGCAAGTTCAGATCTTTGATCATGCCGCCAGCGTTATCGGTGGCGTTTTTCATTGCCAACATACGCGCGGCCTGTTCACAGGCGTTGTTTTCAATCACACCCTGATACACCTGAGATTCTACGTAGCGTACCAACAGACCTTCGAGGATCTCTTTGGCATCAGGCTCGTAGATATAGTCCCAATGGTGTTTCAGTGAATCGTCTTGTTGTGCCTTCAGGGGCAATAACTGCACCGCTTCTGGCGATTGGGTCATGGTGTTCACAAAACGGTTATGCATGATGAACAGACGATCAATCCGACCACTGTCGAATGCGTCCAGCATCACTTTTACCGCTCCGATCAGGCTCGCCAACTCAGGAGCATCACCCAGATGAGACTGGGAGGCTACTACGTTGCCGCCAAAGCTGTTGAAGAACAGACCGGCTTTGGAGCCGATAGCGCAGAAGTCAACTTCCACACCTTTGTTCTTCCACTCTTTGGACTGCTGTGCAACACGCTTGAACAGGTTGTTGTTCAAACCGCCACACAAGCCACGGTCGGAAGACACCACGATATAACCAACACGCTTGATTTCGCGGTCTTGCAGATAACGGTGACGATATTCAGATGTTGCATTCGCCAGATGACCGATCACATCACGGATTTTATCCGCGTATGGACGGCTTTCCTGCATGCGCATCTGAGCGCGACGCATTTTACTCACAGCGACTTTTTCCATCGCTGAAGTAATTTTCTGCGTGCTTTTTACACTCGTAATCTGCTCTTTAATCTCTTTTCCGACTGCCATTTAGCTGCCCTACGTTGAGTGAATCCAGCTGGCGATGGCCGTTTCCGGCATCGCCAGCACCGGACTTACCAGGTCTGAGTGCCTTTGAATTTCTCAATGCACTCTTTCAGACCGGCGGCGATTTCATCGTTGTAGTCACCCTTAACGTTGATCTTCGCCATCAGTTCAGCGTATTCGCTGTTGGCGTAGCTCAGCAGAGCAGCTTCAAACGCTTGAATCTTGTTCACTTCAACGTCTTTCAGGAAGCCTTCAGTCGCAGCGTAGATCACCAGACCCATCTCAGCGGTGGACATTGGCGCGTACTGCTTCTGCTTCATCAGTTCGGTAACGGCACGGCCGTGTTCCAACTGTTCGCGAGTCGCTTCGTCCAGGTCCGATGCAAACTGAGCGAAAGCCGCCAGTTCACGGTACTGAGCCAGAGCCAGACGGATACCACCGCCCAGTTTCTTGATGATCTTGGTCTGTGCAGCACCACCTACACGGGATACAGAGATACCCGCGTTCATCGCCGGACGGATACCGGAGTTGAACAGGTTGGTTTCCAGGAAGATCTGACCATCGGTAATAGAGATCACGTTGGTCGGTACGAACGCCGAAACGTCACCGCCCTGAGTCTCAATGATTGGCAGCGCGGTCAAAGAACCGGTTTTGCCTGTCACTGCACCGTTAGTCATGCGCTCAACGTACGTTGGGTTAACGCGACATGCGCGTTCCAGCAGACGGGAGTGCAGGTAGAATACGTCACCTGGGTAAGCTTCACGGCCTGGTGGGCGCTTCAGCAGCAGGGAAATCTGACGATATGCCCATGCTTGCTTGGTCAGATCGTCAAATACGATCAGAGCGTCTTCACCGCGGTCGAGGAAGTATTCACCCATGGCGCAGCCGGAGTACGGAGCCAGGAACAGCATTGCTGCCGGGTCTGACGCGCCTGCCGCTACGATGATGGTGTGATCCATCGCGCCGTGTTCTTCCAGTTTGCGTACCACGTTAGCGATAGAAGATTGCTTCTGACCGATGGCAACGTAGATACACTTAATGCCGGAGCCTTTCTGGTTGATGATGGCGTCAATAGCCATCGCAGTTTTACCCGTCTGACGGTCACCAATGATCAGCTCACGCTGACCACGGCCAACCGGCACCATGGAGTCGACTGCTTTGTAACCAGTTTCAACAGGCTGATCGACCGATTGACGTGCAATTACGCCAGGCGCAACACGTTCAACAGGAGCGGTCAGGTTGGTTTCGATCGGACCTTTACCGTCGATCGGGTTACCCAGAGTGTCGACAACGCGACCCAGCAGGGCTTCACCAACAGGTACTTCCAGAATGCGGCCAGTACATTTGGCAGTCTGGCCTTCAGCCAGACCTTTGTATTCGCCCAGAACAACGGCACCAACGGAGTCACGCTCCAGGTTCATTGCCAGGCCGTATACGCCGCCTTCAAATTCAATCATTTCACCGTACATGGCGTCAGCCAGACCGTGAATACGAACGATACCGTCAGATACAGATACGACGGTGCCCTCGTTCTGGGCTTGTGAAGTCACATCGAGATTTTCGATGCGTTTTTTGATGACTTCACTGATCTCAGATGGATTCAGTTGCTGCATGCATCGTCCCTCAAACTAGGATTTCATCGCTTCGGCTAATTTTGACAGCTTGCCGGTAACGGAGCCGTCGATTACCAAGTCCCCGGCACGAATGATGGCGCCACCGATGAGAGTCTCATCGATTTCGCTGGTCAAACGTACATCACACTGCAGTTTGGCTTTAAGGGCCTGTGCCAGTTTATCGGCCTGCTCATTGCTCAGCTCGAACGCGGAGGTGACGACTACGTCAACCGTGTTCTGCAACTGGGCTTTCAGCTCTTCGTAAAGAGCTGCGATTTCAGGCACCAGCATCAGGCGCTTGTTTTCCGCCAGAACGGCTACCAGGTTTTTGGCTGCTTCATTCAGCTTGTCGCCACATACGTCAGTTAAAGCCTGTGCCTGCTGTTGCGCAGTCAGAGACGGATGCACCAGTACTTTTGCCATATCGGCATCGGCAACACAGGCTGCCAGTAATGCCAGATCCGCAGACCAGGCGTCTAATGCACCTTTCTCACTTGCTTCAGCAAACACCGCTTTGGCGTATGGCCGAGCGAGAGTTGTTAATTCAGCCATGGAAACCTCGCTTACAGTTCGTCAGCTAATTGGTTCAGCAGCTCAGAGTGAGCAGCCGCATCAACTGACTTACCAAGAATTTTGGCTGCGCCGGCCACGGCCAGCTCAGACACCTGCTTGCGCAGAACTTCTTTAGCGCGGTTCACCTCTTGCTCAACTTCAGCTTGAGCAGCAGCTACCAAACGCTCACCTTCGGAACGAGCAGCTTCTTTAGCTTCGTCGACGATTTGGTTAGCGCGTTTGTTAGCCTGTTCGATGATTTCAGCAGCCTTTTCTTTGCTTTCACGCAGTTGGGAAGCGGCTTTTTCCTGAGCCAGTTCCAAATCACGTTCAGCACGGTTAGCTGCGTCCAGACCATCGGCAATTTTCTTTTCGCGTTCTTGCATAGCACCCAACAGGTGAGGCCATACAAACTTCATGCAGAACCACACGAAGATAGCGAAAGTGATGATCTGGCCGATCAGAGTCGCGTTAATGTTCACGCCAGAGCCCTCATGTTCATTGATTAAGGAAGTTCGTTATTACATGAACCCTTAGGCAGCGAACATCAGGTACAGACCCAGACCAACACCGATCATTGGCACGGCGTCCAACAGACCAGCGATCAGGAACATTTTACCTTGCAGCATTGGACCCAGTTCAGGCTGACGAGCAGTACCTTCCAGCAGACGACCACCCAGCAGACCAAAACCGATTGCTGTGCCCAGAGCACCCAGACCGATCATCAGAGCCGCAGCCAGGAATACCAGACCTTGTTCCATAGTTATCTCCAAATATAGAAGTTAAGTTAGTGAGTTAAGGGTTAAAAAAATTAATGATCTTCGTGCGCCATGCTCAGATACACGATGGTTAACATCATGAAAATGAACGCTTGCAGTGTGATCACCAAAATGTGGAAAACAGCCCAGGCCCACTGCAGGACACCGCCCAGCAGACCGAGGAAAGCACCAGCAGAGAACATCAGCGCGATCAAGATGAAGATCATCTCACCGGCATACATGTTACCGAACAAACGCAGTGCCAGAGAGATCGGCTTAGCGATCAGCGCAATCGATTCCAGGAAGAAGTTAACCGGAATAAACAGCGCCTGGACGACCGGGTTTTTCGCATTGAATGGGTGCAGCGTCAGCTCACCCACAAAACCGCCGATACCTTTAACCTTGATGGAGTAGTAAATCATCATGGCGAAAACAGTCAGTGCCATACCCATGGTGATGTTCACGTCAGTAGAAGGTACAACCTTCATATAGTGAACGCCGAAGGCACCAAAAATAGTGGGCAGCACGTCAACCGGGATCAAATCCATGAAGTTCATCATGAAGACCCAGGTGAAAATAGTCAGAGAAAGCGGGGCAACCAGAGCATTGCGGCCATGGAACGCTTCTTTAACGGTGTTGTCGATAAACTCAACGATCATTTCCACAAAGTTCTGGAAGCCCGTTGGTACAGCTGTTGTTGCCTTCTTGGCAGCACGCCAGAACAGGAACATCAGCATAGCGCCCAGACCGAAAGACCAGCCCAGTGAGTCGACGTGTACCGCAGTGAAGCCCATATCTGCAGCTTCCTGACCACTATGAGCCATGGTCCAGGTCGCTTCAGTCAGTTCAGTTTCAGTACCATCCGCGTCATGACGAACATAACCAGCAGGCAGTTTGCCGTAGGTCAGATTGGTTAAATGGTGCGAGATATACTCTTGGGAGTTACCAGCCATTGTTCACTCTCAATTCCAAAGGTTTATAAATTAGCTATCTTTGCTGCGGCCAGATGGCCCAGCTGCACTGTTATGAACGCAGCAAACAGTGCCAGGACATTCAGAGGCTCGACGCGCTGAAAAATCACAGCAAAACTCAGCGCCGTCAGCACAAATTTCCAGGATTCCCCCTGGTAAAACGACTGTACGATCTGTACAGAAGACCGGGCTCCACTATAACGGAACGCGCGCCAGACGAAGTACGCATTGGGCAGGGCGCAGGTTAAGCCCCCTAACAATGCCGACTTGGCGGCTACATCGCTATGCAACCAGGCAACCAATGCGGCCAGAACCGTCAGGATCAGTTGTAAAATCACGATCCGGTAGGCCGGAGGACGCGGTATGCCTGTCATCCCCAGCCCCACAATTGGTCAAAAATCTGCAACAGCCTATTTTAAGGCGCGGTGATTATATTGGCTCGACCCTTCAGCTTCAACCGAAACCGGGGGGCAAAACGAGAATAATTCGACCAATAGGTATGATGCAGGTCAGGCAAAGGCTGAATCCCGCGCCGGTTTGAGCTGCACGAGCCTCAACGTCAGGATTTGTCAGGCCTACGTAAGGAAGTGATGACTTACTTAATGCTACCTGAGCGCTACTCTCAGACGCCCTGTGGCATCCTGACTTTTATGCATCCGAAGGGTACACAGAGTTCTATCAATAGCTATTTGCATCCAGCCTTCACGCGCATACGCTGCGCCTTTTGCTTTTGTCCGGAACAACCAATGAAGAAGGGAATCCTCTTACTGCTGCTATCGCTGCTCAGTGCCTGCGGCGGCGACAATAACTCATCCCAGAGTCCCGCGCCACAGCCAGAAAACCCCGACACTCCTGTCGCCGGTATCACCATCCCGGTGGTGGTTCATATCATGGAGCATCCCGCGTCAGATGACAGCCGTATCAGCGTCGCTAAAGTTCACTCACAGATAGCCGCACTGAACCGCGCATTCAACCGCCAGAATGATGACCTGAGCCAGGTGCCGGCAGAGTTTCAGCCTCTTATTGCCGATATGCAGATCCGCTTTGAACTGGCCACGACCGACCCACAGGGGCAACCAACTACCGGCATTACCCGCACCACGCAGAATATTGAACTGGCGCCGGAGGAATACCGCTGGGGTTATCGCTATCTGCATTACAGCGCTTTAGGCGGTAAAGATCCCTGGCCACGGGAGCGCTACCTTAATATCTGGGTCAGCGATATGCGCGACCGCCATGGCAAAGTATCACTGGCCGGACGCGCCAGCCTGCCCGGCAATCCGCCAGAAGAAGACGGCGTACTCATAGCCACCCTGGCCTTTGGCACAGAACCGCCACTGGAACAGGGTCTGCATCTGGGCAAAACCACCGCCCACGAAGTCGGCCACTGGCTGGGACTGAAACACATCGCCGGCGAGCAGGAGAGCTGTAACGTTGACGACGGCATCAGTGATACACCGCTGAGCAGCAGCAATTACGGCGGCATGACACCTTCGCATCCCAGTTCAACCTGCGGCAGCGCCGATATGTTTATGAACTATATGTCACTGGCCCGTGACGAGAGCCTGCTGATGTTCAGTCAGGGTCAGAAAGCTGCGGTCTGGTCGGTACTTAACGAAGGAGGGGAGCGGCACTCGCTGTTACTTAACAGCCGTAACACCGCTGCAGACTGACTTACTTGATATGCGCCAGAATGCCGTCCAGCTCATCCAGATTGGTGTAATTAATCACCAGCTGACCTTTGCCTTTGGCACTGTGCTTGATGGCCACTTTGGCGCCCAGACGGTCACCCAGTAATCGCTCCAGGCGCTGAATATCCGGATTGGGCTTGCTGGCGCTTTTATCCTCTGTTTTGCCTTCCTGCAGATGACGCACCAGCGCTTCGGTCTGACGCACGGTCAGCGTACGGCTGACCACCTGCGCCGCGGCTTCGCTCTGCTGGCCACCACTTAAGCCGAGCAGGGCGCGGGCGTGGCCCATTTCGATATCGCCGTGTTCGAGCAAGCGCTTTACGTCTTCGTTCAGGTTCATCAAACGCAGCAAATTGGCAACGGTGGCGCGGTTTTTACCCACAGCTTCGGCGACTTCCATCTGCGTCAGTTCGAACTCGTGTTGCAGACGGTGCAGAGCGGCGGCTTCTTCCATCGGATTCAGGTCTTCGCGCTGAATATTTTCAATCAGCGCCATGGCGATGGCGGCATCGTCGGCCACATCACGAATCAAAGCAGGAACAGTATCGAGCTGAGCCAGCTGACAAGCGCGCCAGCGGCGCTCACCGGCAATGATTTCAAAACGATCATCGGCGCTGGCCAGCGGACGCACCACAATCGGCTGCATCAGACCCTGCGCTTTGATAGAGGCTGCCAGTTCTTCCAGCGCTTCCGGCTGAATGTCTTTGCGCGGCTGGTACTGACCCGGCTGAATCCATTCGATCGGCAGGTGACGCAACTCGCCAGCGTCTAACGACTGACTGCTGTCACTGACGTCACGGTTATCGTCACCGTCTGCCTGCGTGGCGACGACCGCCGCACGGGAGCTGGTCAGCAGGGCGTCAAGGCCGCGCCCAAGGCCGCGTTTTTTCTTTGTCATGCGTTCAATTAACCTTATTTAGCTGCATCAGGCCGAGGCGGTCTGACGGGTGCGGCGGTTCATTTCACCGGCCAGTGCCAGGTAGGCCACGGCACCACGAGAGGTTTTATCGTAACTCAGCACCGGTACACCGTGACTTGGCGCTTCGGCCAGACGCACGTTGCGCGGAATCACAGTGCCATACACCCGGTCGCCAAAGTGGCTGATCAACTGTGTGGAAACATCGACGGTGAGGCTGTTGCGCGGATCGTACATGGTGCGCAGCAGGCCTTCGATTTCCAGCTTCGGATTGGATGTTGCTTTGATCGATTCGATGGTCTGCATCAGGGCACTCAGACCTTCCAGCGCGTAATACTCGCACTGCATCGGAATCAAGACCCCTTGCGCCGCTACCAAAGCATTGACCGTGAGCATATTCAGTGACGGCGGACAGTCGATCAGGATGTAGTCGTAATCGGGGCGTACTTCGGCCAGCGCTTCGCGCAGACGGCTTTCACGCCGGGGCAGATCCATCAGCTCGACTTCGGCAGCGGTTAAGTCGCCATTGGCCGGCAGCAGATCAAAACCGGCGGTGGCTTCGGTTTTCCGGATGGCCGCCGCGGTCCGGGCACGCCCGGTCAGCACATCATAGAGGGAGACCTCAAGGTCGTGCTTGTCGATACCGCTGCCCATGGTGGCGTTACCCTGTGGATCAAGATCCACCAGCAGCACACGACGCTTGGTCGCGACCAGCGAGGCCGCCAGATTGACCGCCGTTGTGGTTTTGCCGACACCACCTTTCTGATTCGCAATTGCCAGAACTTTGCTCACAACTCAGCTTCCTTCAGTGCCTGACGGCGACACGCATTCAATCGTTGGTATTAACCGGCAGCAAACGCAGCAAGTGCCGTTCGCCTTCCACACCGGGAACGCTGATGGCATCGGAAGCCACCACGCGGAATTTGTCGGCGATGGCGGCAATTTCATCCTGTGGATATTGCCCCTTCATCGCCAGAAAGCAGCCCTGCTCAGCGCGCAGATGCTGACACCAGTGGGTCATATCGGCGAGCGAGGCAAAAGCGCGGCTGACAATCATATCGAAAGGCCGGGGGGGATGATATGCCTCGACCCGATCGTTCACTATGGTCACGTTATCCAGCCCCAGTGCGGTGCGCGCCTGAAACAGGAACCGGGTTTTCTTACCGTTACTGTCGAGCAGGGTGAAGGTTTTATGCGGATTCATGATTGCCAGCACAATACCCGGCAAGCCCGGCCCGGTGCCGACGTCGGCAATATTGTCCGCTTCCTGCACAAAAGGATGCACTGCCAAACTGTCGAGCAAATGCAAATCGACCATGCGCTCCGGTTCACGGATGGCGGTCAGGTTGTAGGCTTTGTTCCACTTCTGCAGCAGATCCAGATAGGCACGCAACGCGCTCAGTTGCTCTGCCGTCAGGGCAATCTGCATCTGTTCAGCGCCGCGCGCCAGCTGACGGGTTAAAGAATCTGTTTCAGCGTTCATGGTGAATCAAACCAGCAATATAGAAAGGCGGCGGATATTAGCATACGCCCGCAGGAGACGGGAAACGCGCGCCTGCAAGCTTAACCGACATTCACCAGACTTGTTCCGGACATAACCTAAGTCGGATTGGGCTTATCAGCGCTTAGCCCTATCATGCACACACTCATTAAGGGAGCCTGCGTATGAATTCCACCGCCAGTCATCAGCCATCGTCCCACTGGTGGCCCATTATCGCCGCTGCGGTATCGCTGATTGTGGTGCATGGCTTCGGCCGCTTTGTGTACACGCCGCTGCTGCCACTGCTGGTCGATGACGGCCTGATCACACTGTCTCAGGCCGCATCCCTCGCCACCTGGAATTACGTCGGCTATTTAAGCGGCGCCATGCTGGCGCTGTTTCTCTATCAGCGTGGCCATGGCCGTATTACGCTGGCGCTGATGCTGACCGGCAATGCACTGATTACTTTACTGCAGGTGTTCGTCAGCCAGTACGAAACCCTCGCCGCCCTGCGCCTGCTGAACGGTATTGGTAACGGCGTGGTCTTTGTGCTGGCACCGGCGCTGGTGCTGGAGTGGCTGGTTACGCAACAGAAAGCGCAACTCAGTGGCCTGATGTATCTGGGCGTGGGCATTGGCCTGCTCAGCTCCAGCGCGCTGGTTGAACTCAGTGCCACCTGGCTGGCTGGCCCGCAACGCTGGCTGCCAGCGGCCATCGCCGCCATTCCGCTGGCATTGTGGAGCAGCTGGTATCTGCATCGCTTACCCGGCCACGCGCCGGCCGGGCAGGGTGACGATCATTCAGCACTCTGGGACCGCGCCAGCACGCCATTATTTCTGGCCTATGCCGGTGCCGGGTTAGGCTACATTCTGCCGATGACCTTTCTGCCGGCGGTAGCGGCCGACTGGCAACTGACACTGGTGCCCAGCGCCTGGCTGTTAGTCGCCATCACCTCGCTGCCATCGACCTGGCTGTGGAATCATTTAGGTGCCGCTATCGGTGATAAAACCGCACTGTTGTGGAACTACGCCATTCAGGCGGCGGGGGTCGGGGCGCTGTTGTTATTACCGCAGCAGTCGGCGGGATTGTGGCTCTGTGCGATTCTGGTCGGCGGTACTTTTTTAGGCGCGGTATTGCTGACCCAGCGGCTGGCGCGCAGCCTGCACCCGCATCAGGGACCAAGGTTAAGCGCCGCGCTCATTGCTCTCTATGGCTTCACCCAGCTGCTCGGCCCCTGGCTGGCAAAACTCGGCATTGAAGGCGGAGCCAGTTTGTCATCCACCTTTATCTGGGGATTTGCAGCACTGGTTTGGGCGTTTGTATTAATGTTGTGGGTACCCGCACGCCGCGATCACTGAGGGCACCGAGATGTCAGCCAAGCAACGTCAGCCCAGTCTCTATATTCCCCACGGCGGCGGCCCGTGCTTTTTTATGGAATGGCCGGGCAACCCGCAGCTGTGGGATAACATGGCCGCCATGCTGCGTTCGATTCCTGCGCGCCTGCCACAACCACCCAGCGCCATTCTGCTGATTTCGGCCCACTGGGAAGCGCCGGTATTTACCTTTTGCGGTGGCTCAAAGCCGAAACTGGAATACGACTATTACGGTTTCCCGCCGCATACCTATGAAATCCGCTATCAGGCTTCGGGTGCCCCGGCACTGGCGGAGCGGGCCGCGCAATTACTACAGGATGCCGGTATCGGAGCGGCGGTGGATAACAACGCACCCTGGGATCACGGCGTGTTTATTCCGCTGAAAGTTGCCTATCCGCAGGAAGAGATTCCGGTACTGGCGATGTCGCTGAAAAAGGGGCTGAACCCGGCCGAGCATCAGGCTGCCGGAAAAGTGCTGGCACAGCTGCGTGACGAAAACGTGCTGATCATCGGCAGTGGCCTGAGCTACCACAACCTGAGCGCATTCTTTGCCGACTCAGCCGCCGATGCTGCTGCCGCCAAAGCCTTTGATGACTGGCTGATTGACGCCGCAGCACAGGACGAAACCCAGCGCACTGCAGCGCTCAATCACTGGAGCGATGCCCCCGGCGCACGTCAGGTGCATCCGCGCGAAGAGCACCTGCTGCCGATGATGATGGTGGCCGGAGCCGCGGGCGCAGATCAGGGCAGCGCTTTTTATCGCGAAGAAATTATGGGCAAAGCCGTCTCCGCGATTGGTTTCGGGCTTTAACCAGAACTCAGAAATACCAGCGCCAGTTAACGCTGGCGGCATGTTCATATTTGCCATCAACAGCAAGGCGGGATACTTCAGCAATTAAGGCTGATTCATCCAGTGCAATACTGTGCGTCAGCGTCAGCTGTTGTTGTGTTTTTCGGTCAGGAGCAAATCTGGGTTGGTAACGCAGCCAGCTTTTCATACCAAAGACTTCGTACAGATAAGCACCCACTTCCGGTTCGGCGTAGAGAAAATCGGCATCGTTATTCCGGTACCAGCCGCCATTCAGCAAAGCATACAGACGCAAATCGGCGGACGCCGCCAGGGTAATACCGACGCCACCATGAATATTAAATGCGGTTTGCCGCTGCAGATTATCGTCAGCCAGTGAATAAAACCCGACGCGAAAATCCCCCGAAATACCACCGGTAAAACGATCCCACGGTGTCAGGGAACGGGCTGAATACAATTGCAGATGATTAAGACGTAATGCTTCACGTTGTGGCGATGCGCGCAACGAGAGATCAAACAGTTTTAATTCGTTCTCGGCAAAATACTGACGGTTGTCGTCTTCAATGCCATGACCTACCGCCAGCCATTGCAGGCTTAACCAGTCGGTTTTTTCTGTACTCTGATAGCCGAATGAATAATGTGCATCCTCCGGTGTTTTCAGTGGCGAACGATAATGATCGAGTGTCAGTTCATAGTCAGAAAATTCTGGCGAGTCGGGGATGCTCTGACGCAGCGCTGCTGTTTTTTTCCTGCTCTGTTCCGTATCGTCAGTGCCAGTCTGCTCTCTGTAATCCAGCACAGCGCTTGCCATTTCCCGCAGCAGAAATCCGTCTTCACCACCGACCTGCGGCAGCTTATCGATTTCACCCTGTTGCCATTGATAAACTGCATCCTGCAACTCCTGCGGCACGGTATCCTCAAGCATACGTACACGCCATTTGGCGGCCGGTGTTATCTCTATGCTTTTAATTTTTCCGCTGCGGTTTACCGCTTTGACCAGATCAATAGGGGTCACCCAGTCGCCAGTTGTTAATTGCGGAATAACCAGACGTAGCAGGTCAGCGGATACCGTGGCGCAATTTTGCGTATGGAAAAAATAATCCATTTTAACCGAGCGTAATTCCCACAGATGATCCTGCAGTAATGCCCGCTGCCCGGCATCCAGGTCAAGTTCATACCGCCACACATTGCGCTGCTCTGCCAGATTATAAAATTCGAAATGTGCACGCAGGGGCTTAACCAGAAAGAAGCCCTCCTTGCCCTTTATCAACGTTTCCCAGAGCACTTTTATCGGATTAATGCTGTCGAGCACCGTGAAAAATGAAACAGAGTGACGGGCATAAAATCCATCATCGCGCACACCTTCGGCCGCCAGCATGGCATGACCAAGCATACTGCTCGGGCTGGTCAGATTTTCAGAGGCATAAATAACACTGACCTGATCAACCGGCACACGCTGCAGAAATACCCGGTACTCCGGACAATCAGGAAACTCAGGCAGGCTGGTACCGCTTTCCTGTAACAGACGATAGCGGGCAGGAAAGCGACAGATTGCCTGCGGCTGCTGCGCGAACAGCCTGAGCGTTGCCTGCCACTCCAGCTCAGGAGAAAAGTCATCCTGCGTCAGAATAAACGCCGGATCGGTAATCGTGGGGGTTCCGTTTTTGATATGCAGTAACGAAAGCCAGCGATCATGCTGCCAGCCCGGTACAGCATCTCTGGCGAACGCGGAGTTGCATGCGAATAAAAACCATACAAACAAAAAAAAGGAAGCCCGCAGGCTCCCCTTTATCGGCTCAGTCAACATCGGTTTACTGACAATCAATTACCGCGTTGTCATAGGTCCACATCGAGCCGGTAGCGGCATCAGTGGTAAAACCGGTGGTAGAGAAGACGTTAACAAAGGTTACAACTTCTATCTTTTTGCGTACGGCAGTCGACGATGCGCAGCTGCTGTCTTTGGTTTCAATCACTTTCGTCGAACCATCTTTTTCCAGCTTCACAGTCGTTGGGGCCGTATAGTTCTGACCGTCGACGGTGATATCAACCTTTTTACCATTAGAGGTAGAAACATTAATGGTCGCAGAGTCTTCGGAAAACAGCGTGGCACAACCGGCCAGAGAGGCTGCAAACATCATTACCGCAATTTTAATGGCTTTCATTCAGCTAAATCCTTGTTTTATTTAAACGTAAATCCTGAGTGCGGACTCATTATATGAAGATCATTCCATGCCGCAATTAAAATCATCCTGACCGACTAAGACAACGCCACTATTACAGCTTAAATCCCGGTGCATGATGCAGCTGTCCCTGAATCTGCGCAGCATCATCCAGCGCCTGTTCTAAGGTCTGGCTGCGGGCGGCATTAAACAGGCGCTTGATTTCCCGCAGGCAACGGGCGTCGTTGGTGGCCATTTGCCGTGCCAGACCAAGGGCGCTGCCCAGCAGCTGAGCATGGGGTACCACGCGGCTGACCAGTCCCATGCGCAGTGCTTCATCGGCCGAAAATGTGCGGCCGGTGAGCGCCATTTCCAGCGCGTGCTGCATACCGATACGACGTGGTAATAACCAGGCGCCGCCATCGCCGGGAATAATCCCCAGTTTGATAAAGCTTTCGGCAAAGGTCGCCTGCTCGCTGGCAATGGCAACATCGCACATGCACACCATATCGTTACCGGCACCCACCGCCGGGCCATTAACCGCGGCGATAATGGGAATTTCCAGCTGGGCAAACGCCAGCGGAATACGCTGAATAAAGGCTTTGTAATTGGCTGTCAGCTGTTGTGCATCGCCGGCAAACATACCGCTGCGCTGCTGCATCGCTTTGATATTTCCGCCACCGCTGAACACTTTACCGGCACCGGTAAATACCGCGACCTTAATATCCTGACGGTCGTTAACCTGAGCCAGCGTCTGTTCGATGGCGTCGATCACTTCGCCATCGGAAATGGCGTTTTTAATATCCGGCCGGTTCAGCGTCAGCAGGGCGATGCTTTCGGCACCGCTGTCGTCTTTGCATAATTCCAGAGTCAGGTGTGCGCTGTGGTCAGTCATGTTGCAGTTCCTCCAGATCGTGGAAGTGTTGCAGCGCTTCCGGGTTTTTCAGGGCGTCGGTATTGTTAACAGGCAAACCCTGCACCACATTGCGCACCGCCAGCTCCACCAGCTTGCCGCTGATGGTACGCGGCAGCTCCGCCGCCTGAATAATCTTCGCCGGCACATGGCGCGGCGTGCAGTGACTGCGGATCTGGCTGCGGATTTTATCGCGCAGCGCATCATCCAGGGTCAGGCCATTATTCAGCACCACAAACAGCACCACGCGCACATCACCGGCCCAGGGCTGACCAATGGCCAGACTTTCCAGCACCTCGTCCAGCTGCTCGACCTGACGGTAGATTTCGGCGGTACCGATGCGCACTCCACCGGGGTTGAGTACCGCGTCGGAGCGGCCGTGAATAACCAGTCCGGCTGTTTCACCGCTGTCTTTGCCATGGTGCGCGACACGTTCGGCGTAATCGCCATGAGCCCAGACGCCATCAGGCTTTTGTGCGCTATAGCGGCTGAAATAGGCATCGTGATATTTCTGCCCGTCGGGGTCATTCCAGAAGCCAACCGGCATCGACGGAAAGGCTCTGGTACACACCAGTTCGCCTTTTTCGCCCGGAGCCAGCGCCCGGCCTTCGTCATCCCAGATTTCGACTGCCATGCCTAAACCAGCGCACTGCAGTTCGCCGCGATAAACCGGCAGCAACGGATTACCCAGCGCAAAGCAGGAAATGATGTCGGTACCGCCGGAGATGGAACACAGCGCGATATCGGCGCCGATATCGCGGTACACATAATCAAAGCTTTCGTGTGCCAGCGGCGAACCGGTGGAGAGCAGGGTGCGCACTTTATGCGGCTTTCCTTGCTGATGTTGTTGCAGATGTAACTGCGCCGGTTTTATGCCGGCTTTCTCCAGCGCCGACAGGTATTTGGCGCTGGTGCCGAAAATGGTGATGCCTTCTTCAGCGGCCATCTTCCACAACACATCGGGCGCCGGGTGAAAAGGCGAGCCGTCGAACAGCACCAGCGTGGCACCGGTGGCCAGTCCGGAAACCAGCCAGTTCCACATCATCCAGCCGCAGGTCGTAAAGTAAAACAGCACGTCATCGGCGCGTACGTCGGTATGCAGACGCAGCTCTTTCTGATGCTGCAAAAGCGTACCGCCAGCACCATGGACGATGCACTTGGGTACGCCGGTGGTGCCGGAGCTGTAGAGGATATACAGCGGCTGATCGAACGGCAGCTGGACAAATTCAATGTCATCCTCAGACCACTGCTGCTGCGACGAGGTTATAAAATCCTGCCAGCTCACCGAGCCCTGAGGTTTACTCAGCGTCAGTCCCGGATAAGGCACCGAAATCAGCTGCTGCGGCGGTAATTGCAGCGCATCGCGGATCGCAGCCACGCGCTCACCACAGTCGATGGTTTTACCGGCGTATAAATAGCCCTGAGTCGCGATCAGAAGTTTCGGCTGAATCTGGCCAAAACGATCAAGCACACCCTGCAGACCAAAGTCCGGCGAACAGGAGGAGAACAGCGCACCGATCGACGCTGCCGCCAGCATGGTAATCACGGTTTCCGGCACATTGGGCATAAAGGCCGCCACCCGGTCACCGGCCTCAACACCCGCTGCACGCATGGCCTGCGCCAGCTGCGCCACCTGAGCATAAAGCTCGGCGTAGGTCAGACTGCGGCGCTGGGCCGGATCTTCGTTGCGGAACACCAGTGCGGCTTTATTGCGGAACGCGGGGTTCTGCGCCGGAGCCAGCAGATTTTCAGCGAAGTTCAGCCGCGCGCCCTCAAACCAGCGTGCGCCGGGCATCTTATCGCCATCGCTCAGCACCGCCGTCGCCTCATGGCTGGCGATCACATCGCAATAATCCCAGATCGCCTGCCAGAAATCTTCGCGCTCGTGGGTACTCCATAAGTGCAGATCATCGTAGTCGCTGAAGCGGTGGCCACTGGTGCGCTCCAGCCAGTTAATAAAGCCCTGCATCTGCGAGGCGGTACGGCGTCCGGCGCAGGGCGTCCAGAGGGGTTGTTGCTGTTCTGTCATTGCTTGTCCTTATACTTCCGAAGGCTACGGCAAATACCGGTACCAATCCTGTAGGAGGGGATCTTATCCCCGACCCATTACTGACTCAGATCCACAGTGCATCCCAATAGGGATAATCTCCGACCCGCCTTACTAACCCGGCACGCAGAGGATTAGCGACGATATAGCGTGCGGCAGGCAGAACATCTTCCTCGTGACGAATGGCACGGTCATGAAAACCGGATTGCCAGACTGCCGTGCCGATATTACGACTGGTCACCGCTTTCAGCTTCCCCACCAAAACAGCAAGCTCCGTCTGCTCCTCCAGCTGCAGCAGCCAATGTACGTGATCAGGCATCAAAACCCAGCAAAGCAGTCTGGCGTCGCCAAGCAGTTTTGCATCGGTAAATGTCCTGCATGCAATACTGGCGCTCTGCCAGTCCATAAAAACAGGCCTGCGCTTTTCTGCCACGGCAGTAACCAGATAAATTCGACCGCTTTCGGAATAACGCCCGCGCCTTAACTGGCTGTAGCCGGTTTGTTGCCAGAGCTTTGCCATAACAATTCCCTGTTATATAGCTGCATTACTGTCCCAGGCCGGGGATAAGATCCCCTCCTACAGCCATCTCATCACTATTTCTGCGTGGCTTTCGCCACCAGCGCCCGTCCGCTTTTACTGCCATTCGGGCGCTGCAGCTGATCGCTGATCCACTGCCCGGTTTCTGCCAGCAGCTGCGCGTCGATACCGGTATGCAGGCCGAGGCCTTCGACCAGACGCAGCACATCTTCGCTGGCGACATTACCCGATGCCCCGGCGGCATAAGGGCAGCCACCCAGTCCGGCGACCGAGCCGTCGATGGTGCGAATGCCCAGTTCCAGCGCGGCGTAAATATTGGCCAGCGCCTGACCATAGGTATCGTGAAAGTGCACCGCCAGCTGCGACACTGGCATATGCAGTGCCAGTGCACGGATCAGATTCTGCGTCTGCGGCACGCTGCCGGTGCCAATGGTGTCGCCCAGTGAAATTTCGTAGCAGCCCATATCCAGCAGCGCCTGCGCCACATCGACCACCGCCTGCACCGGCACCTCGCCCTGATAAGGGCAGCCCATCACGGTGGAGACATAACCGCGCACCGGCAGACCAACCGTGCGCGCATGTTCCAGTACCGGGCGGATACGTTCCAGGCTCTGCGCCACGCTGCAGTTAATGTTCTTCTGGGTGAAGGCATCGGAGGCGGCGGTAAACACCGCAACCTCTGAGGCGTTGGCCGCCAGCGCCGCTTCCAGCCCCTGCAGATTGGGGGTGAGGGCGGCATAACGCACGCCGGGCTGACGCTCAAGCTGCAGCAGTACGCGGTCGCTGTACTGCATCTGCGGCACCCATTTGGGCGAGACAAAACTACCAGCCTCAATATGGCGCAGGCCAGCGGCGGCCAGCCGTCCAATCAGCTCGCAGCGCAGCTCAACACTGAGCGCCTGCGCCTCATTCTGTAAGCCATCGCGCGCGCCGACTTCGACAATGCGCACGCTGTCCGGATGTGCCCGCTGCATCATGCGTCGGCCTCCGCTGCGTTCTCTGCCTCTGCCGTTATCTCCAGCTGCAACAGCTCGGTGCCTTCAGCCACCTGATCACCGGCCTGATACAGCACCGCCTGTACCAGCGCAGCCTCTGGTGCACGGATGCTGTGCTCCATTTTCATTGCTTCCATAATCATCAGCACCTGCCCGGCCTGAACCTGTTCGCCCGGCTGTACTTTAACCTCCAGCACCTGACCGGCCATGGGTGCAGTCAGACCGCCATGATCATCCTGTGCCTGTTCGCCCAGCCAGCGGTTACGCACAAAGCGCTGGCTGCCTTCGGGCAAAAACAGCAGCAGATCGTGTTCTCTCAGCGCCAGCGGCAGTGATTGCTGCTGGCCATTTACCCGAGCATCCAGCTGTAACAGACGCGTATCACCGGCCTGACTCTTAAGTTCTAAACGCCCCTGAAGCTGCACACTGCGATCGGCCAGCTGCAGGTGCCAGCCCTGATTTCTGTCCGGACCGTGCGCCTGCTCATTCGCCCGCGCCCGTGCCCGCAGCACATCACCGACGGCACTTTCCAGCCGCAGCACGCGCTGCGCAGGCAGTGCCGACTGAAAACCATCGGCGTGCCACGGGTCATGCGCTTGCTGCTGAGGCTGAGGTTGAGATTGAGAGGCAAGCGTCGGCAACAGCAGCTCGGTTAACGCCGCCAGTTCCCAGTGGGTAGGCAAAGGCTGCGTCAGTTCGTGCTGGTTACGCTCAATAAAATCGGTGCTCAGTTCGGCATTGGCAAAAGCCTCCAGGCTGAGCAAACGCAGCAGAAAATCGCGGTTGGTTTTTACCCCGTCGACCTGCAGCGCAGCCAGCGCCGTGCGCAGGTTATGCAGTGCTTCGGTACGATCACGGCCGTGGGCAATCAGCTTGGCCAGCATCGGGTCGTAGTAAGGGCTGACGTCATCACCCTGCTGCACACCGCTGTCGAGGCGAACAGAAGCACTCAGCTCTGGTGCCTGCCACAGATTCAGGCGGCCAATAGCAGGCAGGAAATGGTTGTCCGGATCTTCGGCGTACAGCCGCACCTCGATGGCGTGGCCATTAATCGGCAGGCTCTGCTGGCTGACGTCCTGCGGCAGACCTTTACCCGCCGCCACACGTAACTGCCAGTACACCAGATCGACGCCGGTAATCATCTCGGTGACCGGGTGCTCAACCTGCAGGCGGGTGTTCATCTCCATAAAGAAGAATTCATGATTGGCATCCAGCAGAAACTCCACCGTGCCCGCACCGCGATACTGAATACGCTGCGCCACCGCCAGCGCGGCCTCGCCCATACGCTGGCGCAGCGCGGCTGTCATGCCCGGCGCCGGCGCTTCCTCAATCACTTTCTGATGGCGGCGCTGCACCGAGCAGTCACGCTCGAACAGGTAAACGCCGTTGCCGAAGCTGTCCATAAACACCTGCACTTCCACATGGCGCGGACGGATCAGGTATTTCTCAATCAGCAGGCGATCATCACCAAAGGCCGAGCGCGCTTCGCGCCGGGCAGCGGCGATATCGTCGTGCAGCGTGGCGGCGGAGAGCACGATACGCATGCCCTTACCGCCACCACCGGCACTGGCTTTCAGCAACAGCGGATAACCGATGCGTTCAGCCTCGGTGCTCAGGCGTTCGTCGCTCTGTTCATCGCCGTGATAGCCGGGCACCAGCGGCACACCGCTGTCGGCCAGCAGGGCTTTGGCGCTGGCCTTATCGCCCATGGCTTCAATCGCGGCAGCCGATGGGCCGATAAAGGCAATGCCGGCGTCTTCACAGGCGCGGGCAAAGGCGGCGTTTTCGCTTAAAAAACCGTAGCCCGGATGAATGGCTTCAGCGCCGGTAGCGCGTGCGGCATCCAGCACCTTGTGCATATCCAGATAGCTTTCGGCGGCGGTCACACCACCGAGAGCAATGGCTTCGTCGGCCTGCTGTACATGCAGCGCGCTGGCGTCGGCGTCGGAATAAATGGCAACGGTGCGGATGCCCAGCGCTTTTGCGGTACGCATCACACGCACGGCGATTTCGCCACGGTTGGCGATCAGAATCTTGTTAAACAGGTGCTCAGTCATGGGCGGCTTCCTGTGCATAAGTGGGGGCGCGTTTCTGCAGAAACGCACTTAATCCTTCCTGGCCTTCGGCGCTGACGCGCAGGCGGGCAATCAGTGCCGATGTTTGTTCTTTCAGCTGCTCAGTCAGCGGGCTGCTCTGCTGAGCAATCAGGGCTTTGGTCGCCGCCAGCGCCTGCGGGCCATTGGCCAGCAACGCCTGACACCAGCGCTGCACCTGCTCATCCAGCTGCTCCGCCGGCACTACTTCATGCACCAGCTGCAGTGCCTGCGCCGTTGGCGCGTCGATCAGTTCAGCGGTTAAGAAGTAACGCCGCGCCTGACGTGCGCCCATCGCCGCCAGCACATAAGGGCTGATGGTGGCCGGGCTTAAACCGAGTTTGACTTCGCTCAGACAGAAGCGCGCGTTGTCCGCCGCCACCGCCATATCGCAACAGCAGATCAGCCCCAGCGCGCCACCAAAGGCTGCGCCCTGCACACGGGCGATGGTCGGTTTGGGGAAGTCATTCAGATCCTGCAGCAGACCGGCCAGCTGCAGGGCATCGGCGTGATTCTCTGCCTCGGAGGCGTCTTTCTGCGCTTTCATCCAGTTGAGATCGGCACCGGTGCAGAAGTGTTTGCCCTGACCGGCGAGCACCAGCACCCGCACCGCAGGTTCCGTGGCCAGCACCGCTAACTGCGCCCGCAGCCCGGCAATCAGTTCGGCATTAAAGGCATTACCCAGTTCAGGACGGTCGAGGCTCAGCGTGGCAACGCCCTGATGAATTGCGAGTTCTAACATGGTCGATTCCTTACCTGATTCGAACAGGCTCTACATGCGGAACACGCCAAAGCGCGTCTCTTCAATGGGTTTATTCAGGCAGGCCGACAACGCCAACCCCAGCACGCGCCGGCTGTCGGCCGGGTCGATAATGCCGTCGTCCCACAGCCGCGCTGAGCTGTAGTACGGATGACCCTGCTGCTCGTACAGCTCACGGATTGGTTGTTTAAAGGCGTTCTCGTCGGCGTCGCTCCAGGGCTCGCCTTTCTTCGCCAGCTGCTCGCGCTTCACCTGCGCCAGCACGCCGGCTGCCTGTTCTCCGCCCATCACCGAGATGCGCGCGTTGGGCCACATAAAGAGGAAGTTCGGATCGTAGGCGCGGCCACACATGCCGTAGTTACCGGCGCCAAAGCTGCCGCCGATCACCAGCGTCAGCTTTGGCACTTTGGCACAGGCCACTGCCATCACCATCTTGGCACCGTGGCGGGCGATGCCTTCGGCTTCGTATTTGGGGCCGACCATAAAGCCGGTGATGTTCTGCAGAAACAGCAGCGGAATTTTGCGCTGTGCACAGAGCTCGATAAAGTGCGTGCCTTTCTGTGCCGATTCGGAAAACAGGATGCCGTTATTGGCAACGATGCCGACCGGCATGCCGTACAGTTTGGCAAAGCCACACACCAGCGTGGTGCCGAAGCGCGCTTTGAATTCATCAAACTCCGAGCCGTCCACCAGCCGCGCAATGACCTCGCGCACATCGTAGGGCTGGCGGGTATCGGTCGGAATCAGACCGTACAGTTCGCTGGCCGGATAGGCGGGTTCTTTTACCTCTGCCGCCGTGCTTTGCGGCTTATGGCGGTTCAGGTTGGCGACGGCGTTGCGTGCCAGCTGCAGCGCGTGCTCGTCGTTTTCGGCCAGATGATCGGCCACCCCGGACTGACCGGTATGCAGCTCGCCACCACCCAGTTCTTCGGCACCGATTTCTTCGCCGGTAGCCATCTTCACCAGCGGCGGGCCGGCAAGAAAAATGGTGGCCTGATTACGCACGATAATGGATTCATCGGCCATCGCCGGTACATAAGCGCCGCCGGCGGTGCAGGAACCCATCACCACCGCAATCTGGGCGATACCGGCAGCCGACATATTGGCCTGGTTAAAGAAAATACGGCCGAAGTGTTCACGGTCGGGGAAGACTTCATCCTGGCGCGGCAGGTTAGCGCCGCCGGAATCCACCAGATAGACACAGGGCAGGTTGCACTGCTGGGCGATGGTCTGCGCGCGCAGGTGTTTTTTCACCGTCAGCGGGTAGTAGCTGCCGCCTTTCACCGTGGCATCGTTGCCCACCACCATGCATTCCTGACCGTTGATACGGCCGATACCGGCAACCACACCGGCGGCGGGTACGTCTTCGCCGTACACCTCATGGGCCGCCAGCTGGCCGATTTCGAGAAAGGGGCTGCCGGGGTCAAGCAGCAGCTGAATGCGCTCGCGCACCGGTAATTTGCCGCGTGCGGTATGGCGCTGCATCGCCACCTCACCACCGCCTTCGGCAATGCGGGCGACTTTGGCTTTCAGGTCGGCCACCAGCGCCTGCATCTGTGCGCGGTTAGCGGCAAACTGCGGGCTGCGGCTGTCGAGCCGGGACTGGATATGCGGCATCAGCTCTGCTCCTGAAACAGTTCGCGGCCAATCAGCATACGGCGGATTTCCGAGGTGCCGGCACCGATTTCGTACAGCTTGGCGTCGCGCAGCAGGCGGCCGGTGGGGAAGTCGTTGATATAGCCGTTGCCGCCCAGCAGCTGGATCGCATCCAGCGCCATCTGCGTGGCTTTTTCGGCACAGTAGAGAATCACACCGGCGGCGTCTTTGCGCGTGGTTTCACCGCGGTCGCAGGCGGCCGCCACGGCGTACAGATAGGCGCGGCTGGCGTTCATGCTGGTGTACATATCGGCCAGCTTGCCCTGCACCAGCTGGAACTCGCCGATGCTCTGGCCAAACTGTTTGCGGTCAACGATGTAGGGCTGCACCACATCCATACAGGCCAGCATGATGCCGGTCGGGCCGCCGGACAGCACCACGCGTTCGTAGTCGAGGCCGCTCATCAGCACTTTCACGCCCATGTTCTCGCCGCCAAGGATATTCTCCGCCGGTACTTCGACGTTATCGAACACCAGCTCGCAGGTGTTGGAGCCGCGCATGCCGAGCTTGTCGAGTTTCGGGCTGCGTGAGAAACCGGCCCAGTCACGCTCGACGATAAAGGCGGTCATGCCGTGCGGGCCTTTGCTCAGATCGGTTTTGGCGTAGATCACATAGACGTTGGCATCCGGGCCGTTGGTGATCCACATCTTGGTACCGTTAAGCACATAGTGATCGCCTTTTTTATCGGCGCGCAGCTTCATCGACACCACGTCGGAACCGGCATTGGGTTCGCTCATCGCCAGCGCACCGATGTGCTCGCCGGAGATCAGCTTCGGCAGGTATTTCGCCTTCTGTTCTGCCGTGCCGTTGCGGTAAATCTGGTTTACACAGAGGTTGGAGTGGGCGCCGTAGGACAGCCCGACCGAAGCCGAGGCGCGGCTGATTTCTTCCATGGCGATGACATGGGCCAGATAGCCCATACCGGCACCGCCGTATTCTTCACTGACGGTAATGCCAAGCAATCCCTGCTCACCGAACTTGCGCCACATGGGCATGGGGAACTGGTTGTCGCGGTCAACGTCCGCAGCCAGTGGCGCCAGCTCACGCTGGGCAAAACCGCGCACCTGATCGCGCAGCATATCGAGCGTTTCGCCCAGGCCAAAATTGAATCCGGTCATCGTATGGCTCCTTCCTGTTGTATTTTTATTCTTGGTCAGCAGGGCCGGAAATAACGGGCGGCGCTAAGCGCCTGTCAGTGCCGCCAGTGCCTCGCTGGCTTTCAGCTCGGCGTCGTCCAGGTCCTGCATCATGCGTTCGATATCGTGCAGTTGCTGGCGCAGGTGGCTGCGCCGCTGTTCTATCACCGCCAGCAGTTTTTCCAGCTGCGGACGGTTGGCCTCCGGCTCCAGTCCAGGGCGGTACATACCAATCAGCTCGCGGCTTTCGGCCAGCGATAAGCCCAAACGCTTACCGCGCAGAATCAGCTTCAGCGTGACCCGGTCCTGTGGCGTATAGATACGGGTCTGACCTTCGCGCTGCGGGTTGAGCATGCCCTCCGCCTCATAAAAACGGATGGTGCGGGTGGTGATATCAAACTCGTCGGCGAGGTCACGGATGCTGTAAGTACGGCTCATTCGGGTTGGGCTGTCGGGCTGCTAAGTTACCTTTACGTTAACGTAAACCAATATCGCAAAACAAAGGGCAATTCGGGCCAGAAGCGGCAGGCGGTAGGTTACAGCGAATAAAGAACAAACAGGCAGCGCCAGCAGGCATGTGCAGCAGGTCTGCGGCATGTTTCCGTGCAGGCCGTCCCCGGCGCTTATTTATAAAACTTTCAGTAATTGGTTCACACTTCCCGCCATCCGGCTGGAAACAGACAGCCTGCTTATATAGAATCCGGCGCTGGAATTCTCCAACAGCACAAGGAAGAGGCATGAAATACTGGCAAGCATTCATACTTGCTGCACTGACACTGGTGCAAATCTCCTGCGGCGGTGGCGGCGGCGGCTCAACAACCCCGGAGACGAACGCAGGCAATGGTGGCAATAACGGCTCCGACCCCGTTGGCCCCGGTCCTGTTGATCCCGGCCCCGAAAATCCTGGCCCTATTGATCCGGGCTTCTCTGAACCACCTTTCGTTATGCAATCCGCGACCTACTCCACTCAGCTGGCGATTTTTGCCGGTGCCGGCTCGGCAGCATCATCCCGTTATCAGTCGACCCATGAAATCTCACTGACTCATACCCAGGCCAACCATTAATACAGGGAATTTAAATCCATTATGAAACGGATACTCATCTTACTCGGCGCACTCCTCAGCTTCAGCAGCTGGGGAGAAATTCCGGATGCCATCACGCTTTCCGGTGCCATTACCTACACCGATAACGCGCAGCCGCTCAGCGGCGAAGAATCGGTACGCTTTACCCTGTATTCCGATAATGGCGGCTCAACAGACTACGTCGATAACGGCGGACAATGGACAGACCCGACAGGCAGTGGTGCCCTTGTGGTGTGGACCGAAGTTCAGACCGTCAGCTTCAGCGAAGGACGCTATAGCGTGGTTCTCGGCAGCAACCCGCAGAACCCTCTGCCTGCGGACGCCTTTGCAGACAGCACTCAGACGCTGGGCATTATGGTGGCTGGCGACGACGAGATGGCACCCAGAATGTCATTCAGCGCCGTCCCTTTTGCCCGCCGTGCCGCCATCAGTGACAACGTCAGCGGCCTGATTACCCCATCCGCTGTCAGCATCAAAAACAGCAGCGGTGCCACAGTCCCTGTTATCAATGAAAACGGTGAATGGGTCGGTGCCACCATTGACGGTGTCCAGGGTGCTACGGGTCCTCAGGGCCCGGCCGGCGAAAAAGGGGATACCGGTCCGCAGGGGCCACAAGGTATTCAGGGTATCGCCGGTGTGCAGGGTGACACAGGTCCTCGGGGCCCGGCTGGCGAAAAAGGCGCGACCGGCGCTCAGGGGCCGAAGGGTGACACCGGTGCCAAAGGAGAGACAGGGCCGCAGGGACCTGCAGGGCTGACCGGCGATAGCGGTGCCCAGGGACCACAAGGTATCCAGGGGCCGCAGGGTGTTGCCGGTGAAAAAGGTGATACCGGACCACAGGGACCGCAAGGCATTCAGGGACCGGTGGGGGCCCAGGGTGAGGCCGGCAGTATGAACTTTTTTGGCCTGGTACCAAAGCTGATTCTCGCAGAAAGCCCAACAGTTAGAAGGGAATTTCCGTACGGAGAAATGAATCTGCTTTCGATGAACACAGAAGAGGTCACGCTGATTTCCAGTAAAGGTTATCTGCTGGGTCTGCGCGGTGGTTATGTGAACCGTAGCCACGATCTGTATTTCACCAATTCATACTGCTCTGGCACGCTGTACTACACCGTTGCAAAAAATGTCCGTAAGGGCACGGTGATTTCTGGTGTGTTCAAAGCAAATTCAAGCGCTTCACTGAGAAGACAGCTGGCCTTTATCGATAAAAACGAAAAGCTGACCACTCTGTCCTCGAATCTTACCTTTAAAGCAGTCATCCGTCCGAGTCAGCTGAAGGCAACTCCGGATTGCGTAACCATCACTGATACCTCCTCAGATGATTTGGAACCGATGCTGAGAGTTCAGACCCCCAGCGTGGCGAGCATCATTAAATTAACCACCGGTGTTGATACTAACTATTTCGGTGCCACCGATAGACTTCACGTCATCCTTGAATAAAGGATACCCGCAGGCGGTCAGAGCAAACATCTGACCGCCTGTTTCCTGTTGCGGGCCGCCTGGCCCGCACAGCTCAGACACCATTTATCACTCCTCTCTCCTTGTTCTGAGAAAAACTGGCTCTCAGCAGGCCGGATTTACTTAGTGTCGACAGGCCCTAGTTCAGGTACTTATCCAGAATCGCCTGGTATTCACCACTGGTCTTCAGTTCTGCCAGCGCCTGATCAAAAGCGGCAACAAACTCCGGTGATGTCGCGGCTTTGCTGATAAGGAAGTAGATGTCATCGGAGTAGACCGTCATGAGGGTTTTGAAACGGCCGCTGAAGCCTTCTTTTTTCAGCCCTGCTGCGGCGGAGAACGGGTCAGCCAGAAAGCCATCCAGCCGTTTCGCCGCCAGCTTTTTGTAGTTGGTTGCATCATCACCGGCATCGGCCAGACGGGCTTTGAAACCCGCATCATTTTCCAGAGCCGCATAATCTTCGCCGTAGTAATAACCGCGGGTAATGCCAAGGGTAAAATTCTTGCCGATCAGATCCTTCAGCGAGGTGATACTGGCGTAGCCTGCGGCATCCTCGTTACGCACTATCATCACTGCCGATTCCGTACGGTATGGCGTGCTGAAATAGCCAAATTCTTCGCGTTCAGCGGTACGTGAGGCACCGCCGGTCAGGTGCAGATCACCAGCGGCCACTTCTGTCAGCAGGCGCTTCCAGGGCCGGTTCACAAAGGTAAAAGGGCAGCCCATGCGGGTCAGAATGGCGGTCGCCATATCCAGATCCAGACCAGTAAAAGTTCCTTGTTCTTCATAGGCATAGGGCAGCCAGGGCTCCCAGCCCACCTTAACGCCACCCGTCGGACAAACCGGAGCAGCCTGAGCCGGAAACATCAGCAATACGCTGAACAGTGAGGCAATCATCATCGGAAATTTCAGTGTCATGGTGCAGTCCTTCGGCCTGTGCGGATAGTGACCAGTGTAGGTAGTTTTCAGAGTCGCGGAGTGCCAATGATGATCGCAGGCAGGTATGTCAGCTTTGCCACATGATCCACTGCCCCATATTGCCTGTTGATGACTTTAAGGTTGGTTTAAGCATGGCCGCTCTACGCTGGGTGTAAATCCTGAGGAGAGGTCGTTATGACACACACAATCAAAGTCTGGGACCCGCTGGTGCGTATCTTCCACTGGTCGCTGGTGCTGTTTTTCTTTATCGCTTATCTGAGTGAAGACGAGTTCGAAACCCTGCACGTCTGGGCTGGTTACAGCGTGGCTGCGCTGGTCACCTTTCGCCTGGTATGGGGGCTGATTGGCAGCCATCACGCACGTTTCAGCGACTTTGTGACGTCCCCGCGTGGCGTATGGAATTATCTGATTGCCATTCCGGCCGGTAAGGCGCGCCGCTACATCGGCCACAACCCGGCCGGGGGTGCCATGGTGGTTGCCCTGCTGTTAGCGCTGACCGGCACCGTGGTATTCGGTATGGCAACGCTGGGCGCGGATGAAAACGCCGGGCCATTAGCAGGCACCTGGCTGGCCTCTTTTGACGAACACACGCTGAAAGAAATCCACGAATTTTTCGCCAACAGCACACTGGCGCTGGTCTTCCTGCACGTTGCCGGGGTGCTGTTCAGCAGTTTGCATCACCGCGAAAACCTGGTGCGCTCAATGATTCACGGTCGCAAAGAAGCACGCTCTGACGACATTGACGGCCAGGGAGATCAGCATGAATAACCTGACCCGCCGCGCCTTGAGTGCGGCTCTTTTTACCTTAAGCCTGCTCGCCACCAGCCTCAGCTATGCCGACGCCAGCGTCCAGCTTCAGGCTCTGCAAGCTGGCGGAGCGGGGCCATTCTCAGCCGCCGCCGGTGAGGCGCTGTGGCTGCAGGACAACAACGGGCGCAGTTGTGCCAGCTGCCACGGACGCGATCCGGCACAGCCCGGCAAACATCAGAAAACCGGCAAGCTCATTGAGCCGATGACGGTGCACGCCAACCCGGAGCGCTTTACCGATGCCGCCAAAACAGAGAAGTGGTTCCTGCGTAACTGCCGCTGGACGCTGGGCCGCGAGTGCAGTGCGCAGGAAAAAGGCGATGTGATTACCTGGCTCAGCCAGCCCTGATTCGGAAAAACGGAGAATAACCATGAGCAAACTGAACGCCCTGCGTTTTGCCACCGGCACACTGCTGCTGGGCAGCGCCCTGACCCTTGGCATTTACGGCCTGAGCACTCTGAATAATCAATCCTTCGCGGATGACGATGATGATGAGCACAGCGAATACCGGCCGCGCAGCGAACAGCCCGGCACAGATACCGCCGCAGCGCAGCAATACAAACAAGAATGCGGCAGCTGCCATCTGCCTTATCCGGCCAAGCTGCTGCCGGCGCGCAGCTGGCAGACGATGATGGCCAGCCTTGATAATCACTTTGGTGACGATGCCTCGCTGAGTGCCGCCGCTCAGGCAGAGATTCTGGCCTACCTGAGTGCTCACAGCGCCAGCAATCACACACGCTACCTTAAAGGCCTCGCCTACAACGACACTCCTCAGCGCATCACCGAACTGCCATACTTTAAACGTAAGCACCGGGAAGTACCGGAGCGTATGGTCACTGGCAATCCGCAGGTTGGTTCATTCAGTCAATGCGACAGCTGCCATAAAGATGCCGCACAGGGGAAATTCAATGAACATACGGTGGTTATTCCTGGCTTTGGCCGTTGGGACGATTAATCCGGCCTTTGCCGGAAAACATCCCGACCAGACCCAGATCAGGGCCTGGGTGGAGCAGGGTGAGATACTCTCTCTGGAAGCCATTCTGCAACGGCATCCTCTGGGTGGTGAACTGCTGGATGCCGAAGTGGAATGGGAAGACGGTGTGCTGGTGTACGAACTCAAATGGCTCGATAGCCACGGACAGCGACATGAAACCTATATCGACGCCCGCAGCGGTGCCTGGCTGGAGGATGAAAGCGATGACGACTGAGGCCCGGCCGCTGTGAAGCTGCTGCTGATCGAAGATGACCAGCAACTGACCGATGCCCTGCAGCCGCTGCTGCGCGAAGCCGGTTACGCGGTAGAGGTCAGCCACGATGGCATTGATGGTGAGTTTCTCGGCAACGAGTTGCAGCCGGATCTGATCGTGCTTGATCTCGGCCTGCCGGGTAAAAACGGTCTGGACGTGCTGCGCAGCTGGCGCAATGCCGGTAACCGCACGCCGGTACTGGTGCTGACCGCACGTGACGCCTGGCATGAGCGGGTCGACGGCCTCAAAGCCGGTGCTGATGATTACCTCGGCAAACCTTTTCACAGCCAGGAGTTACTCGCCCGGCTGGAAGCCATCGGCCGCCGGCAGGGCGGCCAGGCCAGTAACGCCCTGAGCTGGCGCGGTGTGACACTGGATACCGAACGCCAGCAAGCCAACAGCGCCGATGGCCGCACCATCGAGCTGACCGCGATTGAATTCCGCCTGCTGCGCTACCTGATGCAGCACCCGCAGGATGTGCATTCCAAAACCCGCCTCAGCGAACACGTCTACGAAGAAGAGCAACAGAAAGACAGCAACGTGATTGAGGTCTACATCAACCGCCTGCGTCAGTACTTCGGCAAAGACTTTATCGAAACCCGCCGTGGGCAGGGCTATCAGCTGGCGGCGGACACACAAACATGATTTCACTGCAGCAACAGCTGCGCCGGCAATGGTTGCTGACCTTACTGCTGCTGCTGTTACCGCTGCTGTGGCTGGCCGACTATGGCGTGCGCCAGCTCACCACCCACACCGTGCTCAGCCGTCTGCAACACGATGCCGACGGTCTGATTGCCGCCCTGACACAGGACGCTCAGGGCCACTGGCAGGTGGATGACAGCCGTCTGGGCACACTCTATCAGCGTGTGTACTCCGGCCATTATTTTGCCATCCGCGACCAGCAGGGCACCGACCTGCGCAGCCGCTCGCTGTGGGATAAAGAACCACCCGCTATTCAGCTGGCCAGCGGCGTTGTCCGGCACTGGCAGCAACCCGGCATTCAGGGGGATCAACTCGATGAACAGTGGCTCAGCCAGGCGCAGGGCATCCGCGTACAGAATCACGACTTTACCCTGTGGGTGGCGGAAGACATCGCGCCTCTGCACAACGAACTCAGCCAATACCGGCTGGCGGCCCTCGCCCTCGTGATCTGTGCCATGCTGCTGTTAATGCTGATCCAGCGCCGCCAGCTGAGCCGCGCCTTCACCCGGCTGGAACCCTTACAGCAGCAACTGCGCGAACTGCGTTTTGGCGAGCGCGACGGCCTGAATGCCGCCGCCGGTCATTACCCGCAGGAAGTGCAGCCACTGACCGAAGAAATCGATCGCCTGCTCAGCCTGTTGCAGCAGCGGGTCAGCCGCTCGCGTAACGCGCTGGGTAATCTTGCCCACGAAATGAAACGCCCGCTGCAACAGCTGCAGCTGCTGGCGGAACAGCTTGATCCACAGCACCAGCAACAACAGCGCGAAGCTCTGCAGCGCCTGCGGCAGCTGGTCGAGCGCGAACTGAAGCGCGCCAGAATTGTTGGGATGTCATCCCCCGGGCGGCAAACCAAACTGAGTGAAGACCTGCCACCACTGCTGCAGGTGCTGCAACAGCTTTACCCACAGGTTCGGCTGCAGGCGCATTATCCACAAAGCGGCGTTCTGCCGCAGGACCGTGACGATATGCTGGAGCTGCTCGGTAACCTGCTCGATAACGCCTGCAAATACGCCAGCGGGCAGATTGATCTGCACATCAGTAGCCATGAAAACGACTGGCAGATTATGGTGTCGGATCAGGGGCCGGGCATCGACCAGCGCGAGCGCGAACGGCTGCTGCAACGCGGCACCCGCCTCGACGAAGACAGGATTCAGAACAACGCTCAGAACAACGTTCAGGGCAGCGGTCTTGGCCTGGCAATTGTCAGCGATATTGTGGCCAGCTACAGCGGCAGCCTGCAGCTGCGCGCCAACCAGCCACAGGGGCTGTGCGTTATTGTGACGCTGCCCGCGACAGCCGGTCGTTAACCGCCAGCCAGTCTTCTGTTCCCGGTGGTTGCTCCAGCCAGAGCTGGCGATAACCCAGCTGGTCGGCTTCATGCAGTGTCTGATACAGCGTCTGCGCAAAAGCGGGCGCATTATCCGGCAGAATCAGCGCCCGCTCACGGCCACAGGCCAGACCAATCAGGCGCGGTGACCACAGCAGCAGGCCGGTGTCATCGCCAACCCCGTCTTTTATGAAATCCGCCAGTTCGTCACTGCTGAACAGATGCAGCGGAGTGCGCGGCTGATAATGCGCCTGCACGTTACCCGGCACCGCTTCGTTGTGCTGCTGCGGTACCTCAACCGGCCGTCCCAGCACCTGCTCTATGGCAATGCGGCTGATCGGCCCGGCGCGCAGGATACGGATGCCCTGATCTGGCTGAGTGAGATCGACAATGGTCGATTCCAGTCCGAATTCACAGGCACCACCATCCAATACCGCGGCAATACGGCCATCCAGTCCGGCCATCACCTGCGCCGCCGAGGTCGGGCTTAACGCTTTGTACGGGTTCGCCGAAGGCGCAGCCACACCACTGCCGAGCTGGCGCAATAAGGTCTGCAACAGCGGATGCGCGGGGACGCGCAGGCCAATGCTGGGCAGACCACCGGTTACCTCTTCAGGTACATCCGCCGCCTTAGGCAACAGCAACGTCAGCGGTCCGGGCCAGAATGCCTGTGCCAGCTGCCAGGCCTGCGGCGGCACACTGGCCGCCCACTGCGGCAGTTGTTCTGCACTGGCCAGATGGACAATCAGCGGATGATTGGCCGGACGTCCCTTGGCAGCAAAAATAGCGCGTACCGCCGCCGCATTACGGGCATCGGCGGCCAGGCCGTAAACGGTTTCGGTCGGTACGGCCACGCATTCGCCAGCCTGTAATAACTGCACGGCGCGTTGCAGGCCGCTGTCGCTGAGGCCATCAAGCCACTCTGTTTTCATAGTCGGTCATCGTTTTCATAGTCGGTCATCGTTTTCAGGGGTTACAGCACGGGCAATCGAACGGATCGGCCTGTGCGCTAACCGGATATGTCCGGGTAAAGCCGCAGGCACAGTGTGCCGTGCGGCGCTGAATTTTATGGGTCGCTGCGCCGCAGCCTGCGCAGGGCAGACCGGCCTCAGCGTCGTCGGGCCAGAAACCGGGACGCTGACAGGCCGGACACTGGGCTGCCAGCCGTTGTGCCAGATTGTCGGCCGCGGCGCGGATGCGCTGTGAGCGCAGCGGGCTGTGCATCGCCCGCCAGTCAGGCTCCAGCGTCAGCGGCCAGGACGATACCCGCTCCAGAACCTGCGCCGCGCTCGTCAGTCCTTTATAGGTAAGGTCGCCGTCACGTAATATCCAGCCCTGACCGGGATGGCGGCTGAGTAACTGAGCCAAGGCCTGCTCATCGGCCAGCGTCTGCACACCGAGTGGCGCAGGCCCGGCGGCGACGCCAGTGACGCACTGACCGGTGTCGTGGTTAAACAAAGCCACCAGTTCCTGCTGCCAGGGCAGCAGACCGGGGTATGGTCCGCCACCAAAGCTGCCTTCACTGCCCAGACCCAGCCCGCAACCGCTGAGATCCGCTGCCAGTATGGCTTTCAGGCGCACCACATCCAGCGCGGGCATGGGCCGTTCGATCTCGCCGGAAAAGGTGCCCAGCTGGTCGGTATCCCAGTAGCCGATACTGATCACGCCAATCTCCTGCGGGCGCAGCGCAGCCGCCAGCAGCGGGCCTTTGCCATGACGGGTCAGCAGGGCGGCGACCGGCATCAGAAATAGCCCTCACGCTTTTTCTTTTCCATCGAACCGGCCTGGTCAGCATCCAGCAGCCGCCCCTGGCGCTCGCTGGTGCGGGTGGTGAGCATTTCCGCGACGATGCCTTCTACCGTGGTGGCGCGGCTTTCGACCGCACCGGTCTGTGGATAACAGCCCAGCGTACGGAAGCGTATCCAGCGCGGTTGCAGTGATTGCAGCTCACGCGCGGACAGATACGGGCGCATACGCTCATCGTCGAGGGCGAGAATCTGACCGCTGGCGTCGTCCACCCAGCTCAGCCGTTCAGCGGCAAAGTAGAGCGGTACGATGTCGATGTTTTCTTTCAGGATATAGAGCCAGATATCCAGCTCGGTCCAGTTTGACAGCGGAAACACACGCACCGATTCGCCTTTGCGGATCTGGGTGTTGTAGATCGACCACAGCTCCGGCCGCTGGGCTTTCGGGTCCCAGCCGTGGCTCTCACTGCGCACCGAGAACACCCGTTCTTTGGCGCGCGACTTTTCTTCATCACGGCGGGCCCCGCCCAGTGCGGCGTCAAAGCGGTAATGGTCCAGCGCCTGCTTCAGCGCCACAGTTTTCATCTGGTCGTTGTACTTTACCGAGCCGGATTCCACCGGATGCACACCGGCGGCCAGCGCCTCTTCGTTGGTGTGCACCAGAATCTGCAACTGATGTTCGGCGGCCAGCCGGTCACGGAAGTGCGCCATTTCGGCAAACTCCCAGGTGGTATCCACGTGCAGCAGCGGCATCGGCACCCGGCCGGGGTAAAACGCCTTGCGCGCCAGATGCAGCATGACGGTGGAGTCTTTGCCGATGGAGTAAAACATGCACGGGTTATCGAACGCCGCGACGACCTCACGGATAATGTGGATCGCCTCGGCCTCCAGCCGTTGCAGATGGCTTATGCGTCTGGCCAGGGTGTCAGTCATGGCCTGCCTCCTGCTCTGACTTTGTTTCCAGCCATGCTCCCTGATAAAGACGCGCAGCCACGCCGTTATCATCCAGCCGGAACAGGTACAGCCAGTCGTTATCCACCAGCTGGCGCACGTTTTCGTGACGTTCGACGATGGCGGCAATGGCCTCGGCCGGTGCCTGAATGTACACGCTCAAACGCAGCGGTTCGTGCATCCATTGCTGGCCATCATGCACCGACTGCTGCGGCAGGCCGATGCGCAGGTCACCGCCGTTACCTTCAAACACGCCGAGATTACCCCCCACCACGTTGTGCAGCACTTTGTTGCCACTGCCGTATTTCAGCGGGTCGCTCACCGAGGCGTTGTATTGCATATTGATCCAGTGCGTTACCACCATCGGTGCGGTCATAATCAGTTCCAGCACGCTGAAGCTGGCGTCGTCTTGCCAGATATAATCGTGCAGGAAGGTACGACCACCGAAATTCAGCCCGCGGGTACGGCTGCGCGGCGCGACAATAAAGGCGCTGTTACCCGCCAGCCCCCATTCAGGGCGTACCTCTGACCAGTCGAGCGCACGCCGGCTAATCGCCGCATCCAGTGTTTGCGGCTGATTGAAGCAAGGCTCATGCGCCAGCCCCAGGGCCGTGGCGCGCTCCCGCTGAGCCAGCAACGTGGCATCGCTGAGCCATTGTCCGGCGGCGGCGGTCACCTGACTGAAGCAGTGGATATGATCGGTGGTGGTGTTATGCAGCGCCGCCACAAAGCGGGTGCTGTGCGGAATAACCCGGCCACGGTCGGCCAGTGCTTTGCGCACGCCATCATCGTTCAGCAGCTGTGCCAGCACCTGTACGTTGACTGCACCGGTCTGACCACCGCAGGCACCACAATCCAGCCCCGCCGCATGCGGGTTGTTGGTGGTGTGGCTGCCATGCCCGACCAGCAGCACTTCGCCCGCCAGCCGTTTCAGGCTCATGGCTTGCAGAATGCCGTCGGCCAGATCGGTTTTTTCGCTCAGGGTCAGTGGCCGTTCACCGTTCCACAATGTCCATTGGCCGGTGACCGGCCAATCGTTTACCGGATGCGCTTCGGCTTCCAGACCAAAGGTTTTACGCAGCAGTTTGGCGGCGTAACTCAGCCCGGCCGCTTCGACCATGCTGAATGAGGTGGCGGCACCGCGGCTGAAATCACTCCATGCCGCGTCTTTCTGCTGCTGTTCTCTTCTGGCAAAACCCAGCGCCTGGGCTTCATGCCCGCCTTCGCTGACGCGCAAACCGGCGGCCAGCAATCCCGGCAACTGCGGCCGGTTAAGGTCTGTGCCTACCGGGGTATAAGCGACCGGCAAGCCAAAGAAACCGGCAAACCCCAGTGTCTGAATATCCGGGCACTGGGCTTCCAGCGCCCGCCGCATGACCTCGGAACGCACATCAATGCAGAAAATGGCCTGCAGTTTCGGCTGCGGCGAGGTGGCCAGCGGCTTCTGCGCCAGTATCTGTAATTCCTGCTGCTGACGGGCAATCTCTGCCGCCCGCTGCCATACCCACAACGGTTTCTGCGCCTGCCGTTGCTGTGCCACCAGCGCACTCAGTTGCGGCAACTGGCTGTACCACTGTTGTTGCAGTTGTTGTGCGCCCTGCTCATGGCGCAGCTGCCAGTGACGCCACAAAGCCAGCTCCCAACCAAGGCGAATGGCAACCAGCTGCGGCAAGGCATCATCGCTGCCCCCCTCCAGCCGCGACTGCCAGCGCTGATAAGCAAACCAGGACGCCCAGCCGTTGATATCGAGCAGCAGCGCATGGGCATACGCTTCGATCTGGTCCGGCGTGCTCAGACCCAACTCCGCCAGTGCAATCAGAATCAGCGCTTGCGGATCGTCCGGCAGCTCGCGGAACGCTTTGGTCAGGCCCGGCTCGCCCATCAGAATGGCAATGCCACGGTCGGCACGGATCTGCTTAACCCAGCTCAGATACAAATGGCGTGCGGGTTGCGGCCCCGACTGCTGGCAAAAAGCCGCACAGAACTGGCTGATCTGATGGGTGATTTCATCGCGCCAGGCCATCTGGTGCTGACGGTCACGGGTACTGTCGAGCCAGTCCGACAGGTTATGCCAGTGCGCTTCTGCCGCCGGTTGTTTCAGCGTCTGCAGCAGCGCTTCGATATCGTCAGTCGCGCCCAGCTCGGCCGCAGCTCGCAGCAAGTGGGCGTCACGGATCTGGCTGCGCTGCCACAGACGGGCATAGTGATCGGCCGGCATCAGGCAGCGAATGCGGCCCAATGCTTCCAGGCGTGCAGCGGCATCGGTAAATGGTTGATCGCGCAATTCCCACAGCGGGTTTACCGCAATGAACTGATCCAGTGGCCAGGTGGGCGCAATGCGTTTTCCGGCGGCATCCACCGCCGCCAGCAATGCCATGGAATCGACCGGGACGTTTGACAGGTTCATAACAGTTGCTCCTTATTGTCGTGGCATGTGACCGCTACTGCCGAAGCATCGTGCTGCCCGGCAGAATGTTGAGGCTTATGTTTAGGATTGGCCCGTACCGGCAGACGTGCAGGCCACAGACGCAGGGTGATGCGGGTAAACCATTCGTCCAGATACAGACCGGCAAACAGAGCCACCGATAAACGCTGCACCGGCGGCCACTCGGGACGCCAGCGCAACAACCACCAGAGGGCGAACAGCAGCAGGAACAGCGCACCGGCCCACAGGTCCGCAGCACTGAACACCCCGGGCCGCAGCAGCGCTGTCAGATCGCCGGTCAAAGGCATCATCAGGGTTTTAAGCACGCTGTAAGCCAGAGCCAGCGCCCCCGCCAGCAGCAACGGCCGCAGCCAGACGCCATCACGAATGCTGTAGGTAAGCCATGCGGTCAGCGCCAGCGCCAGCAGCAACCAGCCGCTGAACGGCTGGGCTGCCGGATGCAGCAATGCCGACAACCACCAGGCCGCCGTCACCAACGCCACGGCCGGCCACAAAGCCAGCAACCAATGGCGCGCCGCCGGTGGCGGGCTAATCAGCAGCGACTGTTGCACATGCTGCTGCACCGCCGAACCGGAACTTAAAAACGCCCAGGCTTTGTAAGCCGAGTGCGCCAGCAGATGCAGCAACGCCAACTCCACCAGGCCCAGCGCACATTCAATCAGCATCAGACCCATCTGCGCGCTGGTTGACCACGCCAGCCGCACCTTCACACTGATGCGGGTGGTCATAATCAGTGCTGCCAGTACCGTCGTCAGACCAGCCACCACCAGCACCAGCCACTGCGCCGCAGCCACCTGCAAAAACAGCGGGGCGAACAGAATCAGCAGGAAGCCACCGAGGTTAATCACCCCGGCATGCAGCAGGGCCGATACCGGCGTCGGCGCTTCCACCACCTGAATCAGCCAGCCGTGTACCGGCAGCTGCGCACATTTGATCAGGGCGGTCAGCGCAATCAGTACGGCGGCAACCTGCTCACTCAGGCTCAGGGCGGCCGGGGTCTGGTAAGCGCTCAGGATGGTGTCGATATTGGCCGTGCCGTGTTGTTGCCACAGCAGATAAAAGGCAACCAGCAGAGAGGTTTCTGCCAGCCGCGCCAGCAGGAATTTTTTATGCGCCGCCAGCGCCGCGCGCGGACGGTCGGGGTAGAACATCAGCAACTGATGCAGCGCCAGACTGATGGCAATCCAGCCCAGCACAAACAGCAGTAAGTGATTGCTGATAAACACCAGCGCGACCGCTGCCAGCGTCAGCAACAGCCAGCGCAGATAACGGCCAAAGCCCGGATCAGCAGCCAGATAACGGCGTGAGAACTTCACCACCACCAGTGCCATCACACTGAGCAGCAACAACAGCGTCAGGCGCAGGGGATGATCGCTCAGCCAATGCCGCTCAGCGGCCGGAAACAGCAACGCCAGCGCAATGGCGCTCAGGGTCAGCACGGCAATGAGTTGCACCGCACGCCAGGCAACGTGCCAGCGCTGGTCATCGTTAAAGGCAAAACGCCGGGTCTGCAGACCGGCAGGAACAGCGGCCAGTATCAGTGTCAGCGGGATCGCCGCCAACACAATGGCCATCAGCAGAGAGGAAATACTCATGGTACGCAACCTCCTGGTTCATGGATCAGGTGTGCGTACAGTATGTCGGCGCTGGTTAGCACAGGTAAAATAGATATAAACTCACAGTTCATTCACTTTTAGAGAACGATTAAGTGAGCCGCCTTAATTACCATCATCTGCATTATTTCTGGCGCGTTGCCACGCTGGGCAATCTGACCGAAGCCGCGCGCCAGCTGCATGTCTCGCAATCGGCGCTGTCGGCACAGATCCGCGCGCTGGAAGAGAGCATGGACACTCAGCTGTTTGAGCGCAGCGGCCGCCGTCTGCTGCTGACCGCCACCGGTCAGCGGGTGCTGGGCTATGCCAACGATATTTTCAGTCGCGGTGAAGAGCTGGAATCGCTGCTGCGTCACGGCATTGAGCCGGAGTACCAGCAACTGCGTATTGGTGTGTTATCCACCATGTCGCGTAACTTTGTTGAGGGCTTTATCGCGCCGCTGATCAATCAGCCGAAAGTGCGCTTCAGCCTGCATGCGCGAGGGATGGCCAACTTACTGAATGGCCTCGCCAACCACCAGTTTGACCTGATTCTGACCAACAGTAACGTCGCCGCGGACGGCCAGGACACGCTGTGGCAAAGCCAATTGCTGGCCCGCCAGCCATTGGCCGTGGTCGGCCCGCCAGAGCAAAAGCCGGAGGCAGAATTTCCGCAGGGATATGACGGCAGACGCTGGGTGTTACCGGCCAGTGGCACGGAACTGCGCAGCGCCTTTGATGGCTTTTGCAGTCGCTGGCATTACGAGCCGGACGTGCAGGCAGAGGCCGACGATATGGCGATGCTGCGTCTGCTGGCGCGCGATACCGGCGCGCTGACTGTGCTGCCCAACGTGGTGGTGAAAGATGAGATTGCCCAAGGCACACTGCAGGAGTTTATGACCCTGCCCAATGTGTATGAAAACTTCTATGCGGTGAGCGTAAAACGTCAGTTTGTCTCACCGGTTCTGACCGGGTTACTGGGGCAGCAAAGCCTGCGCAGCTGAACTGGGCAGGCTGAACTGGGCAGGCCGGCTGCCGCAGAACATCAGCAGCCACGGGTAACAACAAACTCATCCTTACTGAGATTGCGCTGCTCGAAATTCAGGTGGTACTGCACCTGATGCAGAATGTCTTTTTCCGTGCGCCGTGCCGCCAGACGGGTCAGCAACTGGGTGAACAGAATATCTTCCAGATACGGGCCATTCATTTCCTGATTCTGTACCGCTGCGTCATCCAGCAACTGCAGTAAAAAATCGATGACTTGTTGTTCGCCACTCATAACACGCTCCATTAATGTGCTTTTGCTCAGTGTGGCAGCAGAAACAAAAACGGGCTTGATACGTATCAAGCCCGGCGTGTGTGCGGGAGGCTGTTCATGCCTTTTTCGGGTCAAGCTTGCAGTTTAAGTGGTGACTGGCCGGTTCAGACGACGTTGTCGTGCAGTAAGGCGTGCTCTTGATCGTGCTGTTTATTCTGTTGTTTGTGCTGCTGTTCGTTCTGTTGCTGCTTGTGAAAACCATCCGTAATCAGCGAACGATAAGCCAGGCCAAGAGCAAACAGCAGCATGCACAACTCCACAGCCATACTGGCAGCGTCGGGCCATAACGGCTGATCCGGCGAAGCAATCCCTGCCAGCACCGAGCTGAGCGGGATCAACAGATACAACGCGGCGGTCAGACGCAACAACGGTACTCTGGCGGCTTCGCCGGAACAGAAAAATGCCAGCAACAGTGCTGCGACAAACACCAGATAGTAGCTGCTGAGGTAGAGCAGATTCAGGTTATCAAACAGCGGAGCCAGCCAGCGTCCGGCCAGCATGGCAGCGGCGATGCCCGCCATGCAGCCAAAACTCACGCCATACGTCAGGGCGGCCAGATGATTCAGCCGCGCCTGAGGGTAATGCTTCTGCTGGCGGCGTTTACTCAGCCACAACAGATTACCGCTGTAAAACAGATAAGCGCCGCCAAGGCCGAGCAGGAAGTATATCCAGCGCACCCACTCGCCACCATAACTGCCGAAGTGCAGGGCAAAAAAGCTGTTAACCAACCGCCCCCACAGACTTTCATCTCCCTCTGGCCAGGTGCTGTAAATCAGATCGAGCGTGTAAGGCTGAAGCACCAGCATATTTCCCTGTGGACTGATTTGCAGATGCTCATCGCTGGTCAGGTACATCAGCAGGCTGGGGCGCTGTCCCGCTAAGTCCTGGAACTTCAGTGTACTGACCTGCTGGCCGGGCATCAGCTCGGCCGCGCGGCTGAGGTAGGTCTGCAGCGGATGCAATGATGACTGGACGTTATCCGGCAGCGCCGGGGTTGATGCAGGCGGAAACATTGGCTGGTCGCCGTAAATAACGCTCAGACCGTTGTAAAAATCATCGTGAAATGCAAACACCACCACGGTCAGCGCAATCAGCAGATGGAAAGGCAAACTCGTGACACCCACCAGATTATGGGTATCCAATAACCAGCGGAATCGCCCTTTGCCTTCGCGCAATGCCAGAAAACTGCGCGCCATGGTCGGCAGCAGGAAGATAAACCCGGAAACCAGGGCCAGGAAATACAGTACCGAGATAACGCCCATCACCAGCACGCCCAGCGATTCGTGACCGACAACCCCCGGAATACCGGCCGTGCGGTGCAGCTCATCAATTAAATCGGCAACGTGTACAACCGGATATTGCTCTACCAACAGTTCACCCCGGTCATCCAGACTGGCGTAGTTCAGGGTTTCCTGATCCAGCAGATGAGCCGGTGCAGTATCACTCCAGCTCAGCGGTGCCGTGGCATCGTGCAGGTGCAGAGTAAAGCCTTTAGCCGCCTGGGTGGAGGTTGCCATCGCCTGGTGGATCAGCGCATCGCGCTCACTGTCTGCCAGCGCTGGCAGCGAGACACGCGGTGCCTCAGCCCAGCTCTGCAACGACTGCTGGAACATGGTCAGAGCACCGGCAAAAAAGCAGATAAAGAGCAGCAACCCGGTGGTGATGCCGGTCCAGGTATGAATGCTCTGGTAGGTACGCACGATATCGCTGCGAATTTTCATGAGAATCCCCTGAGCGTAAAAAACAGACCCCAGCAGAGCAGGTTGGCCAGTCCAAGTTTGATGGCGGCGGTGCGCCAGCTGGTAAACAGATAACTGAGGCTGAAAAACGTCAGCCACAACGGCGCCAGCAGCCACATATTCAGCTGCACTTTCACCGGTGCCTGAATACCGCCGGGCCCATACCACGCAAATAACGCCACCAGGGCATAGGCCAGACTCAGACAAAACAACAGACCGATCAGGGTTTTGCGCCACCACTGTGGCTGAATAACCGCTTTCATTTAACCCTCCGGGCACTACGCAGGGAGTTACGCAGTGAGTTACGCAGCCAGAATGCCAGCGCCGGAACCAGCACCAGCAGCACCATCAACGTTGTCAGCCAGGCAAAAAACGCCACCACGCCCTGCGCGGCCATCAGCCACAGCGAGGCCAGCAATCCGCCACAACCGGCATAGCGCCAGAGTATCCCCAGCGGAGCCGCTAATCCGCGTTGATTTCGCAGACTGAGGTAGATACAGGCCAGGGCCAGCAACAACAGCAAAAGTGCCAGCAACGTCAGAGAAACAGCGTCCACTCAATCCTCCACAGAGCACGAACCCAGCCGTCAGAATGGCGACCAGCAATAAGACGCAAATGATAATGATTTGTAATAGTTAAAAACAACGGTGAAAATACCCGTTATCCACGGTGAAAATTCCTTTTACTCTTTTGCCGGTTTTTCTTTTTTTGTGGCGCACATTGATGTCTGACTATCAGAAAATTCTTATTGATCCACTCTCCGGCAGCCAGGGCCATCTGCTGCTGCAACGGCTGCGGCCGGGGCTGGATCTTAAGTATGAACAGCTGACGATTCATACCGAGTCCAACCTCAGCCTGTTGTTCACCCCCGGCATTCGTCTGGTGTTTGCCCTGCATGGTCTGACCCGCATTCGCATCGGCCGCCAGGAAATTACCTTTAACAGCCATGATCGCTGTAACGGCGCGCTGTTTCCGGTGCTTGAGAGCGCTCTGGGGTTCAAGCATTTCCGCCTGGAAAAGAACAAGAGCGAGCTGATGATATTGCTCAGCAATGACTGGCTGAGCACCAGTCTGAGCGACGATGAGTACAGCGCACTGCGTCCTCTGCTGCAGAACCATCTGCACCCTTCGCGCTTTGTGATTACGCCACTGATACGCCAACTGCTGCAGCGCATCTGCCATGAACACTACCCCCGACTGGGCAAGCTGCAGCAGGAAAGCCTGTGCCTGTCATTAGTGCATGAGGCCCTGCAGCAGATACTTCCGCTGCGAACTTTTTCGGCCAACGAGCATCTGCAGCAGCTGGCCGAGCGGATTGATCTGTTACTGACCGCCGATACCGCCACCGACCTCACCATCGCCCAGATTGCCAGCCAATGTCACAGCAATCCCGGCTCCGTACAGCGGATTTTTAAGCAGCGCCACGGCATCAGTCTGGGGGCCTACCGGCGCCGTATGCAACTGGACATTGCCCACAAAGCACTGGCCGAAGGAGCCACAGTGATTCAGGCCGCGCAGGTCGCTGGCTACAGCCATCTGCAAAGCTTCAGCGATGCTTTCCGGCGCGAATTTGGTTATCTGCCCAGAACCGTAAAAGGTAGCCGTAAGCGTGCCGCAGTGACTGCCGACAAGCCATTGAATACTAATGGTTCGCATTTGCGAAAATAATAAAAACCCTCTAGCGTGCGCAGCCTGATCCGGGACGGTGCTGTAACAGCCCTCCCGCAGACGTATCTGGCTATGCAATCTGGAGAGCTGTTATGCATTACCCGTCTTTCACCAAGAAGCTGTTATTTATTGCCGTCAGCAGCGCATCCGGCGCTGCTCCCCTCTGGGCGCAGGACAATCCGGCGTCCCTCGATAAGGTCACCGTGGTCGGTGAAAAGACCGAACGCTCGCTGAAGGACACCACCTCCTCGGTAAATGTGATCGACGGCGCTGATCTGGCCAGCAACCAGTACCTGTCGGTAAACAGCGCCATCGCCGACACCGCCAACCTGGTGGTTCTGTCCGGTGCCAATCCGGATATCCGTGGCGTTTCCGGTAACGGTTCCGCGACCGGCTTTCTGTCTTTTTCCGGCGGTTCCAAAGCGCGTGTATCGCGCCTGGTTGATGGTGTGGCCGAGCCCTTTATTGCCGACCTGACCGGCGATACCGGCCTGTGGGATGTGGAGCAGATCGAGGTCTACCGTGGTCCGCAGTCCACCACCAACGGCCGCAACAGCATTGGCGGCAGTATCTACATCAAGACACATAAACCGACCTATGAGCTGGAAGGCAAGGCTCGCCTGAGTGCGCGCAATCAGGACAACCTGCTCAACAGTGCCATCATGCTTAACGCACCGCTGGTCGATAACCAGCTGGCGTTCCGTCTGGCGGCCGAAAAAACCGACGGCGATACCTATACCGATAGCACTGAATACGACACCAACCCGTCCAGCCACGACCTGAACGAGCTGAGCTCCTACCGCGTTCGCAGCAAGCTGTTGTGGGAACCGGCGGCGGTTGATGGCCTGTCCGCCTTACTGAGCTATGTCACCAGCGAAGAGCAGGGCAACACCGGGCGGCAATACTATCAAGGCGATGATCCATGGAAATTCGTGCCGGTCACCCAGCGCTATATGGATACCCAATCCGATACCCTGAGTCTGGATCTGGGCTATCAGGTATCCGATGCCATCTCGGTCGACCTGCTGATTGCCGATAGCGGTTTAGACTGGGGCTTTGATGAATACCAGCCTGATCCGGCACGGGAATCTCAGGTATCGATGCGCGAAGAAGACACCAATATCGACGCCAAGGTAAGCATCCGTCCGCAGGACAGTGCCCTCAGTGGCTTTGTTGGCCTGGCCTATTCCGAGCGCAGCCAGGATTTCAACAGCGCAGGCGCTTCGGTTTACAACGGTAAAGACAACAGCAGCTCAACCTCGCTGTATGGCGAAGGCAGCTACCAGCTGAATCAGCAATGGGCGCTCACCCTCGGCGCACGCGTGCAGAAAGAAGAGCAGACCCGTGATTTTTCCCTGCGCGGTGCCGCAGAAGCCCGTCTCGACCGGGAAAAAACCATTCACCTGCCCAAGCTGGTTGTACAGTTTGCCGCTACAGATAACACCACCTTGTTTGCCAGTGCGCGCAAAGGCTACAACCAGGGCGGTGGCGGCTTTAACTCTACCGCCAACGAGTACTACTACTTTGATGAAGAGCGCGTAACCGCGTACGAAATGGGCAGCCGCAGCACCCTGCTGAACGGTAATCTGAACCTGTCGGTTAACCTATTTCACAATACTTACGATGGTTTCCAGGCACTGAGTGTCAAAGACAATAACCGCAAAATCGATAACCTGAACGAAGCCGTTACCTACGGTGCTGAAATCGAAGCACGCCTGTTTGTTTCCAGCGCCCTGCAACTGCGCGGTGGCCTGGGTCTGCTGGATTCTGAAATTACCGACGCTACTGATGAATACCCTGAGGCCGACGGCAACCGCCTGAATTCTGCCCCCGGCGTCACCGCCAATATCGGCGGCCGCTACTGGCTGACCCATGCGCTGAATGTTGATCTGTCGGCCAACTATGTGGGTGAGTACTTCGGTGATTTTCTTAACAGCGAAGAGCGTAAAGCCGGTGACTATATCATCGCGCGCCTGAGCACCACGTACGAACAGGGCGACTGGCTGCTGTCGGCCTTCGTCAACAACCTGGCCAACGAAGAAGCACTGCTGACACGCGAACCTGCCTCCGGTTACTACCCGGAAGGATACGCTGCCGTGGTCGACCCGCGCACCATCGGTGCCTCGGTGACCTACAGCTTCTGAACAGATAACACTGAGGCTAACAACCCCCAGCCAACAACCCCCGGCGGAAAACGCGCCGGGGTTAAATCCGGAGAAAATAAAAAGGGCCTGATAAAAATCAGACCCTTTTTGATTTCAGTTAACTGAAAGCAACCAACTCAGCGCATCACGCACTCAGCTTGTTTACCGCATTTTTCTTCTTCAGGTGAATCAGAATCTGGCTGATAGCCGCCGGGGTAATACCGGAAATACGTGAAGCCACGCCGAGGGTTTCCGGGCGCAGGGTATTCAGTTTCTGCTTCACTTCGTTCGACAGGCCACCCATGGCGTCGTAGTCGAGGTCGGTTGGCAGTTTGGTGTTTTCATAGCGGCGCAGCTGTTCGATTTCATCCAGCTGACGGGCAATGTAGCCGTCATACTTGGCCTGAATCTCAACCTGCTCGGCGACCTGCGGATCAGCCACCGGCTCACCTTTCAGACCAGCCACGTCGTTGTATTCCAGACCCGGACGTTTGAGCAGATCGTGCAGGCTGTATTCGCGCACAAATTTGCTTTCGCCTTTGGCTTCCAGCGCGGCAGCTTCGGCGCTGCCCGGCTGCACCCAGGTGGTTTTCAGGCGCTGCGCTTCCTGCTCGATGCTTTCGCGCTTGGTGCTGAATGCTGCCCAGCGTTCGTCATCGACCAGACCCAGCTCACGGCCCACTTCGGTCAGGCGCAGGTCGGCGTTATCTTCACGCAGCACCAGGCGGTATTCGGCGCGGCTGGTGAACATACGGTACGGCTCTTTGGTGCCCATGGTGATCAGGTCGTCGACCAGCACACCGATGTACGACTGATCACGGCGCGGTACCCAGGCGTCTTTTTCCAGCGCGCGCAGTGCGGCATTGGTACCGGCCAGCAGGCCCTGTGCACCGGCTTCTTCATAACCTGTGGTGCCGTTGATCTGTCCGGCAAAGAACAGGTTGTTAACGAATTTGGTTTCAAGGCTGTGCTTCAGATCCTGCGGATCGAAGTAATCGTATTCGATGGCGTAACCGGGACGGGTGACGTGGGCATTCTCAAAACCGCAGATGCTGTGGATAAGATCCAGCTGTACGTCGAACGGCAGACTGGTGGAGATGCCGTTCGGGTAGAGCTCGTTGCTGTTCAGACCTTCCGGCTCAACAAACACCTGATGGCTGGTTTTATCAGCGAAGCGGGTAATCTTATCTTCGATCGACGGGCAGTAACGCGGGCCGATCCCTTCGATCACACCGGCATACATCGGCGAGCGGTCGAGGTTATTGCGGATAATCTCGTGGGTGCGCTCGTTGGTATGGGTGATGTAGCAGTTCACCTGCTCAGGGTGTTCATCCACCGAGCCCATAAAGGACATCACCGGCAGCGGCGCATCGCCTGGCTGCACCTGCATCACCGAAAAATCAACACTGCGCGCGTCGATACGCGCCGGCGTACCGGTTTTCAGACGGCCAACGTTAAACGGCATTTCGCGCAGACGCCTGGACAGCGCAATCGACGGCGGATCACCGGCACGGCCACCGCTGTGGTTTTCCATACCAATGTGGATAAGTCCGCCGAGGAATGTACCGGCAGTTAACACCACACTGGTGGCGTGAATGCGCATATTGGTGTTGGTGACTACGCCACAGACGGTGGAGCCAACGCCGTCGCCCTGGGTAATCAGGTCGTCACAGGCGGCCTGGAAGATATCCAGATTGGGCTGGTTTTCCACAATATGACGGATCGCCGAGCGGTACAGCGCACGGTCGGCCTGAGCGCGGGTTGCACGTACTGCCGGGCCTTTACGGCTGTTAAGAATGCGGAACTGGATACCGGCTTTGTCGGTAGCGCGCGCCATGGCGCCGCCCAGTGCATCGATTTCTTTTACCAGGTGGCTTTTGCCAATCCCGCCGATGGCCGGGTTGCACGACATCACACCGACGGTATCGGTGTTGTGGGTCAGCAGCAGGGTTTTGCAGCCGGTACGCGCCGCGGCCAGCGCAGCCTCGGTACCGGCATGGCCACCGCCAACCACAATGACGTCATAACGCACGGGATAATCCACAAACCACCTCAGAATTGTTCGTTTAACAGGAATCGGGAAAAAAGGGCGCGCAGTATACCAGCCTTAACCGCTCAGCGGCAGTAGGCTGAGTAAAATTTAACCAATGGTTTTATACACTTTATCCACATCGGTAAAAAGACTGTTAGCCAATTTTAGTCACCGCTGTGACTTTTCAATTTAATTCCTTTAAAAACAAAGTATTAGAGAGTGTATAAAGCTGTTGATAATTGTGGGTAACTTTATCCTCAGAATAAATACGGAAAACTGTTCATGCTGAGATCCCAGCTTATGCGGATCTTTGTTACGCGTTAGTCACAGAGTTATACACAGAGCGGATGAAGAAATAGGGCAGCCACCGGGCCGTGGCTGCCGGAAGGGGATATCAGGGCGTGGTTGTGGGATCGGTGGCCGGATCGGTCGTCGTTTCAACCGGTGTGCTGCTAACCGGCGCGGTAAAGGTCATAAACAGCAGGTCGGTATCTTTGCGCAGGTACACTTCTAACTCGGAGTCGCTGTTGACCACCGCATAGCCGCTGGCGTTGGTTTCGTTAAATGCCGGGCAGTTTTTGCGCTCACGCAGGGTAACGGCATAGAGGGCATCGTTTTTATCCAGCAGGGTGATATCACCTTCGAACGTACAGCCACTGCTGTCGGTACTGATGCCTTTGAATGACGCTTTGCTGCTCAACGGTTCGACATAAAACTCGTAACCGGTGGCCGTCCACTTACCTGCGAGCAAGCTTAAAGCGGAGTTATTCGGCCAAATGCCGTCATCGGTGAGCACAAAGCTGCCGGTGGCGGTGGCGTTTTCAAAATCGCCGACCAGCTGTGGCGAGGTTTCCACGGTGTATAACAGGCCGTTCAGGCTGTAATCCTGATTCAGACCATCGGCCACATACTGTTTGGCGGCGGTATCGTTCTGCGACAGTGCGTAACTGGTCAGCGCCAGCGTGGCCGTACGGTTATCGTTATTCAGCAGCGCCGTGCCGTAATAGCCACGGCTTTCATCCAGAGCGTAAACGTTGCCGTTGTAGATCAGCACCCGCAGGCTGCCTGCCTGATCAAACTGGCCATCCCATAAACCATTCAGCGCCAGGGTGGGGTCACTGACGGTCACTCCCTGTTCGTTGGTGATCTTGTTTTTGTCTTCTTCTGCGATGCATCCTACCAATAATGTGGTGGCTATCGCCAGAGCTGCTGCGCGCACGGCGTTCTCCTGCCTGAAAGTAATATCAATAAAGATAGCAATCGGCGGCGAATCCGCTCTCTTTAACCGCCGAACTCATAAAAAGAGCAATTGCCTGAATAGTCAGCCTGAGCTTGCGGGATTTGCGCAAAGGCAAAAGTGATTGCCATCTAACACCCGTTAGATAGAATGACGCTTCATTCCGGATGGGCCAACAAACATGAGCGATACCCGTAGCCAACTGAAACAGATCGCTATCGAGCAGATCCGCCGGCGCACACTGCATGCCGCCAGCTTTCGTGAGCTGGGTAAAGTGGCCGGAATCAAAAGCAGCTCGGTGCATTATCACTTTGAAAACCGCGATGCTCTGCTGTTGGAACTGGTGAAAGACTACGAGCAGGATTTCTTTATCCGGCTCGAGCAGCGCTGCCACGAACTGAGCGACCCCGGCCAGCAACTGCAACAACTGGCGGCACTGTTTCTGCTCAGTCAGCAATCGCAGTACCAGTGTTTGTGCCTGGCGTTTGCCGCCGCAGGGGATGAAACCAACGATCAACAACGCGCCGCCGTTGAGCAGTTTCTGCAGCGTCTGGAAACCTGGATCAGTGCCGTACTGGCCCGCGCCGCCGATCACGCAGACAGCGCCCCGCAACTGGCGCGGGTAATACTCAGTGCCCTTGAAGGTGCGCTGTTGCTCGACCGTGATCAGCCACAGGCCCCGCGCCTGAACGCCGTCAGCCAATGGCTGACAACCCTTATCCGCAGTCACTCTGACCAGCAACCGGAGACGTTATGAGCGCGCAACCCGCCTTTCAACCCATCAATATGGATCGCAGCAAAGCGGTGGTTATTCGCCCCGGCGATCAACCCTGGCTCAGAGCCCCGCAAGCGCCTGTTGAGCGTTTTCCGCTGGAACGTGAAGCGCCGGAACAGGGCCAGGTCAGCAGCCTGGTACGCTATTTACCCAACACTCGTTTCCCGCAACACAGTCACCCGCTGGGCGAAGAAATTTATGTGCTGGAAGGTGTGTTCAGTGACGAGTCGGGCGATTACCCGGCGGGCAGTTATTTGCGTAATCCACCCGGTTCCGCTCACAGCCCGTTTTCCATTAACGGTTGCCTGATTTTTGTAAAACTTAATCAGTTTGCAGAAACCGACAGCGCAACCGTGCGTTTGCGCCCTGAAGATCAGCAATGGCGTCCCGGAATTGGCGGCCTCACAGTTTGCCCGCTGCACGAACATCAGGGCGCCAGCACAGCACTGGTGCGCTGGCCGGCTGGTGAAGTTTTTCAGCCACACAGGCATTGGGGCGGAGAAGAAATTCTGGTGATTTCCGGCTGCTTTAAAGACGAGCACGGTGAATATCCGCGGCATACCTGGCTGCGCAGCCCGCATTTAAGCCAGCACTATCCTTTTGTGGATGAAGAAACGCTGATTCTGGTGAAAGTCGGCCACCTCTGAACATCTTATGCTCTGCACTTCACCGCCTGCTGGTTTCAGCGGCGGTGATCGAAAGCCAACGGTAGCCACTGCGCACCCCATAATTGTCGTCCGATCACCTGTCAGCTCTGGCCTGATGCGCCTATCCTGTTACGCATAATGAGAATAACGTACCGGTCATTATTTTTTGCGGCACTCTTTACCGCACAGACATTGGGACCCGGTGCATCATCTGCGAGGCGCTTATGAACAGCAAACAGCAAAAAGCTCAGGCCATCAGTTCTTCCATGGAAATTCCCGGTCGTAAAATGGAATTTGAATTCGAACTCGATGACATTCCAAAATACTGGTACGGCGATGACGTCTTTAAATCGACCTTCATGAACGCCCTGTCATGCCTGTTTCCGGAAGGCGAGCGCATGTTTATGGATGCGGTGCGCGACCATCAGCATAAAATCAGCGACCCGCAATTACTGCAGCAAATTAAAGGCTTTATTAAACAAGAAGCGATTCACGGCCACGAACACGCGCAGTACAACGATTTTCTGAAAAAATGGAATTACCCGATCGACAAAATCATGTCCTTCGAGAAAAAAGAAAAAATCTGGATGAAAAAATGGCTGCCGCGTAAACACCGTCTGGCCATTACCTGTGCGCTGGAACATTTTACCGCCATCATGGCGCACCAGATTCTGACCAACCCGGAATCCACCGAAGGTATGCATCCACAGTTTAAAGAAATGTGGCGCTGGCATGCCGTGGAAGAAACGGAACATAAAGCCGTGGCCTACGATGTATACCAGCAAGCGGTTGGCAGCTACTGGCTGCGCGTGATCACCATGATCAACATCACCGTTCTTTTCTGCCTGCGTACTTCCATTATTCAGGCTATTTTCCTGTGGAAAGACGGCCAGCTATTCAACCCGAAAGTCTGGTGGAAAGGTTTTCAGTTTTACTTCCTGAAGCCCGGCCTGGTACCGACCATCTTTCGTGATTATCTGGATTATTTCCGCCGCGACTTCCACCCATGGGATCACGATAACCGTGAACTGCTGGGCAAGTGGGAAGAAGAACAGCAGAAATATAAGATCGTTTGATCTGTAATTGTCAGAGCCTTTGGCAATAATAAAAAGCCGCGATGTTCGCGGCTTTTTTATGTCTGAAAAATATTTTCCGACTGTCAGAAGCCGTTTTCCACAGCCCTTGCCGTTGCGGCTGAGTTACTTGCCGATACAGAAGCTGCCAAAAATCTCACCCAATAAATCATCGGCGGTAAATGCGCCGGTAATTTCGTTCAGTGCGTGCTGCGCCATGCGCAGATCTTCGGCCAGCAGTTCACCGGCTGCCATACCTTCGAGTTGCTGACGGCCAAAATCGAGGGCTTGCTGGGCGCGGTTAAGGGCGTCGATATGACGGCGACGGGCGAGGAAACCACCTTCGGCGGCGGCATCAAAGCCCATAATCTGTTTCAGGTGCTCACGCAGCACATCGACACCGGCATTCTGTTTCGCCGATAAGGTAATTACCGGGAAACGGCCGCCGTTATTCAGGCCAATGGTCTCGGTGGATAAATCTGCTTTATTGCGGATGACGGTTAAGCGGCCGTTATTTAACAGGTCGGTCGCGGCTTCCTGCAAACCACGCTCGTCGTACAGGGCGTGCAGTAATTTCTCTGCATCGGTTTCGTTGGTGGTGCTGTCGACCATCAGTAAAACGCGGTCGGCTTTGCTGATTTCTTCCCAGGCGCGCTGAATGCCAATGCGCTCGACTTCATCCGGCGCGTCGCGCAGACCGGCGGTGTCGATAATATGCAGCGGCATACCGTCGATGTGGATATGTTCTTTCAGTACGTCGCGCGTGGTGCCGGCAATATCGGTAACGATGGCGCGCTCCTGGCCTGCCAGTGCGTTCAGCAGCGACGATTTGCCGGCGTTCGGCCGTCCGGCAATCACCACGTTCATGCCTTCGCGTAATAACGCGCCTTGTCCGGCTTCGCGCAATACCGCTTTCAATTCAGCATCCACAGCATCAAGCATGGCGGCTACTTTGCCGTCGGAGAGAAAATCGATTTCTTCTTCCGGAAAGTCGATGGCCGCTTCGACATAAATACGCAGCTGAATTAACTGATCGAGCAGGCTGTGTACTTTATTGGAGAACTCACCCTGCAATGAACGCAGCGCACAGCGTGCGGCCTGCTCAGAGGCGGAATCAATTAAATCGGCAATGGCTTCGGCCTGGGCCAGATCCATTTTGTCGTTTAAGAAAGCGCGCTCAGAAAATTCGCCGGGGCGTGCCAGGCGGCAACCCAGCGCCACCACTTCTTTCAGTAACAGATCGAGCACTACCGGGCCGCCATGACCCTGCAGCTCGAGGACGTCTTCACCGGTAAAAGAATTCGGATTAGGAAAGAACAGGGCGATGCCTTCATCCAGCACCGTACCGTCAGCCGCCTTAAAAGGACCGTAGTGCGCATAACGTGGCTTAGGCGCTATACCGAGTACGGCCTGTGCCACGGTTAACGCCAGCGCGCCGGATACGCGGATAATGCCAACACCACCTCGTCCGGGTGCGGTCGCTACAGCGGCAATGGTGTCGTTGTGGATAAGGTTGCTCATCGCGGATTCCTGAAATCTGTTACTGCCGGTTAAAACACAGCGGTTTGGCTTGCGCGAATTGTACCTGAGTCTGTGAATATGTGTTGCTGCCGGTAATGAAAGCCACTTTCCTGAACTGCAGGCAATAAAAAAGCAGCAGGAGCTGCTTTTAACGTTGCACCGCAACGGCACGAAGGGTTGCCGCCACGGACGGCAGGCAATAAAAAAGGCGCCGAAGCGCCTTTTTAAGATTCCTGCAGATCAGCTGTTTTCGATCTGTTTGGTAATCACGTATTGCTGACTGATCGACAGGATGTTGTTTACCACCCAGTACAGCACCAGACCAGCCGGGAACCACAGGAAGAAGATGGTAAAGATTACCGGCATAAACTGCATAACACGCGCCTGCATTGGGTCCGGCGGCGTTGGGTTCAGCTTCATCTGAATAAACATAGAAGCACCCATAATTAATGGCAGGATGAAGTAAGGATCCATCACCGACATATCTTTAATCCACAGGAAGAAGGGTGCCTGACGCAGCTCCACAGATTCCATCAGTACCCAGTACAGTGCGATAAATACCGGCATCTGTACCAAGATAGGCAGACAACCACCCAGCGGATTGATCTTCTCTTCTTTGTAGAGCTTCATCATTTCCTGGCCGAGCTTTTCACGGTTATCACCGTATTTTTCTTTAATTTCCTGCATCTTCGGCGCGACTTTACGCATGTTCGCCATTGAGCGGTAAGAGGTTGCAGACAGTTTAAAGAACGCGGCTTTAATCAGAACGGTCAGCAGGATAATAGCGACACCCCAGTTACCCACCAGACCGTGGAAGAAGCTCAGCAGCCAGAACAGCGGCTGGGCAATCCACCACAACCAACCGTAATCGACGGTCAGGTCCAGATGCTCTGCAATTTCTGCCAGACGACCCTGAACTTTCGGGCCAACATACAGGCTGGCACCCACTTCAGCGGTTTCACCAGCAGCAATAACGGTTGGTGCATCGTAGAAACCAAAGATGTAGTTTCCTTTTACTGCACGGCCATTGTAGGTGTGCTGCTCATCTTTCGCAGGCACCCAGGCGGCAAGGAAGTAATGCTGCAGGATGGCGGCCCAGCCACCTTTTTCTACCTTTTTGTACTCGCCATCTTCCAGATCAGAGAAAGTGACTTTTTCGTAACGGTTTTCTTTGGTGGTCAGAGCAGCACCTAAATATGCGGCCATACCCATCTGCGAACCTTTTGACGGATCGACAGAATTGTCACGCTTCAGCTGAGCATAAAACACACCCTGCCAGGTTTCGGCCGAGGTATTTTTAATGCGGTAGTTAACATCCATCAGGTAATCACCACGACGGAAGGTAAATACTTTTTCCACCGCGGCTTTATCCGTTTGTGTGGTCAACACGACGCTCAGCTCATCCTGGCCTTCCGCCAGCTGGTACTGAGTGGCATCCGCGCTGTACAACGCCGGGCCTTGTGAATCCACACCGTCTTTACCCAGCAGACCACTTTGAGCCACATAGGTACGACGCTGGTTGCGCTCCATTAATACGAAAGGAACGTCTTTCTGATCAACCGCTGCCGGATATTCAGGCAACAGCACCTCAACAATTTCACCACCGCGTGGGTCAATCACCAGACGCAGTACGTCGGTTTCAACGTGAATCAGTTCTGACGATGGCTGAGCCTGGGCTGCTGTATTCACAACCGGTGTATCCACGCTTGGCTGTTCAGCCAGTTCGTCTGCACTGGCGGTGGTTACCGGAGCATCCTGATTTTCAGCAAACGGCGTTGCTTCAATCGGTGCAGTCACCTGATTTTTCTGACCGTAGTCATCGTTCCAGGCAAGAATAAGGAAATAGCTACTGACAATCAGGCCAAGAAATATGACCGTACGGCGGATATCCATGATTAGGGTTTCCGTTGACAACAATTGGAGGAATGGTTGGGTAAATCGGGTACCGGATCCACACCGTGGGAACCCCATGGGTGACACCGGAGCAATCGTTTGAGCGCAAGATAACCGCCGCGCGCAGCACCGTATCGACGAATCGCTTCATCGGCATAGGCAGAGCAGGTGGGGTAATAACGACAACGACTGGGAATAAGAGGACTGAGAGCGTAACGATAGAAAGCAATCAGGGACAGCAACACCTTAGCGCCGGGTTGCGCGCCGGTTTTTTCGGCTGCCGTTTGCTTGTCTGTCATTGGAAGGACGCTTTAATCTGAACCAAAGGCCGTCAATCATCTCACGAATTTGCTGGTTGTCCAGTTCGGCAAGACCAGAGCGGGCGAGTAAAACAAAATCCAACGACGCCATCTCATGCTGATGATGTCGGAAAGATTCGCGAACCAGACGTTTAATCCGGTTGCGGTCTACAGCCCGTTTGATCTGCTTTTTGGCCAGAACAAATCCTATTCTGGCCTGGTCCTGCTCATTCGGAGTTGCCAACACCAAAAGGTGAGGCGAACTACCGCGTAATTCTGTCTTGTCGAAAACCCGTTTAAACTCCACCGGCTTGAGTAAGCGGGCACGGCGGGGAAATCCGAATTCCGACATAGACGGCAAACTACGCAGCGTCAGACGGTCGATTAAGCAGTCAGTTCGTGACGGCCTTTAGCACGACGACGAGCCAGAACTGCACGGCCGTTTTTGGTAGCCATACGGGCACGGAAGCCGTGAGTACGCTTACGTTTCAGTACGGTTGGTTGGAAAGTACGTTTCATAACACTGTCACCCAGTTAAGTGAAAAGGGTCTAATTTTTAAGGGCCGCAATTGTATGAGAAAGAATCAGCAATAGCAATGGTGATTTTATGTGCAGTTTCAGCCCTGAACTTAATCTGTTTTTTCCTGCTGACCCAAAAAGATTTTTATATTGGTTATGTTATGTGAAAGAAGAGAAGTAGTAGTTCGTTATTTATATTCTTAGTGAAGCCAATTTCTGTGTATAACCGTAAAAAAACTATAAAAATCAATATCTTAACGGAAGCACAACTGCCGGGTTAAACTGCGCTTAAGTTATGCACTAGCTGCCGGTAACCCAGGTATGGAATGTGGGTGGAATTGCCTGGAAAAACGCCTTGGCAGTTATCCAGAAAGATATCCGCATGCTTTCGTCCTGTTTATCCACAGGGTTTTGAATGAAGTGGAAAATTATCATAACTTCTGTGGATAACCATCGATCCCTCAGTTAGAATATGCGGCTCGCTAGAATTCAGATGACGGATGTAAAGAAGTGGCACTGACAGCTCTGTGGCAAGATTGCCTGGGACACTTGCAGCACGAACTCCCCGCGCAGCAATACAACACATGGATCCGGCCGTTGTTGGCAAACGCCGATAGTGGACAGCTGGTTCTGAGTGCGCCTAACCGTTTTGTAAAAGACTGGGTAAAAGATAAGTATTTGCAGCGTATCCAGGAAATTCTTTCTGACCTCAACGGCGGCCTGATTACCCGCGTAGAACTGGCTGTTGGTGAAGCACAGCCCATGTTCCGCCCGTCAGGAGTCAGTCGTCCTGAACCTTCGCCAGCTCCGGCCAGAAATGAAAATTTTGGTTTTGCCGCACCGAGGGCGCAGGCACAGGCTGAACTCGATTATGGTAACCAGCAGGAAGCGGCGTCTTTTAGTGGTCATCCTTCTTATGGTGATGCACCGGTTACCGCGCCGGCTCCGGCGGTCAGTCGTCCAAAGCGTGAAGTGCAGGTTGAGGGTGGCATTCAGCATCAGAGTTTCCTGAATCCTACCTTTACCTTTAAAACCTTTGTGGAAGGTAAATCGAACCAGCTGGCCCATGCGGCGGCTCGCCAGGTTGCAGAGAATGCCGGCGGCTCTTACAACCCCCTCTTTATATATGGTGGTGTTGGCCTGGGTAAAACCCACTTGATGCACGCGGTGGGTAACTACCTGCAAAGTAAAAACCCGAATGCCAAAGTGCTGTACGTGCATTCCGAACGTTTTGTGCAGGATATGGTGAAAGCCCTGCAGCTGAACGCCATTAACGAATTCAAACGCTTCTATCGGGGTTTGGATGCTTTGTTAATTGATGATATTCAGTTTTTCGCCGGTAAAGAGCGCTCGCAGGAAGAATTTTTCCACACCTTTAATGCGCTGCTTGAGGGCGGCCAGCAGATGATTCTGACCTGTGACCGCTATCCGAAAGAGATCAACGGCCTGGAAGAGCGTCTGAAAAGCCGCTTTGGCTGGGGTTTAACCGTGGCGGTTGAACCGCCGGAGCTGGAAACCCGTGTTGCTATCTTAATGAAGAAAGCCGAGCAGACCGGTGTGCACCTGCCCGATGATGCCGCTTTCTTTATTGCGCAGAAGATCCGTTCCAACGTGCGCGAGCTCGAAGGCGCACTGAAACGGGTGGTCGCCAATGCTCATTTTACTGGCAGTGAAATCACCCTGCCGTTTATTAAAGAATCTCTGAAAGATCTGCTCGCGCTGCAGGATAAACAGGTCAGTATCGATAATATTCAGCGAATCGTGTCTGAGTATTACAAAATGAAGATGTCTGATTTATTATCTAAGCGCCGCACCCGCTCCATTGCCCGTCCGCGTCAGGTGGCGATGGCTTTGAGCAAAGAACTGACCAACCATAGCCTGCCGGAAATCGGTGACGCTTTTGGTGGGCGTGATCACACAACCGTTCTGCATGCGTGCCGCAAGATCAAAGAACTACAGGAAACCAGCGCAGATATTCGCGAAGACTATAAGAATCTGCTGCGCTCGCTGACAACGTAAAACAACGGTAATCATGCCGTGTTTTACAGGAAGACCGTTTTCAAGAATCACAGGCGCTGTTCAATCCGATGAACATGCCCAGGACCTGAGTGGAGAACCATGAAATTCGTTATCTCTAGGGAAGCCTTGCTTCGTCCTCTGCAATTGGTGGCCGGCGTAGTAGAAAAGCGCCAGACTCTGCCAGTACTGTCAAACGTACTGCTGGAGGTTAAGGGCCAGCAGTTGTCACTGACAGGCACCGATCTGGAAGTCGAACTGGTTGGCCGCGTTACCCTTGACGAGGTAGGTCAGGAAGGTGAGATCACGGTTCCGGCCAAAAAGCTGATGGATATCTGCCGTTCACTGCCCGATGGTGCACAGATTGAAATCGAACAGGATGAGCAGCGCGTTAACGTCCGCTCTGGCCGTTCGCGCTTTACTCTGTCGACTCTGCCTGCCACCGAATTCCCCAATGTGGATAACATTGCCGGTGAACAGACCTTTACCCTGGAGCAAAGCAGCCTGCGTCGTGTGATTGACCGCACCAGCTTCGCCATGGCCCAGCAGGACGTGCGTTACTACCTTAACGGCATGTTGTTTGAAGTCAGCGCCAACGGTCTGCGTACTGTATCGACCGATGGCCACCGTCTGGCAACCTGCCAGGTGGCGATGAATGGCCCGGATACCGCACAGCAGATCATTCTGCCACGCAAAGGCGTGTTGGAAATGGCTAAGCTGCTGACCGATCCGGAATCGTCCGTCACGCTGTCGCTGAGCACCAACCATCTGCGTGCGCGCACTGAGAATTTCACCTTCACCTCGAAACTGGTGGACGGTAAATTCCCCGATTACAGCCGCGTGATCCCGAAAAACGGCAGCAATGTGATGCTGGCCGAGCGTACCGAACTGCGTCAGGTATTTAACCGTACCGCGATTCTGTCCAACGAGAAGTACCGTGGCGTGCGTCTGGTATTGGATACCGATCTGCTCAAAGTGTTTGCCAATAACCCCGAGCAGGAAGAAGCGGAAGAATCGGTCGCGGTGGAATACAAGGGTGATGCTCTGGAAATGGGCTTCAACGTTTCTTACCTGCAGGACGTCATGAGCGTACTGGATACCCAGCAGGTAAAAATGACCCTGTCCGATGCCAACAGCAGTGCCTTGCTGGAAGAACCGGAAGGCGGCGACGCGATGTATGTTGTTATGCCGATGCGCCTGTAGTCGCCGGCCATATAGCGAACTCTTCTTATGCCAATCCGGCAGCTTAAAATCAGCGGCGTGCGAAATCTGCAGCCGCTGGATCTTACACTCCAGCCCGGAGTGAACTTCATCTACGGCGATAATGGCTCGGGCAAAACGAGCATTCTCGAAGCCATCGTGCTGATGGCGGCGGGTAAATCATTCCGCACGTCACAGCTTAAGCACGTTCTGGCCCATGATGCCGACCGTATTGAAATACAGATGGATATCGACGACGAGAGCCTTGGCCACTGTCAGCTCGACAGTCTGCGCTTAAAAGGCGGAGATCATCTGTTGAAGTTAAATGGTTCTGTGCTGACGTCCCAGGCAGAAGCCGCTCATTGGTTGCCGGTTCAGGTGATTGATCCCACCACATTCAAACTGCTGTCCGGTTCGCCGGAAGAACGCCGCCAGTTTATCGACTGGGGTGTGTTCCACGTGGAACACAGTTTCATGGAGCAGTGGAAAACCTTCCGCAAGCAGCTTAAGCAGCGCAATTCAGTGCTTAAGCAGAAAGAAGCAGAATGGCTGCCGGTGTGGAATAAAGGCTTTGTTGAAAGTGCGCTGGTGATTGACCAGCACCGTCGCGATTATCTTAAACGCTTTAAGCCCGAGTTTATGCGCATTCTCAAAGCACTGGATGAGAGCGTCGATGTCAGTCTGGCGTACTATCCGGGATGGGATAAAGATTCCGCGCTGCAGGACGTACTGGATAAGCAGCAGGAGCGTGATATGGTGCTGGGCTATACCCAGTCAGGGCCACACCGTGCCGAGCTGCGTATCAAGGTCGACAAGCAGCCTGCGGCTGAAATTTTAAGCCGTGGTCAGCAGAAAACCGTCGTCGCCGCGCTGAAAATTGCCCAGGGCGCTTTGTTCCAGCAAGAGAGTGGACGCCGCACCATCTACCTGGTCGACGATCTTGCATCTGAATTGGATGAAAAGCACCGTTTCGCTTTATGCAAACTGCTGGAAGACTTAAAATGTCAGGTCTTTATTACCAGTATCGATAAGGACAAGCTGACCGATATCTGGCAGCCGGTAGCGAGCACTGTGTTCCACGTGGAACACGGACGTATTGAGGATGTTGCGCAAGAAATTCAGGGCGTAACACAAGAACAAAGCCCGGTAACGGACTGATAAAAGAACAGCTTATTTCGCACTGTCCGACAACGTACAACAGCGGCAGCGCACCGAATTCATCAAGAGGAACCACCGAATGAGTGAGCAGACTTACGACTCGTCGAGTATTAAAGTCCTGAAAGGGCTGGATGCCGTGCGCAAACGGCCGGGGATGTACATTGGCGATACCGATGACGGCACCGGTTTGCATCACATGGTATTTGAGGTGGTGGATAACTCCATTGACGAAGCCCTGGCTGGCCACTGCGACCAGGTGGACGTGATCATCCATACCGATAACTCCGTCTCCGTATCAGATAACGGCCGTGGTATTCCAACCGAGCTGCACCCGGAAGAAGGCGTATCAGCGGCCGAGGTTATCCTCACCGTTTTGCACGCCGGTGGTAAGTTCGACGATAACTCTTACAAGGTTTCCGGTGGTCTGCACGGCGTGGGTGTTTCTGTCGTAAACGCGCTGTCTGAATCGCTGAAACTCACCATCCGTCGTGGCGGCAAAGTTTTTGAGCAGGAATACAGCCATGGCGTACCGGATTACCCGCTGAAAGAAGTTGGCGTTACCGATGGCAAAGGCACCACCGTGCGTTTCCTGCCATCGCTGAAAACCTTTACCAATAAAACCGAATTCAGTTACGACTACCTGGCCAAGCGTCTGCGTGAACTGTCGTTCCTGAACTCCGGCGTACGTATTCATCTGAAAGACGAGCGCAGTGACCGTGAAGACGTGTTTGCCTTTGAAGGTGGTCTGGGCTCGTTTGTTACCTTCCTCAACGAAGGTAAAACCGCACTGAACGACGTGTTCCACTTTAATATGCAGCGTGATGACGGTATCGCGGTGGAAGTGGCCATGCAGTGGAATGACACCTTCCAGGAAAACATCTACTGCTACACCAACAACATCCCTCAGCGTGATGGCGGTACTCACTTAGCAGGCTTCCGCGCCGCGCTGACCCGTACGCTGAATAACTACATCGAGAAAGAAGGCCTGGCGAAAAAAGCCAAAGTTGCCACCACCGGTGACGATGCCCGTGAAGGTTTAACAGCCATTATCTCGGTTAAAGTACCCGATCCTAAGTTCAGCTCGCAGACCAAAGACAAGCTGGTTTCCAGCGAAGTGAAAACCGCGGTTGAGCAGGAAATGGGCCGCCTCTTTTCCGATTATCTGCAAGAGTACCCACAGCAGGCCAAAGATCTGGTCGGCAAGATGATCGACGCCGCCCGTGCCCGTGAAGCCGCGCGCAAAGCGCGTGAAATGACCCGCCGCAAAGGCGCACTGGATATAGCCGGTTTGCCCGGCAAGCTGGCTGACTGTCAGGAAAAAGACCCGGCATTGTCCGAAGTGTACCTGGTGGAAGGGGACTCGGCGGGTGGTTCTGCGAAGCAGGGCCGTGACCGCCGCACCCAGGCCATTCTGCCGCTGAAAGGTAAAATCCTGAACGTTGAAAAAGCCCGTTTCGACAAGATGCTATCGTCCGCCGAAGTCGGCACCCTGATTACCGCACTGGGCTGTGGTATTGGCCGCGAAGAGTTCAACCCGGACAAGCTGCGTTATCACAGCATCATCATCATGACCGATGCCGACGTCGACGGTGCGCACATCCGTACGCTGCTGTTGACCTTCTTCTTCCGTCAGATGCCGGAAATCATCGAACGCGGCCACATCTTTATTGCCCAGCCACCGCTGTACAAAATCAAGCGTGGTAAGCAGGAGCAATACATCAAAGACGAAGAAGCGATGGAAAGCTACCTGACCCACATCGCGCTGGAAAAAGCCGCTCTGCACCCGTCTGCTGACGCCCCGGCGATTACCGACGTTGCCTTTGCTGAACTGGTTGCCGAATACCGTGCTGCGCAGGAAACCATCACCCGCATGTCCAACCTGGTACCGCACGAAGTGCTGCACCAGATGGTGACACTGCCGCGTATGGACAGCGCAGAGCTGGCTGACAAAGCCAAAGCCGAAGCATGGGCCGCACTGCTCAGTGAGCGCCTGCCGGACGCTGGCCGCAGTGGCAGCCACTTTATTGTTGAAGTCGCGGCTGACAGCGAGCGCAACAGCCATAAAATCGTGATTAAAGTAATTACCCACGGTATTCCAAAAGAATTCCGTCTGGATCACGATTTCTTCAACGGCAGCGGCTACAAAAAACTGGCCGCAACCAGCCAGAAACTGAGCGAAACCCTGGAAGAGGGCGCTTACATTCAGCGTGGCGAGCGTGTCCACCTGATCGAAGACTTCTGGGATTCTGTGCAATGGCTGCTGGCCGAAGCGAAAAAAGGCTTCAATATCCAGCGCTATAAAGGTCTGGGCGAGATGAACCCGGAACAGCTGTGGGAAACCACCATGGACCCGAACACCCGCCGCATGCTGCGCGTGACCATCGAAGACGCCATCGGTGCCGACAAGATGTTCACTACGCTGATGGGGGATGAGGTAGAACCGCGCCGCGCCTTTATCGAAGCCAACGCGCTGAACGTAGCGAACCTAGATTTCTGATTCTGGGTTTGCCATAAAGCGCGTTAGCATCAGCGATAAATAAAAAGCCCCGGCTGTGCAGACAGCCGGGGCTTTTTCATTCTGGCATCTTGATCAGTATTATCCTGCGATCCTATACCTCGTACTCCGCCCGCCGCCCGGCAGCTTTTCAATACAGCCTTTTTCCAGTAAATCCGCCAGATGGCGGGTAGCGGTGGCCTTACTGACTTTGGCTACTTTCTGATACTGGCTTGCGCTTATTCCATCCTCAAAGCCTTTCTCTCCGCCATCGAGCAGGCGGTTCAGTACCCTGATTTGTTCTTTGCTCAGCGGGGTATCGCGGTGCTGCTGCCAGAAGCGGGTTTTCTCTAAGGTGCGATCGATCGTCCGGATGGCGCTGTCGATGGCGGCTTCGAGTGTTTGCAAGAACCACCGCAGCCAGGGTGTGATATCCAGAGTCTGCGCCGTGTCGTTTTCCTCTTCTCCGTTATCTGCTGCGTTTTCTGAAGAAGCAAGCTGCTGCGTTTGGTTAAGCGCGGCGTAGTAGCCTTTGCGGTCGGCCAGAATAGCAACCGACATGGCATACAGGCGCACACTCTGGCTGTCGGCCTGAGCCAGCGCCATATCGGTAAGGGCGCGGGTCAGGCGACCGTTGCCGTCATCAAAGGGGTGCAGGGTCACAAACCACAGATGGGTAACCGCTGCGCGCAGCAGAGGGTCGCTATCGGGGTTGGTTGCGGTGTGGTTAAACCAATCAATAAACTGCTGTATAGCCTGTTCCAGTCCGGCTCTTGGCGGTGCTTCGTAATGTACGGTCGGGCGGTCCAGACGGCCGGATACCACCTGCATAGGCTCTGGCCCCCGCAGCTGGCCAACCCGGATTTTATTCAGAAAGCCCGTCTCACTTTGTGGGAACAACCAGCGATGCCATTGATACAAACGCTCCAGCGTCAGCATTTGCTGATGGTTTTGCAGGGCATCCATCATCATCTCGGCCAGTCCTTCTGAGCGTTCAGAGACCGGGTAGGGTTGTTCTTCGCTGATGCCCAGATGGCGGGCGAGGGAAGAGCGGACTGACTGGGCGTTCAGCTTCTCGTCTTCAATGGCGGAGGAGGCAACGATATTGGCGAGCAAAGCCTGCAGGGATTGTTCGGCCGGTGAGCTCAGGCTGGCCTTGCCCTGCAGTACGCCGCTTTTCTGTTGTATGGCGCGCAGCAGAGGTTGCAGCGGGTCATGTTGCCAACTGAACTCTGGCCAGGCAGAGGATTGCCAGATCCATTGCATGCTTGTCTCCGGGAGGAAGCTGGTTGATGGCAGGAACTCAGTTACAGCATCTGAGCCGATTAACAATCATATTCGGCTCATAATAGTCAGGAATATGAGCCGAATACCAGACCTTATTCGGCTCACTTCAGATTCCACTGTTCGAAGAAACCTTAAAAAGACGCAGCGTCAGCCTGCCATTCCTGCGCTCCGTCACCCTCAACCGGCCAGTTTGTGGTACTTTGCGCGCCTTCTTTGAGTGTCTGACTGCCCGGTCAGTTTTATACCGGGCCTGAATGAGGAAAAACCATGAATGCGGTGGTGATTGCGGTGGTACTGATGCTGGTGCTCAGTCTGGCGCGTATGCACGTAATGCTGGCGATGATTGTCGCGGCCTTTGTTGGCGGCTGGGTCGGCGGCCTGGATCTGAAGACCACGCTGGAGGCCTTTAATGCCGGTATCGGCGGTGGCGCGGGTATTGCGCTCAGCTATGCCTTATTAGGCGGTTTTGCGGTGGCGATTTCGCTGTCGGGTCTGCCGCATTTACTGGCCGATGCCATTCTGCGTAAGCTGGGTGCCGAAACCGGTGGCCGCGAGTCGCGCTGGCTGAAGAATGGCCTGCTCGGTCTGTTGCTGCTGGTCGCGGTGTCGTCGCAGAACCTGATTCCGATCCATATCGCCTTTATCCCGATTCTGATCCCGCCGCTGCTGTTAGTGATTGCCCGCTTACGTCTCGACCGCCGTCTGGTGGCCTGTGTGCTGACCTTTGGTCTGGTAACGCCTTATATGTTCCTGCCGGTGGGCTTCGGCAATATCTATCTGAATGAGATTTTGCTCGGACGTGTGGCTGAGGCCGGCCTGAATGTGGAAGGGGTGTCGGTGGTACAGGCGATGGTGATTCCGGCGCTGGGAATGCTGACCGGCCTGATCATTGCGGCGCTGTTTACCTACCGCAAGCCGCGTGAATATAACCTCACCCGCATTGCGATTGCCGAACATACCGAACGCCGTTATGAGCCTAAGGCGCTGATGGTTGCAGCGGCGGCCATTGTGCTGGCCTTTGTCGTGCAGCTGTATACCGATTCGATGGTTCTGGGGGCGATGGCCGGTTTTATGTTGTTTTCTCTGACCGGCGTGGTGCGCTGGAATGAGTCCGAAGGCGTGCTGGTCGATGGCATCAAGATGATGGCCTCTATCGGCTTTATTATGATTGCCGCTTCGGGCTTCTCGGAGGTGCTGGAGCGTACCGGCCATATTGCCGAGCTGGTCAATGGTTCGGCGGGCTGGCTGGGTGATAACAAGGCACTGGCGGCATTATTGCTGTTGGTGGTCGGATTGTTGCTGACGATGGGCATTGGCTCGTCGTTCTCGACCATTCCGATCATCGCCGCGATCTATGTGCCGTTATGTCTGCAGATGGGCTTCAGCCCGCTGGCGATTGTGGCGCTGGTCGGTACCGCCGGGGCGTTGGGCGATGCGGGTTCACCGGCGTCGGATTCGACGCTGGGGCCGACCGCGGGTCTGAATGCCGATGGCCAGCACCATCATATGCGCGACACCGTGGTGCCGACCTTTCTGCATTTTAATCTGCCATTACTGGCCGCTGGCTGGATTGCCGCGATGGTGCTGTAAGCTGCTGAGATTGTAAATTGCAGGCTGATGGTGAGTGTTTACTACGGCGGGCACTTACAGCCAGTCTGCCTTTTATTGTTCAGAAACGTTTACCACTGCTGTCGGCATCGACCATTTCACCGTCAAACGGCCGGGCTGAAATTTCATCGACCCGGTTGTTAATCCAGCTTTCACTCAGCTCGCTCAGTTGCGCAGTACTGAGACCGGTCGTTTCCATCACCGGGCTGATCATCAGGTTAATGGTGCCTGGGCGTTTTACCCAGTTGTCATTTGGCCAGTGTTCGCCGGAGTTGTGGGCAATGGCAATTACTGGCGCTTTGCTTTTGGTGGCGAGCATAGCACCGCCTTTGGAAAAGGCTTTGCGCTTACCCGGCGACACCCTTGTACCTTCGGGGAAAACCAATACATGAATGCCGCTGTTCAGACGGTCGGCCCCCTGGTTCAGTACCTGCTTCAGCGCATTGGTTTTATGAGTGCGGTCGATAAATATCGGATGAATCATCTTCAGCGCCCAGCCAAAGAACGGCAGATAAAGCAGCTCGCGTTTAACCACCTGTACATGCGGTGCAATGATGGTGGGAATAAAAAAGGTTTCCCAGGTGCTTTGGTGTTTGCTCAGCAGTACATAGCCACGGCCATCGGTGGGAATATTCTCCCGGCCTTCCACCTGCCATTTAACTCCGCAGATCAGCCGCGCCGACCAGACCACAATGTGGCAGTAAAACACCATGATGAAATAGTTACGCGCCTTCAGCGGCAGGAAGATGCCAATAACAAAGCTGGGAATAAACCAGGCAAAGGTGAGCACGGCCAGCCAGCCATAAAAAATAAGGCTGCGCAGCTGAGCCAGCCATAAGCGGTGAGTTGTTGCACTGGCATCCATGCCAGCTGTATCAGGACGTGCGGCCATAGAGATACCGTGCTCTGCGCTTTTTATAATGGGGCGTTATTTATACCACTTTAGCCGGGGTTCTCTTGTTACCTGAATTCCTCGGACTTTTTCCCAATCAAACATCTGTGGGCTGTTGCAGCACTACATCGGCAAAAGCAGCGAGGTTATCAAACACCTGCGCCTGGCTCAGTCCGGCTGCGGCGAGTTTGGCGATGCTTTTCTCGCCTTTACCGGTGCGTACCAGTGCGGGTTTGCAGCCTGCTGCGACACCAGCTTCTAAATCGCGGATGGAATCGCCCACCATCCAGCAACCTTCTGCCGATGTGCCTAAGGCTTTTTCAATCTGATGAATCAGGCCGGGCAGGGGTTTGCGGCAGTCACAGCCATCATCCGGGCCGTGAGGGCAGAAGGCGATATGGGCAAACGATCCACCTTCGGCAGCGGCCAGCGCGTTCATTTTAGCGTGCATCGCTTCCAGGTCGGCAAGACTGAAATGTCCCCGTGCCAGGCCACTTTGATTGGTCGCAACAGCGATGGTGTAACCGGCTTTGCATAAACGGCCAACGGCGTCGGCACTGCCGTTAATCGGTAGCCATTCATCGACGGATTTTACAAAGTCGTCGGAGTCTTCGTTCAGTACGCCATCGCGATCGAGAATGATGAGTTTCATGGGGCAGTCTCTTCTGTAATGCCGGTGTCGTGCCGGAGAGATGTGGACGACATAACCGTCAACGGGGTTAACCAGGTGCAGCGCTGAATTAAAAATATGTCAGTTAGTGCCAGTCATGCTTTTCGGCTGATAACTCTGCCTGAGTCTGGCGGGCAATGATGCCTGCCGATAATGGCAAATGATACGCTCGGTTGGCCTGATCCTTCAGCAAAAACTGATTTCTCAGCAAAAGGAATATCACTATGGAAAGTTCATTTCGCCGGCGCATTGCCGGAATCTCACTGCTTAGCCTCGGGCTGTTACTCAGTGCCTGCGGTGAAAAAGCACAAACTGATGTGGTTGCAGCGCAAGCTCCTGATGCCGCATCCGCGAGCATGACCAGCGGCACCTGCAGCGGTACTTACCCGAGCTACTGGCAGGACCCGGCGGCCAAATTCAGCAATATGTGGAAAGGTCAGGAAATCAGCAACGTGCCGCCTGTCGACTGGCAGGGGCCGGTGTTCCGCATATCCGACAAGTATCCGCGTCAGCCGGTTGATGACCGTGCGGCACAGCCGTGGCGTGATGCACGTTTTGATGCGCTTTTTAACAGCGCGACTCCTGCGGCAACAAAAAAACAGCTGGCGTATGACTACAGCTGGCTGGTGATGAATTACATCCAGGAAGGCAACGTTAACCGTCCCGGGATCGAAGACTGGGATGTGTGTAACAACAGCGTGCGTCCGTGGTACAGCATTCCTTTCCAGACTTACGATGCGATGAGTGGCCGCGAATTTACCCATGGCCTGACTCGCGAAGCACCGGTTACCTTTTCCACGCCACAAGGTGTAATCGATACCACTATGTGGGCGGTTGGCTTCTTTAATGCAACGGCTGCTTATACGTTAGGCACTGTCTGGCAGGCGGATGGCACCGCGAAAATTCCGGCTAACGATGTGAGCTTTGATGAAGGTGCGGTGGTTGGTAAACCACTGTTCAATACCTCCACTCCGGAACAGTTACCGGTACTGGCGAATCAGCCCGCCTGGAATGCCAATATCTCCGATCCGTCATTCTGTAAATGCACACCTGCGCAGGGCAATGAGTGCACGCTGATTGAAGAAAGCCAGCAGTGTCCGCGCAGCACAACAGAGTGGAACGACGTGCGCCTGCTGCAGTTTGATTTTGCAGTAAAAGACAGCCGTGCGCCGGGCACACAATGGGTATTCGGCACCTTTGTTGCCGACGGTCAGCGTAAAGCCAAAGAAGCCGATCCGTGGCTGCGCATTAGTCTGTTGGGTGTGATGTGGGGTAACGATACGCCACCGGCTGGCAAGCTGGCTCATAATTATCCGCTGGATGTGAAAAAGAACGGTTTTATGGAAGAGGTGATCTTCTGGGATACCGTGAATGAACTGAATAAATACGGCGGCGCCAACCCGATGCAGCATATGGGACATTTAGGCTGTAATTATCGACTGAACGGCCCGGCCGATAATGCCAACAGCTCGTGCATGTCGTGTCATGGCAGTGCATCGGTACCGGACAGCAATTTTGATACGCCGCCGCTGCTGTCACAGTTTTCAGGTATCACCAAAGAATGCGTAACCCCTGATCCTGAAAATCCGTTAGTTGGTGTCGACCGCAGTGGCAGCAAAGCAACGGTGAATAATGGTGTCAGCTTTGCCAATATCGACAGTATTTATTTTGCCAATGTACCGGCTGCCGCACCTTTTAATATGACCGTTGAAACCGATAACGGGCCGGTTAACGTGATGGGCAATGGTGTACCGGATTATGCCAGTGGTCGTAAGAACTGGATTTCACTCGACTATTCCTTGCAGCTGTCTATTTCATTAACTCAATGGATGCAGTGGCAGGAAAACAGCGATGATCCGGCGCTGGAGCGGATTAACTTTAAAGAAATACGCCGTGGGGTGAAGGCTGATTAAGCCGGATTAATTTCGGTGGACGAAAATAAAAAGCCCGGCTGATTGAGCCGGGATTTTTATTAAATAGGTAAACTATCTCAGTTATTGAAGTTGTCGTTAGATTTAATACGAAGGTAATATTTCCCAATTTCTTTAGTGCCAAATTTAGCGGTGCTATAGACAGCGTTATCAAGCTTAGGGTGTGGGTAATTCAGAGAGCTATCCGGTAAGTCGGATGGATTTACGAGATTAATACTTAAATTTCCGCCTTCCATTAAAGCTCCATCAATAAAATACCGCATCATACTATCCGATCCAACATCCGTATTGCCAAAATCATCAAACTCTAAGCTAAATGATTGTAATGGCAACTCAGGGTTATCTATTGAAAAAGAAATCGATATAGTAGTTTTATCTTGTGATACGTTAAGGTCGTTAATATCAAGTTCTTCAGGTGCCGAAGTCAGTAAATTTTGCGTCAAACTGGGTTCAGACGTATAAGCATCGAGAGAAGAGTCATCACCAAATTGCCAGTTGGTTCGATAATAATCTCCACTTACGCGGAAGCTGGCTGGGACTTCAATATATTTGGAACCTTCAGCCATATAAATAGATAGTGGTAACTCCCATGTTTCATCACTCATGGTGTAGTCAAGATTAAAATCAAACCCGGTCGCACCGGTTGGTGCAGTTTTCATCTCGACTTCTTGGGAAAGAGTCGTATCAAGAAAATCGATAGTAAATGAGTCACCAGCTTTTAGTTCTAAGCCGGATTTTTTATAAAAATAGGCCTTATCATTTGTTTCATCGTAGCCGGTTGCTATAAATGTTCTCTCACCAGTGGAACCTTCTAATGTTGCCCAACCTGAAGAAGGTGAGATTTCGTCCACATAGGTCAGTCTCGCTTGTACGATGTCAATATCCGGATTAGACGATGAAAAAGTTACTTCTGAATTGTTGGCTGTTTTATCTTCGCAGTACCAGCTATGGTCAATGGTGTAGTCAGCGCCTGCACTCAGAACGTCGACAAATATTGCGGTATTTTGTTGGTCATCGATACACCAGGTCGCAATTTCAACCGGAGTATTTTTAGCGATATCCAGTGTCTTGATATCAGAACCAAGTTTTTCCCATGAACCGTCTGTTTTTTTCATAAAAACACCGTTAACGGGAGTTGTACCCAGGGCGATTTTGACCTGATCGGATGAACCATTAGTGTTGTCAGATCCACCCGATCCGCCACCACAGGCAGCCAGCAGAGCAATAGCAGAAAAAAGTGCAGTGTGTTTTAACATATTTCATCCTTTGAAATAGAAGGGTCGTGAATAAGAAAAGGCAGCCTAATTCAGGCTGCTTTTTAAAACTGTTACGCAGATCAATTAATAAATTAATTAACCCTGCAACAGCGAAATATCGGCGATACCGATAAACAATCCCTGCAGCTGCTTGAGTAGTGCGAGGCGGTTGTTTTTCACAGCTTCGTCGTCGGCCATGACCATCACGTTGTCGAAGAAGGCATCAACCGCCGCGCGCAGACCGGCAAGCTCGGTCAGCGCGGCACTGTAATCGCCCTGTGCCATTAATGGTTCAACAGCCTGCTGTTTGGTAGCAACCTGTTCGGCCAATGTTTTTTCTTCGGCCTGTGCGAGCAGGGCAGAATCCACTTTGGCCTCCACTTTGTCGCCACCGTTTTTCGCCAGAATATTCGACACACGCTTGTTGGCAGCAGCCAGTGCTTCGGCAGCGTCCAGTTTATTGAACGCGTGAACGGCCTGTACGCGGCGGTTAATATCCAGCGCGTTGGTGATACCCAGCGCACGGACTGACTGGAATACGCCCGCCGGAATACCTTCGTCGGCATACCAGGCGCTGAAGCGATCCAGCAGGTATTCGGTCAGCGTGGCTTTGGTGTCGGCTTTAGGTGCGGCAACCCAGTTGTTGTCGATAGTCCAGTCGATCAGGTCACCCAGATCGATGTTGATTTGTTTTTCAACCAGCAGACGCAACACGCCCAGTGAGGCACGGCGCAACGCGAATGGATCTTTGGAACCGGTCGGAATCTGGCCGATACCAAACAGGCCCACCAGGCTGTCGAGACGATCAGCCAGTGCAATCAGCGTACCGGTTTGGGTGGCCGGCAGCGCGTCACCGGCGAAGGCCGGCATATATTGCTCAACCATGGCGGCGGCCACATCGGCGTGTTCACCATCGTGCTCGGCGTAGTATTTACCGGCCAGACCCTGCAGGTCGGTAAACTCGTACACCATGCTGGAAACCAGGTCGTTTTTGCACAGCTGCGCGGCACGCTCTACCAGAGCACTGTCGGCACCGGTTACTGCGGCGATACGGCTGGCCAGCTTACCGATACGGCGGGCTTTATCGGCGATGGAGCCCAGGCCATTCACCCACACCACGTTTTCCAGCTTGGCGAAACGGCTTTCCAGTTTCTGTTTACGGTCGGTGTCCCAGAAGAAGGCCGCATCCGACAGGCGCGGGCGGATCACTTTTTCGTTACCGGAAATCACCTGCGCCGGGTCTTTCGATTCGATATTGGCGATGGTGATGAAGTTGGGCATCAGCTTGCCGTCTTTCATCACGTGGAAGTATTTCTGGTGCTCTTTCATGGATGACACCAGCGCTTCCGGCGGTACGCGCAGGAAGTCTTCGTCAAACGAACCGGCCAGTGCCACCGGCCATTCGTTCAGCGCGGTCACTTCGTTCAGCAGGTCGGCGTCGATAACGGCTTCGCCACCCAGCTCTTTGCCTTTGGCAGCGACCTGTTCGTTGATCAGCGCGGCGCGCTCAGCAAAGTCGGCCATCACATAAGCGGCACGCAGTTTGTCCTGATATTCCGCCGGATTAGCGATGGTGATTTCACCCGGTGCGTGGAAGCGGTGACCACGGGAAGTATTGCCAGCCTTCAGCCCCAGCACGTCGCCGTCGACCACGTCAGAGCCGAACAGCATCACCAGCCATTGCACCGGACGCACGAATTCAACGCGCGAAGCACCCCAGCGCATACGCTTGGGAATCGGCAGCTTGTCGAGGCTGTTTTGCACAATCGCGGCCAGCAGCTCGGTGGTTTGCTTGCCTTTGATGGTGCGCTGAATCATCAGCTTGCCATTGTCACCGGTCTGCAGATCGGCTGCGGTTGCACCGGCACGTGCGGCAAAACCTTCGGCGGCTTTGGTTGGTTTACCATCGGCGTCAAAGGCGATATTGGCTGGCGGGCCGTAGAGGATTTCTTCCTGGTCTGCCTGCTGGGCTTCGAGTGCTTCGATGCGCACCGCCAGACGGCGTGGTGCGGCGAAAGAGACAACGGCGCCAAAATTCAGACCGGCGTCTTTCAGACCTTGTTCGATGCCGGAGGTGAACGCGGCAGACAGGGTTTTCAGCGCCTTCGGTGGCAGCTCTTCGGTACCCAGTTCAACCAGAAAATCCCGACTTTCGATTTGAGAGGCACTCATTATTTGTTCTCCTGGGCGGCGGCTTTGGCAGCGGCTTTTTCTTTATCGGCCAGATAGCGTGCGAGGACGTCGGCACGGTTGGCTTCGGTTGCCAGTGGGAAGCCTTTTTCGGCGCGGCTGTTGAAGTACGCCTGAGCGACGGAGCGGGCCAGGGTGCGCACGCGCAGGATATACCCCTGACGCTCGGTGACCGAGATGGCACCACGGGCATCCAGCAGGTTAAAGGTGTGTGAGGCTTTCAGTACCTGCTCGTAAGCGGGCAGCGGCAGACCGGCTTCGATCAGGCGCGCACAGGTTTTTTCGTATTGGTCAAAGGCGATGAACAGGAAATCGACATCGGCGTGTTCAAAGTTGTAAGCCGATTGCTCCACTTCGTTCTGGTGGAAGACATCGCCGTACGTCACGGGCGTGCCGTCCGGGCCGTAGGTCCACACCAGGTCGTAGACCGAATCCACTTCCTGCAGGTACATGGCAATACGCTCAAGACCGTAGGTGATTTCGCCGGTTACCGGGAAACACTCAAGGCCGCCAACCTGCTGGAAGTAGGTGAACTGAGTCACTTCCATACCGTTCAGCCACACTTCCCAACCCAGACCCCAGGCGCCCAGAGTTGGCGATTCCCAGTTGTCTTCAACAAAACGGACGTCATGCACCAGGGTGTCGATGCCCATTACGCGCAGGGATTCGAGGTATTTGTCCTGAATATCCACCGGATTCGGCTTCATCACGACCTGAAACTGGTAGTAGTGCTGCAGACGGTTTGGGTTTTCGCCGTAACGGCCATCGGTCGGACGACGGCTTGGCTGCACGTAAGCAGAGCTCCAGTTTTCCGGGCCAATGGCGCGCAGGAAGGTCGCGGTGTGAAAGGTACCGGCGCCCACTTCCATATCCAGAGGTTGGTTAATCACACAGCCCTGTTCGGACCAGTATTCCTGCAGGGCGGCAATCAGGCCCTGGAAGGTTTTAACGTTGTGGCGACTCTGACTCACGGTGGAATTCCTGTGTTGGCACGGCCAGAGCTTGTTCAGACTAAGTGAATCAGGCCCTGAATGCTGTTCGCAAAATAAAAAGACGCCGGATTATAGCAGCGATGCGCCCCGAGAACAGGGGCAGCGTGCGGGGTCAGCAAGTTCGGGGGGTTGTAATCGCCGGAGGGGTTTGTCAGGGTAAAAAAGCATCGTCCTGCCACAGGCAGGGCGGATTTCCGGAGTTGCTCTGCGTGTGTTTCGTGCGCTGGCGGGCAAAGGGCCTGAACCGCTCTGGCATAACATGGAGGCTTTATGACCACTTCACCGGACTCTGTCCGCAAGCAACAACCATCGCCGCTGGCCGAACATAAGGCGGTGCAATCGACCGTGCTGCTGCCGGTGTTTATTCCTACGGTTCTTATTGCCGCGTTGCTGATCATCGGCACCATCGCCAATCCGCAACTGGCCGGTGAGGTGTTCAGCAGCGCACTGAGCTGGATCACCAGCACCTTTGGTTGGTTTTACATGCTGGCGGTGGCGATTTTTCTGCTGTTTATCGTCGGGGTGGCGATATCCGGCTGGGGCAATATCCGCCTCGGGCCCGACCATGCCGAGCCGGAATACAGCTTTCCGGCCTGGTTCGCGATGTTGTTTTCGGCGGGCTACGGCATTGCGCTGTTGTTTTTTGGCGTGGCTGAACCGGTGCTGCATTATTCACAACCGCCGATGGGCGCGGCCGAAACCATTCCGGCGGCGCGCCAGGCGATGCAGATTGCGTATTTCCACTGGGGTGTTCATATCTGGGCGATATACGGTCTGGTTGGGTTGGTGCTGGCCTATTTTGCGTTTCGTCATGGCCTGCCGTTGTCGATCCGTTCGGCGTTGTATCCGTTAATTGGCGAGCGCATTTATGGGCCGCTGGGACATACCGTGGATGTGTTTGCGATTCTCGGCACGTTGTTTGGTCTGGCGACCACACTGGGGTTATCGGTGGCGCAGATTAATGCCGGCATTCACTACCTCTGGCCGGCGGTGCCGGTTAGTACCACGGTACAGGTGATTGCGATCTTCACCATCACGCTGGCGGCGACGGCCTCGGTGGTAGCGGGGATGGATAAAGGCATTAAAAACCTGTCGATGCTGAATATGACGCTGGCCATCTTCCTGATGGTGGTGGTGTTTTTCATTGGCCCGAGCATTCATATTCTGGAAACCTTTCTGCAGAACACCGGCGATTATCTGAGCGGACTGGTGGCGCGTACCTTCAATCTGCAGGCTTATTCGCGCAGTGACTGGATTGGCAACTGGACGCTGTTTATTTTCGGCTGGACCATCGCCTGGGCACCGTTTGTGGGTTTGTTTATTGCCAAAATCAGTCGTGGCCGCACCATCCGGCAGTTTGTCTTTGGCGTACTGGCGGTACCGACGTTGTTTACCTTTCTCTGGTTTTCGATTTTTGGCGATACTGCGCTGTATCTGATTATGAATGAAGGCCTCAATACCCTGATTGCCGATGTGCAGGCTGACCACGCCGTGGCGCTGTTTCAGCTCTATGATCACTTACCCTGGTCGTCGTTCTTATCGCTGATTACGGTGTGTCTGATCATTACCTTCTTTGTAACTTCATCGGATTCCGGCTCATTGGTAGTCGATTCCCTCGCCTCTGGCGGGGCGCTGGAAACTCCGCTGTGGCAGCGCATCTTCTGGGCTTTTCTGGAAGGAACCATCGCCGCCGTCTTGCTGTTGGCCGGTGGCCTGAGTGCGCTGCAAACCATGACCATCGCCAGTGCGCTGCCGTTTGCCGTCATCATGTTGCTGGCCGTGTTGGGATTGTGGCGGGCGTTAGTGATTGAAGGGCACCGTGCTTCGAGCCTGAACTCAAGCGCGTCCACCCGCCCGCATCAGCAGCAGAGCCAGTGGCGTCGGCGTCTGGCGGGTCTGGTGGATTTCCCGGATGCCACACGCGTTGATGGCTTTATTGCCACCACCGCAGTACCGGCGCTGGAGCAGGTCTGCAAAGAGCTGGCGCAGCACGGCTGGCAGGCTGAGGTTGGGCACGATACCGCGCAGGCCAGAGTCTGGTTGCAGGTGCAGGGCGGTGACGAGGTGGACTTTATCTACGATATCCGCCGCACACTGCAGCCTTTACCGGCGTATAAAACCCCGGCAGCCGGTGAGCAGTTTGCCCGTGCGGAGGTGTATCTGCGCCGCGGCAGTCAGGGTTATGACCTGTATGGCTGTGATCAGCAGGAGGTCATCCGTGATTTGCTTGATCAGTTTGAGAATTATCTGAACTTCCTGCACATCACCCCCGGGCACCTGCCCTGGGAGACGGCGGGTTACGATGAGCTCAGCACCAGCACGGAGGCCGTTCAGAGTAAGTGAACGCTGACCGACGCACCGCCTTCCTTGCGGTTGGCGATGCGTATGCTGCCGTGTTCTTCGCCTTGTTTGTGGTGGCTGGCAATCAGTTCAACAAAGAACAGGCCGAGGCCTGAACCTTCGTTTTTGGTGGTGTCTTTTTCACCGGCAAGCACAGCTTCATCAAAGCCGTGGCCATTATCGTCGACGCAGATGGTGAGGCCATTACTGTCGTCGGCGGTCAGGCGGATTTGTGTGGCACCGGCCTGAGCGCTGTTGGTGATTAAGGTAATTAGCGCCAGATGAATCAGGGTTTCGTTATAAAAGCCCTGGCAGTCTTCACCGATATCGTTGGAGAAACGGATACCCGGATATTGCAGGCTGGTGGCTTCAATGGCATCGGCGGCGGTGTCGCGTGGCCAGGCATCGTCCATCGGGAAATGGGATTTTTGTTCGAGACGAAATAAGGTCACCATTTGCATGGTGTCGTTTTTCAGGCGATTGGTGCGCTGCAGAATCGGTTCAAGGTGCGTGTGATAGCGCTTGGGAATGCGCGCCAGTGCTTCCTGCTCGTAGTCGAGCAGTGCCTGCAGCTGATTTTTCAGATCGTGTACGACAGCACCGACCAGATGTTCAAATTTCATGGAAACTTCCTGTGCCCTAAAGACCTGCGGCCCGTTTCAGGCGCATAAACGTGCCCTTCAGACGCTCGTAGCGTTCATAACGTTCATCGTTACTGCCAATTTTGCCAATACGCTGGAAATAACGGTAGCAATCTTTCAGCTGACCGATGTCTACCTGGGTATTTTCGATCAGGCTGATTTTGGCCTGGATAGCATTCAGCAGCACGCTGACGCCCGCTTCTTCATAAGAGGCGGCTTCATCGAAGGCGGCGATGGCTTCGTTAAATTCACTTTTTTCATAGTGGCTCACGCCACGGGCATTGAGGGCTGTAGTGTGATCACGGATGACCATTTGGTTGAGGCTTTCTTCCAGCGCCTGCAACTGGTTGAGTTCGTGACTGCCCATTCCCTGCTGCTGCAGTTTGCGTATCAGTTGCTTGGCTTTCACGTGCTGACCGGTGTCGATGTAGGCTTCGGTCATTTGCAGTTGCTGTTCATCGCTGGGATTTTTCATACGCTGCAGAATCTCTTCGGCACGCTGGGCTGAAGCGCGCGCTTTATCTTCTTCATTCAGCGCGTTGTAGGTTTTGCCTTCAATGATGCTGGTCTCGAACATGATGCTGTCCTGACCGGCGTAGTCCTGGCGCAACTCATCAATGGCCTTAAAGGCTTTTTCGACCCGTGCGCGCTGCTCGCGGCTTTGTTCGCCGGGTTTTAATTCGTGGCGCACGGTATGGGCAAACTGCAGATAGTTTCTGGAGTTTTTATAGCAGGAGTGACGACCGAGTTTGATGGCTTGTTCAAAGGCGGCTTCCGCTACCGGAAAATCGCCGTTGCTGTACGCCAGTTTGCCCAGCTCCATTTGGCGCAGCACGGCTTTGGGGGAAATTTCTACCGCCTTCTCCAATTGTTTCTGCGCGCCTTTGGCATCACCCAGACTGAGCAGAATCGTGGCGGTCCAGTCATAACACTGCACATACATAGGGTGAGCCGTCAGCGTTTGTTTGAGCAGCGCCAGGGCGCTGCGCGAATCACCGAGAAAATGCATGCAGATGGCCTGGCCAAGGCGCGCCCAGGATACCGAGCGCTTGTTCAGCAGCTCGGAATACACTTTGATGGCTTCGTTATAGCGCTTCTGGCGGATGTAGAGTTTGCCGAGAATGCGGGTAACAGGAATCAGCAGCTTAGGATTGTTGTCGAGCACGGCGTTGGCCAGATCTATGGCGCGATCGTTTTCACCCAGATCAATGGCAGTATCGACTTCCAGTAACTCCAGCTTGGTGGTGAGGATGCGGGTCAGGCGTTCACGCAGCATATTCAGGGTAAAGGGCTTGGTGATGTAATTGTCGGGCTCATATTCGAGCGCGCCCATGACCATTTCTACGGCATTTTCACCGGTAACCAGAATAAACAACGCGGTTGAACGCAGGCGGTTGCAGTAGCGCGCTTCTTCCAGAATCTGCTGGCCGTCTTTGCCTTTGCCGAGGTTGTAGTCGGACAGCACGATGTCGTATTCGCGCTCCATGATAAATTCCATGGCTTCACGGCCGTCAGTGGCGGTATCTATTTGCGTCGCGCCAAGGATGGTAATCATCTTTTTCAGTGCGCTGCGGGCTTCTACCAGATCATCTACAACGAGGATGCGTTTTTCTTTGAGGGCGAGTTCAAGATTAATCATATGAGCGGTCATTTACGTGATGTTCTGAGTCTAGCAGAGCAACCGATGGATGCTGTTGCCGGGCCTATGTTTGTTGTCTCTGCGTCGTCTCAGTTGTGCCTGTTGCATGAGACAGGCTGCAGGTACACTTCAGGCTCTGCAGAGGAGTTGCATGTTGAAATCTCTTTTAGGCTACATACTGATCGGACTGATTAAGTTAGTAGGACTGACACCGTTAAAGACGGCGCAAAAGCTGGGGCGGGGTATCGGCTGGCTGCTCTGGTTTTTCCGCAGTCGTGCCCGAGAGGTGACGCGGGTAAACCTCAGGCTCTGTTATCCGGACATGGCACCTGAGCAGTGTGATCAGCTGGCGCGTGATGCTTTGCTGCACAGCGGTATGACAGCGGCAGAGATGGGGCCTTTCTGGGGTTACAGTCAGCAGGAAGGCCTGAAACTGCTGAACAAGGTTCACGGTGGTGAGCTGCTGGACAGGGCGCTTGCGGATGAACAGGGTGTGTTGCTGCTGATTCCGCACCAGGGAAATTGGGAGCTGACGAACAACTTCATCTCGGGCCAGACCCCGGTAACCTTTATGTACCGGCCGCTGAAGAATCAGGTATTTAATGACTGGATGGTGAAGCGGCGGGAGATGCTGGGCTGCAATCTGGTTCCGACTACCGGGGCCGGAGTAAAAACGCTTTTTGACGTATTGCAGTCTGGTGGGGTCGTGGGCTTTTTACCCGATCAGGAACCCAAGCGCCGCAGCGGCGTGTTTGTGCCTTTTATGTCAGTGCCGGCACTGACGCCCAAATTGCCCGGTGAGCTGCTGAGAAAAACCGGCGCGATTGCCCTGATGCTGTGCGTTGTCCGGCTGCCTGAGTCGCAAGGCTTTGATATCCATATTTCTGAGCCCCCTTCAGATATTTACGCGGACGATCCCGAAGTGTCGGCAACGGCCATGAACCTGGCAATTGAGCGCTGTATCGCGCTGTGCCCTGAGCAGTATCAGTGGGAATACAAGCGCTTTAAGCATCGTCCCGAGCATGCGCTGAACCCTTACGCCAAAGCCGGGGTTCCCTGATTCCGCAGCGCTAGCCGGGCTTTGCCTGGCCATATTATTAATCTTTAAGAACAGTTCTGATCCTGTGCCGGTCTGTTGCATGAAATGTGGTAACCGGTACACTGCGACTCCCGCACAGGAGTCGTATTGTGAAATCGATTATTGGTTATCTGGCGATAGGGCTGATCAAGCTGCTGTCCCTTACTTCTCTCTCTCTGGCACAAAAAGTTGGCCGTGGTCTGGGCTGGCTGTTATTGAAACGCCGTACCCGCGCCCGTGAAGTGGCCCGTCTCAATCTGTCCCTCTGTTATCCACAGCTGAGCGAAGCAGAACGCGAAGATCTGCTGGCTGAAACGCTGGCAGAAAACGGCAAGATTCTCGCCGAAATGGGGCCGATGTGGGGCTACGCGCCCGAGCGGGCAGCAGGCCTGATCCGCAATGTTATTGGCGAAGATGTGCTTGATGAAGCGATCGCTGATCCCCGTGGCCTGATTCTGCTGGCGCCGCATCTGGGCAACTGGGAAATCATCAACAACTACATCTCCACTAAATGTCCGATCACCATCATGTATCGTCCGGCCAAAATACCGGTATTCAATAACTGGATGGTTGCCCGCCGTGAAGCGGTGGGTTGTAAGCTGGTGCCGACCACCCGGGCCGGTGTAAAAGGGTTATTTGATGTGCTCAATGACGGTGGAATGATCGGCTTTCTGCCGGATCAGGAGCCGCAAAAGAAAAGCGGCGTGTTCGCGCCTTTTATGGGCATAGAAACCCTGACGCCGAAATTACCGCATGACATGCTGAAAAAAACCGGTGCCATAGCCATTTACGGTTTTGCCAAGCGCCTGCCCAATGCCGAAGGTTTTGATATTTATTTCATCCGTGCAGATGACGATCTGTACGCTGACGATGTACGTGTGTCGGCTACGTCAATGAACCGCAGCATTGAAGAGTGTGTTTCGCTCTGTCCGGCGCAATACCAGTGGACCTATAAGCGTTTTAACCGCTTCCCTGAAGGCGGGCCGACGCGCTACCGGATTGCGAATATCCCATAAGGTGTCTGAATTATGTAGCGGGCTCTGGTCTGAAGCGTACAGGCGCTATTGATTGCTGTCGTCTTTATCCTGCGGATGGGATGCTTTGGTGAATCGTCGCAGCAGATGCATCTGTTCACCAAAACGGCGGCAGCCAGAGCAGATAAGGGTGTGAACTTTCAGCTCGGCCTGCTCTTTAAGGCTGAGCGGGCGCTCCTGGGCTTCAGACATCAGGCGTGTGGCCTGCTGACAATTCATCATGCGTTTTCCCCTGCACCAAACCAGTGATCTTCCAGACATTCGCGCAGCCGCAGCCGCGCGCGGTACAGCAGCACATGCAGGTTGCTTGTTGTCAGTTCCAGTGCCGCACAGATTTCCTGGCTGTCCAGTTCGATAAATTCCCGCATCATAAATACCCGTGCCTGTTCTGCCGGGACCGCATCAAGACAGCGGTCGAAGACGCGCCAGAAGTGTTCATCGTGCACCAGTTGCTCTGGTGCATCCCAGCGCTGCGGACGCTCATTTTTATGCCAGTGTCCGCGCTCATCAAACAGTTGGTCGTCGGCCAGGCTGCAATCCTTACAGTCGTCGATATCGGTCATTTGTGGTTGGCGGTAACGGCCTCGCAGGGCGTCTGCAATTTTGTTTTTCAAAATGGCAAACACCCAGGTTTTAAGACTGGCGGAGCGGTTGAAGGCGGCGGCATTTTTCAGTGCGCCGGCCAGTGCTTCCTGCACCACATCTTCGGCCTGTTGTTCGTCGCTGAGTTGCAGGCGGGCGAAGCTGAGCATCTGCTGGCGCAGTTCGGTCAGCTCTTCGTTATCAGCAAAAGGCCGGGGATTATTCATGCTCAGCTGCGCCAGAACGTCGGGCTGAGCAGTACCAGTAAGGTGAAAATTTCCAGACGGCCAAGCAGCATGGTCAGTGCCAGCAGCCATTTCGCGGTGTCGGAAATATTGCCGTAATGGGCGGCGACATCGCCGAGACCAGGGCCGAGGTTATTGAGGCAGGAACCCACTGCAGAGAAGGCGGTTACCTGATCAAGGCCGGTGGCCATCAGCGCAAGCATCATCACCATAAAAGTGACGATATAGACGGCGAAAAATCCCCATACAGCATCCAGAATCCGGTCGGGTACGGCACGGCGGCCGAGCTTAATGGGCATCATGGCATTGGGATGAATCAAACGGCGGATTTCGCGCACGCCCTGTTTGTAGATCAGCAGCACGCGGATGACTTTCATACCGCCGCCGGTCGAACCGGTGCAGCCACCGATAAAGGCCATCATAAACAGCAATACCGGCAGAAAGACTGGCCAGCCGGCAAAGTCGGCGGTGCCGAAGCCTGCGGTGGTGGCGATGGACACCAGTTCAAAGACACCGAAACGGATGGCTTCCGGCAGTGCGTAGGTGTTGGTCAGCCACAGCGCCGAAATGGTCAGCAGGGCACCGCCAGTCATTACCAGCAGGAAGAAGCGTACTTCCGAGTCCTGCCAGTAATGGCTGAGTGTACGGTTGCGCCAGGCGAAAAAATGCAGAGAGTAATTGATGGCCGCAGTCAGCATAAAAAACACGCAGATGCCTTCAATCAGAGCGCTGTCGAAATGGCCGATGGAGGCGTCATAGGTTGAGAAACCACCAATGCCTACGGTGGCAAAACTGTGGGTAATGGCATCAAAGCCACTCATGCCGGCAAACCAGTAAGCCAGCGCGCAGCTGATGGTTAAGAAGGCGTACACGTACCACAGGGCTTTGGCGGTTTCGGCAATGCGCGGGGTCAGTTTGGAGTCTTTCAGCGGGCCGGGCATTTCCGCGCGGTAGAGCTGCATGCCACCAATCCCCAGCATCGGCAGAATGGCGACCGCCAGTACGATAATCCCCATGCCGCCCAGCCATTGCAGCTGCTGGCGATACCAGAGAATGGATTTTGGCAGGTATTCGAGGCCGGTCATCACTGTTGCACCAGTGGTGGTCCAGCCGGACAACGATTCAAAGAACGCGTCGGCAAAACTCAGGCCCGGCTGTTCGGCAATCATAAACGGCAGCGTACCGGCCAGCCCTAACGTCAGCCAGAACAATGCGGCAATCAGGAAGCCGTCGCGGGTGCGCAGGTCGTTATTGGCATTTTTAACCGGTAACCAGGACACAAAACCCAGGCCAAAGGTCAGCACCAGGGCGATGACGAAGGCTTCGGTGGCACCGTCGTTGAACCACATCGACACCAGAATCGGTGGCAGCATGGTCATGCTGAACAGCATGAGAAAAATACCAAGAATGCGTGCAATAACCGCAAAGTGCATGGACTGCTCCGCTCAGAAGAAACCGAGGCCGACCTGGAACAGGCGCTCGACATCCGGAATATGGCGTTTTTTCATCACGAACAGGATGACGTGGTCATTGGATTCCACCACCACATCAGAGCTCGCCATAATCACTTCTTCACCGCGCACAATGGCACCAATGGTGGTACCCGGTGGCAGTTTGATTTCGCGGATTTTTCGCCCCACCACTTTGGACGAGCTGCTGTCGCCGTGGGCAATGGCTTCAATCGCTTCGGCAGCACCGCGGCGCAGTGAGTGAACATTCACTACGTCGCCACGGCGTACGTGGGTCAGCAGGCTGCCGATGGTGGCCTGTTGCGGAGACAGCGCCACGTCGATCATGCCGCCTTGGACCAGATCGACATAGGCCGCTTTATTAATCAGGGTCATCACCTTGCGTGCACCAAGACGCTTGGCCAGCAGCGACGACATGATGTTCACCTCGTCATCGTTAGTCAGCGCACAGAATACATCGGTGTTTTCGATGTTTTCTTCTTCCAGCAGCGCTTTGTCGGTGGCGCTGCCCAGCAGCACCACGGTTTTGCTCAGATTTTCACTGAGGAACTGAGCGCGTTGTTCGCCGTGTTCAATCAGTTTGATGCGGTAATCACGCTCCAGCGCTTTCGCTAGGCGGTAACCGATATTACCGCCGCCGACGATCATCACCCGCTTGTAAGAGTCTTCTTCGCGGCGCAGTTCACTCATTACCTTACGGATATGCTCTTTGGCGGCAACGAAGAAGACTTCGTCGTCGGCTTCAATGATGGTGTCACCGGTTGGCTCAATGGCTTTGTTGCGGCGGAAAACGGCCGCCACGCGGGCATCAATGTTGGGCAGGTGATCTTTCAGGTGATGAATCGCCTGACCGACCAGCGGGCCGCCGTAGTATGCGCGGACAGCAACCAGCTGCACGCGCTGATCGGCAAAATCCAGCACCTGTAATGCGCCGGGATACTGCAGCAGGCGGCTGATGTAGTTGGTCACTACCTGCTCGGGGGAAATCAGAACGTCGATCGGGAAGGCATCATTGCGGAACAGCTCGGCCTGCTTCAGATACTGGCCGGAGCGGATGCGGCTGATCTTGGTCGGGGTGCGGAACAGGGTATAAGCGACCTGACAGGCGACCATATTGGTTTCGTCAGAGTTGGTGACGGCAACCAGCATGTCGGCATCATCGGCCCCGGCATCACGCAGAATACTGGGATACGAGCCACGACCAAGTACGGTTTTAATGTCGATGCGGTCCTGCAGCTCGCGCAGGCGGTCGGCATCGGTATCGACCACGGTGATGTCATTCTGCTCGTTGGCCAGGTTTTCAGCCAGTGTGCCGCCGACCTGACCGGCTCCCAGGATAATAATCTTCATGCTGCACATCCTTGTGCAGCACCCTGACGGGCAGCCTGCGGCTGTGCAAAAAGGCGTTCCTGCCTTTTTGTCATAAATTCGCTCAGTTTCCAGGGCATTCTGTTACGCATGTGTTCCGGCTCCTTTGACAAGCAGGGCGTAGTAAAAACCGTCGTGGCCGTTGCGTTGTGGCAGCAGCTGACGCCCGGCATTACAGGCGCTTCCCCAGCAAAAGTCCAGCGTCTGCAGTTGTGCGTCGGCATTGGCATCGGCAAAGCGTTGCATTTGCGCGCTGTTTTCTTCCGGCAGCACCGAGCAGGTGGCATACAACAGCCGCCCGCCAGGCTTCAGTAATGACCAGGTGGTATCCAGCAATTGCGCCTGAACCTGCGCCAGTTGGGCGATGTCTTCACGACGACGCAGCAGCTTGATATCCGGATGACGACGGATCACACCAGTGGCCGAGCAGGGCGCGTCGAGCAGAATGGCGTCGAACAGTTCACCATCCCACCAGACGTCGGGCGTGGCCATATCGGCACACACAACCTCGGCGCTGAGTTGCAGGCGGGCGAGGTTTTCATGCACCCGTGGCAGGCGGTTTTGTTCAATATCCAGCGCTACGACACGGGCGTCTGCGCTTTCTAGCAGATGGCAGGTTTTACCACCGGGAGCGGCGCAGGCATCGAGAATGCGTTCGCCGTCCTGCGGTGCCAGCAGCATGGCGGCCAGCTGTGCGGCTTCGTCCTGCACGCTGAAATCACCATCGGCAAAACCGGGCAGGGCGGTGATATCGCAGGATTCCAGCAGATAAATACCAACGGCGCTGTGTTCGGCGGCATGGGCTTCGATACCGGCTTGCTGCAGGCGCTCAAGGTATTGCTCACGGCTGCCGTGGCGCTGATTTACGCGCAGGCACAGCGGTGGGCGCTGGTTATTTTCGTCGAGAATGTCCTGAAACTGTTCCGGCCAGGCTTTGCTCAGCATTTTCACCAGCCATTTCGGGTGGCTGCTGGCGGTGACCGGGTTTTCGTCCAGTGGTGGGGTCAGGCTTTCGTATTCGCGCGCGTAACGGCGCAGGCAGGCATTAATAACGGATTTGGCGTAACCCTTGCCCAGCTCTTCGCAGACTTCGACGGTGGCGTGCACGGCGGCGTGCGGTGCCTTCTTCTGAATTTCCAGCTGGTACAGACCGATGATCAGCAGGGCAAATAAGTCCTGATCTTCTTCGCCAAAAGGCCGGCTGAGCAGCATTTTGGCCAGTGCGTTCAGGCGCTGAAAATGACGGCAGCTGCCCAGTGCCAGATCGCGCAGAAAGCCACGGTCGGCGAGTTCAACACGCAGTTCCAGCGGTGGCAGGCATTGGTTAAGGGATTGTCCGGCGAGGACGGCGCTGAGTGCCATGGCCGCCGCACGGCGGGCACTCAGGGTGGTGTCTTTGGCTTTACCCCAGGGCGAGGTTACGGCGGTCAAAGTTGTGACGCCAGCATGTGGTGCGGCTGAAACAACTGCGGCTGACCGTTAATCACATCGGCCACGTTCATGGCTTTTTTGCCGGCTAACTGTACCTGAGTGATACGTAATACTCCTTCGCCACAGGCGATTTCCAGACCATCGGCGCTGACGTTGGCGATAGTGCCTGGCAGCAGCTGACTTGATTGTTCAAGAGCTTCGGCCATCAGCACGCGGATGCGCTCATCGCCAAGCAGGGTGTAAGCCATCGGGAACGGGTTAAAGGCGCGCACGCGCAGCGCAATTTCTTCAGCCGGTTGTTGCCAGTCGATTAACGCTTCTTCTTTCAGCAGTTTATGGGCGTAGTTGGCCAGTGCATCGTTTTGCTTTTCCGGCTGCAGGGTTCCGGCTTCAAGCTGTGCCAGGGTATTCAGCAGAGCGCCCGGCCCCATCTCTGCCAGACGATCATGCAGGGTGCCGCCGGTATCGTCAGCCAGAATACCGGTGGTGACTTTGCTCAGCATGTCGCCGGTATCCAGACCCTTATCCATCTGCATGATGGTGATGCCGGTCATTTTGTCACCAGCTTCAATGCAGCGCTGAATCGGCGCTGCACCGCGCCAGCGTGGCAGCAGTGAGGCGTGGACGTTCAGGCAGCCGTGTTTTGGTGCGTCGAGTACGCTTTGCGGAAGAATCAGGCCGTAGGCGACCACGATCATGACGTCGGCATTCAGGCTTTTCAGCTGTTCAACATCAGCCGGGTCTTTGAAATTCAGCGGCTGGTAAACCGGCAGGCCGTTATCCAGTGCAACCTGTTTAACGGGGCTCGGCTGCAGCTTCTTACCGCGTCCGGCCGGGCGGTCGGGTTGGGTATAAACGCCGATCACTTCATGCTCGCTGTTGATCAGCGCCTGCAGATGGATGGCAGCAAACTCCGGCGTACCGGCAAAAACGATACGTAATGACATTACTGTTTCCCTGAGCGGGCTTCGAGTTTGTGCTTCTTCTCGAGTTTGTCTTTGATGCGGTTACGCTTCAGCGGCGAAATATAATCGACCATCAGTTTACCTTCGAGGTGGTCGGTTTCGTGCTGAATACAGACTGCCAGCAGACCACGGCATTCCATTTCAAAGGGTTTGCCATCACGGTCGAGGGCTTTGACCAGGCAGTGCTCAATACGGGTAACCTCTTCGTAGAAGCCCGGTACCGATAAGCAGCCTTCCTGCATGGATTCCATTTCGCCGTCGAGCACGGTGATTTCCGGGTTGATAAACACCAGCGGTTCGTTCTTGTCTTCCGACACGTCGATGGTCACGATGCGCTCATGCACATTGACCTGCGTGGCCGCCAGACCAATGCCCGGTGCCTGATACATGGTTTCGAACATATCATCAACGATGGCCCGCACGCGCTCGTCCACCTCAGCCACTGGCACGGCTTTGGTACGTAAACGGGGATCCGGGTATTCTAAAATTTCGAGTATGGACATAGAGTTGCTGTGCTTTTATAGAACTAAGTGGTCGTGACTTGCTAAGATGGCTGCCGAACAGTGATTTTCAATGCGCGATCGCAGATCCGCTAATAATAAAGGGAATACAGGATGAGCAAAACCATCAAGCGCATTCTCGTTGCTGGTTTGATGTGTCTTTCAACCGGTGCCATGGCGCTGGATCTGAAATCGGATGCGCCACAACGCTATGTGGTTAAAAAGGGCGATACCCTTTGGGATATCTCCGAACGCTTTACCAATGATCCCTGGCAGTGGCCGGAAATCTGGTATCAGAACGGTCAGATCAAAGATCCGCACCTGATTTTCCCTGGTGATGAAATTGGTTTGGTCAGCATTGATGGTGAAACCCGCGTAACCGTGACCAAACGCGGCGAAGGCAGCCGTACGGTGAAGTTATCGCCGGGTACGGTAAAAATGCAGCCAACGGCACGCGTAGAGCCGATTGAATCAGCCATTCCTGCGATTCCTCAGGACGCCATCCGTGGTTTTCTGCGTGAGCACCGCGTCGTTGCGCCGGAAGTGCTGGAGAAAGCACCGCGTGTTCTGTCCGGTACCGATACCCGCATCCTGATGGGTGCTGGCGGTAAAGTGTATGCGCGCGGTGATTTTGGCCCGCAGGTTTCCAGCGCTTACGGCGTGTTCCGCAAAGGTCAGGTATACCGTGATCCGGAGAGCGGCGAAGTGCTGGGACTGGAAGCACTGGATATCGGTATGGGCCGCGTATTGGCGCATGACAATGATATTGTCACGCTGGAACTGGAACGCACTAACCAGCAGGTTTCCGTTGGTGACTTGCTGTTGCCAACCGAAGATCGCGATCTGATTGCCAACTTCTATCCGAAATCTCCGGATCGTGCCGTAATGGGACAGATTCTGGCGGTATCCGGTGGCGTCACGCAGGTTGGCCAGTACGACGTGGTGGTGCTTAACCGGGGTGAGCGCGATGGTCTGGAGCCAGGTTCTGTGCTGCTGATTAAAAAAGCCGGTGCCGTGGTGTATGACCGCGTGGCCGCCGAGCGGGTTCGCCTGCCTGAAGAACGTGCCGGCAGCCTGATGGTATTCCGCACCTTCGAAAAACTGTCTTACGCATTGATTATGCGTGCCACCCAGCCGCTGCGTGTCGGCGACAAGGTGGAATCCCCGAACCAATAAGGACTGTTTATGCTCAGGGACGAGCTGTTACTCGCCTGGTGGCGTCTGGCAAAACTGCCGGGCGTCGGCAGCGTTACACTAGGCGACATCCGCCAAAATCTTTCCCGTCCGCACGATCTTTTATCCTGCACCGCTGCGCAGCTGCAATCTTTTGGCCTGAAGGCCGATGCTGCTGCGCGCTGGCTGGATGATCCTGCCCTGAGCGATGGTTTTGATGTGCTGCAACGCTGGCGCAACCACAACCGTTGTGGCGTATTGCTGGCGGGTGTGGCTCCGTATCCTGAAACGCTTGCCAGTCTGCGCGATGCGCCGACCTTTCTTTATTATCACGGCGATCTGGCCTGTTTCAGTCAGCCGATGATTGCCATGGTCGGCAGTCGTAACCCAACCCCTTATGGCGCGGAATGGGCGCAACAAACAGCCAGTCAGCTGGCGGCGGCTGGTCTGACGGTCGTCAGTGGCATGGCGATTGGTATTGATGGCGCAGTGCATCAGGGAGCGCTTAGTTGTGGGCGCACCATTGCGGTACTCGGCAGTGGCCCGGATGTGATTTATCCGCAGCGCCATCTTGGGCTGGCGCAGATGGTGATGCAAAAAGGACTGTTGTTGTCGGAGTTTGCCCCGGGAACAGAGCCCCAGGCCAAACACTTTCCTTCCCGTAACCGCATTATCAGCGGTCTGAGTCTGGGCACTGTAGTGGTTGAAGCGGCGATTAAAAGTGGCTCGCTGATTACCGCGCGGCAGGCCGCAGAACAGGGGCGCGAAGTTTTTGCCTTACCCGGTGCGGTGACCAATCCGCTCAGCCATGGTTGCCATCAGCTGATCCGCGAAGGTGCCTGTCTGGTGCAAAACGCACAGGATGTATTGCAGGAGCTGAACCTGTTGCCGGAACAGGCGCAAGCACAGACACAACTGGAATTCGACGAGCCGACGGCATCGGCAGATGTGCCGATTGTCTTACCACCGACAGCGACGGCTGCAGTGCGGACTGAAGTACCACAACTGGTTACTCAGGTGGATTACAGTGCGACCAGCACCGATGTGATTGCCCTGCGCAGTACCTTACCCATCTCGCAATTATTACCGCAACTCCTCGATCTCGAATTGCAGGGCTGGCTGGCACAGGTGCCAGGTGGTTATATGCGGCTGAAGTAACAGCCGCAATTGCCCCTACAAACTATTTAGCAGCAGAAAAATAAACAGCGCAATCAGTAGCAGATAGCCGATCACGATCTGTACATACTGCGACTTGTTTTCCCCGGCTTTATACCAACGGCCAAAAGCAAAAATACGCTTATTCTTCAGGCCACTGATCAGTACACCGATCACAGCAACTAATGCGATGCTGATGAAATAAGGCAGCCATGCAGTATCGGCAGATGTTGGCATTGCTGTCTCCGGTATAAAAGATAAAGCTGTTGGTTACTGGCCTCTGTTCAATGGTCAGGAATTTTGACTGGCAATAACAATCAACAGACCGATAAACAGCCAGAGCAGGATTTCCAATACCAGAATGTTCTTTTTGCGCATAAAACCCTGAGGTCTGAATTTCGCTTATGGCGTGACGATCAGCGCTGCCACAGCAACGAAGCAACAAAATACAAAGGTAACGGCATAAATATCCAGCCCAGTGCCAGGTTGCGGATACGGCTGAGCTGACTCCGGCTTACCTGGCCTGAATCCGGAAAGCTTTTCAGATCGCCGAAGCGCTGCTGCCAGAACCAGCGCAGCTGGCCGGATGGCAGAAAAACAGCGCCGGTTGCCAATGACAGCAGCACAATCTCTGTACGGATATATTCAGCGCCACCGATAAAAATCAGCGGCGTGATAATGGCAAAAACCGGTGCCAGCAGATGATTAATCAATGGCCACCGGCGGCCATTGGTTTGCTCTTCCAGATAGCACCACCACTTAACCGACATCAGCGGCAGAATAGCAAGCAGAGTACTGCCTGCCACCATTCCCATTTTCTGCACAAATGAATCACTGGTGATGCTGCTGATATTCAGCCAGTAAATCAGAGCGCTCAGTATAAGCCAGAGGAGAAATCTGATTCTGATCAAAACGACGTTTCTTTTTTATAGAGAGTAACAAATAAGTGAATAAAACCATGCTGAGTACTGAAAGTGAAATGCTACAAGCGATGTCATCAAAAATGATAGGTAGGCAAACACCAAGAACGATCCAGAGGAAAAAATAACATCCAGATTTATCATTATCTACCATGTCTGAACCGCACAGTTTACATGGAAGCCTGTTCTGCGAATCAAGGTCCATAGAAAATCTGAATCTGTAAAGAATTCCATGATGACAGCCACAATTAAAGCAGATTACTCAGTTGGTTTTGACATTATCTATTGGCCAGGGGCATCTGCTACACAACTCCATCAGTGTGAAAAACACGAAGGACTGAACAGCCAGCCAAGCACTAATATCAGGGCAAACACCATACTTCCCTGGGTTAGATTGTATATAGCGCTCCCCATATCACCCTTCGAAGGCTTAAATGAAAGGAGCGCTATGTATATAAACCCGGGGACAATGGCCATTAAGATAACCTCTTCCGAGGTTAACGTTGGCCAATACTGGGTTTTATATGGAAATACGAATAATTTGTAAAAAAAGCTTAAAACTACCCCATACCCATAAAACCATAACAAGTGGTGATTCTTCTTTCGTTGAATGAACCACCAATATATAAGAATAAACAGCACACCCAGGGCCGCCAAAGACCATGTATTTTCGAATGAAAGACTCTGACACAATGAACTTAGCCACATATCCAATGATCCTGTTCTGACTGTGTCAGGTTGCTTAATAAAAAATACAGGTTGACCTGTGTAATAGTCCAGGTTTTCTGACCTTCTGCAACTGAAAGCAATAAATCTTTAACTATATTGATGCCGTTCGATAGACTGCCTTTGGTGCTTAACATTTCATTCGATATATCCATATATACCACCCTTCGGGCGACATTACTGTGCAAAGCTGCTCCTGCTGTTTTGTGTTCAGAAACAAGATGCACCATCGTACTCATGCCTGTACAAGAAGTACAGTTGTAAGCCATTGCTGGGTATTTTCTAAATTTTCAGGGCTCGCGCCAGCAGGTTAAGCACTCATGCTATTCGCCGTTAATCGATTTATTCTGCACCTCATAGTCGATGGTGAACTGGGGATTCAGTTTACTATAAAAAGAGTTAATCCAATTTGTTTATCGTGGATAATTCGGTAATTTTTCAGGATTTATAAAGTCTGGGTTAAAGTGATGAGAATCAGATGTGCCTTAAATTTTCTTTTTAATGAAAATATAAATCAAAATGCTGAGTAGTATTACGAGTATGCTGGCAGAAACCCAAAAGAACGTGTCATTCTCTGATGTAATTACATATCCTGAAACTGAATGTGTGTAAATCTTACCTTCGCACAGTTGGTAAAAAAAATAACCAAGCAGTACGATGGAAGCAAGAGAAATGCCAAAGCTATCATTAAGATCTTCAGGTTTCTTAGTCAATGCCATTGTCATCCAAGTAGATTCAAGCTTCCAATAAAAGTAGCTTGCAAAAAATTAACACTATTTTAAACAAAAATCCACACAGCTAATGTTCTGTCTGCTTGAGTTTCTGCAGACAAGACAGATACCACTTGAGTGTACAGTGAACGTGATTGTCAGGTTGGAATTACACCTACTATGTCGGATGCTTCCCCAGAAGCTATAGAATCAGATCAATTATTCAAAGGGAGTTTAGAATATTTTTCCACTGCTTCGTATCCATATTAAAGATGAGGTCCATAGCACCAGTAAGATAAAAAAACTCTTCCAGCCCAGAGTTTGAATTATCCAATTTTGTGTCGCTAGCATTATCAAAAAAATACCATAAAAAAACATGGTCATAATAATTTTTGTTCTCATAGCAATCCTGACAGACAGATTAAATATAACAATATCGCTCTTACTGCTGTTCCAATACGATTTGGAATTCCATCGGCTACTGCTGATAAAATATACGTTACCTGGCCTGAATCCGGAAAAATTTTCAGATCCCTGAAGCGCTGCTGCCAGAACCAGCGCAGCTGGCCGGATGGCAGAAAAACAGCACTTGTTACCAATGACATCTGCACAATCTCTGGACGGATATATTCAGCGCCACCGATAAAAATCAGCGGCGTGATCATGGCAACAACAGGCGCCAGCAGATGATTAATCAATGGCCATTTTCAGCCATTGATTTGCTCTTCCAGATAGCACCATCCCTGTTTTCTATATGACCGGGTTACTGGTGATTCTGCTGATATTAAACCTGTCATTATTGTGATTTGTATCGCCTAAAATGCTTATGAAAAATAATTCTGTGGAAAGTATAGAGTCGCGTGATGACTACCTCCAAATGCCAAATTTTTGCAGATGCTTCTTTCTTGGTATAAGACCAATGATGACCAAAAGCACACCGCCATCATCACTGTATTCATGAAACTCAGCTATGCCAAAAAGTCTATTAAAAAAGGAGTTAGTATAGGATTTTATTCTGTTTGTAATTGAGTCGATTTCGGATGCTTTTAATTCTTTCTTATCCAAGAAAAACATTATCGCAGGGTCAACTCTGCGAGGTGTCAATCGACCAACTCGAAACATCTTTACCGCTGCAATTTTATATACGCCATCATTCTGTAAGACCATGTCTTTTATGTCATATCTGAATTTGATTCTAGAGTATTCCATCTGTGGAAATTTACAGATTGGTACAGTCTGATTTAAGTCTTCCCACAGTAGACTCCTGCTCTTCTTTAGTGCAAGAAGAGCAGAAGAGACAGCGATAAATAGAATAAGAAATACCCAGTAGTACAGCATTTAACAAACCAGAAATGTGGAGAGAATATAAGCGAAAATATCAAGAGAAAACGCAACAAGCGCAGCAGTTGAAACCATGGCTGCCAAGCTGGCGAATGTAGCAAATATTATTGCATAGTATGCAAACACGATAGCAGCACCGATCATTGCGATTAAGACTAATGATGGAACAATTGCTCTTGGATTCGTCGAACAATTAACACTTAGACTGGCTAGCGCTATTATGCCAGAAAAAATTGCAATGGCTAATGCAAATGGTGGAGTTACAATCAAAGGCCAGAAGAAAGAGGATACAGATGTAAGGATCGCTAAATGTCCAATTCCTGCCGAAAGATCAGAGAGTAGTCTTCCCCCGTTCTCCCCTCCACCAATCAGATAAGCACCGGCTCCTGTCTCCGGATCCAGAACGGTGTAACCAACGGACGATTTACCAAAGAAGCTGACTGGTTTTTCATGGGCAGTCACTTCTTTACTGGCGTACACCTGTAATCCCCCCATTTTTAATCGAACGATTCAGTAGAGGATCAAGCACTCTTCATCACGCTGGCGACGGGCATACGCACAGTACCAAAGGCGTAACGGGCCGGAACATTGGCGGCACGCAGCAGGACAACCAGCAGGCTGGCAGTATCGAAGGCGTTACCGCGCGATATTCGAGTTTGTAATCCGCCCTCTGTATTTCAGTAAAAGCTCTGAAGTAAATTAGTCGACATTTCTATTTTTGAAGTATCTCCTTATCTCTAGTATAAAAAATACTACCAAACAAAATAGTGCAGATGATGACAAAAAATCTGTGACTCTCATTAAATCATTAGTACATTGTGAATAGTCCTGCAGCATATAGCCTAAAAGTGTTCCAGACATTACTGTTAATAAAGCGCTATATTCTTTCGGCATATCTAAGCTATCCACATATAGACGTTATATCAGATAACAACGCACCAAATATGACAGCCGCAGCCAAACCACCAAAAGCAACACTTATTAGTCCTAATGCATAGGTAAGCATACCAACCGCAGCTCCTACCATTTTACTACATGCCCAGCTATTGCCACTGATAAGTGCGAAGCCAGCTGCGATAAGTAAAGAACCTGCAGAAATTAATATACCAGACATTAGTAAACCTACAGGCCCGCCAAGTAAAGCAGCGCTCAATATTCCTATTCCGAAGAAAGTAAGCGCTAGCCCAGAAAGGATTAAAACAAAAGCACCATTCTCCCCGCCACCAATCAGATAAGCACCGGCCCCGGTTTCCGGATCCAGCACAATATAACCAACCTGACTGCTGCCAAAGAAGCTGATTGGCTTTTCATGGGCGGTAACTTCTTTGCCAGCGTATACCGAATTACGGATATCCGTTTCAACAGATGCCGGCAACTGCAGACCATTTAATGCGACGTCGAGGTTTGCCTGTGTGATGGTCCAGATTTTCTGGCCTTCGGCCGCTGCCAGCTGTAGGGCTTTGACTGCACTGATACCGTTTGCCGGATTGTCTTCAGTGCTGAACATCTGCTCGGGAACGAGATGTTCCATCGCACTCAGGCGTGCACCAGAAACGCGGTTGTAATTAATCCATTGCTGGGTGTCGTTATTTTTATGCGCCAGCAGATGCGTGATGTGATCAACGTCCATTACCAGACCATTAATCTTCACGTTACGCGGAATACCAAACCAGTACAGCGGGGTCACATTGGTTTTGAATAAACCGTAGCTGGGTGCTTTATAGCTCACCATATTGGCCTGACTTGCCGCAATATCATCCTGCACATTATTCAGGGCAAAGTAGCTGAGGATGGTGGCGTAGAGTAAATCACCAACCAGCTGTTGTTTGCCAAGGTCGGTGTAATCTTCGGCAGTGATTTTTTGTTGGGTGTTTTCCAGATCATTTTTCAGTGCATCGGCCTGTGCCGGGCTGACGCCATGCAGGTCGAGCGCCAGTGCACGGTATTCACCGGCAATGGGTTTGTTCTGCGAGGTGCGCCAGCCACGGCCGGGTTGCCAGTAACCCATTTCCGATAACAGCTCGGTACCCATGGTCACGCTGCTGCTTGTCGCCGCAGTAATCTCACTGCCAATGGTGAACTCACCGTTCAGATGAATCAGGTAACCGGGCAGGGTGTCGGGTATATCCGCCGGGTCGATGTCGCCATTGGCATCCGGCTCCGGCAGATAGCTGGTGAGGGTTTGCTCATCGGCTTCTGAAGCCGGGGCAAATGACAGAGCCAGCTTTTTACCGGCTAACAAGGCGGTTGGCTGATTAATGCTGAGCAGAATATTGCCCATCTGACCGTACTGACTGCTGCCCAGCGTGTATTTGAATTTCCAGCGCTGGTTGTCGGTCAGGGCCGAAGCCACCAGTTTGCGGGTACGCAGTTCGTACGGCAGCGAGGCCGCCAGTGATTCACGCACAACAGTCTTGATGGCAGCCGTACCCAGTACATCGCCGACGGTGGCGTCCGGAGCCTGGCTGCTGATGTAGTCTTCCAGTTGAGCCTGATAGTTAGTCAGCGCCTGTTCAACATCCTGTTGTGGAATACCCTGTACCCAGCCTTCGTCTTCATTAACGGTACTGCTTTGCTCAAGGCTGTCGGCCAGCGCCTGGGCATCAAAAGGTACGGCCTGATCAAGGCCCATACCGTCCTGATATTCATATTGCTTGTAGCTGGCATCCATCGGAATCCAGCTGTCACCGACGCTGTGCTTTGCCCCACGGCTGGGTAAATAATCGATCCAGGCTTCAACCCAGACATGCTCCAGTTCGAAGTGCGTCACCTGACCACCGCTGACCAGCATCTTGCTGGGCACGCCGCCCTGACCGAGCAGATTGCCGGCGGCTTCCGGTACCTGCACATTACCAACCCAGTTCATCACGCTGGCGGCGGGCATACGCACGGTACCAAAGGCGTAACGGGCCGGAACATTGGCGGCACGCAGCAGGGCAACCAGCAGGCTGGCGGTATCGAAGGCGTTACCTTTCTGATAAGTCAGGGTGTATTCAGCGCCCTGCACCGAACCGTAGCTGGGAATATATTCAACGTTATTACGAACCCACTGATAGATCGCGACCGGATCGTTATTCAGCTCACCGGCTTTGGCAATCATGGCCGGGCTGAGCGGTGCGTCGAGGGTGGCATCCAGATCGGCCTGAACCGGGCCGCCGGGATTGCCCAGCATGTCTGGGGTGATGACGTTACTGGCCAGTTGTACGCCCTGCTCAAATAACGGCAGGTCGTAACGCTGACTCAGCAGTTTGGCATCCTGTGCCGGTTCCGGGGTCAGTTTCGGATCTGGTGTGCCCCACGGCAGTTGTTCCGGATCGAACGGATCACGCGGGTTACCGATACTGAAACTGTTCAGCAGGTCGTTCAGGGCGTTGAGCTGTTGCTCCTGATCATCCAGCGATTGCTCTTGTGTGGCTGCCGTCAGTTGTTCCTGCAGTTGCTGGTAGCGGGCCAGAATCTGCGTCTGCAGTTGCTGCTGTCGCTCCAGCACAACGGCCGGCAGGCGATGCTCCTGCAGACGGGCGGCTTCCTGTGCGAGGGAATTTTCGGTGTCCTGGCGCAGCTCATTCAGACGCTGCTGAAACCGCTGGCTGGGATTATCCGGCAAGGCATCCTCACCAAAGCCAACAAAGCTCAGCGCACGGCTGACAAAACCCTGCTCGGCATTCTGTTTGTCCAGCACCTGTTGCCGCTGCTGGCTTATATGATCGCGCAGATTGGCCAGCACCTGATCAAGCTGCTGATTGTCCTGCAGCCAGCGTTGCTGTTCTTCCAGCTGCTGTTGCTGGTCAATTTCCACCGCAACCGCCCAGGACGGCCAGATCACCGCATTCAGAAAAACAACCAGCACCGTGCGCGCAATAAGGCGCAGCGGGCGGGATGAGCGTGGAGCGCTGTCCAGCAGCAGCTCCTGTTGCAGCAAAGGCATAGAAGGGGTTCCTGAAGTCATAACTGAATTCCGTTTCATGATCATTGCGCCAGCTTCTCGCCGACAAACTGAATATGACGCTGTACCTGCTGACGGGCACTGGCGACATCGTCTTCATGGCCAACCAGCAACAGGTCGGCGGCCAGCAGCAACAGCGTCTGCGCCTGATACCAGTGCTCTTTGTTGATGGCTTCGCGGGCCAGCTTGAACTTCAGCCAGGCATGGCGGTAGTTCAGGCGATACCAGTAGTCCCAGGCCAGGCTGTCGAGCAGTGCCTGGGTTGCCGCGAGTTCCGGGGTGGCGCTGGCGCCGAATGCAAAGCTGGCCTGCGCCTGTTGCAGTTGCTGATTGCCGTCGACGGTGGTGGTCAGCAGGCCGATGCTCTGCTCACCGTCGCGGTCGGCCAATTTGATGTACAGACGTGATGCCAGAGTCTGCTGCTCTGCCAGCGTCAGGGTTGCCAGCCAGTGTTCATCCTGCTGAGCAAAAATGCCGGGAATCAGCAGCTCAGCACCTTCCGGCAGCAGCAGTTCGCTGACTAAGCTGACGGCACCGCGGTTGTTCTGCCACTGTACGTTCAGCGGCAGTACGGCAGAGCCCAGGGCCGGCAGTTCATCCGGCTGGATCTGTTGCAGTGCCTGCAGAATCAGTTCGGCATAGCTGCTGTCAGCCCCGGCCTGAGTGGCCTGCAGCAACAGGTCGAAACCAAAGAACAGGCTGCGTCCTTTGCCATAGTCGTAGCCGGTAATGGCGCGGCGCTTAACATCGAAAATGTCGTGCGCTTTATGCTCGCCTTTATCCAGCCAGTGCCAGTTATGCTGCTGGTCGTCTCCGGCCAGCGCGTATTCGGCAAGGGTTTCGGCGCCGGTCAGCCAGATACCCTGAACCTTATCGGCCAGCGGCAGCTGGGCATTCCAGGCGCTGCTCAGGTCAGAGTTGTGTACCTGTAATTCCCGCGCCCATGGATGACGGCCAATCACCGCCACACCCAGTGCCGATTCCAGCCACAGGTTACGTTTATCGAAACCACCGGCGACGATCAGGCCTTTACCGGCGAAGACCGCTTCGCGCAGCTCTTTCTGTACCTGCCAGTGCAGCTGCGGACGTTCGGCCAGCAACAGGTAGCTGCTGTAACCACCGAGACGGTGCTCGCGGGCAAAGTCATCGGCGCTGTGTACCAGCGTGTATTCCCAGCCAGCGTCCTGCAGCAGTTGTTCGATAAAGTCGTTCTGCTCATTCACATCCGGGCCGTTGAGCGGGCCGAACGGGTCGGCATTACGCAGATCGTCATCGCTGTGCCACGGATGCCAGGCCAGCAGGCTGACGTCTTCGTACAGTTCATTAAGCGTTAATGGGCGGTCGCAGCTGCAGTCGAAGGTCCAGGACTTCTCAACTTTACTCAGCCAGTTACGTTTAACCGATACCTCCACCCGGTACTCTTTGCCCAGTCCGGATGATGACTGCACCAGCACCTCGAACTGACCGCTGGCCTGAGCTTTCACACTGAGATCGGTGTTGGCCTTGCCGTGGCGATGGTTGATTTCGGTATCCAGCGCGCTGACGATTTCGGTATCCAACAGCTTGCCATCTGGGCCGTAGAGGCGGATTTCAATCTGCTGAGAGGTGCTCAGTTCGGCGCCGAAGTCGAAGCCAACGCGGATGTCCTCAAGAGCAGAACACTGACGCGGAGCATCGGTCAGCACCAGCACGCGGCCAGGGCCTTCACTGCTGATGGCCGTGGATACTTCAGGCGCCTGCACTTCAAAGCTGTCACTGGCCAGAACCTGCCAGGTGCCGTTGATGTTGGCTTCCAGTACACAGGCATAACCACCGTAAGCTTGTCCTGCGGCGCTGAAGTCGGTGTGCCAGGTAAATTCATCATTGCGGCCGATATCGGCGCTGATTTCGGTGCGCTGCAGCAGGGTTTCGCTGTCCGCCTGAATCAGGCTGTAAGCCAGCTGAGTCCCCAAAGCCGCTTCCGGCGCCCGGTTGCGTACCGTGAAATCACAGCGGGTGCTGCCGGTATGATAGATACGGCTGTCTGCGGCCTGAACACTGCCCAGCAGTTCCTGCAGTGCCAGAGACTGCACGCGGAATCCGGCCTGCGAACGGCTGAGTTCCTGACCGCTGGTGGCATCCAGTGTTTTCCACACAGCCTGATACTGTCCCTGACTGGCGTCGTTCAGGGCCAGCAGGAAGCTGAAGTCTTCCATTGACGACGGTGCGAGGCTGCCCAGATCACGGCTCTGGCGGAAAACTTCTGTGCCATCCGGCGCATACACCAGCAGTTCGTTGCGGGTGGTCGTCAGCGGCGCATTGCTGGAAGTATTCTGCAGACGGGCGCTGAGGTTAACGCTGTCCCAGCGGCCGTAAACCGGTTTGTCGGTATACAGGCTGGTGGCCAGACTCAGCGCGCCGCCACTGTTAGCCACAACGCTGAAGGGGGCTTCGGCCACTGCGGTTACGCGGCCATCGGCGCGCAGCAGTTCGGCCCGCACGCGGTAGTTACCGGCAATCAGATTGCCGATGCTGAAGTCATAACCATTGATGGTTTTATCTTCCAGACTGGTGAAACTCAGGGTCTGTTCGTTCAGCTGGCTGACCAGTACGCCCTGTTCATCGACGATCTGCAGGCGGAAGCCGCTGCTGGTATCGCCTTCGTCCTGATTGCGGACCTGACTGCTGATAATGACCTGTTCCTGCGGCCGGTACTGAATGCGGTCGGTATTGGTCGACAGCGCCAGAACGGTTTCAGAAACCTGCACCGCGCGTGAGCCAAGGCCATCACGGATCAGATTGCCGTTCACATCGCGGTAGGTCATTTCCAGTTCATGGATAACCAGACGTGTTTCGCCGGGTTGCAGGTTGTGCAGCTTCAGGTCGAAACGGATATCGGCAATCTGGCCGACATCAAAGGTCGGGTAGTGCCACTCCACTTCCGACACCGGAGTACCGAGGCGAACGTCGGCCGGGGTTTCACTGAAGGTGCTCTGCTCGATATCAATATCGGTGGCGGCAATGCGGTCGATAACCCGCACATCACTGATCATTGGCTGGATAACCCGGATCACCAGCGACAGCGGCAGCGCACTGGCAGCCTTCTGGTCGGTGGCGGTAAAGGTCAGCAGTTTGTCACCGAGGTCGGCCATGGACGGAGTCCAGCTGAAACGCACCGCGCTCGGGTTGCCCTGAGTCAGGTTGCTGACATTGGCACCGGCAGGCAGGCCAAGGTTGTTGACGAACACTTCGTCGTTGAGGTCGCTGTCGCTCGCCTGAATATCCAGGGTCAGAGTCTGGCCAACAACGGCATTGATAATATCGCCGGTTGCCGGTGATGGTGGCTGATCAAATACCGGTGGCTGGTTATCGACGAAGTCGCGCAGGTTGATAATAAAATCGACCACCACGGCGCTGCGCGGCTGATCAAACTCATCCAGATCTTCGATGGTGACCGACAGGGCATAGAGTCCGAGAGGTTCGTTCTGGCTGCCGGCACTCCAGTCGACATAACCGGTGCTGGTATCCAGCGTTAAGCCGGTGGGATTACGTGAGATACCTGACTGGCCAAGTGGCGTCAGGCTCCAGCGCAGATGGTCATTGTCTTTATCAACGGCAGGGACAGAGAAACTGCAGTCACCACGGGCGCAGCTGACAATCGGTGGCAGGCTGCTGACCGGAGAGCGGTTGCCGCTGCTCAGATCAACATTGGTATGCACCCGGTAATTACTGTTGGCAGAGTTACGCAGCGAACCGATGCGGCAACAGACCGATAACGATGCCACCCAGGGTTCACCATTGCTGCGTGCCTGCGACGGATATTCGTGGCGTACGGTACCGGATTCAAGTCCGGCCTGACGCGCCTGACCGATAACCCAATCTTCCTGAGTGTTAAGGGCGATCACCTCAAACTCATAGTTCGCGGATTTACCATCACCGAAGCTGATAGCGGCCGGACGAAAGACACTGCCCAGCTGCAGGTTACCGAAATAGCTGCGGCGGAAGGCCACCACAATACGGAAGTCGACGGTTGTTTCGCTGATTTCGGGGCGTGGCTCCCAGCTGATATGACCATAGCGGGCATGGGAGGCCTGACTGGCAGGACTCAGCAGCACGGCGCACAGGCTCAGCAGAGCCAGGCACCAGATTTTAAAATGGGCCGGAAAAATCATTCGCCATCAACTCCTTTGATCAGAATGCGTACCTGTGAGCGGCGCTCGGCGCCCGGAATCAGTTGTTGCGGGGTAAGGTCCTGCTCCACCTGCAGGCGTACCGTTGGCGGCACGAACAGCTGTGCGGCCTCAGGGGTTCCCTGAGTGGCAGTCGTGTCGAGGGTCAGGGTCAGTGGGTAATTACCACTGCGGCTGATCTGTTGCTGCAGGTTTTCCAGCGTCAGCTGCAGATTGGTTTGCTCCGGCGTGATTTGCAGATCCTGACGACCACTGCTCAGGATCTGGTTGTCCGGGTCGGCCAGAGTCCAGCTGAGGCTGGCGTCGACCGGCACGTTGGAAGCATTACGCAATACCGCCCCCAGAGTCAGGTCGGCGTTGCTGTCGAGCAGCGCGAAGGCCGGAGTAATCTCGGCTGCCAGAGAAGGCAGTGCCTGTGTCGGCTCAATCACCAGTGCCGCTGCCGCTTCAGCCAGCACCTGGCTGGTGTCAGCGTCCAGAGCCTGAATGGTCACCCGGTATTGCCCGGGAGCCTGACGGCCGCTGTTCCAGCTCATGGCCAGCTCAACATGGCGGCTTTCATTCGGTGCCAGCACCTCAGTAGCGTCACTCAGATGCTGTTTGTAGTGTTCCCAGGCTTCGGCGTTATCGGTATCCGGTAACGCTGGCAGATCGGCCCCCGGGAAACGGTCAAGAATCTGGTTGTTGTTGTCGGTGATCAGCACATACAGCAGCAGGCGGCGTTCACGTACCGTGAGGTTGGTCAGCGTGGTGCTCAGTGCAACCCGCTGATAGGCGCCGTAGGCAGGCTGGCCGGTGGTGACCTGGCTGACCAGAATGCCACCGGCGTTGGCTGGCATCAGGGCGATATCCATGGTCAGGGCGCGTGGCTGGCTGAGGCTGACCGGTGCGGAACCAAAGACGTAACCGGTGGCGTTGGCTCCGATCACAAACTCCAGGCTGGTAATGCCATCGAGCTGATAGAAGCCGTTACTGTCGGAGGTCGTGCTGCTGCCAAATACGCTGACCTGAGCACCTTCAATCGCGGACCCGCTGTCGGCATCGGTAATACGGCCGGTAATACGGGTTGTGCTCACCGGCTCGCTGGCGGTCAGCAGGATATCTCCCAGTGCAGCGCGGCCGGTGGCCGGTACGACGACACTGAGCAGCACGCTGTCATAACCCGGGCGCGACAGCATAATCTGCTGCTCGCCTGCCAGCGGTGACGGGATGGTAAAGCGGCCATCGCTGCCGGACAGCACCGCTGAGGTATTGCTCAGCTGCTCGGCCTGTACATCGGCCAGCGGTTGTCCGGTCGTGGCATCCAGCACCCGGCCAGACAGTTGCAGCGGCACGGTGGGTTCTGAATCCGGCTGCAGCTGCACAGAAAACTCTGCTGCGCTGCCGGCCACCAGATTGGCACTGGCGCTGACGCCATGGTAACCGCTGGCGCTGATCATCAGGCTGGCACTGCCAGCACCTGAGCTGAGCTGATAGGAACCATCGACCGCGGTCAGGGTATCGGTTGTGGTGCCAGCCAGAGTGACCTGCACCAGAGCCTGAGCGACCGGCAGACCGGTATTGGCATCGCTGACCACACCACGCACCAGACTGGTCGTCGGCGCCAGATTCAGGCGGATATCGCCCAGATCAATCAGCTGCCCGGCTTTAACGTTCAGCGTCTGTGAGGCGGTCAGATAACCATCGGCTTCGTAGGTCAGGCGGTAGCTGCCTTCTTCCAGACCGTTAAGTACAAAGCTGCCTTGCGCATCGGATAACAGATCGGTAGCACTGAGCGGCGAGGTGGTAATACGTACATTAGCCAGCGGCTGTGCGCTGACGGCATCGACCGTACGACCGCGAACCGTGGCCTTATCCGGTGCGGTTGGCAGGCTGATATTGGCACTCAGATACAGCGCCTGTACGGCCAGCGCGGTGGTAAAGGCATCATCCTGCCAGGAGCCATTGCCCTGCTGTTGCAGTTTCAGCCAGCTGAGGGTGTTGGCATAGCGGGTAACATCGGTGGTCAGAGGGACAACCGCGAGCAGGAACAACGCCGCTTGCCAGTCACTCTGCCAGCTGCCGTTGGCGGCGCTCAGGCTGTACAGGTATTCCTGACCTTTATTCAGGGATTCACCGACGTTGTACACATAGAGATAAGGGGTAACAGCGCGCAGAGTCAGGGCGGTGATATAAGCGGAGGAGGCGGTGTCGCTATCGAGGGCAAAGCTGCCATCACTGCGCTGCTGAGACAGCAGAAAACCGATAGCCGCCGAGGTTGCCGGTGAGGCCCGGTTACCGGCATTGGCCAATACCTGCAGAGCAAACAGGGTGTCGTAAACTGAGCTGTCAAAGCCGTTTTCGTCACCAAAGCCGCCATCACTGTTCTGCCGCAGAGCCAGTGTGGCCAGATCGTCGGCGAACGGCTGGCCGAGGCGCAGGTTGGCGCTGATGCGCCGACTCAGCAATTCGGTCTCGGGTGCATTGAGACCAGCCAGATAGGTTGCGAGTGTCTGGGTATTGAGATGATCCTGCTGCCCGGCACTGGCAAATGCCTGCAGAGCCTCGGTACTGGCCTGCCAGTCGGTGGCTGCCATGGTATTGCTGCGGAAGGATCCGTCTGCTTGCTGCTGGCTGCTGAGCCAGGCCAGTCCGCGGGTTATATCGTCAGACGTTGCGGAAGTGTGTGCGTGAAGCGTGGCTGGCAGCAGTGCCAGCACAATATAGAAAACTCTGAACCAGACGTTCATCGGTTGCCCCTGAGTTGTTGAAGCAGGCCTGAAAACAGGCATGCATCGTCCCTGAAAAGTCGGCGAGGCTACTGGCCAGAAATGACAGGTTCAATCGTGTACCGTGACAATCATTCTTAAGTCTTAGGCCTGAATTGATCTGATGTGGCATTGATGACGAAAGTGTGGCCGTTGGGCCTCCTCTTGCCGCCCTCCGTCCCTTGTTGTAGGGTGCCGCCTTTCCTTTCATCTGCGGGTTCCGTCTGTGAATTCATGGCATCTTGAACTGGCGGCGCGCAGTATTCGCTCCGGTGGCGTGTTGGCTTATCCGACTGAGGCGGTCTGGGGCTTGGGCTGTGATCCGCACAACGATGCGGCCATCCGCCGTATCCTTGAACTTAAAGGTCGCCCGGCGCACAAAGGTCTGGTGTTGGTGGCATCGTCATTGCAGCAGTTAGATGAGCTGTTGTTGCCGCTGAACGATGACGATTTGGCGCAGGTGATGTCCACCTGGCCCGGCCCGGTCACCTGGGTGTTACCTTGTCGTCGCGAAGTCTCGCCATTATTACGGGGTCAGCATCAGTCGCTGGCGGTGCGGATAACCGATCATCCACTGGTACGTGCATTGTGTGATGAAGTGGGTCCTGTTGTTTCCACCTCGGCCAATCCGGCGGGGCGTGAACCGGCCCGTACCGCGATGCGTGTGCGTCAGTATTTTACGGATCAACTCGATTGTATTTTGCCGGGAGCATTGGGTGGCCGTGCTCAGCCGTCAGAGATCCGCACGCTGTCTGGTCAGCGTTTGCGTTAACAGACCTGTGACAGGTCTCAGAGGAGAATATTTATGAGCCAGGCTCAGAATCCGCAGCAACGCTGCGATGTGGCGGCAGTTAAAACGTTTCTGCTGGATCTGCAGGACCGTATTTGCAGCGCACTGGAAGCGCAGGACGGTAAGGCGTTGTTTCAGGAAGACTCCTGGGAACGTCCGGCGGCAGAGGGCGAGCTGGCATTAACCGGTGGCGGCCGTACCCGCGTGATCGCGGATGGTGCCGTGATTGAAAAAGGCGGCGTGAATTTCTCTCATGTGCGTGGCGCGCGTTTACCGGCATCGGCAACGGCCAATCGCCCGGAGCTGGCGGGTCGCAGTTTTCAGGCTCTCGGCGTTTCGCTGGTGATTCATCCGCACAATCCTTATGTGCCGACTTCCCATGCCAACGTACGCTTATTTGTTGCAGAAAAAGAAGGCGAAGCGCCGGTGTGGTGGTTTGGCGGCGGTTTTGATTTAACACCGTTTTATCCCTATGAAGAGGATGTGGTGCACTGGCATCAGACTGGCAAAGATTTGTGCGCACCTTTTGGTGACGGTGTTTTTGCTCAATATAAAAAATGGTGTGACGACTATTTTTACCTTAAACACCGCGATGAAAACCGTGGTGTCGGCGGCCTGTTTTTCGACGACCTGAACGAGTGGGACGGCGAACTGAATTTTGAAAAATCCTTCGCCTTTATGCAGGCGGTGGGTAACGGCTATATCGACGCTTATGTGCCGATTGTGGCTAAGCGTAAAGAGCAGCCTTATGGCGAGCGTGAGCGTAAATTCCAGTGCTACCGTCGTGGCCGTTATGTCGAATTTAATCTGGTCTTTGATCGCGGCACAATTTTCGGACTGCAGACCGGTGGCCGCACCGAGTCGATCCTGATGTCGTTGCCGCCGGTGGTGCATTGGGATTACGACTGGCAGCCAGAGCCGGGCAGTCCGGAAGCGTTGCTGTACACCGATTTTCTGCCCCACAAAGAATGGGTGTAAGGAGGCTGCCATGACTGACCTTTATGCCGTGGTGGGAAATCCCATTGGCCACAGTAAATCACCACAAATTCACACCGCCTTTGCCGCGCAGACCCGTCAGGATTTGCTCTACACGGCACAGCTGGTACCGCTGGACAGTTTTGATTCGGCGCTGAATAAATTCTTTAAACACGGTGGTTGTGGTGTGAACGTGACCGTACCATTTAAAGAAAACGCCTGGCGTTACGCCGATGAATTTACCCCGCGCGCACAGCGTGCGCAGGCGGTGAATACACTAAAGAAAATGGCTGACGGACGTATTCTTGCCGACAACACTGATGGCGTGGGGCTGGTGCGTGATCTCACGGTGAATCATGGTGTGGCATTAAACGGTAAACGTATTTTATTGCTGGGTGCCGGTGGTGCAGTACGGGGCGTGTTGCAACCGCTTCTGGAGCAACAACCGGCGGAACTGATTATTGCCAACCGTACCCTGAGTAAAGCAGAAATGCTGGCCAAGGACTTTGCCGATTTAGGCAATGTAAAAGCATCAGAGTTTGCTGCGCTGGACGGCACGTTTGATGTGATTATTAACGGCACATCGGCCAGTTTGAGTGGTGATTTGCCACCGTTACCGGCCTCTGTGTTAACAGCCGGAACGGTTTGCTACGACATGATGTACAGTGCTCAGACCACGATTTTTAATCAGTGGTCACTGGATAATGGCGTGCAGAAAGTGATTGATGGTCTGGGCATGCTGGTAGAGCAGGCGGCTGAAGCCTTTGCTCTGTGGCGCGATGTCCGCCCGGAAACAAAAACGGTTATTGCGGTATTGCGTGGCGAACGCCGCCACCGTTAAGGCCATCTTTATCTGCCCAGTCACCCTGTGCAGTGATGATCGTCAGTCTATTTTTTGATGGAAGAGTGTAATGGCCACCACCACAAGCAATAAAAAGAATCATAATTTTTTCAGTAACCTGCTGTTTAATATCGTGATCCCGACGCTGATTCTCACCAAAGCCAGTGGTGACGATATGCTGGGCCCAACGTTGGGTGTGGTCGTCGCATTGGCGTTTCCGTTAGCGTTTGGTCTGTGGGATCTGAAGACCGCTGGCAAAGTGAATGCCTTTTCGATACTGGGTATCGTCAGCGTCTTACTCACCGGTGGTATCAGCCTGCTGCATTTGCCGCCGGAATATCTTGCCATTAAAGAAGCGCTTATTCCCGGTCTTATCGGCATTGCCGTGCTGCTGACTTTGAATACCCGTTATTCGTTACTGCGCATGATTATTCTGAATGACGAAGTGATCGACACAGAAAAACTGCAGCAGGCAATTGCCGAGCATGGCGAAGAAGAGAACTTTCAGCGTCACCTGACGATGGCCAATAAAATTATTGCCACCTCGTTTTTTCTGTCATCAGCGCTTAACTATGGCCTGGCGCGCTATATGGTAACCGCCATGCCAGGTACCGAAGAATATAACGAACAGCTGGGTGCAATGACGGCGATGAGCTATCCGGTGATTGTGCTGCCGAGCATGATTATTCTGGCTCTGGCGATCTGGTATTTATTCCGCAATATCCACAAAGCCACCGGCCGCGGACTGGAAGATTTTATGCGGCAGTAAGCTTGGCGCAGAGACATAAGAGAGATAAAAAAAACCGCGCCGGAGCGCGGTTTTTTTATCAATACAGCCGTTACAGTACAGCGCTGCTGAAATTCAACTGATACACACTGGTCGTCCCACTCACTTCATTACCCACGGCAATAAAATGCTTACCCTCACGGCTGAAGTAGTCGATAGACTCAGGGCCTAAATCGCCGGCCGCGCTGTTGTAAGTATCGTTATCGCATTCACCATCGCCATTTACTGCGGTGCAGACCGGTGCAGTAAAATCGCGGTTATTCAGATAGCTCTGGAATACCGGTACCTGCGGGTTGCTGATGTCGTACACCATAATGCCGCCCTGACGCTCCAGGCCAACGAACGCAAAAATACGGCCGTTAATAGTGGCCACTTCAATGGCTTCCGGCTCGGTGCCTTTGTCATCGCTGCGGTTGTCGGCGGTTTCTGCGGTTAAATTAATTTCATTGTCGGCATTAAAGTTATCAGGCTCAACGGCAAATACGCGCTTGGCAATATCGTCGCCACTGTCGAATACCAGCTCTGCATTGCTGTTCCAGATTGAGAATGAACGTGCGCCGTAGGAGTACAGGGTATCGGCTGCAGCGATACTTTCGCGGTCGTTAATAAATTTAAGACGCTTCAGCTGGTCGTTATCATCGAGTGCGGCTTTTAACGGATGGGCGTCAGCAACGATATCAAACAGGTCGCCGCCGCGGGCTTCGTCGACATGAGAAATACAGTCGTCGCTTTCGTTGGTATATTTTTGCGCATCTTCGTTTTTACCACCTACAGAATAATCTTTGCCATCCCAGCTGTGATTGGCCGTATCACAAGCCTGCTGTGTGGTTTCGTAAATATACTCGCGTCCGTCGCCTTCGTTGGCAGAGACAATATAGGTTTCGTTATTCAGTTCGAAACTGGCAATGGTGTCCGGCATATAAAGACCAGCCAGTTGCTCGTAGCTGGCAAATTCCCCCGGGCCGTTATCTTTATTCGATGCATCCAGCTGATTGCCGGAGTCTGAATTCCAGGATTTTTCTCCCAGCGCTTTAATGCTTTCTACGCGGGCGTTGGCGACATCAATAATGGCCATGGCGTTATTTTCCTGCAGCGCAACCCAGGCTTTGCTGCCGTCGCTGTTCAGGGTCATATATTCCGGTTCCAGATCCTGTGCCACGCTGGTGCCGGCCGGGCCGGAAATACGCACGCCTTCTGGCAGCTCAGCAGCGCGGCTGCCACCGTTATTAAAATCGGTAAACAGCACCTGCTGTACCACGGCTTTATCGGCACTGAAGCCTTTATTTAAATCGACGATGGTGACCGAACCCTGCGGGTCATTTTTATAATCGCCGCTCGGTTCGCCTTCGTTCGCGCTCAGAATATAACGGCCATCAGCCGACAGGGTGACCATGTCCGGCAGGCTACCGGCAGAGTAAGTTGCCAACAGGCTCAGATCGTCAGAACGGTACAGTGCAATCAGACCGGCATCCTGTTTTACCTTGGCTTCAATGGCGACGGCGACTAACCCCTTTTTCGCCGAGACACTGTTGGCGGCACCAATTTCAATACCGGCGGCAGTGGCTGCAGCGGCCAGATTGATGCTGCTTTTTTTCGTCGGCGCGCTGTTGTTCTGCGCCAGTGATAACACATCGATGGTGGCGTCTTTGGCATTCACCACATAAAGCTGATCGGAGCAGCTGTCATAGCTGACAATCTCAGCTGAGCTGGTGGCGAAGTCATTACCGGAAAAATAAGAATCAACCAATGATAATTGCAGCGTACCGGTGCTAGTTTCAGTTGCCGCTTTTTCTACCGCAGCACACTGAATACCCAGCTCGGCCAGTGGACTTTTGCTGTCGTTATTGTTGCTATTGTTGTCATCGCCACCACAGGCAGCCAGCAGCGCCGTGCTTACCGCAACAGCCAGAAACTTCGGGTTCATATTATCTCCGCTTAAATTCTTTAAATTTATGGGCGCAGAGAATGGTGGGCAGATGTTACAGCTGCGTGAAATTGAGCCGCGAGGTAAACATGGCAGATTAAGTCTCAGCCATAAAAAACGCCACTGTGGTTACCCGCAGCGGCGTTTTTTTCAGTGTTGTTAAAAGCCAGAATCAGCCTTCAAACACACCGTTATGGTAGATGTGCGCAACATCTTCCAGATCGTTCAGCAGGCCAGCGAAACGCTCGAACTGAGCGATGTCATCGCCGGACACCGGATGCTCGGTCTGTGGCAGATAAGTAATCTCTTCCACTTCGAAATCGATTTCCGGGTTCATCTCGGTCAGCGCGGTTTTCGCCTTGAAGTAATCCGTTGGCGGCACCAACACAGTGATCATGCCGTCTTCGCAGTCGATATCGGAGACATCCACATCGGCCATCATCAGGGCTTCCAGTGCGCCTTCTTCGTCGTCACCGGCAAACACAAACATCGCGCGGTGATCGAACATGTGCGACACCGAACCCTGGCTGCCCAGCTTGGCTTTGCACTTGGAGAAGATGCCACGGATATCACCGAAAGTACGGTTACCGTTATCGGTCAGAGCGCTGATCAGCACCATGCAACCACCGGGGCCAATGCCTTCATACAGCGCTGGCTGGAAGTCTTCACCGGCGCCGCCTTTGGCTTTGTCGATGGCTTTATCGATCACGTGGCTTGGCACCTGATCTTTCTTGGCTTTATCAATCAGACCGCGCAACGACAGGTTGGCGGATGGATCGATACCACCGTTTTTGGCGCACATATAAATCTCGCGGCCATAACGGGAATACACTTTGGTTTTAGCAGCGGCCGTTTTGGCCATTGATTCTTTACGGTTCTGGTACGCGCGGCCCATAGGAATTGCTTCTTGTGGCTAATGAAAAAAACGCACCGATTGTAACCGCTGGACGCGATGCTGTCTTCTGCGGCGCGGAGCGCGGATCAATGCCCGCTCATCAGTGGTCTGGTAACAGCGGCTCTGATATCAAAGCATGGGGTTGTTATAACCTTATCCCGAAATATTACTTATTGGTTATAACTCTATGGACTAAACTGCGCACCTTCATCAGTCCCCGCGCGGAGTTTTAACAATGTCTCAGGTTTTGCGTCTCAGCAGTGCCATTGCACTCAGTGGTCTGGCATTCAGCGCCCAGGCCACCAACGGTTACTTTACCCATGCCAGCAGTGTTCGTGCCCAGGGAATGGCCGGTGTCTCTGTCGCCATGGCTCATGATGCATTGGCGGCGGCCAGCAATCCGGCGGCCATCAGTGCATTGTCGGCAGAGCAACAGCTGGATGCCGGCATCACCTATTTCAAACCTGAGCGTTCCGCCGATATTCACGGAAATGGCTTTGGTATTGATGGCCATTACGATGGCAACGACAGCGAATCCTTTCTGATGCCGGAACTGGGCTTTGCCCGTAAACATTCCGACCACCTCAGCTACGGTCTGGCGCTTTATGGCAATGGTGGGATGAACACCGATTACGGCAAAAACCCGTTTGCCAATTTTGGTGCGCAGGGCAGCGCCGGCGTGAACCTTGAGCAACTGTTTATTACCAGTACCGTCGCTTACCAGTTTAACGATCAGCACGCGCTGGGGTTGGGCTTAACCTGGGTTCGTCAGCAGTTTGAAGCCAAAGGCATTCAGCCGTTTGCCGGTATGTCACAGGATGGCAGCGCGGTATCCAATCAGGGCGTCGATACCGCCACCGGCTGGGGTGTAAAACTCGGCTGGCAGGGTAACCTGAGCGACAGTGTCACGCTGGGCGCGAGCTGGTCTTCGGCCATCAGAACCGATGGCTTTGATCGTTACCGTGGCCTGTTTGCTGAAAACGGCGGCTTTGATATTCCCGAAAACTACAGCGCCGGCGTGGCCTGGCAGGTCATTCCGGCACTGACGCTGGCGGCCGACTGGCAATTCATCGGCTACGGCAGTGTGCGCTCCATCGCCAACGAACTGGACGAAGGTGGCCCACTGGGGGCTGATAACGGTTCCGGTTTTGGTTGGGAAAGTATCAACGTCTATAAAATCGGCGTTGAGTACGATGTGCAGCCGGGGCTGACCCTGCGCGCTGGCTTCAGCTACTGCGACCAGCCAGTTCTGGTTAATCAGACCTTCTTCAATATTCTGGCGCCGGGCGTAATTCAGAAACACGCCTCACTGGGCGCGACCTACGCCGTAAACGACAGCAACGACGTGTCGGTGGCTTACACCCACGGCTTTGAAGAAACCGTGCATGGCAGTGGCTCGATTCCGGCGAATTTTGGTGGCGGTGAAGCCGATATCACCATGTTCCAGAACCAGCTGGCGCTGGGCTGGCAGGTGAAGTTCTGAGGGGTGTCTGTCTGAGGTCGGATGTCTGATGTCGGACGCAGAAAGACGCTTAAAAACGGGAGGGCCAGTAATGGCACCTCCCGTTTCTGTTTTAGGGTTGTGCATAAAACGTGGTGCGCATAGTCTATGCACATATGAATAGCGCATGGGATCTCGTATGCAAGCCACATACAACAACGCCGCTCCGAAAAAACCGACCAACGTCAGCATCAACAGTGACCTGCTGGCCCAGGCTCGGGCCTGTAAAATCAACCTGTCGGCAACGCTGGAACAGGCGCTGGCCGATAAGGTCGCTCAGGTTCAGCGTGAACAGTGGCTTAAAGAAAACCAGCAGGCGATCAATGGTTACAACCAGCTGGTGGACGAGCAGGGTGTATTCAGCGACGGCCTGAGAAGTTTCTGATGCAGTTTTATGTTTACAGCAACACCAATCCCGCCAGTAAGGGGCAGTACCCCTATCTGTTGGATGTGCAGAACAGCCTTCTGGCCGACCTTAAAACACGGCTGGTGATTCCCCTAACCGCACAGGCCAATTGCCGTTCTGGCGTTATCAGCAAACTGTGCCCGGTGTTTAACATTAACGGTGCAACCTTCGTTGCTCTGACCCAACAGATGGCGGGTATTGAGTCGCGCTTACTGGGGGAAGAGGTTGCCGATTTATCGGCTTACCGAACTGAGATTATAGCGGCGATCGATTTTGCGGTGGTGGGGATTTAAAGTGATAAAATCCGAACAAGGAGGTGCCAGTCACGGCATCTCCTGTTTTTATAGATTTAAATACTTCTATTGATGTTTCTCCGAAGTAGGCGTTTTTGCAATCATTTCGATAATATTTTTATCACGCTCTGAAAAGTCGTCGAGTTTCGTTAGCTTGGAGAAAATTTTTTCCATTCTGGATTTAAGCTTTGTTGTAGCGTTAACTTCTTTGAAATATCCTTCCAGCCAGTAGGCATCGTGCTCCATTTTAGATCTCAGTAAGTCAAAAACAATGCGGATCTGTTCTAAACACTGGCTCTGGTTGTGATCATTTATTCTCTCCTCAAATAGGAAAGTAAAGTCTGCTAAGCAAATGGACAGATTGACATCTTTAAAACCCTGAAATTTCAAAGAGATTAGATGTTCGAATGATCTTTCTGCAATATCTAGATCATATTTTTTTTCGATGGCTTCCGTCAGGATTATCGCTTGTTCGTAACGCCCCGACTCATCCAGTATATCTAATGTTGGGCGGAGAATATCTTCTAATCGATTTTGAGTAATAACGGCAGACGAATATACGAAATCGTGGGCAAGAGAGCGGAAACGGAGCCTGTTTTCATCCGACATTGTAAACTCTATTGTAAGAGCTCGTTGCCAGACTTTTCTCGCAACCTCTATATTGTTATGCCAGTAGCAATAGGCGATAACATTTAAATCATTGGAGTAGCTGATAAAATCATCTGGTGAGTAATGCTGCATCAGACCGCTTTTATTATTAACATTCAGGCTGATTACGGCTCTTAAAAATGGTTGAATACTCTGCTCTGTTTTTTCACCATTTCTTAAGCTCTCAAGGGCGTTGTTTCCGTATTTATCAGAAAGATTGATCCCGGCGTATTTATCTCTATAGGCTCCATGCGCAAGAAAATATGTTCGAAGTATAGCAAGAGACGTTTCAGGGCTATTAATTGCCGAGTGTTGAATGTAACTTTCGTCAACTCGATCCGCTAGGTTTTCGTATTCGATGACCTGGTTTAGATCACTTTTATCGTTACCATTTCTATTGAAAACTATGTTGTCGATTTCTTGTGTAAGTTTATAGCTGTGTCTGTATAGACTGTACAATAGAATATCCAGAATATGTATCTCACCCTGATGAATTCGCCACATCTCTACGGTGTTTCTGAATATCAGTTTTAGATCACGAATATTGTCTATGAATGAAGCTGCAGCAATATAGAGTGAACGGAACTTTTTGTCATGGATACTCTTTCTGCTCTGATATATAACGCCGTTCTGATCTTTGTAAGATAAAATAATATCGTATGCTGTTTGCTTAACGCAGTATTCAATAAATCTAGGAATAATTTTGTAAATGTTGCTCAGTGAGAGATCTTCAATATGATCAGCTAAGCGACTGGCTATTTGTGCAATATCAGGATGGCGATCCGAGGTGAAAAGAAAGCGAATGCTGTCCAGAACCGCTACCTGGTCCAGTACACTCCCCACTACACCGGCAAACAATGAAACATTTTGTGCTCTGTCTATATTCTCTATGACTAATAGCAGTTTCAGATTGTTCTGTTTAAGTATTTTATTAATGTCTTCTAATACCATATTTCTCGGACGTTTCCGTATAAATGGCGCAGCAATCCGAAATAATGAGTGTGCATCGTAGGCTGCAGCGACATATTCTGATGGAACACCAATAATGGCGGAGGCATCGACGTGTTGACCAATTGCATCGATCACTTCCTCTAAAAGAAGCTCTGTGAGCTTTTCAGCATCTTCTGTCCGGCCCCAGCAGTCAAAATGACAGCTGATCCATTCTTCATCGTGGCGATCAGAAAGTTCATTGAAGACTGATTCGATAAGTGTTGATTTTCCGCTTCCAAATGGACCGTATATTATTTGACCTCTGGTTGCTTTTGTTGATGCAGAATCCACTAACCGTTTCACTATCCTTTCGACATACTGCTTACGATTTAAAAGATCAGCTGTGTACTTAGGTTCATCAGTATTAATCCACTTTCCGAATTCCTCATCAGACATAGCGTCGAGAGATTGGCTTGATGTATTGGTGAGATGTTTCCTTTCGGATTTTGGGTGTATGGAAATTGCGAGAATTCCATAAGTAAAGCAAAATACAGTGATCAGCAGTGTTGAACTTGAGTCGAATGGTTGAGTTGCAACTGCATCGCTCATGCAGATGAATAGAATCAGGCCTATCGCAACCGATATATGGAGTGGTGGGTAATACAGCAGTGCTTTCAGATCAAGGACGTACTTATGTTTTGCTCGCTTAAGTCGTACATGAAAGCGTTGCTGAATCAGAATGGTAATTAAGGCCGCAAGTGCCGAAAGCACGCACTGAATCAGCGTTGGCTGTTTCGATAACCAGCTGAATACGAAATTTGGAATACTAGTTTCGAATACAAAGAACCAGAAGACGGCAGCCAGTACACCTAAGGCAAGGACATTGATCCATCGGAGTAAAGCAGATTTAAATTTAGAGGTGTTGCTGCTGACCTTGCTGCCCATTTCAATCCCTTCATTGAGTGCAAAGTCAGCAGTGTAATGCCTCAGAGCGGTTTATCGTAACCCTCCGCCAGATGCTTATCCTTCAGCCGTACATAATTCCCCGCACCATAGGTAAAAAAGCTGCGTTCTTTTTCGGTAATCGGCCGTGCCTGTTTCGCCGGGTTGCCGACGTATACATAACCACTTTCCAGACGTTTGCCCGGTGTCACTACGGCGCCGGCGGCGACGATCACTTCGTCTTCGACGATGGCGCCGTCCATGATCATGGATTTCATGCCGATTAATACGCGGTTGCCGATGGTGCAGCCGTGCAGCATGGCCTGATGGCCGATGGTGACATCATCGCCGATAATCAGCGGGTAACCGCCGGAGTTATAGTCGGAGGCGTGGGTAATATGCAGTACGCTGCCATCCTGTACGCTGGTGCGTGCGCCGATACGGATATGGTGCATATCGCCGCGGATAACCGCTAACGGCCATACCGAGCAGTCGTCGCCCATTTCCACATCGCCGATAATTACCGCACTGCGGTCCACGAATACGCGCTCGCCCAGTTTCGGGCTATGGCCCTGATAGCTTCTTACGTCTGACATTGTGTTCTGTTCCCGCGCTATGATCTTGAATTAAGGCCATTTGACCCAATTTATAAGGCATTGAGCAAGGGTTGCCCGTCAGGCACCTTCACCTACGCCCCTTTTCCGGAAGCGAAGCATCTATGACCACTTCTTCATCTACCAGCGCAACGGCCGCGACCAATCCGCTGTCAGTAAACCATCGTCTGCCGCCGTTTTCGGCTATTAAACCAGAACATATCAAACCTGCTATCGAACAAAGGTTGAACCAGAACCGCGAGCGTATCCGCGAGTTGCTGGTCACGGTCAGCGAGCCAACCTGGGATAACTTTATTGCGCCGATGGAAGCCTGGGACGATGAACTGAGCCAGGCCTGGTCGCCGGTTGGTCATTTAAACGGTGTGCTTAACAGCGACGAGCTGCGCGATGCCTATAACGCCTGCCTGCCGCTGCTGAGCCAGTACAGTACCGAAATGGGGCAGAACAAAGCGCTGTGCGATGCCTATAAAAAGCTGCGCGCCTCGGCGCACTTCGACAGTCTGAGCACCGCACAGAAAACCGCCGTCGAACATGCACTGCGCGATTTCCATCTGGCCGGTGTCGATCTGCCGGACGATAAAAAAGCCCGTTACGGTGAAATCCGTCAGCGTTTGTCTGAGCTGACCTCTAAGTTCGGCGAGAACGTGCTGGATGCCACCAATGCGTGGAGCAAACTGATCAGCGATAAGCCTGAGCTGGCCGGTCTGCCCGACAGTGCCCTCGACCTGCTGGCGCAACAGGCTAAAGCGCATGAGCAGCAAGGCTATCGTTTAACGCTGGATTTCCCGTCCTATATGCCGGTGCTGACCTACGGTGAAAACCGCAGCCTGCGCGAAGAAATGTACACCGCCTATGTTACCCGCGCCTCCGATCAGGGCCCGGATGCCGGCAAGTTTGATAACAGTCAGCTGATGAATGAAATTCTGACCCTGCGTTACGAGCTGGCCAAACTGCTGGGCTTTGAGTCGTACGCCCATTATTCGGTCGAAACCAAAATGGCCGGTTCGCCGGACGAAGTGCTGGATTTTTTAAGCGATCTGGCGGCCAAAGCCAAACCCCAGGCCGAGCGTGAATTTGCCGAACTGAAAGCCTTTGCCGCCGAGCAGGGCTGCGCCGATTTACAGCCGTGGGATGTGAGTTTTTACAGCGAGAAATTACGTCAGGCGCGTTACGCCATTTCGCAGGAAGATATCCGCCCGTACCTGCCGGTCGATACCGTGATTAACGGCATGTTTGAAGTCGTATCGCGTCTGTATGGCCTGAGCTTCGAAGAACAGAAAACCTTCGACAGCTATCATCCGGATGCACGTTTTTTCCACGTATTAAAAGACGGTGAACAGATTGCCGCCTTCTATCTGGATTTATACGCGCGGGCGAAAAAACGCGGCGGCGCCTGGATGGACGATTGCCGTATCCGTCGCCGTAACGCCGATGGCAGCATCCAGCTGCCGGTGGCTTATCTGGTGTGTAATTTCACTCCGCCGGTTGGTGATAAACCGGCACTGCTGACCCACGACGAGCTGACCACGCTGTTCCATGAATTTGGTCACGGTCTGCACCACATGCTGACGCAGATTGATGTGGCGGCGGTGAGTGGCATTAATGGCGTGGCCTGGGATGCCGTCGAACTGCCGAGTCAGTTCCTGGAAAACTGGTGTTACGAGCCGGAGGCGCTGGCCTTTATTTCTGGCCACTATGAAACGGGCGAACCGCTGCCACAGGAACTGCTGGATAAACTGCTCGCCGCCAAACATTTCCAGAGCGCAATGATGACTATGCGCCAGCAGGAATTTGCCCTGTTCGATTTCCGCCTGCACCACGAATTCCGTGAGCAGCCGGTGGATGTACAGCAGCTGCTGAACGAAGTACGTGCTCAGGTAGCGGTGGTGCCGATTGCCGGCTTTAACCGTTTCCAGCACAGCTTCAGCCATATTTTTGCCGGTGGTTATGCCGCTGGTTATTACTCCTATAAATGGGCCGAAGTACTGAGTGCCGATGCTTATTCGCGCTTTGAAGAAGAAGGCATTTTTAACCGTGCAACCGGCGAAAGTTTCCTGCAGGAAATTCTCAGTCAGGGCGGCTCGCGTGAAGCGGCGGTACTGTTTGAAAACTTCCGTGGCCGTAAGCCGTCGGTGGAACCTTTGCTGCGCCACAGCGGCATTGTGGTGGAGGAAGTTGCCTGATGTCTGAGTACAAACCCAAACGTCCGCGCCGCTTTATTGCTGGTGCCGTCTGCCCCAAGTGCAGCGAAATGGACAAGACCGTTATGTACAGCAACGATGACGGCGAAGAAGTGCGCGAGTGCATCAGCTGTGGTTTCAGTCAGACCACCGCCGAGCAGGCGCAGGAAGATCAGCAGGCGCAGGAACTGGTGACGCGGGTAACGCCAGACGGTAAACCCGTTCTCGATGATGGCGAACAACCGCTGAAAATTCTCGGCCTGTCCCCCTCTGCTGTTAACACAAAAGCTGATTCTGACGCTGACAAAAAGTGACCCTTTCATGTATTGAGTCTGCTGTTGATAGTCAGTAGACTGACGTTATTAACAGCACCCGCTGCCGGTCGCCTGACACAAGGATATGTCAGGCGGCCGGATTCGTTTCTGCCCCCCGGATTTTCTCTTTTTTCATAATTCGTTCAGTTTTCTGCTTTATTCTGGCCTGTCCGGAATCTCAGGTATGCCGCTATTATCGTGTTTCAGGTCATGCATTTTCGTCAGTCGGGCGGTTTTCCGGGTTGGCGCTTTTGGGATCTGCGCTTTAGACTGTCGTTCTTGTTACTGACCCTAAGCTAATTAACGAGCAACTTATTAAGCAAGGAGCTGCTGTGAAACCGGGTAAAACCCTACGTTCGATTGTTCTGTTGGTGCCAGTGGTATTACTGGCGGGTTGTGCAACTTATGGTGCCGGTATTAACGGTGCGATTAAGGATGTACAAAAAGGCGATTACGCCGCCTCCGAAGCCAAGCTGGCTAAAGCTCTGAATCCTGCGGGTAATGACCGTCTGCTGTATCACATGGAACTGGGCGTGGTTAAACACCTGGAAGGTGATTTTGCTGCCAGTAATGTGCTGCTCGATAAAGCCGAGCGCATTGCCGAAGACCTGGAAACAACCAGCATTACCGGCTCGATGGTGACGCTGATGTCGAATCCGCGTCAGGGCCCGTACGGCGGCGCCGACTTCGAAAAAGTCTTTATCAACTATTACAAAGCGCTGAACTATTTTGGTCTGGCGCAGCTGGCCGCCGACCGCAATGGTTATTACGAAGCACTGGAAGGTGCACGTATTGAATCCCGCCGTCTGATCATCCGCCTTAACGATCTGAATACACGCAAAGGCACCTACGCCGAGCAGAACGATAAAGATCAGCAAACCTTCACTAAGCTGCTGAAGATTTTCGAGAAGCTGCAGGGCAATCTGGTGGATATGGATAAACTGCAATACCGCGATGACGCCATGGCGCATTACCTCTCCGGTATCAGTTTTGAAATGAACGGCGAGTACGATGATGCCCGTATCAGCTACCAGAAAGCCGCGAAAAGCTATGAAGATGGCTTCAGCAAGCAGTTCCGTCTCGATGCGGAGATGACCGAGCAGGCATGGTTCGACACCATCCGCATGATGCAGAAAGCCGGTGGCTACAAAACTGAATCGCGCGCGCTGGCGAAGAAAAAACTGAGCAAGGCGCGCCAGGCCGAGCTGAAAAACTGGACCGCCGACAAAGCCCAGATCATCGTGCTGGAGCACAAAGGTCTGGCGCCACAGCGCAAAGAAATGAGTCTGGAACTGTCGGTTAACCCGTCATTGCAGGCGCTGGAAATCCGGCCGTATTTCTTCGGTAACGACAAAGCCCAGCTGGCCTGGTTCTATGTGCTGTACGCCGATAAAGACATTTTCGATGCCGTGGCGAACTACCTCGATGCCGCCGAAGTCGGATACTGGTTTAACAGTTTTACCAAGACCGTGCCTATTGGCCCGCTGTGGAATACCGCGCAGGATATGGGACTGCTGAGCGCCATTGGCGATTCCATGCGCATTACCGTGCCTTATTATTCACCGGTTAAAGCGCTGGGCGAGAGTACGCTGAGCGTTGATGGCGAACGCAGCCTGATGCTGAAATCTTCCAACCCGGCATTGATGGCGGTACAGGAACAGATGGTTAACTCATCAACCGATATTCAGCTGGCGCTGGCACGTTCATCATTGAAAGCCTTAACCGCTCAATCGGTTGCTTCAGCCGGTGGCTCTTACGGTGGCATTCTGGCATCGGTTGGCAAGCTCACAGCACAGCTGACCGACGCGGCTGAAACCCGCAACTGGTTGCTGTTGCCAAGCGATATCCGTGTCCGCCGGGTGGCCGTTGAGCCGGGTGAACATGCACTGGCACTGGATTCCACGCTTAACGCGGGCCAGCGTCAGAGCGCACAGGAGCAGGTGAATCTGAAAGCCGGCGATATCCACCTGTGGCGCGTACGTACATTGCCTCCTCTGGCCGGTGCGGCCAAAGAAAGCGAAGTAAAACAACTGATCAAAGTATCTGAATAATTCATATTCATTGTCTGATAAGGAAGGACACCATGCTGACAAACATCACCAAACTGACTGCCTGCACGCTGCTGGGCGCATCTGTACTGCTTTCTGCCGGTTGTGCCACCAAGGTCACCCGTCTGAGCGCCAACGAAGAAGTGGCACTGTCTGATCGCTGGAACGCCAAAGACTCTGAGCTGGTGGCCAACGAAATGATCACCGACATGCTGTCATTCCCATGGGCGCGTGACTTCGAGATGGATAACAACCGTCGTCCGACCGTGATCATCTCGCGCATCAGCAACAAATCGCACGAGCACATTGCCGTCGATACCTTCATCAACGACATCAAGCGTTCCATCATCCGTTCCGGCCGTGCCGGTTTCGTAGCCGGTGGCGATGAGCGTGATGCGGTACGTGATGAGCGTCGTGATCAGGAACTGAACGCCAAGAATGCCAAGGCTCAGGGCCAGGAAAAAGCCGCTGACTTCGCGCTGTCCGGCACCATCAACTCACTGGTGGATCAGGTGGGCAAAGAACGTGTGACCTTCTATCAGGTCGACCTGAAGCTGATCGACATGGAATCCAATATGGAAGTGTGGAACGGTCAGAAGAAGATCCAGAAACTGCAGCAGAAATCCTCTTTCGGATTCTAAGGACAGCCCGTGGCTAAGCGCTTACTGGTTGCGGCACTGGCACTGGGCACAGGCATCAGCCTGCTGTCCGGTTGTGTCGGCAACAGCACCAAACCGGCCAAAGACGCAGCCCGCAGCAGCAAAGCTCCGGCCTGGGTAACGCAGCCGCCGCAGATGCGCGGCATGGCCTACGGCATCGGTTCGATGGAAATTTACGGCAGTGCCACCGATGCGGTAAAACGCGCGGCGGAACTGGCGCGCATTGATCTGGTATCGCAGCTTAAAGTAACCGTCAGCGGTGACTTCAGCAGCGAAACCGTCGAGCTGAGCGGTACCAACCGCGACAGCGAAGTACTGCGTACCGTGCGTAACTATGTGCGCAGCCAGGTGCCACCGGCCGAGCTGGACGAAGTGCAGATTAGCGAAACCCATACCGACGCCAAATACGCCTACGCCCTGGCCGAGCTGGATCGTAATGCCGCCGCCGCCCGTCTGCGCCGCGATATGAACGATATCGAACAGGAACTGAGCGCCATCGGCGAACTGCAGCCAAGCGGTAACCGCCTGCAACAGCTGCAGCCGCTGTTACCGGCACTGACCCTGTTCGCCAAGCGTGAACGTCTGGGTGAGCGTCTGACGCTGATCAGCATGGAACGTAAGGCCCCGGCCTTAAGTCCGGAACTGAAAGCACTGCAGGACCGTATCTACGCCCAGATCGATCAGCTGCAGGTCAGCCTCGAACTGCTCGATGACGGCGCCCAGACCATTGGCGGCGGCGTACTCGAAGCGCTGACCTCGCAAGGACTGCGCATTCAGGACGGCAGCGACGCCGACCTGCGCTTCGATATCAGCGCCCAGCTGAGCGGTAAAGCCAAAGACGGCAGCCACTACGTGTTTGCCGACAGCCGCGTCACCATCCGCGATGGTGCCGGCCGTGTGCTGAGCTCGTTCAGCAAGCAGGCCAAGGGTGTGTCCGGACTGGAAGACGTTGCCCGGCAGAAAGCCGCCCGTGAAGTTGCCAAGCTGATTGGCGATGAACTGGCGGTAGCGCTGGTGGATAAAATCCGCTGAACGCGGTTATCGCTTCGGTATAAAAAAGAGCCTCGTTTGAGGCTCTTTTTTTGTCTGGCGTTTGTTACCGCTTTGCGGCTTCGGCTCAGTTAAGCCAGCGGGTCAGCTGATAGTCTTTCGAGAATTCCAGCATAAATTCCAGCTTGGGAATCAGCCCGAGTTGACGGACTTTTTCCAGAGCAATTTTATGATTGCTGGTCGCAGTTTTTGGAATCAGCTGCTCCAGTTCATCAAAAATCTGAGCAAAGCGTTTCATATTGTCGGCGCTGGCAATAAACCAGAAATCCGAAAGACCTTCGTTGGTTGTCGGAAAACCACGTTCATAGCGGAAAAATTTATCCGGATGGCTGAACGTTTTTTCTTCGGGAATCACCTTGCCTGAGGTATCGCGGAAACCAACCCAGCGGCCAGAGTAGAACTTCTCCGGGTCCAGCCGGGAAAAATCGATATCGGCAAACAGTGACATATCAAAGCGACTGACCATGATAAAGTCGTAGCGGATACCGTTTTCTTCTTCGTACTGGCCGACCAGATCGACAGCCCGCTTAAAGGTTGCCCAGCGGCTGTAGATATTATTGATGCGGTAGAGCTCGCGGGTCTTTCCGCGTAACTTTTTCTTGAAGTCTTTAAAACGCTCGCCAAGCGTTGGCGTAAAAAAGACTTCACTGTTCTGGAAGAGCGCTTTGCGCGGCTGATAGATTTCTTTCAGCTGATCGGCAACATCCACACTCCAGCTATGCATAAAGACGTCACAATTATTGATGCCGAGTATGTGTTGCTTGTACAGATCACTCTCGGCTTCAAAGGTGACTTCCAGTCCACCGTGTTTAAAGTTCTTACCTGCGGCCAGTCCATGCAGGCAGAAAGCAACTTTAGGTTTATCAGACATTCTTGTCTTCCTGTTGATATAAGTAAGCACGCAGAGCGCTTATTTTACCGGCTTGCCATTGAATGACATCGGTGCCGATGTAGCGCTGATCGTCGATCTGCAGTTCAAACTCGATCACGGATTTTTCGCCATCGACCAGAATGTTTTTCTCAATGAAATTGATCTTCTTCACTGAAGCAAAAAGCCCGGTCAGAAAATCGCGGATGGCCGCTTTTCCACTGAGATTGACGCCCGGGTCAATGAGAGTGGCATCGTCATCGAAGAAATTCATAACGGAGTCGAGATCCATCGCATGGAATGCATGGACATAAGCGCGGGATTTCTCTTCGATAACATGACGCGACAATGTGATGTCGTGTTCGAATACTTTAATCGAATGGGAATCGTAAAAATTATAGTAAACGCCGCCCGCCAGAGGTTTTGACAGAACGGTCTGGCCCGCCAGAATCATTTCGTTGATGGTCGACGATACAAAATACTGACCATTAATCTGATTCTGTTTGCGGATAACGCTTTTGGCCGCTTCGATAAAATCCCGCGCATGGCGGAAGTAGAAAAAGCCGGCCATGGCATGACGGCTGATTGGCAATTTCTCTGAGGTCTGCCGTACTTCCGCGCGTTCGTTGAGAAGCGCGTAAGACCATTTAGGGTGAACGGATTCAAAAGTCAGCACGCCAGCGTCAGCTTTGTTTTCGCGGTAGAAAGCCAGAGCGGCACTGATATCTTCGCTCAGGTGATGGTCGGCCGAGGAAATGATCAGCTCGTCATCGGCATTCATCGTATCCAGAGCAAGCAGGCAGGTACAGAGTGCCCCACCGGTATCGCCGTTGATGTCGATGATGTTGTATTCGCCGGGTACAACAATTTTGATGATGGCATCGAGCGACAGCGCTTTGCGTTCAATTTTCGGCACCATGAAAATAAATCGGGCATCACTGCCAAGGCCGGCAAAAGGAGTCAGAGCATGTTCGAGCAGCGTCTTGCCTGCCACTTCGGTCAGAATTTTCGGGTAAATCCCGCCGGCAGAGGCTTCGTAAAGACCTGCGCCGCTCATTGGAATAATAATATTCATGCTGCGCCCTCGATTTCAGAGATCCGGTTTCTGATGTTGTCGTAGGTGACATCAAAAACAGAATCCACCTTCATTACGTGAGCCTGGCTTGCATAGGCGGCTTTCAGACCGTTTTCGTTATCTTCCACAATCAGACACTGCTGCGGATTTAATCCCAGCCGGGAGATAGCCAGGTTGTACATTTCCGGGTCCGGTTTTCCTTTGGAGACATCTTCGTTGGAAATGAAAAACTCAAGGTAAGGTTTCAGATGCGCCTGATCCATCATAACGGCAACGGAGTTGCGGATGGAGTTAGAGGCAACGGCTAACTTGTAACCTTGTTTGCTCAGGGATGACAGCGCATATTCATGGTGGAACATCGGCCGGCAAAGGTTGTTGACCATTTCCATGGTGTACTGCTGTTTCAGCTCATTAATAAAATCATGTAATGACCGTGGCAGACCTTTCTCCCGTGACAAAATATTCAGCTTGTCGCGCGTGGGTAGGCCATCGTAGGTGATCTCATGTTCGGGACGGGTAATTTCATAACCGAACAGACGCAGTGCTTTATTCAGTGCTTCGTAATGCCAGTCTTTGGCATCAATCAGTACGCCGTCCATATCGAAGATGACGGCCTTAATAACCTTAGTCAAAACGGAAGTACCTCTCTGCCTGTTCCGGAATATCCGTACACAGAATTAAATGATCGCTCTCCAGCAGCTCGCCGGGGAGGTTACGCAGTTCTGACCATTCGTCGTTAACATCGCGGCGGTGTAATTCCGGAGAAACGATGCAGACCTTTTTACCGGCAGACAGCCACTGCTGTAACTGACCGGCATCAATGTTGAGTCGCTGAAAACCATCGAGCCATACTCCCTGGGCCTGCTCCAGCAGAACGCCCGGTGTTTCGTATTCACTGGCACGCAGAAATGTGGTCAGGCCGTTGCGCAGATATCCCAGCGTGTCAGGTAATGACATGTCGAACATAAAATAGTTTTCGATACCATGCTGCTGCAGACTCTCGGCCACGGCAGTCTGCAGACCATCGGCCTTAACGTTTAAGGCCAGGCACGGGCGCTGTTCGTAACGCAGATATATTTCCAGCAGTTCGTCGAACGTCAGTTCTGTACCGTTCGGCATATCGTGGCTGATCATCAGTTTTCCGGCGCAGTCACGGATATCTGTTTCCGTACCGTATCCCATGGAAAAAGAACGGTGGAACGCTGCAACGGTATTTTTTTCTGTGGCGTCGAGCCAGTAGCCCCGGTGAGAAATAATCTGCATGCGATTCTCTTATGATCAGAAGTTAATTGCCTGCTGGTAGACCGGCAGTGATTTGAACAGATCCAGATCACTCGGAATACCTAAGCCGTACATGCCATCAGCTTCGCGGCCAATGTTGTACACACCAATATTGGCGTTTTCTTCGCGGTACATATAGGTGTAAACCGGAGCGACATAAAATTCGCCATTAGAGCGCTCATTATTGGCAATCATTTTGTCGGCCTTGGCGACGAAGTCTTTGCCATGGCGGTAGTTATAAATGCCAACGGTGGCTTCATCAGAAACGACGACTTTTTCGACCACTTCAGAAACCCGGCCGTTGTCTTCTACGCGGGCGTAAGACCATTTCGGGTCGTCGGCTTTCATCGTCATTATCAGGCCATCAAGCGCCTGATCATCCATGTAATTCAGATAATCGTTAATATCCACATCAACCCACTGGTCAGAATTGGCAATCATCAGCGGATCGTCGTTGTTGATGTAGTCCCGTGCTTCAAGAACGGTGCAGGCGGCACCTTCGGTGATGCCATCAATACCGATAACAACTGCCCCCGGCGCCCAGGTGCACAGTTTGTTCTGCAGATCGTAGTCGGCCAGATGCTGGTTCTGGCAAATAAAAATAAAACGGTGCTCGCATGATGGTTTGAGGTTGTTGATCACAACTTCAATCATGCGTTTACCTGAAAGGGGAATCAGGGGTTTAGGATCGGTATAACCTTCTTTGGCGAAACGACTGCCACGCCCTGCCATTGGGATAACAATATTCAGCATCAGGCATTCTCTTCCAGATATTTATCGTTCAGTGCCCCCGGCAGTTTAACTACCGTGGTGATGGTATCTTCCAGAGCTTCAAAATCGGTGTACTCACCGGGCGCAATACGGATGATGGAGCCCGCTCCGTATTCCTGACCTTTCATCCGTGCCCGTCCGGAGACGATAACGGTGATTTCGGTGGCGATTTTGTGGCAATGGCTGGCTTCTTTATCACCAGCCTTAAAATGCTGTACGGCGACTTCAACATCCGTGGTTTTGTAGAGTGTTGGTTCGAAGCCGCCGACAAACCAGCCGCGTACCATATCTTCCAGTTTAAAGCTGTCCATAAAACTCCCCGTTATTCTGGATTAACGCTGCGCCAGCGCTGCTTTCGCCCGTGCTGCGGCGGCACGTACCTGATCCGGTGCGGTGCCACCAATATGGTTACGCGCCGCGACCGAGCCTTCCAGTGTCAGTACATCAAAGACGTCGGCGGTGATTTCAGTGGAGAACTGCTGCAGTTCTTTCAGCGTCATTTCGCTCAGGTCTTTGCCGGTTTTTACGCCGTAGCCAACCGCTTTACCGACGATTTCATGGGCGTCACGGAACGGGATACCTTTGCGCACAACGTAGTCGGCGAGGTCGGTGGCGGTGGAGAAACCACGCATTGCGGCTTCGCGCATATCGTCTTTGCGGGCAATCAGGTTGGGCGCCATATCGGCGAAGGCACGCAGGCTGTCGCGCAGGGTGTCAACGGTGTCGAACAGCGGTTCTTTGTCTTCCTGATTGTCTTTGTTGTAGGCCAGCGGCTGCGATTTCATCAGCGTCAGCAGACCAACCAGATGGCCGTATACGCGACCGGTTTTACCGCGTACCAGTTCCGGTACGTCCGGGTTTTTCTTCTGCGGCATGATGCTGGAGCCGGTGCAGAAACGGTCCGGCAGATCGATAAAGCGGAACTGGGCGGAGGCCCACAGCACCAGCTCTTCGGAGAAGCGTGACATGTGCATCATGATCAGGGCGGCAGCGGAGCAGAATTCGATGGCGAAGTCGCGGTCGGATACGGAATCCAGGCTGTTCTCGGTCGGTGCATCAAAACCCAGCAGTTCGGCCGTGTAGAAGCGGTCAATCGGGTAGGTGGTTCCGGCCAGCGCTGCAGCACCCAGCGGCAGCTGGTTCATACGCGCACGGCAGTCCTGCAGACGGGCGTAATCGCGTTCCAGCATGGCGTTCCAGGCCAGCAGGTGATGACCAAAAGTCACCGGCTGTGCAGTCTGCAAATGTGTGAAGCCCGGCATAATGGTGTCGGCTTCTTTTTCAGCCAGTTCCGCCAGGCCCTGTTGCAGACGGGTCAGTTCGGCGCTGATGGCGTCGATTTCGTCACGCAGGTAAAGGCGGATATCGGTGGCTACCTGATCGTTACGGGAGCGGCCGGTGTGCAGTTTTTTGCCAGTGATGCCGATTTTTTTGGTCAGCGCCGCTTCGATGTTCATGTGCACGTCTTCCAGCGCCACCGACCACTCAAAGTCGCCACGCTCGATTTCAATGCGTACTTCTTCCAGGCCGCGGATGATGTCATCGCGTTCCTGCTCGGTCAGTACGCCGACTTTGCACAGCATTTTGGCGTGGGCTACAGAGCCCTGAATATCCTGACGGTACATGCGGCGGTCAAAATCCACCGATGCGGTGTAGCGCGCAACAAAAGCGTCGGTCGGCTCGGAGAAACGTCCGCCCCAGGATGCATTGGTGGATGATTGATCAGACATGATTACCTCAAACTGGTGCATGAATCGGAAATGGCGCGGATTATAACCATTGCAGTGGCGCTCTGTCCCTGTTTTGCCGCCATTCGCCTTATGGTGCTTGCTCTGCCGCTGCGCTGACGACAGACTTGGCTCAGCATTCGTCTGCTCAGGAAGCATCAAATTGTCATCCAGCCAATCACCATCCTCATCCCCGCGTGGACAGCAGGCGCTGCTGGAAGCCTTTTTCCTGCCGGATCTGTGTAATTCGCGTGCGGTGATTATTCTGCTGGCGCTGAGCGAAGCATTGGTGCTGGCGCTGACGCTTGTGGAAAGTGGTTTGCCGCAGTTCTCATGGCAGCGTTTTACCGTGGTGTCGTTCTTTGTGCAGTGGGTGTGCCTGTTGTCGGTGGCGATTCTGTGTCAGCTGCGGGTGTTGCTGGCGCGCTTAACCACGATATCGGCCTCGCTGGTCGCCTTGCTGATTATCGAGCTGGTTACGCTGGCGGTCAGTCTGGTCGGCGAGTGGCTGTGGCCACTCGACCGTACCTACACCGACTGGCCCTGGGTGCTGCGCAACCTGTTGATTTCCGGCGTTTTCGGCGCGATGGCTATGCGTTACTTTTATGTGCAGAGCCAGTGGCGGCTGAAAACCCAGGCCGAGCTGAAATCGCGGCTGGCGGCGTTGCAGGCCAATATCCGCCCGCACTTCTTTTTTAATACGCTAAACACCGTCACTTCACTGATCAGCGTTGACCCGGATAAGGCCGAACATTTGCTGCTTGATCTGGCGCAGCTGTTCCGTGCGGTACTGAATAACGATGACGCACAGATCCCGCTGGCACAGGAAATCGAACTGGGTCGCCGTTATCTGGGTATTGAGCAGGTGCGGCTGGGCAACGAGCGTCTGCAGGTGAACTGGAAGTTGCCGCAGCCTTTACCGGCGGCGCTGAAAGTACCGCAGTTACTGCTGCAGCCATTACTGGAAAACGCGGTTTACCATGGCATTCAGCCGAGTATCAGCGGCGGCTGGATTGAGGTTGAGCTGGCACAGGAAGGCCAGACGGAAGAAAGCAGCGCCTGGTGGCTGACCATCCGCAACAGCAAACCCGAGGGCAGTGGTGAAGCGGGTAACCGTCTGGCTCATAATAATATCCGCGCGCGGCTGGCCGCACTGGATGAACAGGCGCGGCTGGAGGTGGACGATCAGGGCGAGGTGTATCTTGCCCGTCTGCGCCTGCCACAGTCCGCAGGCACTGGCAGCGCTGGCGAAACAACCACAGAGGAGAACGTATGACTTATCGTGTGCTGCTGGTGGACGATGAGCCGCTGGCGCGGGAGCGCATGAAGCGCTTGTTGCTGGAGCATCACGACTTTATCTGCGCCGGTGAAGCGGCCAATGGTGATGCCGCGCTGTCCTGGTTGCGCTTGCATCAGGCCGATCTGGTGCTGCTCGATATTCAGATGCCCGGCCGTAACGGTCTGGATACCGCCGCCGCCATGCAGGAATTGCCGCAGCCTCCGCTGGTGGTGTTCTGCACCGCTTATGACGAACACGCGCTGCAGGCCTTTGCCGTGAAAGCCATCGACTATCTGCTGAAGCCGGTGCGCAAAGAAGATTTATCGCGCGCCCTGCAACGCGCTGGTGAATGGCTGGCACAACGTCCTGAGCTGCAGCCAGAGCAAGCGGCAGAACAGCAATCGACGCCCGGTTGCCGTACGCATCTCAGTGCCCGCACCCACAATGGTTTACAGCTGATTCCGCTGGAAGAGGTGTTTTATTGCTACGCCGATCAGAAGTACGTCAACGTTCACCACGAGGGCGGCGAAACCCTGGTTGACGATTCCCTGCGTCAGCTTGAAGACGAATTCCCCGGCCTGTTTGTGCGCGTACACCGCAGCGCACTGGTCGCACTTAAACGCATCGAACGCCTTGAGGCCCTGAACAGCGGCGGTCATAAGGTGTATTTACGCGGCCTGGCGGAGGGCGTTCCGGTCAGTCGCCGGCATCTGCCGGATGTGCGGCGGGTGATGAAGGAGCTGTAACCAAGGCTCTTGTGTCGCTCCCGACCCAGATCATTACCCCCATTCATCCCCCGCTGGTATGATGCGGCATTACTTTCTGAATTCATTGTCAGGCCCGGCCTGACCCGCGTTAAGGAATGTCATGTCTGCCGTAACCACGCTCCGCATTGCTACCCGTAAAAGCCCGCTTGCCATGTGGCAGGCCGAACATATCAAGGCCCGTCTGGAAGCGCTGCATCCGGGGCTGGTGGTCGAGCTGGTGACCTTTACCACTCAGGGCGACAAAATCCTCGATGTGCCGCTGGCCAAAATCGGTGGCAAGGGCCTGTTCGTGAAAGAACTCGAAGTCGCGATGCTCGACGGCCGTGCCGATATCGCCGTGCACTCAATGAAAGACGTGCCGATGGAATTTCCCGAAGGACTGGAGCTGGGCATTATCTGCGAGCGCGAAAACCCGCACGATGCGTTTGTTTCTAACCACTATAAAACCATCGATGAATTACCTCAGGGGACGGTGGTCGGTACGTCCAGTCTGCGCCGTCAGTGCCAGATTCAGCAGCAGCGTCCGGATCTGGTAATCAAAAGTCTGCGCGGTAACGTGCAGACCCGTCTGGGCAAGCTCGATGCCGGTGAGTTCGATGCCATCATTCTCGCCGCCGCGGGCCTGCTGCGTATGGAAATGCACGACCGTATCGCCTCCTTTATTCCTGCTGAACAGTCTTTGCCTGCCGGTGGCCAGGGTGCCCTGGGCATTGAATGGCGGGCCAATGACAGCGCTATCCACGAGCTGTTAAAACCTCTGCACGATGATAAAACCGCCGCCTGTGTGCTGGCCGAGCGTGCCCTTAACCGTCGCCTGCAGGGTGGCTGTCAGGTGCCGATTGCCGCTTACGCCGAGCTGGATGGCAATGCGCTCAGTCTGCGCGGTCTGGTCGGCAGTGTGGATGGCAAAACCATGCTGCGCACGGCGCAGAGCGGGCTGGCCGCAGATGCCGAAGCCATGGGCATTGCGGCGGCTGAAGACCTGTTAGCTCAGGGCGCCGGTGCTATTCTGTCCGCCGTTTACGGCCATGAAGTGAAGTAATGCCCGTGGCCGCTGCTGTACCCATCGTTGTTACCCGCCCGGACGGCCAGGCGGGTGGGCTGATCGCTGAGCTGAGTGCCCGCGGTTTTCCGGTACGCCATCATCCGCTGATCGATATTGTGCCGCTGGCCGACGACGAACAGGCGGTGGCCAGTGGTTTGCGCCAGCGTATTCTGGATATTGACCACTACAGCGCGGTGATCGCCATCAGTATGAATGCCGCCGCTATTGGTCTGGATTGGCTCGACCGTTATTGGCCGCAGCCGCCACTGGGTATACATTGGTGTGCGGTTGGGCCAAGTACCGCCGAAGTACTGCAGCGGGAAGGTTTCAGTGTGCATTCACCCGTGACAACCTACGACAGCGAAGGCCTGCTGGAGCTGCCGGTGATGCAGAGCGATGTGATTGCTGGCCGTAAAGTGCTGCTCTGGCGTGGTGTCGGCGGGCGCGAAAAACTGGCATCAGAGCTGACTGCCCGTGGTGCCGAAGTCGACTACGCCGAATTGTACGAGCGCCGTGAAATTGCCTGGAGCGCACAGCAATGGGCCGACACGCTGGCCGGTGAGCCGGTGCTGCTGCTGAGCAGCAATCAGGCGCTGGATATTGTTGAGCAACAGGTGCCCGATCTGGCTCAGCGCGTCCGCGCCGTTATGTTGCCCGGTGATCGTGTCGCTGCTGTTGCCCGCAGCCGTGGTTACCGCGAAGTGCTGGTGGCGGCCAGTGCCCGTGATGAAGATATGCTGGCGTGTTTACGTGAATGGCAAGCGTAAGACAGACAATAAAAACATTAACCATTGATACAGCAAAGGATTCCGACAGTGACCACAGAACAAAAGGGAACGGATAATCAGACTGCCGCAGACGCTCCGGTTGCCAAGCCAGTAAAGGCCAAAGCGGCTAAGGAAAAGGCGCCTGCCGGCACTGCCCAGCGTAATGGTCCGCACCCCCTGTCATGGATCAACCTGGTATTGATGCTGGGCCTGTTTGCGCTGGCCGCTTACGCTGGCTGGCTGAGCTGGAATCAGCAACAGAACAGCGCCGCCGAGATTGCCGTGCTGCGCGATCGGGTTGATCAGGCGCAAAACAATGCCGCCGCCCTGAGCGCCAAAGAAGCCGAACTGCTGGCGCAGGCCAAAGCCCTGAATGACCTGTCAGCACAGCTGCAGGAACAGGTTGCACATAATACCGACCGTCTGGGTAAGCTGCCGGGCGCTGAGCGTCAGGACTGGCTGCTGGCGGAAGCCGAATATCTGCTGCGTATGGCCAATCAGCGCTTACAGCTGGAGCGTGACTGGGACGGTGCGCTGAGCATGCTGCAGGCGGCCGATAACGTCCTGACCGAAACCCGTAATCCACGTCTTAACCCGGTACGCGCCACGCTGGCAAAAGAAATGCTGGCGCTGCGTACAGCCCCGGCCATCGACCTGACCGGCGCCGTACTACGTGTGCAGGCATTGCAGGAACAAATTACCCAACTGCCTTGGGTGCCGGATCGTCTGATTATCGACGAGCCCGCGACGGCCAGCACTGAAACACCTGAAACCCAGACACCTGAAGCCGATCAGCGTTGGTACTGGAAACTGTGGAGCAGCGTCAGCAGCTCATTGCAGGGCATGATCCGTATCCGTGAGCGCAGTGCACCAATCGCGGCTCCGCTGACGCCGGATCAGCAGTATTACCTGCAGCAGAATATGCATCTGATGCTGGAGCAGGCGCAGGTGGCGTTGCTGCGCCAACAGGCCGACCTGTATCAGCACAGCCTGAAACGCGTGGCTGGCTGGTTGCAGGACTACCTCATTATTGATGACGAGCGCACCCGTGCTGCGCAGTCTGCGCTGCAGGAACTGCAACAGTGGAATGTCGCTCCGGCGCTGCCGGACATCAGCCAGTCGCTGCAACAACTACAGACACTGGTTGAGCAGCAGCGTCGTGGCACGGTGCAGCCGAAAACTCCGGCGACGGAGGATGCGGCATGAGGGTATGGCTGCTGTTTCTGGTTCTTACGCTGGGGCTGGGACTGATTGCCGGCGCATTGGTCAGTCTGGACGCCGGGTATGTGCTGCTGAGCTGGAATTTACACACGCTGGAAACCAGTCTGTGGGTCTTTATTGGCCTGATGCTGGTGGTCATGTTGTTAATGTACATGCTGCTGCGCTTCAGCCTGTTGCTGCTGGGCAGCGACTGGCGCTTTAACGAGTGGCGCCGCCAGCGCCGTAATCAGCGCGCCCGCCGCCAAACGACCCGCGGCCTGCTGAGTCTGGCGCAGGGCCAGTGGCGTCGAGCCGAGCGTCTGCTGACGCTGAGCGCTGATGACTCTGATACGCCGTTAATCAATTACCTGGCAGCCGCCCGCGCGGCTTACGAACAGGGTAAAATGGAAGCCGCCGATGAGTGGCTGAAAGCGGCCAGCCAGAGCACCAAAGGCGCCGAGCTGGCGGTGGGCCTGACTCAGGCCGAACTGCTGAATTCACGTGGACAGAAAGAACAGGCGCTGGCGGTATTGCTGCGTCTGCGTCAGAAGCATCCGAAACACGCCTATCTGCTCAAGCTGTTGGTGAAAACCTACCTCGATCTGCAGGACTGGGTGGCGTTGCACGAGCTGTTGCCGCTGCTGCGCAAAGCCACCAAAATTCCTGCCGATAAAATCAAAGAGCTGGAAGAAAACGTCCACCTGCAATTGCTGGAGCGCGCCGTGCGGGGTCATGGCCAGCGTCCGGGAGAGGGCGTGGCTGAACTCAAACGTCTGTATCAGGATATTCCGCGTCAGCTGCGTTATTCACTGCCGATCACCCGCCGTTATATTGAGTTGTTGATTGAGCAGCACGAAGAAACCCTGGCCGAGCACGAATTGCGCAACGCCCTGAAATACGTTTGGCACGATGAGCTGATCAGCCTGTACGGCACACTGAAAGGCGAAGATGCCAGCCGCCAGCTGTTGTTTGCTGAGCAGCAATTACAGGAGCGGCCGAATGATCCGCAACTGCTGCTGCTGCTTGGGCGCTTAGCGTTACGGCTGAACAAACTGGATAAAGCGCAGGAATACCTGGAAACCGGTCTGCGTATTAAAGGCCTGCCGGAACTGCATGCCGAAATGGGTAAGGTGTTGCTGGCCGAAGGGGACGAATCCCGCGCCTGTGAGCATTTTCAGCTGGCGTTGCGCTAACACAAGCCGGAGAGGTTTCTGCTGCAGGAACGGTTTTTTGCAGGAACGGTTTTTGTAGGAGTGACTTTCAGTCACGATCATAACCATCGCGGCAAAATGCCGCTCCCACAAGTATTTGTGCAGGAACGGTTTTGTGCAGGAACGGTTTTTGTAGGAGTGACTTTCAGTCACGATAATGGCGATCGTGGCAAAATGCCGCTCCCACAACAGACCGTCGCTGTTGCAGTCTCGCGGGCAGTGCCCGCCCTACATGTGGCGCTGATTGTATAAGTGCCGTCATCGCGGGGGCATCACTCCGGTAGGAGCGGGCCATGCCCGCGATCAACAGGAATATCGCCTGTTATTCCAGCGCCAGTTGCTTACCTGCGGCACGGCGTTCCGCCTGCCATTCACTCAGGCTTTGTGCGGCTTCAGTGCCGGGCAGCTGAGCCAGAATTTCAAAGAAATCTTCATGCAGATTGCTCTGCAGAATCTCGTTACGCGGCCGGCTGCGGACCACATACACGCTCTGTACGCTCTGGTGGTCAAAGGCGCGCCACTCCTGTTCATCTTTCAGGCTGCTGTAGCGGTGGCCTTCCAGTGCTTTGATCAGCTTGCCGGTGTTCAGCGAACCAGCCCGTTCGGCAGCGTCCTTAAATTGATAGACGATGCTGTAAGCCGATGCCGCAGAGCTTGATGGATAAGCGCCGTATTTGCTCACGAAGGCTTCGACAAAAGCTTTGCCTTGTGGATAGTCGTAGCGGTAAGGCACCTGCCAGCACCAGGGCACCGCGCCGATAACGCCTTCCATAATGCCGGAGCCGGCCGACTTGGCCATGCCCAGGGTCAGATTAGGCACTATGATGGTCATCTTGTCTTTCAGCCCCATCTGTTGTGCTGCATGCAGCGCCAGCGCCATATCATCACCAAACTGCACCAGCATCAGCACGTCGGCACCGGAATCACGGGCGGCTTCCAGTGCGCTGCGCATATCCCCATCGCGCGGACGTGGGTAAGTGACGAGCGCTCCGGGGTGAGCGCTGGTATCGGTGGTTTTGGTGAAGGTGCGCAGTGACGCTTCGGTCGACCAACCCCAGCTGTAATCGGCGGTCAGGTAAAACAGTTTTTTGCCCTGCAGGCTGTCATTCAGATAAGACGCCAACGCCTTGGCCGCCATGTGTGCGTTATAGGTTTCGCGGAACATGTGTTTATGCCCTTCGGCACCGGTGGTTTCGTTGGCGTAGGTCAGGGTGCCAAAGTAGAGCAGGTCGTGTTTGGCGGCTTCCTTACCGGCGGCAATGGCCACGGCGCTGGAGGAACCACCAAACAGCATGGATACATTTTGCGCGGCCAGCGCTTTAACGTTTTCGACCGCTTTGTCCGGTTTGGCGGCGGTGTTGGCGGTCAGCAGCTCGACCGGGCGGCCAAGAATGCCGTTACTGGCATTGAGTTCTTCGATAGCCAACAAGGCACCACGCGCCTGAGCCAGGCCCTGTTCTTTATAGCGTCCGCTGGAAGGATAATTCAGACCGAGCTTAACGCTGTTACCGGCGGGGGCGGCCTGAATGGCCTGTGGTATGGCAAATGGCAGTGCCAGCAGCAGGCAGATGGTGGTGCGGATGAATGCAGCGGGCATAAGGCTCTCTCCTGAACGTCAGCCCGCTATCATCCTCCCGCATGGCACAAATGACTTTTAACCATTGGTCGGATAGACGAACGTCTGCGACATGAACAGCCGCAATCTGTGCCTGCGGCCGTTCATGTATCAGGCTACCAGCTCATCTCGCCGGTCGCGACTTTAGCGCTGATCGTCAGGCCGTCGTCTGCCGGAAGCTGAGGGTAGGCTTGTGTCATTGCTTTGATCAGGTCTGCTGAGGTGTGTGCTGTGGCCAGCTCTGCCTCAAAGCGCAGGATATAGTCACGGGTAAAGTGTACAGCGTCAGCACCGTCAGGTTCGCCGCCCAGGAAGTGGCCGGGTACTACCCGTTTGGGCTGCAGGGTCAGCAGCTGATTCAGCGTTGCTACCCATTGTGCGCGGGCAGCCGGGGTCTGGCTGTCGGCCATCCATACGTGCAGACCACTGTGAATAGCCACGCCGCCCAGTGCGGTTTTCAACGATGGAATCCAGATAAAAGCGCTGGGGGTGTTCATTGCTTTTATCTCAATATTTTCGCCTTCCAATGTCAGCTGGTTACTGGTCATTACCTTTGGCACCGTCAGCGTTTGCGGTGCCGCATCGGCAAGTATCGGGCCCCAGTAGGCGAGCTTGGCATCTTTGGTTTTAACAATATGATCCACCACGTGCTGGCTGGCCACGACTCTGGCCTGGGGGTAAGCCGCCAGAACAGGTTCAAGGCCAAAATAGAAATCAGGATCACCGCCGCTGATAAAAATGGTCGTCAGAACTTTGCCACTGGCTTTGATCAGTCCGGCCAGCTTCTGGCCATTGTGCACATCAAACTGAGCATCGATCAGGATGGCTTCTTTTTCACCGCTTATCAGGGTCGAGGTGACCGGGAATACGGCCTGCTCGCCGGGATTGTAAACCTGAACGCTGAGTGCCCCCGCGTTTGTTATGTTGCTCAGCACGGCGGTTGCCAGTGTCATAAAAGCTAAGAGTTTGTTCATGGTTGTTTCTCTGACTGGAAAGAGTGAATGGAGCCAGTCTATTGAATCAAATCAGTATCAAATACAGCATAATGGTGACTTCACTATTGCATAATCCGGACATATCTATGGATCGACTGACAGCGTTGCAGGTCTTTGTTGCGGTGGTTGAGCGGGGCAGCCTGAGTGCGGCTGCTGAACGGCTGGATATGTCCCGGGCCATGGTGTCGCGCTATCTGGCCGAGCTGGAAGAATGGATGGGAGCGCGGCTGCTGCACCGCACAACCCGACGCCAGAGCCTGACGGCAACGGGGGAAGAAGCCCTGCAGCGTGCGCGTGGCATGCTGGCTTTGGGTGAAGAGATGGCGCAGCTCGCTAACCATGAGGGCGAGGCGCCACGCGGACAATTGCGGATCACCTGCAGCTATTCACTGGCGCATGCGGTGTTGATGGATGCCGTGCATGAATATCTGGCTCGCTGGCCGGGAACCGCGATAGAGATTCTGCAGCTGGACCGCACCGTGAATCTGGTGGAAGAAGGGATTGATCTGGCGTTGCGCATTACCAATGATCTGGATCCGAATCTGGTGGCACGCAGGCTGGGGGTCTGCCGTTCTGTGGTGTGCGCCAGTCCGGCTTACCTGCAACAACAGGGGACGCCGCAGCAGGTCGCAGATCTGTCCCGCCATAACTGTCTGACCTATACCTATTTTGGCAAAAGCCTGTGGCAGTTTCGGGGTCCGGAGGGGCCGGAATCGGTTGCGGTGAGTGGTAATCTGAGCGCCAATCAGTCAAATCTTCTGCTGCACAATACCTTGCTGGGCGGCGGGATCAGCCTGCAGCCTGTGTGGTCTGTGGCTGATTATCTTGAGCGTGGTGAGCTGGTGGCATTGCTCAGCGATTACGAGCCGGTGCAGCTCGGTATTTACGCTGTGTATGCCACCCGCAAGCAGATGTCGCCGCTGCTGCGCAGTTTTCTCGATTTTCTGGTGACCAGGCTGAATGATGAGCGCTGGTCTGACCAGAAAGCCGGTTAACTGCGCCTGACGAGGCAGGTATCAGGCGACGTCTTTATGCCAATGCACATCCATCTGCGGGAACGGAATCTCAATGCCTTCGGCGTCAAAGCGCAGCTTGATGCTTTCGGTCAGCTGGAAGCGCACATCCCAGTAGTCTTCAGCTTTTACCCAGGGGCGCACAATAAAGTTCACCGAGGAATCGGCCAGCTCGGAGACGGCGATTTTATAAGCCGGATCTTTCAGCACTTTGTCGTGGTCTTTGACCAGTTCTTCCAGAATGCTTTTCGCTTTCAGCAGGTCGGAGCCGTAGCTGATACCGACCACCATATCGATGCGGCGAGTGGCCTCTTCGGAGTAGTTGACCATGGTGTTGCCGAACACATTGCCATTCGGCACGGTGACGACTTTGTTGTCCGGGGTTTTCAGGCGGGTGCTGAAAATGGTGATCTTATCCACAGAGCCGGCCACACCGCCAACTTCAACATAATCACCCAGTTTGAAAGGCCGGAACACGATCAGCATTACCCCGGCAGCAAAGTGCGACAGCGAATCCTTCAGCGCCAGACCAACAGCCAGACCGGCGGCACCGACCAGAGCAACCAGTGAGGTGGTATCGAGGCCGAGTTGCGACAGGGCAAAGACAATGACCAGCAATACCAGCGTGGTGTTGAGCAGGGTGCTGATAAAGTTAACCAGAATCGGGTCGAGGCGTGCCCGCTCAAGTGCTTTGGTTGCACCGTGGCTGGCGGCGCGTGCCAGTATGCGGCCGACAATAAAAATCAGCAGGGCCAGAACAATCTGCGTGCCCCAGGGCAAAACATAAGTTTCCCACAATTGCTGCGGATTAATGGTGAAGGTCCAGTTCATAGAGGCTCCTGATTTTATAGGGGTAAGAGTGTATTCGGGTATCTGAGTATTCAGCTGCGCGGAGCGTAGGCAAAGACATCGGAGTGCATGTTGGTTTGGGTCAGGCCCAGCGGTGCCAGCTGATCGAGGGTGCCGTACACCATGTTGGGCGAGCCGCAGGCGAACATCTGTACCTGGCTCAGATCGGCAAAGTCTTCGTGAATCACCTGATAAATCCAACCGGCGCGGCCATGCCAGCCTTCGCTGTGCTGTTCGATGATTGGGTGATAATGAAAGTTCGCATACTGTTGTGCCCAGTGCAGGGGCAGGTCAGCCAGATAGAAGCCTTCGGCTCCACGATTGGACCAATACAGGTGAATTTCCTGCTGTGGATTCAGCGCCAGCGCGCCTTCGATCAGGGCTTTAATCTGTGAGAAACCACTGCCGGCCGCCACCATGACCAGTGGCTGATCTTTGTGCTGCTGAATAAAAAGTTTGCTGATAAAGCAATCGCCCGCCGGCAGAGTGACGCGCGCTACGACGGCGTCGCGCAGGAAGTTAATAATGCGCAGGGCGTTGTCGCTGCTGTTGGCGATGTGCAGTTCTATCTTACGCGGATCGGTATTGTTCATGCTGCCCGGTGCACAGGCGATGGAGAACGGCACCTGTTCTTCATTGCCCTGTTCATCACGTACATGCAGCAGCAGGTACTGGCCGGGCCAGAAATCGGCGCTCTTGCCCGCCGGGGTGAGTAATTCTATGCGCCAGATATCATCGCCCAGCAGTTCCACGGCAGGAATCTGACAGGCCAGGCTGACCTGTGGCTTGTGGTTGGGGGCGTAAACATCGGCCATATAAATCTCAACATCGGTCTGGGGTTGGGCGACACAGCATAATACCTGATTGTCTTGCTCAAGTATGGTCTGACCCAGAGAGTTGCGAAAGCTGAGCGCTCCGGAAAGCCTTTCGCCCTGGCAGATCTGGCAGATCGCGTTTTCGCAGCTGACCGGCACGATCACGCCCTGCTGCAGCGCGGCCTCGGCGATGGTCTGATCCGGGGCACAGCGGATGCGCGCCCCGGATGGCCGGAAGGTGACGGTATGGAGCGTCATAACCCCAGTTGATCCCAGATCTCATCGACCTTATTTTTCACGTCCTGATCCATCACGATCGGCGTGCCCCATTCGCGGCTGGTTTCACCCGGCCATTTGTTGGTGGCATCCAGACCCATCTTCGAGCCCAGACCCGATACCGGCGAGGCAAAGTCGAGATAATCAATCGGCGTGTTTTCGATCAGCGTGGTATCGCGCGCCGGGTCCATACGTGTGGTGATCGCCCAGATAACGTCTTCCCAGTTGCGGGTGTTTACGTCGTCGTCCACCACAATCACAAACTTGGTGTACATAAACTGGCGCAGGAACGACCACACGCCCATCATCACGCGCTTGGCATGCCCCGGGTATTGTTTCTTCATGCTCACCACCGCCATGCGGTAGGAACAGCCTTCCGGCGGCAGATAGAAGTCGACGATTTCCGGAAACTGCTTCTGCAGAATCGGCACAAAGACTTCGTTCAGCGCCACACCGAGAATGGCCGGCTCATCCGGCGGCCGGCCGGTGTAGGTGCTGTGGTAAATAGGGTCTTTGCGGTGGGTTATGCGCTCGACGGTAAATACCGGGAACTCATCGACCTCGTTGTAATAGCCGGTGTGGTCACCGAATGGCCCCTCTGGTGCCATCTCGCCCGGATGAATCACCCCTTCAAGCACAATTTCGGCCGAGGCCGGCACCAGCAGATCGTTGCCAATACTTTTTACCAGCTCGGTCTTGCTGTCGCGCAGCAGGCCGGCAAAAGCATATTCGCTCAGGGTATCCGGCACGGGGGTGACGGCACCGAGAATGGTGGCCGGGTCGGCGCCCAGCGCGACAGTTACCGGGAAAGGTTCGCCCGGATGGGCCTTCTGCCACTCAAGAAAATCCAGCGCGCCGCCGCGATGGCTGAGCCAGCGCATGATCACCTTGTTTTTAGCAATTACCTGCTGACGATAAATCCCTAAATTGTGGCGGTCTTTATGCGGCCCTTTGGTAATCACCAGCGGCCAGGTAATTAACGGACCAGCGTCGCCGGGCCAGCAATGCTGCACCGGAATTTTGCTCAGATCGACGTCGTCACCTTCCAGTACCACATCCTGACAGGGTGCTTTGCGTACTTCTTTCGGCCCCATCGCCAGCACTTTTTTGAAAATCGGCAGTTTGTCCCAGGCGTCTTTCATGCCCTTGGGTGGCTCAGGTTCTTTTAAAAACGCCAGCAGCTGGCCCACTTCACGCAGCGCTTCCACCGACTCTTCACCCATGCCCAGCGCCACCCGTTTCGGCGTGCCGAACAGGTTGGCCAGAACCGGCATGTCATAACCTTTGGGGTTTTCAAACAGCAGCGCCGGACCGCCGGCACGCAATACGCGGTCGGCGATTTCGGTCATTTCCAGATGCGGATCAACCGGATAACGGATGCGTTTCAGTTCGCCACGTTTTTCCAGCGATTTAATAAAGTCGCGCAGGTCGGTGTATTTCACAGGCACTTCCACAGGCTTTTCAACTGCCGGCATCATACCAGAGATGCTCTGTATATGACCTGACCGCCCGGCTCCTTTATAATCGCCGGCCAAAACCGCAGGGGGTTTTTATGCAGGCAAAAAATACACTGGCAGCGGCTGCCGTTGCAGGCTTCAGCGGCGTCGCACTGGGCGCGTTCGGCGCACATGGTCTGAAGGGCGTACTGAGCGCTGATATGCTGGCGGTGTACCAGACCGCGGTGCAGTATCACCTGATTCATGCTGTGGTTCTGCTGGCCTTATCGCTGTGGCTGCAGGTGCAGCCATCGCGCTGGCTGAGCTGGTCGGCGCGGCTGATGTTGCTGGGTCTGATTCTGTTCAGCGGCAGTCTGTATCTGCTGGCGCTGAGCGGTGTGCGGCCGCTGGGTATGATCACGCCGCTGGGCGGTGTCAGCTGGCTGCTGGGCTGGTCGGCGCTGCTGGTGGCTGCCGTTAAGCTGAAAACCCCTTCACACTCTTTGTAATTATTCAGGCAGGTTATCGTGAGCGAACATGATGAAAATCCGGCAGCTGCGGCTGCGGAAGGCGACAAACCGGTTTACCGCCGCGGTATCAAAAGCTTTGTTATCCGTGCCGGGCGTTTAACCAAAGGCCAGGAAGGCGCTCTCGAACGGCAGTGGCCGGTGATGGGTCTCGAACTGGCGCAGGGCGCGATTAATCCGGTTGAGGTGTTTGGCCGTTACGGCCATGTGGTGCTGGAAATCGGCTACGGCATGGGCCAGTCGCTGGTGCAGATGGCGGCGGCCGCGCCGGAAAAAGATTTTATCGGTGTCGAAGTGCATCTGCCGGGTGTTGGCTCGTTGCTGTATCTGGCGGAAGAAGCCGGCATCACTAACCTGCGCAGCTATAAAGAAGATGCAATCGAAGTGCTGAAACTGTTGCCGGATAACTGCATCGATACCGTGCAGCTGTTTTTCCCTGACCCGTGGCACAAGAAAAAGCACCATAAGCGCCGCATTGTGCAGGCCGAATTTGCCCAGACCATCCGCCGTATTTTAAAGCCGGGTGGCGTATTCCATATGGCGACCGACTGGGAACCGTATATGGAGCATATGCTGGAAGTAATGGATGTGGCTGAAGGTTATGAAAACGTTGCCGGTAAGGGCAATTGCGTGCCGCGTCCGGAGCACCGCCCGCTGACCAAGTTTGAAAACCGTGGTGAGAAGCTGGGGCATGGGGTGTGGGATTTAATGTTCCGCAAAGTCTGATCGCCAGCTGCGTTAGCGGCCTCGTAAACGCTTACCGAAAATAATCAATCCGTATTGTCATTGCGCAACCGGATAGCAGAATACTCAGGAGAAAATCATGCAGAAGAAAGATAAAGAAAAAGTATTTGGTGGTGAGTGGTCAGAAGCGCAGCTGCGTGAATTTCTGAGCGCCAACAGCTATGACGGCAGCGATGCTGATTACGTTGCCGCCATCCGCGCTTACCGTCATATGCTGCCGGAAGTGTTTGCCGAATACGTGGAGCTGTTTAAAGCCGAAGGCCATAACCTGAATGCGAAAAACGCAGAAGGCGTAACCATTCTGCAAACCATCGCCAGCCACAGCAAAGGCGAAGAATATGCTGCGGCACTGCGGGAAGCAGGTGCTGAGTAAGGCGTACTTGTTACGTAAAAACGGGGCTTAAAAGTCCCTTTTTTTATGTGTTTTCCAGCCTAACCGGTATCCTGATCCAGCCACTGCGACCGCGCTTTCAGGATATCCGGCAGGCTGTCGAAAAATACCTCGACCAGCTGCGGATCAAAGTGTTTGCCACTTTGTTCACGGATCAGTGCTGTTGCCTGCTCGACCGGCCAGGCTTTTTTGTAGGGGCGCTCGCTGGTTAAGGCGTCGAACACATCGGCCAGGGCGACAATGCGTGCTTCCAGTGGAATGTCGGCGCCGCTGAGTCCCTGCGGATAACCGCTGCCGTCCCACTTTTCGTGATGGCAGAGGGCAATATCGCGTGCCATACGCAGCAGGTTGGAGCCGTCTTCGCCAATAATTTCAGCGCCGATCGCGGCGTGGCTCTGCATGATTTTCCACTCGTCTTCATCCAGTTTTCCGGGCTTCAGCAGCACTGCATCGGGGATGCCGATTTTACCGATGTCGTGCATGGGGGCGGCATTCAGCAGGTCTTCCAGATGTTGTTCGCCCAGCCCCAGACGGCGGCCGATGATTTGTGAAAACAGGCTCATGCGGATAACGTGGCGTCCGGTTTCGTTGTCTTTGTATTCCGCCGCCCGGCCGAGACGTTGCACGACGGAAAGGCGCGTCTGCTTCAGTTCTTCAGTGTGCACCAGCGACAGGTGCGTGCGGACGCGGGCGCGGACGATGGCGGGGCTGACCGGTTTGGTCAGGTAGTCCACGGCTCCGGCTTCCAGTCCCTGAGCTTCGTCAGCCACCTGCGACAGGGCGGTGACGAAGATGACCGGGATATGGGCGGTGCTGCGTGTGGCCTTCAGCTGCCGGCAGACATCGTAGCCGGACATTTCGGGCATCATCACGTCGAGCAGAATCAGATCCGGCCGTTCACTGTCCGCCAGTGCCAGTGCGCGCTGGCCGTCACGGGCAAATAACAGGCGGTAGTGATCGGCGAGAATATTTTTCAGCACCTGCAGGTTGGCAGGCTCGTCATCGACGATCAGCAGGGTAGGGTGTTCAGTCATGGGCATCCGACTCCCCGGTCAGTGTGCGCAGGTACGCTTCGAGCAGGGTGGCAAGGGTTTCAGCATCAAAGTTAGCAGCTGCATCACCGACCTGCACGGCCAGATCCACCGGCATTGCGGCCATTGCTGCCTGTAGTGCCTGATCGGGCAATTCGCCCTGTTGTACCTGACGCAGCAGCGCCTGCAGCTGGGCGCTGCTGATATCGGTTTGCTGTTGCGGTGTGTCATCTATTTCCTGCTGCACAGCCAGCTGGTTGTCGATTTCCTGTAGCAGGCGGCGGATCAGAACCAGCATGGCGGGGGAAACCTTAGCTGGTTGCTGACGCAGCTGTTCTTCCAGCCAGGCGTAGGCAGCCGTCAGGCGGTGCAGGCACAGGTTGCCGGCCAGACCTTTGATGCGGTGCACCTCGGCGATGGCCGCGTCAGGATCATGCAGCAGCCCGGCCAGTCGTTGTGGTTGATTGGTTTTTGCGGCGCGGAAGGCGCGGATGGCCCCGATATGTTGGCTGTGGCTTTGCCAAAGCGTGGCGCCCAGTTCCCAGTCGATCAGCAGATCGTTGTCGTGGGTTTCGTTATGGCTGCCGTTATCCGGACTGATGCTGATACCCAGCACCCGTGCTATTTCGCGGCTGAGTTCACTGATATTCAGCGGTTTGGCGGCAAAGCCATTCATACCCGCGGCGTGGGCCAGATGGCGGTCTTTCTCCAGCACGCTGGCGGTCAGGGCAATGATCGGCGTTGGCTCCAGCGCCTGTTCGTATTCCCACTGACGGATCAGGCGGCTGGCCTCATGGCCATCCATGGTGGGCATCTGCACATCCATCAGCACCAGATCAAAATGGCCGGATTTAAACAGGGTAACGGCATCGCTGCCATTGGATACGGAGATCAGGCGGTGGCCACGACGGCTGAGCACACCTTCCAGCAACTGCAGGTTCTGCGGCACATCATCGGCGGCGAGAATCCGTAACGACGGCAGCTTAACTTCAGGCTGCAGAGCGCTGACGTCGTCGCCGTCTTCCCCTTCTGGCAGTGGCAGGCAGACCGTAAAACAGGAGCCTTCGCCCACCACGCTGCTGACCTCAATGCGGCCTCCCATCATTTCAACCAGCTGGCGGGCGATGGTGGTGCCGAGACCGGTACCGCCAAAGCGCCGGGTCATGCTTGAGTCGGCCTGGGAGAACGGCGCGAAGATGCTGCTCAGGCGATCGGCAGGAATGCCGATGCCGGTGTCGCTGACGCTGATACGGACGCCATCACCTGCGCGGCTGACGCGGATATCGACCTGGCCGTGCTCGGTAAACTTCACGGCGTTGCTGATCAGGTTCAGCAACACTTGTTGTACGCGTAACGGATCACCGCGAAAGAAATCGCTGGTTCCGGCTTCGTAATGCAGTTCCAGCCCGACGCCTTTGCGCTGGGCAGCCAGCCCTTGGGTAGCGATCAGCTGCTGGCAGATGGCCCGCAGTGAAAAATTGCGGCTTTCGAGAATATCGCCGCCGTACTCAAATTTGGCGGTATCAAGCACATCGTTCAGCAGCGCCAGTAACGACTGGGCAGAGCTGCGCACAATATTGAGATTACGGCTCTGGCCTTCGTTCAGCGGACTGTCGAGCAGCAGTTCAGTAAAACCCAGAATGGAGTTCATTGGGGTACGGATTTCATGGCTCATATTGGCGAGAAACTCACTCTTCGCCTGAGCCGCCTGCTCAGCCAGCTCTTTGGCGCGGCGCAGATCAATCTCCATCGCGTGGCGTTCGCTGATATCGCTGATAAAGCCAACAAAGGTGGTGACGCCGCTGCGGCGGAACTCACCAATGGCAAGCCGGACCGGTATCTGCCGGCCATCTTTATGACGGGCCAACACCTCCCGTCCCTGACCAATAATCTGTGCCTGACCGGAGCCCAGATAATTCTGCAGATACTGATCATGTCCGTCGCGGTGCGGCGCCGGCATCAGCATGCTGATGTTATTCCCCCGCAGCTCCTGCTCGTGATAGCCGAGAATACGCGCCACCGAACGATTGGCTGACAGGATCAGGCCGTTGGCGGAGATCTTGATAATGCCGTCGACAGCGGTGTCGAACATGGCCTGCAGTTCACTGGCGGTTTCTTCACTGCGGGCCAGCAGTGCGCGGTAACGCACCAGTGCATTCACACCGCTGATCAGTACGCCGATCAGCACGGTAACGGCAGCAATACTGATCGACAGGGCATAGTGTTTCTGACTGCCGGCAATAAACTCCGGGTCGGCCTGACCGACAAAACGCGCGGCTTCCATGGCGGTGTAATGCATACCGGCGATGGCCAGACCCATAACGATACCGGCCAGCAGTCGCACGGTGTTACCACGTATCGAAAAATGCTGACGCAGGCCGTAACTGATCCACAGTGCGAGTGTGGCCAGTACTATGGCCACCACCAGTGACAGCGCGAAGTAGACCGGGTCATAACGTAACGCCGGCCCCAGCGCCATGGCGGCCATACCGATATAGTGCATGCTGCCAATGCCCAGTCCCACGGCCAGACCGCCGCTCAGCAGCCGTGGCCAGCCGAAGCCGTTACGTGCAAGCTGGCTGAGGGTGACCCAGGACGCCAACACGCCGGGCAGCACCGACAGAAGGGTTATCCCCGGCTGATAAGAGACGGTTGTGCACAGTTTGAACGCCAGCATGCCAATAAAGTGCATCGCCCAGATACCCACGCCCAGAGCAGCGGAGCCGGTCAGCAGATGCAGACGCTGTATTGCAACAGAAGAAGTATTGCGTGCCGCGGCGGCCAGTGTCAGCGCCATAAATGAGGCAGCAATAGCGATCAGCAGGGACAGCAGAACCAGCCAGTTATCGTACTGACCGACCAGCAGCATGGATGGGGAAAGGGTTTCGAGCAGAAAGAAATCGGACAGATTGATCATCATCAGCACTTGCGGATATGTGAGGGCGGTTCGCTCCGGAGCTGACGGATCTCAGCAGAGAGAATACGCGGCTTTAATACCAACACATTAGTTTATGCCCGGCCCCGCTGCCGGGCATTTATGTAATAAATCGTAGTGCTGTCGCCGCGTGGAGCCCGCTGAAGTCGTGTCAGGTTGGTGCGGGTACGGTTTCCTGCAGCAGCATAGCGATGGCTTCGGTATTAAAACCGGTATCGCTGACGCCGGTTTCCTGCTTCAGCCGCTCAACAATTTTCTGCTCAATGGCCAGCTGTTCTTCCGGCGGCAGCTGCTCAAACTCTTCTTCGGTCAGCCCCATTTCTTTCAGCACCGTCGCGCGCATTTTTTCGGCATCGCTCATCGCCATATAGTCGCGGAATTCCTGCGCAGCGCTTTTTTCTGTACTGGCTTCTGGTTCTGCTGCGGATGCGGACGTTGCTGATGCCGGCATCGCAGCTGCTGCGGACGATGCGGCTACTGCACGGACAGGTTCTGTCGCAGGCTGGGCCTGTTGTTGTGCGCGCAGCAGATCGGCAAATACGGTATTGGCCGATTTATCCTGCTTAGGATTCAGATGGTTATTAATGGCGGATAACGCCTCCGTACGGTTAATGTTCATACCCTGCCTCCTTTTCTGATGGTTCTGTCAGAAAGCAGTATGTATGCCATGGCGCTGCAGGCTGCAGTCTTGCTCTGCACTGCGGCCTTAAAGGAAAAACAGCGGCAGCGGCTGTCCGCCGGGGCGGTAGCAGGCCGCCGCTTTTGTGCAGATTTTCAGTTCGGTTTTTACCCCTGCAAATGACCTATCGCCTGATACAGCGCCAGCGGTTTCTGACTTTGCTGCTGTTGCTCGCGCATCTGTTTTAATTCTTCAATGGTGGCGCGCAGGGCTTTTAGTTTGTTGTCCATATCTTTGCTGCCGGCATCAACTTCGTTGCGCAGATTAAGCGGGGTTGCCCGCACCGGGTCGGGAATATCGACATACACCTGTGCGTCTTTGCCATTGGGTTTGAGCTGCTCTTCATTGTGGTAGCGGTTAATGGCATCGGCGGCCCACTGGCGCATATTCATGCGGCGGGGCTGCAGATCATCGTAGAGGGGCGCATCCGGGTGTGATGCACGACTCTGGGCGGGGTTGCTGCCAGAGTTGCTGTTGTTATTGTTGTGGGTGCTGTTGCTGGCATGATGACCAGCGGCGGCTGTTCCCGGCAGGGGGCCTGCGGCCACCAGTTGCGCATCCTGATCGGGTTCAAAGCGCAGCTGTACCCGGGTTTGTTCATCGCGGCTGTTCAGCAGCTCGTTATCAAACTGGAAAAAACTCAGCGGTGATTGCAGGTCAACCCTGCCCTGTTCGCTGTTCAGGGCGAGGTTGCCACCGGTTATGGCGTGCTGCGGCAAGCTGGGCGGAGTATTCAGATGTACTTCCTGCAATAGCAGCGCTTCGCCGTTTTCATTCAGCGCAACACCGGAGCGGGCAATGACTCCGCGCACCTGGCCGGCGTCGTTTTTCAGCTCGTAATCTGACGCTGCAGAACCAAGAAAAAATGCGCCTAAGCCGGCTTCCGCGGCGGAGCGCAGGGTTGGCCCTTCATCATCAAATTCCATCAGGCTGAGCTGGCTGAAGATGGCATCGTTTTCGTCAATCCAGCCGTTGCCGTCGTCATCGTACTGCGCCAGGTCGGCAAAACCATTACCACTCTGCGGGCCGAACATTTCGCTGCCGTCATCAATGATGCCGTTGTTGTTTTTATCGAATACCAGATAGCCACTACCGGCGGCGGTACGGGCGATGCTTTCGTTCTGGCCGTCGGCGTTCAGATCAAAACTGAAGCTCTGGTCGGAAAGCTCGACCGCACCGCCATTCAGATTAATCATCAGCGGGTCGATCAGATTGAGCTGACCCTGAAACAGGTTGGTCTGCTCGGCGCGGGTATAACGGCTGAAATCCAGCGCCAGCATAAAATCAATCTGACGGCCGTCTTCGGTCTGTACCTGACCCAGCGCTTCAAAGGCCAGAGACTCTTCGCGTTCAACCTGCAACACGCTCTGCACCTCAACCTGTACGCCAAGGCCTGCACTGCCCGGCCGGGTATTTACGGCGCTGACGATCACACTCAGCTGGGTGGTCTGTTCGGTCAGCTGTTGTGCCAGGTAGGATGAAGACGACTGCTGCTGACGGCCATCGGCATGGGTCACACTGCTGCTGCGACTCACTGCCTGGCTGCTTTCAGTGCGGGTGCTCAGTGACAACTGAATGCCGGCGCTGGCGCTGCTGCCGTTCGTTGGATTGCCGCCGTCATTATCTCCATCACCTGCCGTGACTCTCACCGACATGCCTGTAAGGCGGGCGCTTAATAACAGATCTTTTTGCTGAGCACTGAGCTGAACCTGCGACTGAACAATCTTCATGGCCGTTTCCTTTTGGCGGGTTATGCACAGGGTATCGGCCGGGCTGTTGATAACGTTAAGATGATTAACGTATTGATAAATGGCTGTTCATGAATGTGTGTTCTATGCGCAGCCTAGTAGGTTGGACAAATTATTGATTTTCCATGAAAACTTGGCGGGATCTGTACATCTGGTTATTATCGTGAAAACAATAAATAACTAATGGAATAGATCGTGAAATCTCTCTCTTGCTGTTGTCTCCGCCTTATTACTGACTGCCTGTGGCGGCGCTGATGATAGTTCTGATTCCTCCGGCGTAGAGCGCTTTGACCCGGCACCTTATATTGCCGCCTCTGAACAATTGAACGGCAGTGGTTACGCCGGAAGTTGGGTCGGAGTTGTGAATATTCGCCGTGAACGCACAAAAATGGTGAACGTCGAGATCAGTAAAATTGCTGAATCAAGTCGTCTGGAAAGCCTGATTATCCGTAACAGAAGCGCGGAGGCCGGTGGTGGTTGGGAAATGGCAAACTGCGCTGGTGGTTTTGACCCTATGAACATTACCATCGGTAAGATCGTGACGGAGCATGGGGATAACGGACGCGAATTCTTAATTGAGACAACCCGTCACCTGACTTATAAAGCCAGCGGGTTCAGAACGGTGGGATTAAGCCCTGTTTCTTATTATCAGGAAAATGTCACGGTAGAACTGGATTTTTATAAAGTCAGCGATGATGCCGACAGCCTGGGTTCTGTCTCGCTCAACTGGTCAGATACCGAAGGTGACAGTACCTCTGCTATTCACTGTGCTGTGATTGAAAACCAGTCAGGGGGTCATCGTATGGTGGCTCTGAGTCATGAAAATGATCTGAAACTCTTTGTGGCCGAAGCAGTAACACCCCCTGCTCTGGAGGCTTATGTCGCTCAGAGTGGTCACACCGATGATATTTTTAACAATTTTAATCTGGGTGAACAGAACGTTCAGTTCTCGCAAGAAGGCCCCGGTGTCTGGCGTTATAACTACTCTGCGACCACTGGCAACGGACTGGGCGCTTCCGGTCAGGTCGTGCTTGATCTGCTGCCCTGATATTCAGCGGCAGAATAAAACCAGCGGAATTGCCCGCTGGTTTTTCCCATCTTATTTCTGTCCCGCTTAATTTTTTCTGTACCATGATGACGGTATTAAGTAACCGGAGTCGTCATGAACATTGGTGAAGCGGCCGCGCAGGCCGGTGTATCGGCAAAGATGATCCGCCATTATGAAAGCAGTGGGCTGCTGCCCGAGGTAGCGCGTACCGCGGCGGGTTATCGCCAGTATTCTGCACAGGATGTGGAAATGCTGAGGTTTATCCGCCGCTCACGGCTGTTGGGGTTTTCACTGCCGCAAATCGGAGAGCTGCTGGCGCTATGGGCCGATCCGCAACGTTCCGCGCGTGAAGTGAAAGCGCTGGCCGGGCAGCATCTGCAGGAAGTGGAACATAAAATTCAGGAGCTGCATGCCATGCGCAGTACTTTGCAGGACATGGTGACGGCCTGCTCCGGCGATGACCAGTCACACTGTGCGATTCTCGCTCAGCTGGCGGCAGATGATTGCGCGCCAGACGCGATTCCATAACCTGAGCACCTTCAGGCTGCCGAGCCCGGTAACAATAAAAGTCGCCATTCCAATCTTTTGGATGATAGAAAACACAGCGACTTTTGCTTCAAATTCCGGATTAGGTTAAAAAGGACAAATATTGATATTGTCCAGGGAGAACGTATGAGCTTAAGGATTATCATTTCGGTCACACTGCTTGTTGCTGCCAGTCAGGGCTATGCCGACTCGTACACCCATTATCAAGCTGAGGACGGCACGGTCACCGTGCAACGGAGCAAGGAAGTGTACTCTGCCGAACCCGGTGTTGTATCAAGCTGCATTGCTTTACCCGTATCCTGGAATGATGACCTCAAAGTAACCATCGCTGGTGCGGCAAGTGCAACTGATTTTTCAGCCAGATTAAGCTCCGATACAGTCAGCGCCGCAGTGATGAACAGCAACTGGAGTTATCCTGGGTTTAACTGGAGCTGTTTCAGCGACACTGCGCGTAACTATGAAGACGGGGGCCAGGTCGTTGTCAGTTTTACGTTTAAGCCGGGGGTTGCCGATATGCGTACGTTCACCATGACGGGTCTTAATATGGGAGAGTATTTCGCAACCCGCTATCCTCAGGCCGTTGAAATGCATCGCTTAGTGGTAAATGAGAACGTCACTGATAATTTGATGCTGCTGTCTGGTGCGCTTGATTAACGATGGCCTTTCTATTATCACATCGCTGTAAATGAGATATATCGTTGGCAATCCTTATTGTTTTCCTGGCGGATATTCAGCATTACCAGCTGCTGCATACGATTCAGCGACTGTTTATTGCTACAGCGTTCTGAAGTGAGATTATTCAGTAAAAAAGCAGACTAATGGTCTAGCCCCTTCCGGCTTTAACGTGAATACTCTCTGGTTATTTGAGTCCGGTAACAATAATGTCCTTCACTTCAATCTTTTGAAGGATAGAAAAAAGAGCTGCTTTCATTTCAAATTCCCGGTTCAAGTAAAAAAGGACAAATGTTGATATTGTCCGGGGAGAAAATATGAATTTAAAGCTTATCGCTACGGCGGCTCTTTTGGTTGTCGCCTGTCAGAGCTATGCCGAATCGTACACGTACTATCAGAATGAAAATGGTACGGTAACCGTGCAGCGTGACGAAGGGCTTTACTCTGCCGAACCCAGTGTCGTATCAAGCTGTATTGCTTTGCCGGTGTCGTGGAGTGATAACGTTGAAGCAACCATCAATGGGACCGCAAGTGCAACCCATTTTTCAGCCGCTTTAAATATCGATACAGATAACGCCGCATTGATGAACAGCAACTGGAGCTATCCTGGGTTTAACTGGAGTTGTTTCAGCGATATTGCGCGTAGCTATGAAAGAGGAGAAAAAGTCCTCGTCAGCTTTACACTGAAGCCGGGAGTCGCTGATATGTTGGCTTTTACGACCCTAGGGTTCTACGAAAGTGAGTATCTTGGCATACCTTTCCCAAGAAATATTGCCACACACCGTCTCTTGCAGGACGCATACGTGGGCGACCACTGGATGCCAGTATCCGATGAACTGGATAGGCGGAAATACAGTCCTTATTACTCGCTAATACTCCGGGACGCAGAGGCTTATTATTTTCTTTTCAGCGAGTCAGACAGCGACCCTTCCGGTACGGCTATGATGCGGCTGGATGAACATGGTCTGCAACCTGTCGCTGGTACTCCTGACGCGCACAATATCTATTTTCTGAACAATAAGTACATCGCAATTAAAGCAGGGGAGGCCGACGGCCCTGAAGAAGATACGGTTTATATAAATTATTCGGATGATCTGAAAAGTTGGCAGGCAGGTGCAGATTTAAAACTGCAGGCCGGTATGGAATTAACGGGTATTTATTATAATGCCGTCGTCGGTGAATATCTTGCTGTCAGTGGCGATTTCAGTACCAGCGACTTTTACTCATCAACGGATCTGCAAAGCTGGACCTATGCGGGTAAAGGGCCGGAAGATTTTTATGCCGAATATATTACATTAACCAACGGCAATATGCTGTATATGGCCGAAGGGGAGCGTTACAACACAGAGTTTTTTATTAAATCTGTCGGGGAATCCAGCTGGACAGAAATAACCCCGTTTCCTGAAGGTACTCCTCCTGAAGGGCGTGAGCCTGGGTTTCTGATTCAGGACTATCATCAGAACAGCGATGGCACGTTGCAGGTTGTTGGTCTTTACGGTTATGGCGGCGAATATGAATACTATTGGTATGACGTACTCTACGGCTATTCTGAAAACGGTGTTGATTGGACATGGAAGGTTATTGGAGAGTGGAGTGACCCCTACGAAGAGATTGGAAACATCATCATTACTGATTCTGTAATATTTATCAGTAACGGTGAGACTTCGGAGATTCTGCTTTCCATAGATGGTGGAGAAAGCTGGCAAACCCGAAACACTGAAACCGTGCTGGCTGATCGCTGGAATATGCCGGAAGGTGTCATCATTGAACAGGACAATATCAATGTGGCCGGAGAAACCTTTTTTATCAAATTCTCGCTGCTTATTCCGGAGGCTGAATCTTCAAATCGGTTTAATATAATGGGCTACGCATATATATCGACGTCGGATTTTGAGCATTTTCAGCTGGAAGGGTTCGATAATGGGGATTCATTGGTTATGCCGGAGGTCGGTGGGAACCGTTTCCGCATACAGGAAGATTGGCATAGAGATGTCGTCAAATTCTATCGTTATGGTTCGGCCGTCAGAGATACCGATGATGGCGATGGTGGCGACACGGACAATAGTGGCGGCGATGAAACTGGCGGTGGCGATGGAGCCAGCCCTGGTAAATCAGAAGGAGGATCATCCGGCGGCAGCCTTTGGTTTCTGAACTTGTTATTACTGCCTCTGGTGTTGCGTACTGTTAAGCGGAAGCGTATTTACGCAGTGCATTGACGTTAAATTAGCCAATAAAAAAGCAGGCCACCGGTCTGCTTTTTTATTGGCGGGAATATGCAGCAGATCATGCTGCGCCAGACCTCGCTGGCTTCGCCTTTTGTTAGCCCCGACTATTAAGGTACCTCTGAATCATTCTGCACAGCTTCGCGTGAGTGCTGCAGAGTGCTTTTGAAAAGGCAACGCTTGACCTTACCACCATGGCAAGGTTCACACTGCAGTCATTGCTTTCCTGACAGGACAGAACGATGACTCAATCTACAGCTATTCCCATGCCTGACCATGCTGCTGCCGTGCTGCAATTGCCGGTGATCGGCATGAGCTGCGCCTCCTGTGTGCGCCGCGTTGAACAGGCCTTACTGGCGACGCCGGGTGTCAGCGCCGCCAGCGTGAATCTGGCCAGCGAAAAAGCCGAGGTGACTCTGGCAGCCTATGGGCAAACACAGGCGCTGCTGCAAACCGTTAAAAACTGCGGCTATGAAACCCGCACCGAGCAGTATCAGCTGTCGGTGATTGGCATGAGCTGCGCATCCTGTGTCGGTAAAGTCGAAAAAGCCCTGCTCGGTTTGCCCGGCGTGCTCAGCGCGCAGGTTAACCTGGCTGCAGAAATCGCTACGGTGGAAGTACTGGCCGGTAATCTGGATGCGGCAGCGTTAATCAAAGCGGTCCGCAGCACAGGTTACGATGCTGCACCTCTGGCCGCTGAGCGTGATGATGACAACGCCCGGCGCGAGCAGGAACAACAGCAGTTACAGCGTGATTTCTGGCTGGCCGCAGGGCTGACATTGCCGGTGTTTGTGCTGGAGATGGGCGCACACATTATTCCGGGCATGCAGCAGTGGCTGGCAGAGACTCTGGGCCAGCCGCTGAACTGGGGCATTCAGCTACTGCTCACCACGCTGGTGTTGTTTGGCCCCGGCCGACGTTTTCTCAGCAAAGGTCTGCCGGCGCTATGGCGTCGCGCTCCGGATATGAACTCGCTGGTGGCGCTGGGCAGTTTATCGGCCTGGGGTTTTTCGCTGGTGGCGACCTTTGCCGGACAGTGGCTGCCGCAAGGTACTCGCCATGTGTATTTTGAAGCGGCGGCGGTGATCGTCACCCTGATTTTGCTGGGACGCTTACTCGAAGCGCGCGCCAAAGGCCGTACCGGCGAAGCCATTCAGCACCTGCTGGGTCTGCAGGTAAAAACTGCACGGGTCAAACGCGGAGCAGAGCTGGTGGATGTTGAACTGGCGGATATTCAGGTGGGTGACGTGCTGGTGGTGCGTCCCGGTGAGCGTATCGCCACCGATGGCGAGGTGCTCGAAGGTGAGTCCTATGTCGATGAATCCATGCTCACCGGTGAGCCGTTACCGCTGGCGAAAGCTCCCGGAGATGAGCTGGTGGGCGGCACGGTGAATAAAAACGGCGCGCTGACCTTCCGTGCCGCAAAAGTAGGTGGCGATACCCTGCTGTCACAGATTATCCGAATGGTGGAGCAGGCGCAGGGCGCGAAGCTGCCGATTCAGGCACTGGTCGATAAAGTCACCGCCATCTTTGTACCTCTGGTGATGGCCACTGCCGCACTGACCTTTGTGGTCTGGCTGCTGTTCGGCCCGCAACCGGCGCTGAGTTTTGCCCTGATTAATGCCGTTGCCGTGCTGATTATTGCCTGCCCCTGTGCCATGGGGCTGGCGACACCAACCTCCATTATGGTGGGCACCGGGCGGGCCGCGGCACTGGGTATTCTGTTCCGTCGTGGCGATGCGCTGCAGAGCCTGCGTGACAGCAAAATCGTTGCGCTGGATAAAACCGGTACGTTAACCAAAGGCCAGCCGGAATTAACCGATCTGATCTGTCAGCCGGGTTTTGAGGAAGACAATCTGCTGGCATTAGTCGCCGCCGCCGAACAGCATTCTGAACATCCGCTGGCTGAGGCTATTGTACGCGCCGCCAGAGAGCGTTCGCTGACACTGAGCGAGCCGCAGGAGTTTATCGCGCTTCCCGGTCTGGGTATTCGTGCACTGGTCGATGGCAAGCGTGTTGAAATCGGTGCCGACCGTTTTATGCAGCAGCTCGGACTGGATTTAATGAGCGCAGAATTACGGCCTTTAGCCGCGCAAAGTACCGCACTGGCAGCAGCCGGTAAGAGCCCGCTGTATGCCGCCATCGATGGCAAATTAGCGGCAGTCATTGCGGTGGCTGATCCTGTTAAAGACACCACCCCCGCAGCGATTAATGCTCTGCATGCGCTTGGCTTAAAAGTGGCGATGATTACCGGTGATAACGAACGCACCGCGCAGGCGATTGCTGCTCAGCTCGGTATCGATGAAGTGGTCGCCGGTGTAATGCCGGAAGGCAAAGTAGAAGCGCTGAAAACGTTGCGCGCCCGTTACGGTGCGCTGGCTTTTGTTGGTGACGGTATTAACGATGCGCCGGCTCTGGCCGAAGCGGATGTTGGTTTAGCCATTGGCACGGGTACTGATATCGCCATTGAAGCGGCCGATGTGGTGCTGATGAACGGCGACCTGCGGGCGGTGCCGAACGCGCTGGCCATCAGTCAGGCGACCCTGCGCAATATCCGCCAGAACCTGTTCTGGGCATTTGCCTATAACGCCCTGCTGATTCCACTGGCAGCCGGTGCGTTGTATCCGGCTTATGGTGTGTTGCTGTCGCCGATGCTGGCGGCGGGGGCAATGGCGATGTCGAGCGTATTTGTGCTGAGTAATGCGCTGCGGCTGAAGCGTTTTAAAGCGGTGCTTGGCTGATACCGGCTGTTGTTAAATGCCTGTTGTTAAATGCCTGTTGTTAAAAGCATGCTGTTAAAAAACAGGTAAAAGCAGGCGGATATTATTCCGCCTGCTCCAGCTGTTCGGTTAATTCCATCCACTCCATTTCAATGTCTTCCAGCGCACTTTTCAGTTTGCCCTGTTCCTGCAGCAACTGATTAAGCTCGGCTTTGCGTTCGGCATCGTACAGACCGGTGTCGGATAGTTTTTCTTCGACCGCGCTGAGCTGGGTCTGGAATTTCTCCATCTGCTTTTCTGCTGCCTGCTGTTGCTTACGCAGAGGCGCCAGGCGCTGGCGTTTTTCGGCATCCAGACGTTTCTGCTCTTTGCGATCTGTCTGTGGCACGTTGGCCGCAGCGCTGGCAGCAGATGCTGTGGCGTTGTCGGTGCTGCCCGCCAGAATATTGTCCCGCTGTTGCAGGTAGTGATGGTAATCGTCGAGGTCGCCATCAAACTCCTGCACCTTACCGTTATCGACCAGCCAGTATTCATCGACGGTTGCTTTTAATAAGTGGCGGTCGTGACTGACGATTAAAATCGCACCGGGGAAATTCTGCAGCGCCAGCGTTAAGGCTTCGCGCATTTCGATATCCAGATGGTTGGTCGGCTCGTCCAGAATCAGCAGGTTGGGCTTCATCCAGGCGACACAGGCCAGCGCCATGCGGGCTTTTTCGCCACCGGAAAAGGGTTCGATCACTTCCAGCGCTTTATCGCCGTGGAAACCAAAACCACCGAGGAAATTACGGATTTCCTGATCAGACGCTTTCGGTTTTAAACGCTGCAATATCAGTGCGCCGGAGGCTTTCACATCCAGCGATTCCAGCTGGTGCTGAGCGTAGTAACCAATGCGCAGATGTTCGCCTTCAGAGCGTTCACCGCTGAGCATGGTAATTTCGTTGCACAGGGTTTTCAGCAGCGTTGATTTACCCGCGCCGTTAGGGCCAAGCAGGCCGACGCGATGGCCCGGCACAACCGACAGGCGCACATCGGGCAGAATGGTTTTGCCGGCATAACCCAGTGCGGCATGATCAATGGCCAGCAGTGGTGCCGACATTTTTTCGTAGCACGGAAATTCAAAGCGGAAAGGCGAATCCACATGCGCCGGCGCAATCAGCTCCATGCGCTGTAATTCTTTTAAGCGGCTCTGTGCCTGTTTGGCCTTACTGGCCTTGGCGCGGAAGCGGGCAACGAACTGTTCGATCTCGGCCACGCGTACCTGTTGTTTTTCAAACAGCGTTTGCTGCTGTGCGAGTTTTTCCGCACGGATGCGCTCATAAGCACTGTAGTTGCCGGGATACAACGTCAGACTCTGCTGGTGCAGATGGACAATATGGTCAGCAACACCGTCGATAAAATCGCGGTCATGGGAAATAAATAACAGGGTTCCGGGATAATTATTCAGCCACTGTTCGAGCCACATGGTGGCCTCGAGATCCAGGTGGTTAGTCGGTTCGTCGAGCAGCAGTAAATCGGACGGCATCATCAGCGCCTGCGCCAGATTCAGGCGGATACGCCAGCCACCGGAAAAGCTTTTAACCGGACGCTGCAATTCTTCTTTGCTGAATCCCAGACCGTGCAGCAGTTGCTCGGCTTTTACCGGCACGCTGTAGCCCTGATGCTGATCCATCTGATCCAGCCAGTGGGTCAGATCGTTATCGTTCTGGGCGTTGGCGATGCCGTGTTCGATGCGGCGGTAAATGGCATCGCCATCCATCGCGTAATCCAGCGCACTGCGCTCGCTGGCTTCCACTTCCTGGCGCATATGGGCGATGCGCCATTTTGGCGGAATGTACAGGTCACCACCGTCCACCTGCAGTTCACCATTCAGCAGCGCGAACAGACTGGATTTACCGGCACCGTTAGGACCGATTAACGCCATTTTCTGCCCATCATGGATACGCAGCTGGCAGTCTTTGAGCAGAGTTTGCGTTCCGCGCTGCAGGGAAACCTGATTAAATTCGATCATAACTTGGCTAATTAAAGGTGACGGCAATGGCGGCGCAGTTTGCCACAGAAAGCGGCGATAACCCACTGTGGGAGTTTGCCCTGACATTTTATGCACGCCCCGGAGTGCAGCAGACGTTGCTGAGCCTGCAGAACGATGCCGATATGGATGTACTGTTGCTGCTGACAGCGTTGTGGCTGGGTAAGCAGCACTATGAACTGCCAGATACGTTGAGCGAAGCCGGAGACTACTTCCGCTGGCGTCAGCAGGTGATCTTACCAATACGCCATGCGCGCTCACACTTAAATGCCGAACCGCTGCGTTCGCAGCAGGCGGCGTTGCGCAAGCAATTGCTGCAGGCCGAATTACAGGCGGAGCGGGAAGGGATCGTGCGCATACTGGATTGGTTGAAAAATCAGTCATTGATAGACCAACAACAGCCGTGCTGTGAGCAAAATCTGTTGCTGCTGCAGGATATGGCGGCGGTTGATAATGGCGTGTCGGCGGCACAAAAAAAAGAGGCCCGCAGGCCTCTTTTACAACAGCTGTTGCTGCTGGCGGAGTAACTCCGCACAACGCACAGTGCAGATGATCAGTCGTTGCCGAACAGGCTGGACTTTTCGCCGTCTTCAGTTGGAGTTTCTGTTGCAGGAGCATCCGTCGCCGCAGCTTCGGCGGCAGGAGTTTCTGCTACCGGAGTTTCAACGGCTGATTTTTCAACAACAGGCGCTTCAACGGCCGGAGCCGCTACCGGGGCTTCAATTGCGGTCGTTTCAACGGCAACGTCTTTCACTTCTGCTTCTGCAGCAGCGGCGACAGGAGTTGCTGGTTTAGCGGCTGGCTTTTTCGCAGCTGGTTTTTTAGCGGCAGGCTTTGCGGCTGCTTTCTTAACGGCTGGTTTGGCGGCTACCGGTTTAGCAGCGGCTTTGGTTGCAGGTTTTGCAGCAGCTGTTTTCTTGGCGGCAGGTTTGGCAGCGGCTTTCTTCGCCGGAGCTTTTTTGGCAGCAACGGTTTTTTCTGCGGCGGGAGCCGCTGGCTTGGCAGCAGCAGCCGTTTTCACTGCAGGCTTACGCGCTACGGCTTTCTTTTTGGCCGGTGCTTTGCTGGTCAGTTTGGCCTGGGCTTTTTCAAAATCAGCGATGACTTTGTCCAGTGCTGCACGTGATTTTGCTTCAAGCGTCAGAGCTGCCATTGCTGCTTTGGCGGCTACGGCGGTTTCTTTGGCGGCTGCTGCTTCCGCTTTGGCGGCTTCAACACGGGCACGGGCCGCTTCCAGCTGACGAACGCCAGCCGGTGTTTTCTTTACTTTTACTTTTTCAGCAACGGTTTTACGCGCTGCATTGGCTTTGGCCAGCTTCTCATTGGCTTTGCCTTGCGCGGTTGTCGCTTTGGCAACGGCTTTCTCTGCATCGCTCAGTTCTTTGGCGCGGGCAGTAGCCAGTTTCGCCTGCAGAGCGGCGATATCTTTTTCCAGTTGCTGTGCAACACTCAATGCGGCTGCTTTAGCAACGACTTTTTTAACCGCCGCTTTTCTTGCTACCGGCTTTTTCGCTACAACTTTTTTGGCAACAGGTTTCTTTGCTACTGCTTTCTTAACAGCGGCTTTAGCGACTGTTTTTACTGCAGTTTTTGCTTTTGGTTGAGCTGCTTTTTTTGCAGGTGCTTTTTTGCGGGCGGCCATGTGAATTCCTCATTCAGGTTTGATCGTCGGGGCATTATACGAAATGAATTAAAATCATCTATTTATTTTAGATGAATTTATTTTTCTTTTTCGGTTGGGTGACGAATGTTGTCAATGGTTTTGCTCATCCATTGCAGCAACGGCTGCCACTCTTTTTCGTCTTTTGAATCCTGCTGATCAAAATCGATCAGACCTAATCCGTGCTCGCTGGCACGGACATAAAATTGAGTATCGCGCAGTGCGGCGATAAAGGGAATTTGCAGGCTGTTGAGGAAGCGCTCGAGCTTGGCGTAAATCAATGTATTTTTACGCACACGATTAGCAACAACCGCGATAGGCTTGGGATTAATACGATAAGCACGCGATAACAGTACATCGCGGATAAAACCGGTGGCGGCACGGATATCGATGGCAGAAGGAATAACCGGAATAACAATAAGGTCGGCCTGCTGAATCAGATCGGATAATTCATTGCCGGCAAGTCCGGCGGGCGTATCGAGAATCACACGACTGGTATCGGATGGTACGCGCAGACTCCAGGTTCGGGTCGAGGCACTGGGAGCATGACGCTGAAAGGCTGCCACGCCACTGATTTTTGGCAGGTGTTGGTCACGTGCCTGTAACCAATCCATGGATGATCCCTGTGGATCATAATCAATCAGTGCCGTTACTTCGCCCTGACGGGAAAAGTAGCTGGCCAGATTGGTTGCCATGGTGGTTTTGCCACAGCCGCCCTTGGCGTTCGCAACCATAATGCGAACAGGAGCAGCACGACTGATAATCCGGGCGGCTGCCGGACCATCTTGCGGCGTTAGTATTTCTGTCACTGAAATATCCCTGTTTCCTTATGCGGTACCGATGGTTATGTGGGCTCGTTATCGGTTGTGTTGCCACTGCGTGTTATCGGGGCGCTTTTTGTCCTGCGCATTTGTAGCATAGGTTATAATCTCCGGGCGTGGAATGAATCACAAGGATGATCAAATGAAAAGTAAAATAGCCTTTATGCTGTTTATTCTCGGGCTGGCAGTTGCTGCGCCTTATTTTATTAAAGGCCCGGATGGCAAACCACTGATGTCTTCCGATTCTGAGCCGGAGCTGTTATCAACGGAGCAAACGCGGCAGACCTATTATAAATGGCAGGACAGCAAAGGCGTTTGGCATTTTGGTGACGAAGTACCGGAAGGGGTCGTTGCGCAGGCTGTCGGAGTCGATACCGCTGCCAATGTTATTCAGAGTGTTAAGGTTGCGGCACGAGAAGAAACCACAGAAAAGAAACGCCAGCAAGAACCGGAGGCTAATGCACCGGGCTTGCCGATGACGGTGAATCCGGCCGATATCCCCAAATTGCTGGACGATGCCAAGGGCGTACAGGCGTTGGTTGATCAGCATAAAAAAGACATTGATCAGGCGCGCTGAGCGCCTGCGTCAGAATAGGTTTCAGCAGGTTTCAGCAGGTTTCAGCGCAGGAAATACAACATGCCGTTGGAGCCTGCGGCCAGCCATTCATTGTTATGAAAGGCAACGTCTTCAACCAGCACGTTATTGCTGACCCAGGTGTCGCGTGGACTGGCGCGCCATATATGGCTGCGCTGGCCATCGGCGGTGTTCCATAATTCAATTTGCCCGGAGCTGTTACCCGTTAACAATTGGCTGTTGTTGGCAGAAAAACGGGCAGCGCTGTAGTGACCGCGAGTACGGTCAATCTGTTGCAATAAACGTCCGGATGCCACATCCCATATTTTCCCGCTTTCGTTCAGTGCTGAGGTAAACAGCAGGCGGCCGTCGGCTGACAGCTGTGCGGTTTTTACCTGATTATTGTGTTTCAGCTGATGCAGTAACTTACCGTTTTCCAGATTCCAGATCCGCGCATTCAGATCATCGCTGGCGCTGGCGGCTAATAAACTGTTGTCGCTGACACTGACGTCGTAGACGATGCCGTCGTGGGCAAGACGTAAGCGAATGCCACCATTTTTAATATCGAACAATGTCGCGGTGTAATCGGCCATGGCCAGCAGGGCGTAATTGCCGTTGCTGGTCAGGGCGATATCTTCAATGTCTCCGGGGGAGTTCCAAAACCATACCGCTTCGCCACTGTCGCGTGCCCAGAGTACGATGGTGCGGTTGTCGGTGGTGGCAACAAAATTCCCCTCGGGGGAAAACGCGCTGCTGGTAATGTTGCTGTAGCCTTCCGCTTTATGATTCCAGTCGAACAGTCGTTCTGCCGGATTAATGCTCCAGAGGCTGCCGCCATGATGCAGACTGCCAACCATCAGCTCATTACCATTGGCTGAGAAATTCATGGAGTAAGCGCCCTGGCGCGACACTTCACGGACGTCGGCCGGCGCTTTGGCATCGTCGCAGCCACTCAGTAATAAGGTCAGGGGGAATAGTAAGACGGCACGAACATGCTGCAGTCGCTGAATCATGGCAAACCCGTTGCAGATAAATTCTGTACCAGTGTAGTTCGTCTGACGGGATTTTGTGGTTCCCGCTGTTGCGGGAACCAGAGAGCAAAGAGAAGGGTTATACGGTGGCGAGTTCGCGGTGAGCTGTATGCAGGCGAGCGATCAGCTGATCTTCCAGTTCAAAGCGCTCTTCCAGAATTTCGCCGATAGCGGATAAGTCGTGTGGCAGCTGCGCCAGTTGTTCAAAGGTGCAGTGTTCGTCGTAGGTGTCGTTAAAATCGACACAGCGACCGGTCAACGCATCCAGTTTGGGTACCAGAGTAGAGGCCAGCTCTACACCGCCGTCGTCATACTCTTTGGCTTCGTTGATGAGTTGCTCGTAAATTTCAAAATGCCCGGCGGAGCAATAGTCCATCATGCTCTGGCAAAACCGCTGGATTGCAGACCCCAGATGTTGTTCTGCTGACAGCGGCTTGCTGGCGGACAGGTTGCAGAATAAAACGATCAGTTCCTGACGACCGTTGAGCCAGCCATCGATCAGTTTGTGAACGCCGCCCCAGCGTTCCTGTGCAGTTTTGCAGCCTTCCAGCATATTCATCTCCTTGGCGACCCGGCATTATTTTTACGGGTCGCTGCATTATTGTTCTGACGGTATGTGGACACTATAGGCCGGGCAAAAAGGGCGAGGCAAGCAGCTTTTTTGCCTTTTATACCTTGCTATATCAAGGCTTTCTGCTTGCCCTTAAATGATGTGCGATTGCTTCAGCGACGGCGTGGCCAGACGCGGAACAGCGCAAATGCAGCGGCCAGGGTGTAACCGATAAACCACAGGCGGGTCCATTCCGGCATGGTTAACCCGACGAAGCTCCAGGAGACATCGGCGCAATTACCGTTGCCACGCAACATCACACCGATCAGCTCGCTCAGTGGCAGTGTTTCAATCAGATAATCGAAGCCAGGGCCGCAGGCCGGAACGTCTTCCGGTGGCAGGTTCTGCAGCCAAACATGATGATCCGCCACCCAGACGCCACCTATTGCGGACAGCAGGGTAAAGATCAGCGCGATGCGTAATGTCCAACTGGCGGGTTTGTTCTCACGCTGGCGGGCGATAAACGCGGCCAGACAGCCGAGACCAATGGCGAGGGTGGCAAGACGCTGCACCATGCACAGCGGACAGGGTTCCAGATACAGCGCATATTCAAAGTAATACGCGGCGGCAAGGAGCGCGACACAAGAGAGAAAGCCGGCGAGATAGCCGTGATGTAAAGACAGTGATTTCAGAAATGTTTGCATAAAAATTCCACAATCTGACGCTTCGCGCCCGGTTGGCTGGCAGTCTACCACAGCAACAATCCGGAGGATCTGGTCTAAGATCAATAGGGCGGCGGCCAAGGCTGCCGGGTTGCAGATTAGTCAGGAGGAGTAGAGGTATGTTCCGCAGGTCAGCGAAGTTAATGTCAGAAACCATTGTAATGCTGGGGGTGCTGCTCAGTCTGGTTGCGGTTTCTGTTGTGCGGGCAGAGGATGCGCCGATTGCCACAGAAACCAAATACCTTCATCTGGAGCCGGCTTTCGTGGTGAATTACGGCAGCACCGGGCGGATGAAATATCTGCGTACCGAAATTGCTCTGAAGGTCTCGGGCAATGATGCGGCGGCGGCGGTAAGCCAGCATAAGCCTTATATCCGCAATAATCTGGTGATGCTGCTCAGTGCGCAGGAAGCTGAAACGATGAACAGTTCCCAGGGGCGGGAGTCGTTGCGTAAGGTAGCACTGGACGAAGTGCGGGCGCTGATGGTGAAGCTTGAAGGCTCGCCGTTGGTCGATGATTTATTTTTCAGTAATTTTGTCGTACAGAATTAATATCGTGCATTAAAACGCTGACATTAAAATGGCTGATGGTGACATAAAAACGGGAGGCATTGCCTCCCGTTTTGCATGTCAGCGGTTGACCGCTCAGCGCTGCAGGTAGTGCGCTAAGTATTCGGCAAACGGTTGAGTGTCCGACTGCTCCAGCGCTTCCTGGGCGGCAATGGAATCGCGCGCCATCTGCAGCCATTGCTGGTGCACCTGAGGGCCAAGATTCTCACTCAGTGTTTTGCGGTGTTGTTCGGCTTGCTGGCGCGTCAGCTCCGCAAACTCAATCTCTTTTTCCTGCAATTGTTGCAGCACCTGTGCCGATGGCGTCAGGCGGCTGTCGGCCAGTTTCAGGCGTTGCTGACCCAGACTGTCAGCGTGGAAGGTTTCACCGCTGGCACGGTCCATCATGGTGGCCAGCTCTTTCATTTCATCAAGCAATTGCATGCCCCAGCTTTGCAGGCTGATGGTGTCATCCTTCTGCTCCAGCATCAGGCCCGGACGACGGCCTTCCATTACGGTGTGTTGCTGATTACGTTTGATGCGCCAGTATTCGTCTTCGTCGATATCGGGGCTGGGTTGCAGCAGACACCAGGTGAGGAATACATCCATAAACTGCATCTGTGGCACATCAATACCCAGTGGTATGAACGGGTTAACGTCGGTGCAGCGCACCTCGATGTATTCAACGCCGTATTTATCCAGCGCCTGCAGCGGCTTTTCACCATTGCGCGCGACGCGCTTAGGACGAATATCGCTGTAATACTCGTTCTCGATCTGCAGCAGGTTTGTGTTCAGCTGCTTGTAATGACCGTGCTCATCCTGCAGACCAATTTCATCGTAGGCCTGCACTGGCGCGCTGATCGCTTTGCTCAACGTTTTGATATAGCTGTCGATGGTGTTGTGACACACCATCAGATCGGATTGCGCGTTGTTCTGGTAGCCCAGATCACTCATGCGCAGTGAGGTGGCATAAGGCGCGTACAGCGTGTGTTCATAGAGGCGGTCAAGTTTATGGTCACGACCGGCGAGAAAGGTGCTGCACACCGCCGGAGAAGCACCAAACAGATACATCAACAGCCAGGAGTAGCGGCGGAAATTACGGATCAGGCCAAAATAACGCGCCGAGATATAGCTCTGCGGGCTGTATTGATCGCCGCGTTCATCGTTGGCCTGCAGCAGCGGCCAGATCTCTGCCGGTAGCGAGAAATTGTAGTGAATACCGGAAATGGTCTGCATGGTACGGCCATAACGGTGCCACAGACCATGGCGGTAAACATGCTTCAGCTGGCCGATATTTGAGCTGCCGTAATGGGCAATCGGAATGCTCATTTCACCCTGCAGAATGCAGGGCATGGAGCTTGGCCAGATCAGCTCGCCGTCCAGCTGTTTGTAGGCAAAGCGGTGAGCAATATTCAGATAAGCATGAGCTTCGTGAGCGCTTGCGAAAACCGGCGTAATAAATTCCAGCAGGGCTTCAGAATAATCGGTGGTGATGCTTGGGTGGGTCAGTGCCGAACCCAGCCCTTGCGGATGTGGTTTCTGGCTGATGATGCCCTGGGGTGAGCAGCGTAAGCCTTCTTTTTCGATGCCACGTTGTAAACGCGCCAGCAATGCCAGATGTTGTGGATCGCTGAACAGATTCAGGGCTTGTTGATAATTAGCCAAAGTCGCCTCGGGGCAGAAACGGAGATCGCCGGATTATAGGGGGAAATGGAGGGTGGACGATACCACCCAGCGGTATACCGGGTGGGTTTGATTGTTGCAATGCTCACCCCTGATGAGCTCAGGGGCGCAGGTCGTTACTTTTTCGCCTTGGCAAACGCGGCAGCCAGTGCACCGGCCATCGCGCCCTGAGCCTGAGCTTTATCACCAAAGCTGTTGCGGTTTGGCGCACCGTTCGCCCGTTGACCGTTACGCTGCGGTTTTTCGCCGGGTGTGCGTTCGTTGGCGCGGTCATTGGCATCGTCGCTCATGCGCATCGACAGGCCGATACGCTTACGCGCGACGTCCACTTCCATCACTTTAACCTTGACGATATCGCCGGCTTTCACAACATCGCGCGGGTCTTTGACGAAGGTGTCGGACAGCGCGGAAATGTGTACCAGGCCATCCTGATGCACGCCGATATCGACGAAGGCACCGAAGGCGGCGACGTTGGTGATCACCCCTTCGAGCACCATATTCGGCTTCAGATCTTTGAGCTCTTCCACACCCTCTTTGAATTCGGCGAATTTGAATTCCGGACGTGGATCGCGGCCCGGCTTCTGCAGTTCATTAACGATGTCTTTTACGGTGATTTCACCGGTTTTTTCATCGCTGAATTTGGCTGCATTCACGGATTTCAGCAGCGCACTGTCACCAATCAGGCTGGCAACGTCGCGGGAAAATTCGTGCGCGATTTTTTCCACCACCGGATACGATTCCGGGTGCACTGCTGAAGCATCGAGCGGGTTGCTGCCGTTCATAATGCGCAGGAAGCCGGCGGCCAGTTCGAAGGTCTTACCGCCCAGGCGCGGCACGTTAAGCAGATCGGCGCGGCTGTTAAAGGCACCGTTGACATCGCGGAAGGCGACGATGTTGTTCGCCAGCGTGCTGTTCAGACCGGATACACGGGTCAGCAGCGGCGCTGAGGCCGTATTCAGATCAACACCAACGGAGTTTACACAGTCTTCGATCACCGCATCCAGAGAGCGGGCCAGCTGGCTCTGGTTCACATCATGCTGGTACTGGCCCACACCGATGGATTTCGGTTCGATTTTTACCAACTCGGCCAGCGGGTCCTGCAAACGACGGGCGATGGATACCGCACCACGAATGGTTACATCCAGATCGGGGAATTCTTTCGCCGCCAGTTCAGACGCCGAGTAAACCGAAGCACCGGCCTCGTTCACCATTACTTTCTGCACGTGTTTCAGTGCCGGTTGGGCTTTGATCATGTCGGCGACGAATTTGTCGGTCTCACGAGAACCGGTACCGTTACCGATGGAGATCAGCTCGACATTGTGTTTGGCGATCAGGGCGCTCAGCACCGCAGCCGATTCGGCCAAACGGTTCTGCGGCGGAGTCGGGTAAATGGTGGCGTGATCCACCACTTTACCGGTGTTGTCGACCACCGCAACTTTCACCCCGGTACGCAGACCTGGATCAAGGCCCATGGTGGCTTTGCGGCCAGCCGGAGCGGCCAGCAGCAGGTCTTTCAGGTTATCGGCAAAGACTTTAATCGCCGCTTCTTCGGCGCTTTCGCGCAGGTTGCCCATCAGCTCGGTTTCGAGGTGAGTGAGCAGTTTGATGCGCCAGGTCCATTTCACCACTTCCGCCAGCCAGCGGTCGGCGGCACGGCCCTGTTGTTCGATATTAAAATGCGAGGCGATCATGCCTTCACACGGGCTTGGTGTCAGTTTGTCGGAGGGATCACCGGTCACCAGCGAGAAGCTCAGAATGCCTTCGTTACGGCCACGCAGAATGGCCAGCGCACGGTGGCTGGGCACGCCTTTCAAGGCTTCATCATGTTCGAAGTAATCGGCAAACTTGGCCCCCGCACCTTCCTGGCCAGGAACAACGCGCACCGACAGCGTGGCTTCCTGCTGCATAAAGGTACGCAGCTTGGCCAGCAGGTTGGCGTCTTCGGCGAAGCGCTCCATCAGAATGTACTTGGCACCGTCGAGGGCCGCTTTGGTATCGGCCACGCCCTGTTCGGCGTTGAGAAAATTCGCCGCTTCGGCTTCCGGGTCCAGCGCTGGGTTATCCAGCAGCGCTTCGGCCAGTGGCTGCAGGCCGGCTTCAATGGCGATCTGGCCTTTGGTGCGGCGCTTGGTTTTGTAAGGCAGGTACAAATCTTCGAGGCGGGTTTTGGTGTCGGCGCTTAAAATATCGCGCTTCAGCTCATCGCTCAGTTTGCCCTGCTCTTCGATGGTTTTCAGGATTGAGGCGCGGCGGTCTTCCATCTCGCGCAAATAACGCAGACGCTCTTCCAGCGTACGCAGCTGAGTGTCATCCAGCGAGCCGGTGACTTCTTTACGGTATCGGGAAATAAAAGGCACGGTGGCACCTTCATCCAGCAGCGCGACAGCGGCTGCAACCTGTTGTGGGCGGATGCCCAGTTCTTCAGCAATACGTAACCCGATGGAATCCTGACTCATAAACCTTCCTGACACGATAAAAACAGAGTGCGGAGTATAACGGAGAGCAGGAAAAAACGGTGTGATCTTGATAGTAAAATACGAAACTACTAATTTTATTAAAATTAGTAGTTTCGTAAAGGTCTATCAGAGCTCGATATTTTTGAGGATATATTCCAGGTTAGCTGGAGCGATAAAAATGTCCTTTTTACCAATTTTCACTTTCCTGAGAAATTCCAGCTCATCCGATAACTTAAGTAAATCTGTACGCGCGGTTTGATAGGTTACGCCATGCGAGCGCTGATGACTCTTTATGGTGTATTCCATCCCAGGGTGACTCAGGGCATGCTGCAGTAACGCAAGCTGCCTGTGATTAAGCATATATTGAAAGTGATGTACTAATCCGGCAGTTTCCTTCAGGCGCCGGGACTTTTGTTCCAGATAGTCATACAGGTCGGTGACAGCTTCACGGATGACGGCAAGCTGGTGAACGATAAAATAGGTGACATCATTGTTATCGGTCTCACTGTATAGGTAAGCCTGCATATATTTTGCTGGTGCTTTTTTGATCACTCTGGAAATAGATATGTATTCCATCAGCCAATAATGATCTTTGGCCATGATCCAGTAGAAAATAGCCCGTGCAGTTCTGCCATTACCATCCACAAATGGGTGATCATAGCCGATCATAAAGTGCGCAACGATGGCCCTTATAGCCGTCGGAATAAAGTTTCTTTCATCGTCAGTTTGCTGCTGATTGGCGAAATCACACAAGGCTTGCAGCCGTTGTTGTAACTCTGTGGCTTTGGGCGGTACGTGTAGAAGGGTATCGTCTTCTGAGAAGACACAAATATCATCCCCGGCATCCCGGAGAACGCCGGCTTTATGCGCATCCTCTGTTCCGAGAGTTTCAAAGGTAAGAAGCTCATGCAGTTCAAAAATTAGAGATGGCGTGAGGTCTTCATCTTTGTATTCACGAATAAACTGCATAGCCTTGTGGTTGTTCAGGATCATTTTTTCCGAATGATCTCTGGGTTGCCGACCACTCTGCAGCATATCCTTGGCTTGTCTGCGGGTTGTTGACGCGCCTTCCAACTGGCTAGAGCTGATAGCTTCTTCGATCAGTGAGCTTATCAGATAGGTTAGTTTTGTTTTTTCATCCGTGATTTTTTCATCAGCCGTAATACTGCCGGTGGTGTGCTTTTCAATCCACAGCAAATCTCTGACGATGCCATCTGGCATACAGAACCGGAATGGTTTGTCATGCTTGTCTTTAAAAGGAAGTATTTTGCTTAGATGATTTCTGCTCTGCCGAATTGCCAGCCAGTACATCTGTGAATCATACCCTTCCGGGGGAATTAGGTGGCGTAGCTTATCCCAGTGGAGGTAACGACCTTTAGTATCATAGGGGCCAAAATCGGCAGAGAATATCTTGCTCGCCTTATCTGTTATCTGCTCAGGGATCAGGTTGGCAAGGTAGGCATGAATATCCGGAGGCGGCTGTGGGATTTTCATAAATTGCTCATATACTAATTTTTCTGAAATTAGTATATGAGAGAAGAGAATAAAATCTACTGATTTTTAGAGAATCAGCCGATAGTGATTGGTAAAACAAAAACGGGAGCCGAAGCTCCCGTTTTGGCAGGCACTAAGCAGGAATTAATCCAGCTGCGGGCCAGCAGCTACGATGGCATCAGAGACATCGTATTTTTTGAAGTTTTCAACGAATTGAGCGGCCAGATTGCGCGCTGCTTCGTCATACTTCTCTGCGTCGGCCCAGGTGTTGCGTGGGTTCAGCAGATTGGTGTCGACGCCTTCCAGAGTCTTAGGTACCAGCAGGTTGAACACAGGTACAGTCTCGGTTTCAACGCCGCGCAGTTTGCCGTTCTGGATTGCAGAGATTACAGCACGGGTAGTCGGGATGCTGAAACGCTGGCCGCCGGCACCGTTTGCGCCGCCAGTCCAGCCGGTGTTAACCAGATAAACCTGAGAGTCGAATTCGGTAACGCGCTTGATCAGCAGTTCCGCGTATTCGCCAGCCGGACGTGGGAAGAACGGTGCGCCGAAGCAGGTAGAGAAGGTCGATTTCAGACCTTTGCTGCCGCCCATTTCGGTAGAGCCAACCAGTGCGGTGTAACCGGACAGGAAGTGGTAAGCCGCTTGTTCTTTGGTCAGAACTGACACAGGAGGCAGTACACCGGTCATGTCGCAGGTCAGGAAGATAACCGCTTTGGGTTCGCCGGCCATGTTTTCCAGAACGCGTTTTTCAACGTGCTCCAGTGGGTAGGCACAACGGGTGTTTTCGGTTTTGGATACATCGGTGTAATCGGCAACGCGGGTGATCGGGTCGATCACAACGTTTTCAACGATGGCGCCGAATTTGATGGCGTTCCAGATGATCGGCTCGTTTTTCTGAGACAGATCGATGGTCTTCGCGTAGCAGCCGCCTTCGATGTTGAATACGGTGCCTTTGCCCCAGCCGTGCTCGTCGTCACCAATCAGGAAACGCTCAGGGTCAGCGGACAGGGTGGTTTTACCTGTACCGGACAGGCCGAAGAACAGACAAGTGTCGCCGTCATCGCCAACGTTGGCGGAGCAGTGCATTGGCAGCACGTCTTTTTCCGGCAGCAGGAAGTTCTGCACGCCGAACATAGCTTTCTTCATTTCACCGGCGTAACGCATACCGGCCAGCAGTACTTTGCGCTGGGCGAAGTTCAGGATAACTGCGCCGTCAGAGTTGGTGCCGTCACGCTCGGGTACACATTCGAAGCCTGGTACGTTCAGAATCTGCCACTCTTCTTTATCAGAAGCGTTGTAAGTTTCCGGACGGATAAACAGGTTACGGCCAAACAGGTTCTGCCAGGCAGTCTGGGTGGTCATTTTAACCGGCAGGTAATGCTGCGGATCAGAACCCACGTGCACGTGTGACACGAAGCTGTCGTGCTGGGCCAGATATTCTTCCACGCGTTCCCACAGAGCATCGAACTTGTCGGCGTCGAATGGGCGGTTAATGTTGCCCCAGTCGATGGCGTCTTTGCTGCTCGGCTCTTCGACGATGAAGCGGTCCATCGGAGAACGGCCAGTGCGGATACCAGTCTCAACAACCAGTGCGCCGTTGTCCTGCAGTTGGCCTTCGCCACGCAGGATTGCTTGTTCTACCAGTAACGGTGTCGATAAATCGGTGTAAACAGTGGTCATATATCGGTGCCCAAACGGGTCCTCATAATTAGCGCACGGCTTGTGGCCATACTCTGATGTTCTCTATACCGCCCTGAGGGTACACGGGCGAACCCAAAGTTGAAGGCGCGTGATTATGCCAGAAAATTGGTTAAACGCTAAGCCCTGTCTTTTGAGGTGAAATCGCTGTCCCGAAAAGTCCCCTGTTGCGGGGCTTCCGGGTTGGCGGGTGTCGGTTGGTTAATGCGGGTTGCGTTCCGGGAACAGCGCCTCAACCTGTGCGTGGTCGAAGACGTAGCTCTGTTGGCAGAATTCGCAGGTGATATCGATTTTGCCGTTTTCTTCGATGATGCTGTTGAGCTCGTCGTAACCCATCTGGTGCAATGCATTGGCAATGCGCGGCTTGGAGCAGGTGCAGAAGAAACTCAGCTCCGAGGCAGGATAAACGCGGGTCTGTTCTTCGTGGAACAGGCGGTGCAATACCGTTGCTGCATCCAGCCCCAGCAGCTCATCGTTACGGATAGTCGAAGCCAGATGGCTGACCCGTTCCCAGGCATCGGCGTCGGTTTCCTGACCGGCAGGCGTTGGCATCTTCTGCAGCATCAGGCCGGCCGCACTCTGGCCGTCACAGGCCAGCCAGAAGTGGCTGCCGAGCTGTTCAGACTGGGTGAAATAGTCTTCCAGCGACTGGGCAATATTGCCGCCATTAATGCTGACAATGCCCTGATAACGCTGTCCCTGGTCGGGTTCAATGGTGATGACCAGCTGGCCATCATCAAAGCTCAGGTCGCTTTCGCCGGCGTTTTCATCGTAGCGGGCAATGGCGCGCAGCTGACCCTTTTCGTTGGTTTCGGCCTGCAGCAGCGAGACATTCCCCGGCAGGCGCATTTGCAGGGTCAGGCGTCCGGCAAATTTCAGGCTGGCGCTGAGCAATGCGGTGGCGGCCATCAGTTCACCCACGGCAACGGCGATGCGGGGTGGGTATTGGTGGCGGCGCAGGACTTCGCGATAGCTGTCCTGCAGGTGAGTAATCTCACCGCGGATGTCGGTATCGTCAAAGCTGAAGCGCTGCAGAGTGTCGCGGCTGGTATTGCTCATGTCAGTAATCCTGATTGTGCTCAAAGCGGCGCATATCGCGTCGCTCTTTTTTGTTGGGTTTGTGGTCGGGCACCTGCATGGAGGCTTTCATAATGCGCCGCCGTTCGCCTTCATCCATGCGCTGCTTGATGCTTTCCGGGGTTTCTTCGTACAGCAGGCGTGCTTCCGGAGCGCCGCGGCGCTGACCGGAGAGTGCGGTAATGATGATTTCTTTTTGCTCAAAACCCTGACGGATGCTGAGTTTGGCACCCAGCTCGGCGGTTTTGCTGACTTTGCAGCGCTGCCCTTCGACATGCACTTTGCCACCTTCAATGGCGGCCTTAGCCAGAGCGCGGGTTTTAAAAAAACGTGCCGCCCAGAGCCATTTGTCGAGGCGGATTTTTTCGTTGTTGTCAGTCATAGCTTAAAAATCCAGCTCATCAAAATGATGAATTCCGGGGAAGTGGCTGTCGCTGTTGGGTTCTTTCTGGCTGTCGGGATGAAATATGGCCAGCAGAAAACCGATGCCCCAGCGGGCGGCGGATTCTAGCACAGCCTGGCTGTCGTCGATCAGTAGGGTGCGGGCCGGATCGAAGCCTTCATCACGTTGCAGGTGATCCCAAAATGCCTGACTTTCTTTCGGTTCGCGGTAATCGTGGGAGCTGATCACGCGGTCGACCAGCTGGTCGAGAGCGGTACGCTCCATTTTCAGATTCACGCTGTCACGGTGGGCATTGGTGACGATCACGGTGCGTTTGCCCAATTGCTTAAGGCGGGCGAGGAAATCCTGCACGTGCGGGCGGAAACCGATCTTATGCTGCACATCGCGTTTGAGCTCGGCGATCGGCAGACCGGTGAGCTCGGTCCAGTAGTCCAGGCAGTACCAGTCGAGGGTGCCGCGCAGACCAATAAAGCTTTTATTCAGCTCGGCCAGGGCTTCCTCTTCACCCAGGCCGTGCTGTTGGGCGTAAACCGCAGGCAGGTGGTCGAGCCAGAAATAATTATCAAAATGCAGATCCAGCAGCGTGCCATCCATGTCCAGCAGCACGGTATCAATTTGTTGCCAGTCGGTCAGGCTCATAGGGTTATACTCGCTATCGGAATGTCTATTAAAACAGGGCTGTTATGCATAAAAAACCACAGATTTTGCAGCGTCATCTGGTGGCGCAGAGCCGCCTGTTCCGGGTGGAGTCGCTGGAGCTGCGCTTCAGCAATGGCGTTGAGCGGACCTATGAGCGTCTGATGCCCGGTGGCTCCGGTGCAGTGATGCTGGTCGCGCTGCTGGATAACGATACGATTGCCCTGATCCGGGAATATGGGGGCGGAATTGAAGATTACACCCTCACGTTGCCAAAAGGTGCGATCGATCTGGGCGAGAGTCTGCGCGAAGCCTGCAACCGTGAGTTACAGGAAGAAATCGGTTACGGCGCGCGCGAATTTATTCACCTGAAAAAACTCAGCCTGTCGCCCAGTTACATGAGTGGCGGTATTGATGTGGTGGTGGCGCGCGATCTGTATGAATCGAAGCTGGAAGGTGATGAGCCGGAGCCGCTGGAACTGGTGCCGTGGAAACTGAATAATCTGCACGAATTGTACAGCCGGGCAGACTGTACCGAAGGCCGTGCGATTGCCGCACTGGCGCTGGCACAGGAATTTCTGGCCGGGCGTTTTGACGGTGAAGTGCTGGGCTGATTACTGATACGGAGTCAGCAATCCATCATCCGGCCGGATTGCTGCTGTGCAGAATTTCCGCGATCACTTTGCCCAGCGTATCCAGCCTGATGGGTTTGCTGATAAAACCGTTCATGCCAGCCGCCAGGCAGCGCTCTTTATCTTCCAGCATGGCGTTGGCGGTGAGCGCAATAATCGGAATATGGTTTTTATGGTTGCTGAGGTCGCGGATGCGCTCGGTAGCGGTAATACCATCCATCACCGGCATGTTCACATCCATTAAAATCAAGTCGTAATCATTACTCAGCACTTCGGCAATGGCCTGCTCACCGTTAGCGACGGTTTTGCACTTCAGGCCCAGGCGGCTGAGCATGCGTTCTGCAATTTTCTGATTAACGGTATTGTCTTCGGCCAGTAATACGCGGCCATGCAGAGTCTGGTTTTGCACGGGCCTGGGTATTTCTTTTTCCGGTGCCGCTCCCTCATGCAGAGGCAGTTGCAGAACAAATGTGCTGCCGTGGCCAATTTCGGAAGTGAGGCTGATATCACCGTGCATGGCGTTGGCCAGATGGCGGCTGATGGTCAGCCCTAAGCCGGTGCCGCCGTATTTGCGGCTGGTGCTGGTATCGGCCTGTTTAAATGCGGAGAAAATCTGGTCGGTTTTATCGGGCGCAATACCAATGCCGCTGTCACGCACTTCAATGTTCAGCAGATAACGGAAGTCTTCCTGTTTCTGGCCGCTGACGCGGATTTCGATACGCCCTTTGTCGGTAAACTTCAGTGCATTGCTGATCAGGTTGGTGATGATCTGTCGCACCCGTTTCGGGTCGCCGCGCCAGTTGGCGGGCAGGCCGGCATCGTAGTAGTACACCAGCGATAAGCCTTTACGCCGTACCGGCTCGTTAAACAGTTGGTAGATGTCGGTGAGCAGGCGGTTCAGGTCGAAATCAATCTGCTCGATTTCCAGATTTCCGGATTCAATTTTCGACAGATCGAGAATGTCGTTAATGATGTCGAGCAGGGCGTGGGACGAGTTATGAATAATATCCAGATAATGGCGTTGGTCTTCAGACAAGGACGAGTCGAGCAGCAGCTCGCTGGCACCGAGAATGCCGTTCATCGGCGTGCGGATTTCATGGCTCATATTAGCGAGGAAAATCGACTTACTGCGGTTAGCGCTTTCGGCCTGCTCCAGTGCTTCGCGGATGCGCACGTTGGCGGCTTCCAGTGCCCGCTGGTTGGCGACGGCTTCAGTGATATCCAGACCGGCGAGCAGCACTTCCTGATGATCACCGCTGTCGATACGGGTCAGGCGCCAGCTGATGGTGGATTCCTTACCACTGGCGGATACCAGCGGGAATTCCGATGCCAGGCTGCCGGCATGGCTGCCGAGTAATTGTTGCCAGTCACGACGCAGTCTGGCGGCATGGGTTTTGGGCAGCAGGTAATCCAGCGGTTGATTGCGTAACTGTTTCTTATCCATTTCCAGCAGCGCCTGCACCGGCTGATTGATGCGCTGAATATTGCCCTGTTGGTCACACACCAGCAGCAGGGTTTGCATGGAATCAAAGTAAGCCCGTACGCGTTGCTGCTCGGCGCGCAGCTTTTCTTCCATATAGTGGCGTTTGCTGATGTCGTCGCCGGTCAGAAGAATGTAGTCGCGACCGCTGATATGCCAGGGCTGGGCATGCAGCGCCCAGCGCCCTTCATCGCCATGACGGTCGATCAGAGTGCACTCGAAATCCACCACGGTCTGACTGTCGAGAGCTTGTTGTAAGTAGCGGACAATGTGTGCACGTTCGGCGGCCGGCTGGATATCGGATAAGCGTTGATCGCGTGCGCCAGCAAACAGGGCAGCAAAGCGTGGGTTGGCATCAAGAATAAGCTGCTGCGCATTGAGGCGAACGGCAATGCCGCTCATATTTTCCCAGCTCAGGCTGTGCTGCAGGCTTTGGCGATCAAGCTGATCGCGTAAGGGCCGGATCAGGTGATGGAAACCGGCGAACAGAATAATAATGACGGCGAGATCGGTCAGGGCGGCGCCAATCCAGCCCTGCAAATAGTGCTGGCGGATTTGGCTGAGAGATCGGCTCACCACGAGGCCAGAACCATTGCCCAGTGGTTGCAGATAAAGCATATAGGTGTGTTGTTGCTCTTCTGCCTGTTGCAGGCCGCTGATGCCCTGTGCCGCCTGCAATAAAGCCGCCCGGCTGATGCCCGGTTGTGGGGGCTGTTGTGTTGTAACCTCATCCCCCTGCAGCGAGCCGGTCTGTACGGCCAGCCCCTGGCTGCGCAGATAACCGAGTTCAATGTCTGTTGGCAGCGCATCAGGGTTTAATTGCCACTGTTGACGCAGATTGCCCGCCAGGCGTTGCAGCTCATGTTGCTGTTGTTTTACCTCATGCAGATACAACAGCAGACTGGTGACAACCGTAATAAGCAGGGTTGAGGCCAGCGCCAGCATCCAGAGGTATTTTATGTGGCGGCCCATAGTGCGTCCTTTGCCGAAGGTCCCTTAACAATAGATGCTTGTGGTCAGACAATCCAAGGCAATACCAGTGCGTGCAATGTGGCGGTCAGCGTCATTGCCATCGCCGCATAGGCCGACTGCTGTGGCCCTAATTCTAAAGCACGACTGGTGCCAATGGCGTGGGCGCAGATTCCCAGTGTCAGCCCCAGGGTTTGTGGCTCATCCATGCGCAGCGTTTTTAACAGCGGCGGAATCATTAACGCGCCGAGAATTCCGGTAATAATCACAAACGCCGATGCCAGGGCGCTGATACCGCCGACCTGCTCGCTGATGGCAAGTGCCACCGGCGTGGTAATGGACTTGGTGTAGATCGTGCGGGTGATGGCGTCATCACCAATCCAGAAGTGTGCCAGCAGCACCGCGCAGGCGATGGTGGTGCCACTGCCAAGGGTTACCGCCAGGGCAATGCGCAGCCATTGTTTACGCATGGTGTGAATAAACTGATACAGCGGCACCGCCAGCATGACCACCACTGGCCCAAGCATCAGATTCAGGTAGTGACCGCCCTGCATATAGGTTTGATAAGAAACACCACTCAATTCCAGGCAGGATACAACCAGCACGACGCCGGTCAGAATCGGCGGAATAAAAGCATTGTTGCCCGTGCGGCGGTAGAGTTGCTGGCCGGCAAGAAAAGCCGCAATGGTGAGCGCGGCCCAGAATAACGGCAGGCTGAACAGATGTGTCATAAGCCTGATTTACCTCCCTTGCGCATAATCAGGGCACTGACCAGCGCTCCCGGAATCAGACTGAGCGCGAGAATAATCAGCAGCTCGACACCGTGTTCGGCCAGCAGTTGCTTTTGCGTGATGATGCCAACGCTGACCGGAATCAGAAACAACGGCAGCAGAGGGGATAACGTCTGGGTAATGCGCTGCAGATTATCCGGGGCTTTGCCGCGCAGTATCAGCGCCAGCAATAACAGCAACATACCAACAATGGATGCCGGAACAGGAAGGTGCAGCAGAGTTTGTAACAGAGACCCCAGCAGTAAAAAGATCAGCAGGGTAAGGAGGCCGGACATGCGTCTGCTCCTGAAAAGTTGGTGCGGAAGGAGAGACTCGAACTCTCACGCCGTGAAGCGCTGGAACCTAAATCCAGTGTGTCTACCAATTTCACCACTTCCGCGATTCAGGGCGCGGATATTATACAACTCGGATGCACTTGCCAAGGGCTGCCTCTTTATGATGCCGATGGGAGCCGCTGGCACTGGAGGGGGGCGCTCGTGTATGGTGCCTTTTTTTGCATAACAGGGAATGGCTATGCCTTCAGATAATCGTTTGGCCAGCAATATTCTGCTCAGCGCGGCCGCGGTCGTGATCGTGATCGCGGGTATTAAAAGTGCCGCTGCCATGTTGGTACCGTTTTTACTGGCGGTTTTTATTGCCATTCTCAGCGCGCCTTTACTGCGCTGGCTGACCAATCACAAAGTACCGGGTGTGCTTGCCGTATTGTTGCTGGTGCTGGGATTCCTGCTGCTGGGGAGTGTGCTGGCCTCGTTTGTCGGTGGCACGCTGACGGCGTTTTATAAAGACATGCCGCTGTACGAGCAGAAACTGCAGGCGCTGACCGGTCATGGCGTCACCTGGCTGCGCAGCATGGGGGTTGAGGTGGCGGATAATGTCATCCGTGAATACGTGAACCCCGGTGTGGTGATGAAAACCGTCGCCTCGGTATTCAACGGTCTGGGCGGGGTGCTCACCAATACCTTCCTTATTCTGTTTACGGTCATTTTTATTCTGCTTGAAGCCTCCAGCTTTCCGGCCAAGGTCAAACGTGCGTTTGGTGAAGAAACCCAGGCCTTTGCCCACTTTGAGCGTTTCTCTGAATCGGTGCAGCAGTATCTGATGATTAAAACCGTGGTCAGCTTTGGCACCGGTCTGACCGTCGGCCTGCTGTTGGCACTGATTGGCGTAGATTACTGGGCGCTGTGGGCGCTGGTCGCGTTCCTGCTTAACTACATTCCTAATATCGGTTCCATTATTGCGGCCGTTCCGGCGGTGCTGATTGCCTTAATTCAGATTGGCCCGGGAGCCGCGTTGCTCACCGCCGGTGTGTATGTGCTGGTGAATACACTGTTCGGTAATGTGGTCGAGCCACGGTTGATGGGACGCTCGCTGGGGTTGTCGACGCTGGTGGTCTTTCTGTCGTTGGTATTCTGGGGCTGGATTCTGGGGCCGGTCGGCATGTTACTGTCGATCCCTTTGACCATGGTGGTGAAAATCGCGCTGGAAACCCGGCCGCAATCACGCTGGATTGCTACCTTGCTGGATCATTGATGCGCTCACTACGTCATATGAGCAAAGAAGGGTAAAAACACTGCCAGCCGGGTGGCTGGCAGCGCTAGACTGAGCGCAACGGAGGATGTTGATGAAATCTATTCTGCTGGTCGATGATGATTACGAACTGGGTGAGCTGCTGCAGGAATACCTGTCGATGGAAGGCTTTGCCCTGACGGCGGTGCAGGATGGCGAAACCGGTCTGCAACGGGCGTTAAGCGGAGAGTTCGACCTGGTGCTGCTGGATGTGATGCTGCCGAAAATGAATGGCTTTGAGGTGCTGAAAAAACTGCGCACCGAATCGTCATTGCCGGTGATTATGCTCACCGCCCGTGGCGAAAGCGTTGACCGGGTGCTTGGCCTTGAACATGGCGCCGATGATTATATTCCCAAGCCTTATCACCACCATGAGCTGGTGGCGCGGATTAAAGCGTTATTCCGCCGTATTGATCTGTCGGCCGAGCAACCGGGTAAAGGCACAGTCACCACGCTGAATGTCGGTGAACTGCAGCTGAATACCACCCGCCGCATTGTAACTCTGGATGGCGTTGAGCTGGCGCTGACCGGCGCGGAATTCGGTGTGCTGCACTGTATGATGGAACACGTCGGCGAATTGGTCGATAAAGACACGCTGTCGCTGGCGGCGCTGGGTCGTCCACTGATGGCCTATGATCGCTCCATCGATATGCACGTCAGTAACCTGCGCAAAAAACTTGGCCGCCGCGCCGATAATTCCGACTGGATCAAAACCGTGCGCTCGCGTGGTTATATGCTGGTCAGCCCGGAATAAATCCTTCCTTTATCACAGGCCTTTGCATGCGCTGGTATCGCTCGCTGTTTTTTAAAATTTTCCTCTGGTTCTGGGGGGTGATTTTTCTCGCCATGTGGGCCGCCGTGCTAACTAACGAATGGATCGAGGACGATTACTTCCGTCCGGCGACTCAGCCGGAAACCATGCATCTGGTGCATCTGATGGACCGCGAACGGCCAATTGTGGCGGAAGGCCGCAAGTTATGGCGCAAGATCCGGCCGGGCTGGAATCTGGTCGCGGTGCCGGTGGATATGATCAGTCAACTGCCCCATGACCTGGAAGAGTTTGCCGACGAAGCTGACGATGCCGATCAGATTCTGTGGGGACAAAACGACGGCTGGCTGATGATCGGCCCATTGCAGCGTCAGGGGTATCTCTACATCGCGGTTACCCGCAAAGAATGGCAGAGCGTACTCAATAATGAAGACCGCTGGTTGGTGCCGCTGGCCATCGTAGTGGTGGTCACTCTGCTGTGCTTTATGCTGGTGTGGAGTCTCACCCGTCCTATCCGCCGTTTACAGCGTACCGTGCGTCAGCTGGCGCAGGGCAATTTTGATGTGTCCGGTCTGCGCCGCGATCTGCATCGCCATGACGAAATCGGCATGCTGGCCAGCGAAGTGGTCGAGATGGCGGACGCTCTGCAGCGGCTGCTGCACAGCCATCAACAGTTATTGCGCGATGTATCGCACGAGTTACGCTCGCCGCTGACCCGTCTGCAAATTGCCCTTGGCATTGCCCGTAAAAAAGATCAGCAGCATGTGCTGGCGGCGGAGCATGATCGTATCGAACGCGCCGTCGGCCAGGTTGATGGCCTGGTCGGTCAGATTCTTGATCTGGCCCGGCTGCAACAGACCGACAGCCAACAATTGCAGACCAGCCGGCTTGGACTGGGCGGGCAATTGCAGATCTGGCTGCAGAACGCCGATGTGGAAATTGAAGAAAAAGAACTGCAATTGATCTTCCGTGAGCCGGATGACGGGTTGAAGTGTGACTGGGACTGGATGCTGGTGGAGCGGGCTTTTGACAATCTGCTGCGTAATGCCATCCGCTTTGCGCCGGCGGGATCGGAATTGCTGATCGGTGCGGCAATAAGCGGTGAGTCGGCAGAATTGTGGGTGCAGGATCAGGGGCCGGGCGTTCCGGAGGAAGAACTGCTGCGGATTTTCGATCCGTTTACCCAGGTCGACTCAGCCCGCGATCATGCGGCCGGAGGCTATGGCATAGGACTGGCGCTGGTTAAACGCATTGTTGAATTACATGATGGCAGCGTGCTTGCCGAAAACCGTTTCCCCGGTCTGCGTATCACCATGCGTCTGCCGCTACGGCCACAAACCTGATCTGGCTCAGTTAAAAATACAGATGCTCCGGATTAGCTGGAAAAAGCAATAGGTTTTTGGTAGAAAGTACGACCCTTATGCCCCCTGTGTTCTGGACGATGTGGCACAGCTGGCTTTTAAATACAGTGAAGAGACTGGACAAGTACTATGTCACAAGATTTCAAGCAAGCAGCTCTGGATTACCATCAGTTCCCTAAGCCGGGCAAAATCAGTGTCGAGCTGACCAAGCCTGCACAGACTTCACACGATCTGTCTCTGGCCTACAGCCCGGGTGTGGCAGAGCCAGTAAAAGAGATCGCTGCTGATCCTGAAAACGCCTACAAGTACACTGGTAAGGGTAACCTGGTTGCTGTTATCACTGACGGTACTGCCATTCTGGGTCTGGGTGACCTGGGCCCTCTGGCTTCTAAGCCGGTTATGGAAGGTAAGAGCCTGCTGTTCAAACGCTTTGCCGGCGTAGACTCCATCGATATCGAAGTTGAGTCTGAAAGCCCGCAAGCCTTCATTGATACTGTTCGTCGTATCGCGATCACTTTCGGTGGTATCAACCTGGAAGACATCAAGGCACCTGAGTGTTTTGAAATCGAACGCACTCTGATCGAACAGTGCGACATTCCGGTATTCCACGATGACCAGCACGGTACTGCGATCGTAACCGTAGCCGGTGCACTGAACGCGCTGGAAATTGTTGGTAAGAAAGTTGAAGACGCCAAAATGTGTGTACTGGGTGCCGGTGCTGCCGCCATCTCCTGTACCAAACTGCTGATCCTGGCCGGCATGAAGCCAGAAAACATCTTTATGTGTGACCGTAATGGTGTGATCCACTCTGGCCGTACCGACCTGAACCAGTACAAGCAGGCCTTCGCGGTTGATACTGACAAGCGTACGGTTGACGATGCCCTGAACGGTGCTGATATCTTCCTGGGTCTGTCAGGTCCTAACATGGTGACTGGCGAGCAGATCAAGACTATGGCGCCGAACCCAATCATCTTTGCCTGTGCTAACCCGGTTCCGGAAATCATGCCGGAAATCGTTAAAGAAGTTCGTCCGGATGCCATCATGGCAACGGGCCGTTCTGATTACCCTAACCAGGTAAACAACGTACTGGGCTTCCCATTCATCTTCCGTGGTGCTCTGGACGTACGCGCCAAGCGCATCAACGAAGAAATGAAGCTGGCCGCTGCCAAAGCTCTGGCTGGTCTGGCGAAAGAGCCGGTTACTCAGGAAGTGCTTGATGCTTACGGTCTGGAATCGCTGGAATTCGGACGTGACTACATCATTCCTAAAGCCGTTGATACCCGTCTGCTGGGTGCTGTATCGGCTGCGGTTGCTCAGGCTGCGGTTGATACTGGGGTTGCGCGTAAGCCATTCCCGGCTAACTACCCGCTGAAAACTCTGGCTGATATCTGAGATATCCTGCCATAGTAAAAAACCCGGCTCTGCCGGGTTTTTTTATGTCTGTCGCTTACGCCAATGCCGCAGTGTCAGCGAATCAGGTAGTCAGCCAGCAGGCGTTCGTAGCTCTGCAGAATTTTATCCTGCTCGCCACTGTCGATGAGAATACCCATTCCCATATCAAAAGAGTCGCGCAGCTGCTTACTGTGGAAGGCCGCGTAGTAGTAGGTTGGCGGGAACAGGTCGTGATACTGGTAAGCCTGTTGGTAAGTGGCATTATTCGGATCGTTACGGCGTAGCTGGCTGAGGAAATAACGGAAAATGGTCTGCTCCAGAATGATCACATCGGTATCCCCCCGGAACAGGGCTTCGACCTGTTTTTTCTGCTCTGCCAGTTCGCGATAAGCCGGGCTGCGGGCTGCTTCCGCTGCAAAGTTGCCCGGCAGCAGGCGGCTGGCCAGGTTGAAAGCATCAATACGGTAATCTCCCAGGCTACTGATCCCGCTCAGAGAAACCTTACGACTGCTGAGGCTGATGGCAACATTGTGAAAGACAATCAGTGGCTGGCGGGAAAATAACGCGTCCGGTGAGGCTGAGGCGCTGGTTATGCAGGCGATATCCAGTTCGCCTTTATTAAAGGCAGTGACATTATTGCTGTTATTGTCATAGCGGACGTCGATGGTTTTATTCTGCGTTTGCATGGCCCGGCGCAGAATATCCAGCACAATGCCGCGATCATTCTGGCGGATCACATAGGGGGGGATCGAGTCGCCACAGCCAACGCGTACAGCATCTGCTGTTTGTGCATGCGTGTTTGGGGAGGCCAGAAAGCAGAGCAAAAAGGCAGGCAGTGATAGTGAAAATAATCGCACAAGTAACGACATAATGCGGCAATCCAGTCCGACGATAGGGTCAGCATAACCGTATTTTGGCGATTTGCACGCGCTGGGCGCAGGATAAAACAGAAGGGAAAGAGTGCCGGCTCTGGAACAGAGCCGGCAGACAGAGCATCAGTTCTTTTTAGAACGTTTACGCTCGTTTTCGGTCAGGAACTTCTTACGCAGACGGATGCTGGTTGGCGTTACTTCCACCAGTTCGTCGTCTTCGATAAATTCCAGAGCCTGTTCCAGCGTATGCTTAACCGGCGGCGTCAGGTTGATGGCTTCATCGGTACCTGATGCACGAACGTTGGTCAGCTGCTTGGCTTTGGTTGGGTTAACCACCAGGTCGTTATCGCGGCTGTGCAGACCCACGATCATGCCTTCGTACACTTCCAGACCCGGAGCCACAAACAAGCGGCCACGTTCCTGCAGGGTGAACAGGGCATAACCCAGAATCTTACCCGGAACCATCGATACCAGTACGCCGTTGTGACGGGTAGAGGTCAGACCGGTCTGAACCGGACCGTAATGGTCGAAGATGTTGGTCAGGATGCCGGAACCGGAAGTCATGGTCATAAACAGACCACGGAAACCGATCAGGCCACGGGCCGGCATGATGAACTCAAGGCGTACGCGGCCTTTGCCATCCGGCACCATGTTGGTCATCTCGGCGCGACGGTTACCCATCTCTTCCATGATGGAACCCTGATGTTCTTCTTCGATGTCGATCACAACCTGTTCGTAAGGTTCCTGAATCTCACCGTCGATTTCTTTCTGCACAACTTCTGGCTTGGAGATACCCATCTCGAAGCCTTCGCGGCGCATGGTTTCAATCAGAACGGACAGATGCAGTTCACCACGACCGGATACTTTGAATTTTTCCGGGGTGTCACCTGGCTCGACGCGCAGTGCCACGTTGTGGATCAGTTCTTTTTCCAGACGGTCTTTGATATTACGGCTGGTGACGAACTTACCTTCACGGCCAGCGAACGGAGAATCGTTCACCTGAAAGGTCATGCTCACGGTAGGTTCATCAACAGACAGTTGTGGTAATGCTTCTACTTTAGAAGGATCACACAGTGTGTCGGAAATGCTCAGACCGTCGATACCGGAAATACAGACGATGTCACCGGCATTGGCTTCAGGGACAGCAACACGCTGCAGACCATGGAAGCCTTTAACTTCCAGCACGCGGCCCTTACGGGTTTTGCCTTCAGCAGAAACGATCTGTACGTCGGTGCCTGGCTTCAGCTTACCGCGGGCGATACGGCCAACACCGATAACACCCACATAGCTATCGTAATCCAGAGCGGAGATCTGCATCTGGAACGGACCGTCAAGGTCAACCGGTGGTGGTGTTACGTGGTCAACGATCATCTGGAACAGAGGCGACATATCGTCCGCCATGTTGTCAGGATCCAGACCAGCAATGCCGTTCAGGGCAGAGGCGTATACCACTGGGAAGTCGAGCTGTTCTTCGGTCGCGCCAAGGCGATCGAACAGATCGAACATTTCGTCCATAACCCAATCAGGACGGGCACCCGGACGGTCGATTTTGTTGATTACTACGATCGGACGCAGGCCGCGTTCGAATGCTTTCTGGGTTACGAAGCGAGTCTGCGGCATTGGGCCGTCGACGGCGTCAACCAGCAGGCAAACAGAGTCAACCATCGACATAACACGTTCCACTTCACCACCGAAGTCGGCGTGTCCTGGGGTGTCAACGATGTTGATGCGGTATTCATTCCATCGGATGGCGGTGTTTTTCGCCAAAATGGTAATACCACGCTCTTTTTCCTGGTCGTTGGAGTCCATGACCCGCTCGCCGCCCTGATCTTTGCGGTCCAGGGTGCCGGACTGCTCGAGCAGTTTGTCGACCAGCGTTGTTTTGCCATGGTCAACGTGCGCGATGATGGCGATGTTTCTGAGGTTGTCGATCACAAGAATGGCCTTGGTGAAAGTTTGTACAAAAAATGAGGCGCGATTATACCTGAAACGGGCCGTTAGCGTGACATCAATTTCGCCGTCTTTGGCAGATTATCCCGACATTTACTGCAGCAATAATAAGGCTGTTAATGAAAGCGCTGTTTTTGTGCCGAATCCCATGTACTGCGGTGTTCAAGTGAACCTATAATGTGCAGGCTTGTACTGGCTAGCGTATTCACCTCACGCCATCGCGCTAAAATGGTGCATTTGGTTCAGGTTGTGATTTATTTTGGTGCAGTGAGTGCCTGAGTGTTGTTTTGCGGCCCTGATTTTATGCGGGCTGCGCCATAAGATAAAATGGCACACTACTTGCTCCAATACTGAGCATGGCAAGCCGGGGCTAAACCCCGTATCAAGTTGAACCAGCATCTGGAGACAGTAAGATGTCAGAGAACACTCTGAATTTAATCAAAGAAAACGATGTGAAGTGGGTTGATTTGCGCTTTACCGATTTCAAGGGTAAAGAGCAGCACGTTACTATTCCTGCGCGTTATGTAGACGAAGACTTCTTCGAAACCGGACAGATGTTCGACGGTTCTTCTATTGCTGGCTGGAAAGGTATTAACGAATCCGACATGATCCTGCGTCCGGATGACAGCACCAGCTTCCTGGATCCATTCACCGAAGACGCCACTCTGGTATTGCGTTGCGACATCATCGAGCCTGCCACTATGCAGGGCTACGACCGCGACCCTCGCTCTGTAGCACTGCGTGCTGAAGAGTACCTGAAGTCCACTGGTCTGGGTGACACTGCATTCTTTGGTCCAGAACCAGAATTCTTCATGTTTGACGATGTTCGCTGGGGCTCTGACATGTCCGGCAGCTTCTGCAAAATCAACTCTTCCGAAGCTGCATGGAACACCGAAGCGGTTATGGAAGGCGGCAACCTGGGTCACCGTCCACGCGTTAAAGGCGGTTACTTCCCGGTTCCACCAGTAGACAGCCACCACGACATCCGTGCTGCCATGTGTAACACACTGGAAGCCATTGGTCTGGACGTTGAAGTTCATCACCACGAAGTGGCGAACGCCGGACAGAACGAAATCGGTGTTAAGTTCAACACTCTGGTTAAGAAAGCTGACGAAGTGCAGATGCTGAAATACGTTATTCATAACGTTGCTGCTGCTTACGGTAAAACCGCTACGTTCATGCCTAAGCCAATCTGTGGTGACAACGGTTCCGGTATGCACGTACACATGTCTTACTGGAAAGACGGTGTGAACCAGTTCGCGGGCGACGGCTATGCCGGTCTGTCTGAAACGGCTCTGTTCTACATCGGTGGTGTGATCAAGCACGCTAAGTCCCTGAATGCGTTCACCAACCCAGGTACTAACTCTTACAAGCGTCTGATCCCAGGCTTCGAAGCTCCGGTCATGCTGGCTTACTCTGCCCGTAACCGTTCTGCTTCTATCCGTATTCCTTACGTTGCGTCGCCAAAAGGCAAGCGTATCGAAGCACGTTTCCCTGACCCGATCGCTAACCCATACCTGGCTTTCGCAGCTCTGCTGATGGCTGGTCTGGACGGCGTTAAGAACAAGATCCACCCTGGCGATGCAGCTGACAAAGATCTGTACGATCTGCCAGCTGAAGAAGCAGCCAAGATTCCACAGGTTTGTGGCTCTCTGCGTGAGGCTCTGGACAGCCTGAAAGCTGACCACGAGTACCTGACTGCAGGCGGCGTATTCAGCAAGGATATGATCGAAGCTTACATCGACCTGAAGATGGAAGAAGTTTACCGCGTTGAGCACACCACTCACCCGGTTGAATACGATATGTACTACAGCGTGTAATACGCTTTAGCCAGATCGTAAAAAGGGCTCTTCGGAGCCCTTTTTTTATTGCTGTTTTTCTGCTGGTTAAGCTGTTGCTGCGGCTTATTTAGTCTTTAACGGCAAGGGTGGCTAGGCATCGTTGCTGTCAGCGCCTAGTATGTCGGTGTTATTTTCCGGAGTGCTGAATGTGAGTCTGAGCTGGAGTAAGAACGGTCTGGTTTCTGCCCTTAAACCGATGGACTGGCAGTTTCGTGAGCCGGCCTCTGGTGCGCAAATGGATGCTTATCTGCAGATGTACCGGCTGGACTTTCCAGAGCTGAGTGGCGTGCGTCACTTTGCCGGGCTGATACAGGCGGCTGATTACCAGATAGCTGTGCAGGTATGGCGTCCACAGAACCCGCGCGGTACTGCCATCGTTGTTCATGGGTACTACGACCATGTTGGTCTTTACGGTTCGCTGATTGGCTTTTGCCTGCAGCAGGGGCTGAATGTGGTGACGTTCGATCTGCCCGGGCACGGACTTTCCAGCGGCGAGAGCGCATCCATCGGCAGTTTCCAGGAATACGACGAAGTGTTCAGCCTGATTCTGCAGCGTACCCGTGGCGGCCTTGGCGGCCCGTTGTATGTCTTCGGTCAGAGTACCGGTGGCGCCATCATTATTAATTATCTGCTCAAGCGCCAGCTGACCAAAGCGCAATCACCCTTTGCCGGCATTACCCTGATGGCTCCTCTGGTACGCCCGAAAGGCTGGTACAGAGGCCGTTTGGTGCATACCTTTGTCAGCCTGTTTCTGCGTCAGGTACGGCGCAAATTTAACCCCAATTCGGCGGATACCGAGTTTCTGCGCTTTATCGCTGAGCAGGATCCGTTGCAGCCACATCACCTCAGTGTGCGTTGGGTCGGAGCCCTGAAGCAATGGATACCCTATATTGAAGCATTACCCGCTTCTGAACTGGCGGTAACCATCGTGCAGGGCGATAACGATAATACCGTCGCCTGGCGTCATAACCTGAAACTGCTGGCGCAGAAGTTTCCCCGTCAGCGTCTGATGATGTTGCCCGGTGGTCAGCACCACCTGGTGAATGAGTCACCGCAGCACAGAGAGCAGATCTATCGTCAGCTGGCGGAATGGTTGCTGTCCGATTCCAACCCGGTCTGATTTCCAACTTTTGCCATATTGACCCGAATTGTCCTAAGAGTATAACTATCCGCTGCGTAGTATCGCGCAAAAGGCCAATGGCTGTGATTCAGCAGGCAAGGATGTCTGCACTGCAGGAGAATGACATGGACGCGCGTCTGGATAGTAATAAAAAGCTGGTACACAATTTTGTTGAGCTGACCTGGAATCAGGGGCGCTTTAATCTGGCGCGTTCGCTGGTTGCCCGCGACTTCACCTACTATGCGAGCATGGTCAATATGCCGCTGGGTCTGGATGGTATGGAGACCCTGATTCAGACTATCCGCAACTCTATGGAAGACTTTTCCATTGGGGTTGAAGAGGTGGTGTGTGAAGGCAATCTGGTGGTTACCCAATCGACCTTCAGTGGCACGCTTGTGCGCCCGCTGATGGGCTTTGAGCCTGTGGATAAGGTCATTGCCCTGCATGCGGCCACCTTCTGGCAGGTGCGCCACGGTATGATTCAGTCGGGCAACTCTTTGCTCGACACCGCAGACCTGTTTCATCAGGTGCGTAAAATCATGACACCCAATGCCGTGGCTGCGGCGTTCTGAGCTATTTACGGAAGTGGCTGAGTAAGTCCTGAGCCATTTCCCTGATCGCCTCCCGAATACTCATTTTATTGCGCGGATTATGACTGCCATCGCAGTAGGGCATGGCCCCACTGCGTCCGCAGCTGCACAACCACACCAGTTGCTTCTGATCGCTGTGCAGGCTCAGCGGTCGGGGGCAATTGTCGGCGGCAAAGGGTGCGCTGCTGCAGCGTCCGCACTGGCAAATCTGATAGCTCTGGTCTGCATTCAGGGTGACCACATGGGGCGTTATTTCATTCATGGAAATGTCCGTCGTCGGCGGCCAGATGCAGAATATGCGACCATTCTTCAGCGCTTACCGGCTGAACGGAAAGGCGAGAACGGTTGAGCAGAGCCATTTCCTGCAGCGCACTGTCTTTGCGCATATCTTTCAGCGGAATGGGGTGTTTGAGTGCGCGCAGGGCTTCGACTTCGATGGTGATCCAGCGCGGATTGGCCGCATCGGATTTTGCATCAAAATAATCGGAGGCCGGATCAAACTGTGATGGATCGGCAAGTCCGGTGCGGGTAACGCGGCACACGCCGATAATTGCAGGCTCTTTACAGCTGGAATGGTAAAAAAACGCCAGATCTGAGACCTGGATCTCATCCCGCAGTATGTTCCGCGCTTGATAATTGCGCACGCCGTCCCATACTGTGCGCCTGCCTGGTGCGGCCTCAAGATGATAATAACTAAAAACGTCCGGCTCAGATTTCAGTAACCAGTGATTCATATTTTCTGACTATAAAGTGGTCCGAGTATTGCTCTCGCGAGAGGTGCCATTAATAAGCACGGGGCTGAGCGGTATGCGGCCAGCCTAGCATCCAATGATCACCGGTTCTAATCCGTTATGCGGAATACAGTAGGAACAATAACAAATGAAAAAGCCAGATATCCTTATCCTTCTCAGCGTCATCGTTCTGTTGGGAGCTGCGGTGACGGGTATGACCAGTGAGGTCAAACGCCCGGCGTCACTGATGACGATGGAAAACAGCATTCGCTGAAGAGAGCACGTCGGAATTATTCAGCGTAGGCCTGAAAACGATGCAGCCCTGCATCGGTGGCAATGGCTGTCAGCGGGATATCCCAGTCTTCAGCGGGTAGTGCCGCTGTCTTTTGTAATTCATAGGCACAGCCAATCAGCCGGGGTTTGTTTCCGGGCTGGCGGCTGAAGGCCAGTGTGCGGTCATAAAATCCGCCGCCCATTCCCAGCCGGTTGCCATCTTTATCAAAGGCAACCAACGGCATACAGATCAGATGAATAAAACGTGCTGGCATGGCCCGGTGGCCGGCAAAGTCTGGCTCGCTGATACCAAAACGGTTTTTCACCATGCGGCTCTGGCGGTTAAACGGCAGAAAGCTCAGATGTCCTTTGCGCAGCGGATGCAGTACCGGCAGGTAGAGGGTTTTGCCACGGCGCTGTAAATCGCGGATAAAGACTGAAGTATCAATTTCACCATCGTTGGTGAGATAGACGGCAATATGACGGGAATGCTGAAAGTGAGCAGACTGACGCAGAGCGCGCAGCAGATGCCTGGCGGCCTGTTCACGCTGGCGGCGGTTAAGCGCGCGGCGCTGGCGGCGCATGTGCCGGCGTAGTTCGGTTTTATTCATCGGAATTAAACGCAGAAATGGGAAGAGCTCCCCACTGTGCCGCTGTCGTAAATAAAGGCCTTGAACCCTGTGGTCCAAGGTGGCAGGCCAGACACTGAATCAGGCTTTCCGGCGGGCGGACATGCACACATCAGCGAGTGAAACCTTCCATAAAAAAAACATCGGCTCAGGACTTTATCGACTGGCAAACACCCCAGGGAGCAGGCGAAGTATATCAGAGATAATCGTGAAAAAATGAAGATTTTGTAATGAAAGCGGCGCTACAGAATCACAACTCCAGCTGCAGATTCTGTTCCAATGCTTCGTCGATGGCGCTGTGCATCTTATCCAGATCGCGCTTCATCTGCTGGTGTTCGGCTTCCAGCTCGCGCAGTTGGTGGGCGATATTGAGTGCTGCAATCACCGCAACGCGATCGGTGCCCAGCACTTTTCCGGCAGAGGAGCCGGCATTCTTTATTTCGGACATTTTTTCGTTGAGATAACGCGCGGCATCACGCAGCTTCTCTTCAGCACCATCCGGACAATTGATACGGTACTCACGATCCAGAATTTGTAATTCCAGCGTTTTGGACGGGTTAGCCACTATTGCGCTCCAGCGTTTGCAGACGGGTAATCATTTCATTGACCTTGCGACGGGCAATTTCGTTCTGCTGCATCAGTTTTGCACGCTCGGCCTGCCAGCTCGCTTCGGCAGCACGCATGGATTTATTCTGCTCGCGCAGTGCCTGGTGCACGGTCAGCAGTTTTTCGATCTTACGCTGCAGGCTCTGGAGTTCAGGATTTTGCATTGCCATCATAGTGGTAGTGAGAACAGGGTTACTATAAGAGGCTGCTGCCAGCGGGGTCAATCGGCGACGGCGGCTTTGCCGCTTTATTCCCGCCGCTTCCGGCATTTGCGCATACTTTCGCGGCAGCAATGATAGAATGACGGCTTTCCCTCCCGTTGAGGACGTTATGACGATCGAATTTTCTGCAGCCGCTGATCTGTGGCTGGAATCCCGCTGCTACCAGACTCCATCCGCCCTGCATGGCTGGCTGACCGGCTATCTTGCTTCCGGTGCGCGGCTTAAACCGGCCGACTGGTTAGTGGAAGCTCAGGAATATCTGGAGCTGGAAGATGCCCCTGAAGCACCACTGCAATCTTTTTTGCAGACGTTTTACGATGACGTTCTGGTGGGACTGAGCGGTGAGTCGATGGAATTCAGTGTGCTGTTGCCGGCCGATGAAGATGCCGATATCGACGAGCAGGTTGAATGCCTGGCACAGTGGAGCAAAGGCTTCCTCGATGGCTTTGGTGCTTCCGGCCAGATTCAGGGCAAGGTGCCGGAAGATGTGATGGAAGTGCTGCAGGATCTGGATGCCTTCTCGCAGGCGTCACTGGACGATCCACAAGACCCACAGAACGAAATGCTCTATCTGGAACTGGCCGAACATGCCCGTGTTGCCGCGCTCACGGTCTTTTACGGTATGAACAAAGCCGCACCGGCAACCAAAACCCTGCACTGATCTGCACGCATTGACGAGGTGATGATGAAACTCGATGTCCGCGAATACGCCAAACGCCGCCGCCAGCTGATGGAGCTGATGAGCCCGAACAGCATTGCTATTGTGCCATCTGCGCCGGTCACGGTGCGTAACCGCGACGTGGAGCATCCTTTCCGTCAGGACAGCGACTTCTATTACTTGTCCGGCTTTGCTGAAGAGCATGCCGTGTTGGTTCTGATTCCCGGCCGTGAGCATGGCGAATACGTGCTGTTCTGTCAGGAAAAAATCAAAGAGCAGGAAATCTGGACCGGCCGCCGCGTCGGCCCGGAAGCCGCGCCTGAGGTGCTGGGCTGTGATGATGCTTTCCCGATCAGCGATATAGACGACATCCTGCCCGGCCTGATCGAAGGCAAAGACCGCATCTACGCCAGTTTGGGTGTCAGCCCGAACTTTGATAACCAGCTGATGCAGTGGGTTAACCATATCAAAACTCAGGTGCGTAACGGCGCCACGCCGCCGCACGAGTTCAGTGCGCTGGATCATTTATTACACGATCAGCGTCTGATTAAATCCCCTGCAGAAATTAAGGTTATGCAGAAGGCCGCCGACATCAGCGCCGAAGCGCACACCCGTGCTATGCAGATGGTCAAGCCGGGCATGTTCGAGTTTGAGCTGGAAGCCGAGATTATGCGCACCTTTATGGCCGCTGGCAGCCGCTGGCCGGCGTATCCGTCGATTGTGGGGGCCGGTGATAACGCCTGCATTCTGCATTACACCCACAACAATATGGCGATTAAAGACGGCGACCTGATTCTGATCGACGCCGGTTGTGAGCTGGACTACTACGCCGCCGATATTACCCGCACCTTCCCGGCTAACGGTAAATTCAGCGCCGAGCAGAAGGCGATGTACCAGCTGGTGCTGGATGCGCAGTATGCCGCGATTGAGCAGATCAAAGCCGGTAATCACTGGAATCAGCCGCACGAAGCGGCGGTACGGGTGCTGGTCGAAGGGCTGGTGCAGCACGGCCTGCTCAGTGGCGATGTCGACGAGCTGATTGAGAATCAGGAATACCGCCAGTTCTACATGCATAAAACCGGTCACTGGCTGGGTATGGATGTGCACGATGTCGGCGAATACCGCATCGGTGGTGAGTGGCGCATTCTCGAAGAAGGCATGGTGATGACCGTTGAGCCGGGTCTGTATATCTCGCCGGACGATGAAACGGTGGACGCCAAATGGCGCGGCATCGGCATCCGCATCGAAGACGATGTGGTGGTGACCAAAAGCGGCTGCAAAGTCCTGACCGCTGCCGTTGTTAAAGAGATTGATGATATTGAAGCCCTGATGGCGGGCTGAGGAACAGCATGAGCAAGCACATCCCGCAGTCTGACATTGTGGTACTGGGCGCCGGCATGGTCGGTGCCAGTCTGGTGCATCTGTTAAAACCGGCGCTGGCGCGCGGGATGAGCCTGACCTTAATCGACCGTCAGGCGCTGAACTGGGATGGTGATATTGCCAGCCGTCCGCCCAGCTTTGATGGCCGGGCGACGGCGTTGTCGTACGGTACACAACAGATTCTCAGTCAGCTGGGTGTGTGGGGCCTGATGGCTGAACGCGCCTGTGCCATCGAGCATATTCAGGTCTCTGATCAGGGCCGCTTTGGCCAGACCCAGCTGCACGCCAGTGAACAGAATGCCGAGGCCCTGGGTTATATCGTTGAAAACGCCGTGATTGGTCAGGGCCTTTTAAGCGGACTGGAACAGCCGGGCGTCAGTATCAAAGCCCCGGCCCAGGTGCAGGGCGTACAGATGAACGCTGACGGCGCGCTGCTGACCTTCGATAACGGCGAACAACTGCAGGCCAGTCTGCTGGTGCTGGCCGATGGTGCGCGTTCAGCGTTGGCGCAGCAGCTGGGTATTCAGCATGAACGCCGCGCTTATGGCACCCATGCGCTGGTGACTCAGGTTGAGGTCGACCGTGAACACGGTCACTGGGCGTATGAGCGCTTCAGTGAAGATGGCCCGATTGCTTTTCTGCCGCTGAATAAAAAAGACTTCGCCGTGGTGTGGACGCTGGCCGATGACCAGATTGAACAGGTCAAAGCCTTGCCCGAAGCCGAATTCCTTGCCCGTCTGCAGCAACAGATCGGATATCGTCTGGGACGTTTAATGCGTGTCGGCGAACGCGCCAGCTACCCGCTGGCACTGGTGCAGAGTAAAGAGCAGGTGCGGCGTTCGCTGGTATTACTCGGCAACGCGGCGCACAGTCTGCATCCGGTCGCCGGACAAGGCTTTAACCTCGCACTGCGCGATGCCGCCGTACTGGCCGAATACCTCAACCACGCCTGGCAGCAGAATCAGCCGCTGGGCGATCTGGCGTTATTACAGGCTTACGAGCAACAGCAGCAGGCTGACCAGCGCAACACCATCATGGCCAGCGATCTGTTGCCACGCTTGTTTGGTTCAAAACTGCCGGGTATGGCGCTGCTGCGCGATGCTGGCCTGCTCAGCATGTCGGCCCTGCCAACCGCGCGCAAGCTCTTTACCCGTCATGCGATGGGTTTAGGACAACGGGCCGCTAAGCTTCCGGCCACGCCGCTTTCAGGAGAATCTGCATGAACTATGACGTCGTGATTGTTGGTGCCGGACTGGTGGGGCAGGCGATTGCCAGCGCGCTGGTGCAGGGGGCACAGCAAAAGCCTTTGCGCATTGCCCTGATTGATCCGGCGTTCCGCACACAGGCTCCGGCCAGCGGCAGCGAACTGGCCGATTATGATTTGCGCGTGTCGGCGTTAACCGCCAAAACCCAGGCTTTCTTAACCCGTCTGGGCGCCTGGCAGAAGATTCCGCCGCAGCGTCTCAGTCCTTACACCGGCATGCACGTCTGGGATGCTGAAGGCACAGGTTCTGTGACCTTCGATGCCGCCGATCTGCATGCTCCCTGTCTGGGTCATATCGTCGAAAACCGGCAAACGTTGTGGGCGATCCAGCAGTGCCTGCAGGAAACGCAGGGCGTGGATGTACTGACGCAGAAAGTTCGCTACCTCGATAACCGTGACGCCGAAGGTTACACCCCGGTCGTACTGGAAAACGATGACAGGTTGCTGGCCAGACTGGTGATTGGTGCTGATGGTGCACTATCGCGGGTGCGCCAGTGGGCTGGTCTGCCGACCACCGAGTGGGATTATGGCCATCACGCCATTGTTGCCACAGTACGGCTTGAACAACCGCTGCTGGCGACCGCCTGGCAGCGCTTCCGCCCTGAAGGGCCGCTGGCGTTACTGCCGCTGCCGGGTGATGAACATCTGGCGTCTATCGTCTGGTCGACTTCGCCGGCGGAAGCCGATGCGGTACTGGCGATGGATGAAGCCGGCTTTAACGCCGCTCTGACTCAGGCGTTTGAAGGGCGTTTGGGGCAGGTGCTGGCCAGCTCGGCCAAAGCCCGCTTCCCGCTGCGCCAGCGTCATGCCCGGGATTACTGGTGTGAAGGCGTGGTGTTGGCCGGTGATGCCGCACATACCATTCATCCGCTGGCCGGACAGGGTGTGAACCTGGGCTTTAAAGATGCCGAAACCCTGGCGGAAGAAATCCTGCGAGCGCACAGCAAAGGGTTGGATCTTGGTGGTGAGCTGGTGCTCAGCCGTTATCAGCGCCGCCGTCAGGCCGACAACCTCAGCACCATGGCGGCGATGGAAGGCTTTAAGCAGCTGTTCGCTGCTGATCAGCCATTGCTGCGTTTATTACGCAACGAAGGGATGCGCCTGTTCGACAAACTGTTGCCGGTTAAGCAGCACGTAATGATGAAAGCGATGGGACTGGATTGATCGAGCTAGCCGGATAAAAAACGAGCCTCAATTGAGGCTCGTTTTCGTTGGTTTTCCTGCAGGCAGAATTAACGGCCGTACTGCTCACGCAGCGCCTGAATACGACGTTCCAGCGGCGGGTGAGTGGAGAACAGGGCAGACATCTTGCCTTCGCCACCGATACCAAAGGCCACCAGTTCACCGTTCAGTTCGCTTGGCTGGTCGTAGGTTTGCTGCAGGGCAGCCAGCGCGCTGATCATTGCGGCCGGGCTGACCAGCTCGGCACCGGCCTGGTCGGCACGGAATTCACGGCGACGGCTGAACCAGGCAACGATGGTCGAAGCCAGAATGCCCAGTACGATCTCGGCGATAAAGGTCGTCACATAGAATGCGATGCCCGGACCGTCTTCATTCTTGAATACCGCACGATCGACGAAGTTACCGATAATACGGGCGAAGAACATTACAAAGGCGTTCACCACACCCTGAATCAGGGTCAGGGTAATCATATCGCCGTTGGCAACGTGGCCGATTTCGTGGCCCAGCACTGCCTTGATCTGCTCTTTATCCATACGCTGCAGCAGGCCGGTCGATACCGCGACCAGTGCATTGTTGCGGTTCCAGCCGGTAGCAAAGGCGTTAGGCGCCGCCGAACCGAAGATACCCACTTCCGGCATACCGATACCGGCTTTGTCAGCCAGTTCTTTTACTGTGCTCAGCAGCCACTGTTCACCGGCATTTTGCGGCTGATCGATGATTTGTACGCCCATTGTGCGCTTCGCCATCCACTTGGACAGCAGCAGCGAGATCACCGAACCGACCATACCGAACACTAAACAGAACACCAGCAGGTTGCCGAGGTTCAGGCCATTGCCGCTGCGTTCCAGGTAACTGCCCACACCGAGCAGCGACAGGGTAACGCTCGCCACCAGAACAACGGCTAAGTTGGTGGCCAGAAACAGAATAATGCGCAACATGTGCGACTCCTTTAAGGGTTGTTCTCAGTGGTTCCACGAGTGCTCAACAGAACAGATTTGAGCACGGATTTATGACAGCAAGAATGGTGATTTTTCCGCAGTTTTCAAGCGGGATTATTGTCAGGAAGGGTAATTATGGCGGTTATTCCTTTGCACTGTTATTAAAAGTGCTGCGCTTAAATGATAGTTGTCTTAATTAATGCTGTGACTGGCCGATAAACAGTTAAATCACAACTCATCATCACAGGTCAGGGATCAGACCATGGCAATTACACCACGCATCAGCGAAGTCGGCAGTTTCCAGTTTATCAGGCCGGGCCGGACCAGTGATGGCCTGCTGACCGATCAGCTGGCGCGTACCGGCGGCAGCGAACTGAGAGCGGCGGCAAAAGGTCAGTCACTGCACTCGCAGCCCGTCGCAGATTCGACTTACCGCGAGCCGGTTAACCGCAACCTGTGGCAAAGCGATCAGTCGTGGACGCGTTTTGCCGGCTCACTGAACGATACCGAAGTAATTAATGGCGTGAGCCCTGAGGGGCGGGAGCAGCTGGTCTCTGCCTCCGACTCCCTGAATATACCTAAGGATTTTCGCCCCGGAGCTGTGCTGACCGATTTGCTGGGGCGCGGCGTGTCACAGCTCAGCAGTACCAGCGGGCGTTACGCTTATGCCGATGACGGTACCCGTCCGGCGCTGACAGAAATCGGCAAGGTCAGCCTGAAATACGGTTATCAGGAAGAAAAATTCAGCCTGAAACTGACCACCAATTCGGGTAAGGAATTAACCCTGAACCTGACCCATCAGAGCGGCTGGGGTCAGAGTGACGATGGCCGTGCACTGGAAGTAGATCAGTGGCTGGTGGGCTTTACCCTGGATGAATCGCTGAGTAAGGAAGAGCAGGAAGAAGCGCTGCAACTGGCCTCATCACTGGATAAACTGGCACGGCGTTATCTGGCCAGTGGCCATCTTGATCTGGAAAATCTGGGGCTGGATAAACTGCAGCAATTCTCGGCGGTTTCACTCGACCTTAAAGGCGCTGGTGGTGAGAGCAGCGATCTGCTGCGCATTGAATACCGCAACGATGATGAGCAGCGCAGCCTGAATGTGCTGCTGCATGAAGACAAACTGAAGCTGGATCTGAGCAAAGCCGGTTGGGCGCAGTTAGGCACGGAAGCACAGCGGCAGGACAGTCTGAAAGAATATCTGACGCTGATCGAACAGAGCGGTGAACGCGGCAATGCCGATAAACAGCAGCTGGATTTAATGCTCGATGCCTTCGCCCTGTTGCATAAACCCGAACAGCATCCGCAGGATCTGGCGCGGCAGGAACAGGAGCAGCCACCGCAAACGCCAACCGGAATCGACGTGGGTTTTGCCCGCAGTGGTTTGACTGCGCTGAGTGGTCTGGAGGATTTCAGCTTTTCTTTTCAGGCGCAGGTCAGCAAGCCCAATCCTGATGCACAGCGGAATAATGAAAAAATCAGCTTTGGATTGAATTTCGCACAGGATACCAAAGGCGAAACCGGTGATGCCGGCAGCCTCGCCGTAGAGCAAACCCAGGCGTATCAGTTTAAGGCCAGCTTTTATGAGCCTTTGCCCTGGCTGGAGCTGGTGGATTTCAGCAAGCAGAACTACCAGTACATCGAGACTGAAGCCCGCGCCACCGAGGTAACCAGCCTGCGCTACGAAGATTTCACCCTGCAGCATGCTTCGCAGCAAAGTCAGAATGAATGGCACGAGCGGCGGCGAACCTATGTGCTGGGCAGCCTCGACAGTGATGTCAGTGAAGGCGATAAAAATCAGGACATAACTGACTTTACCGAAGCCGCGATTCTGGCTGAGCGCGAACAGCAACAGCAGTTGCTGGATGATCTGCTCGGCAGCCGCATACCGCAGCCGTGGCAGCGATGACATTTTCGCGCAGAAGTGGTTATTTCCTATCAGCCTAAAGCCGCCATTGGTTCCCCGGCGTGAATCCCTTATGATGCCCCTGTCCCAGGGGGTGGCCCGATTGTCTGAATCCGGCCTGAGATGCCATAGGTTTACCTGCGTAAACGGCAAACCCCTAGAACCTGATCCGGTTAGTACCGGCGTAGGAATGGGGGTGAGTACGCACAGTCTGCGGCGGCTCGCATCACAACCGGGAGGTTGGCGTTAAACGCAACCGGCCCCTACGCACTACCCGGGTCTTTCTTGTATTTTGAGGAATGACCCTGAATGAAAAAAACACCGCTTTCCCTGTTGGTTTTACTGGCCCCGCTGTCGGCTTTGGCGGCTGATGACGTTACCCTCAGCACGCAAACCGTGCAGGCCGATTTCCGTAAAACCGATGTGCAGCAGATTCCCGAAGCCGTCACCTTAGTTGGCAGCGAGCAGATTGAAGCCCGTTCGGCGCAGCATCTGGACCAGATATTAAGCTTTGCTCCCAACGTGAACTTTGCTTCCGGTACTTCCCGTGGGCGCTATTTTCAGATTCGCGGTATCGGCGAACGCAGCCAGTTTGTTGATCCGGTGAATCCATCTGTGGGTCTGGTGATCGACGGTATCGATATGACCGGTTTAGGTGCTGCCGCGACCCTGTTTGATGTGCAGCAGGTGGAAATTCTGCGCGGCCCGCAGGGCACCCGTTTTGGTGCTAACGCACTGGCCGGCATGATCAATATCCGCAGTAATGACCCGACGCAAAATAATGAAGGTTATATCAGTGCCAAAGCCGGCAACTACAGCAGCTATGGTCTGGGGGCGGCGTTATCCGGTTCACTGAGTGATAACCTGCAGGGGCGTATTGCCATGCATGGTTTTGAGTCCGATGGTTATATCGACAACGAATTTTTAAACCGTGACGACACCAATAACCAGGACGAGAAAATCGCCCGCGCTAAACTGCACTGGCAACTGTCTGAGCGCAGTGAATTAAATCTGACCTATTTATACGCCGATATCGATAACGGTTACGATGCTTACAGCCTTGATAATAACCGCACAACATTGTCGAACCGTCCTGGTAAAGATACACAGGATACCAACGCTTTTGCGCTGGCGTATAACCGCGAACTGAATTCCGCAGTTCGCTTTGAAAGTGAAATCACCGGCAGCTGGAATAAAGCAGAATACAGTTACGACGAAGACTGGGCGTACGGTGAATATATCTGGCTGAGCGATGATCCTGTGTACCAGCCAGACCCATGCGATACAACTCAGGGGCCTTGTTTGGCTCCTGTTGATGGTTACAGCTCTTTTGATCAATACCTGCGGAGTTTTGATCGCAACAGCATTGGCCTGCGCTTTCTATCCGGCACCGACGGCCGTTTATTTTCTGATTCAACCGACTGGGTAGCGGGCATCTATATGATGCAGCGGGAAGAAACACTGAAACGCAATTACACCTATAACAACGGACAGTATCAGAGCGATCTGACCGTGGATTCGGTATCGGCTTATGCAGAACTAAGCACAGCCTTTACTCCATCCACAACGCTGACTTACGGCGTACGTGCGGAAAACTGGAAAAATGATTTCAGTGATAATGCCAATACGCTGGATGCTGCAAAAAATGACGTGGCCAGCGATACTAACGAAACGTTATGGGGCGGAAAAGTTACGCTGGAAACACTGCTGGGTGTTGACCATCTGGGCTACATCTCTCTGGCCCGTGGTTATAAAGCCGGTGGCGTGAATACTGATCCGGATATTTCCGAAGCTAACCGCACTTTCGATACTGAGTTTAATAATACGGTTGAGCTGGGTCTTAAGTCGTCTCTGGCAGACAATGCACTGAAAACCCGCCTTGCTGTATTTTATATTCAGCGTAAGAACCAGCAGGTTAAAAGCTCATATGCGGTACAAAAACCGGATAACAGCATCACCTTTCAGGACTATCTGGCCAACGCGGCTGAAGGTCGTAACTATGGTCTTGAGCTGGAAAGCGACTGGGCCATCAGTGAGCGTCTGAACTGGGTATTCAGCTATGGTCTTCTGCGTACCGAATTTTCCGATTATTCTTATCAAACAGCTGCTGGCGAGTTTAATAAAGATGGTCGAGCTCAGGCACATGCACCGGAATACAGCCTGGCTACTGCGCTGATTTATGCGCTGACCGATACATTATCGTTGCGCGCAGAAAGTGAAGCTAAAGATGAATTCTATTTTTCTGACAGTCACGATGAAAAAGCCCGCGCCTCGGTACTCTGGCATGCCCGCCTGAGCTATCAGCAGGGGCCGTTGGATCTTGCACTGGCCGGCCGTAACCTGACCAACCGTGAAACCGATGTTCGTGGTTTTGGTGGTTTTGGTAACGACCCTCGTAATGGCTATGCCGAAAATGCTTATCGTCAGCTGGGCGAACCGCGTCTTGTGATGCTGGAAGCCAAATATTCATTCTGATAAATGCAGCCGGACGTCTGACGTCCGGCTTATTAACTGGAGATCCAAATGGAAATATCAGTAGAAATCAGCAAATACCCTCTGGCCGATGATTATATTCCGGCGATTAAATCGTTTATCGACCGTCTGAATCAGGTTGAAGGTTTAACCATCGTTACCAATACCATGAGTACACAGGTGTTCGGTGACTATGATCTGGTAATGGATACCTTAAAAGAAGAAATGCGCCTGAGCTGGGAGCAGTTCGGCAAGAGCATTTTTGTCTGCAAATTTATCGGTACCAATCTCGATCCGGCACTTAATCCACACGGATAATACGTCCGACGTCCGACGTCCGACGTCCGACTTTGCCCTTAAACCAAGGATTCCTGCATGACCGACATCTGGAACAGTATTGAACAGGCGGCGCAGGCCATGAGCGGCTGGGAACTGGTCGCCGTTATTCTGGGTATTGCCTATTTAGTGCTGGCCATGAAGCAGAGCATCTGGTGCTGGTACGCGGCCTTTGGCAGTACGGCTATTTTTATCGGGTTGTTCTGGGATGTCAGCCTGCTGATGGAATCGGCGCTGAATGTGTATTACCTGATTATGGCGGTCTATGGCTGGTGGCTGTGGCGCGCCAATAAAGGGGCAGATAATAAAAATGAGAACTCACAGGCCCCGGCTGCTGAGTTACCAATACAGTCCTGGGCATTAAAACAACACCTGCTGGCGATTGGCAGTGTGATTGTTCTGAGTTGTATCAGCGGTTACCTGCTCAGCGAAAACACCTCGGCGGTATTGCCTTACCTTGATTCATTCACCACCTGGGGTGCGGTGATTACTACTTGGATGGTGGCAAAAAAAGTACTGGAAAACTGGCTCTACTGGATCGTTGTCGACAGTGTTGCCATCTTCTTATATATCGACCGAGAGCTGTATTTAACGGCGGTACTGATGGCAGTGTACGTGGTGCTGGTCATTATTGGCTGGTTTAACTGGTTGCCACAATTTAAGGCACAACTTAATGCACAACAAAACCGCGATGATAATACTGTGCTGACCACTCCATCGGCGTGGAAAGTAGCCGAATAACAACAATAAGGCGATACCTATGCTGCAGCAGATTTTAGACGACTGGCCACACTGGCAATTGTGCAGCGAAGCGCCAACGCTGGATAATATCAGCCCATTGCCCGGTGGGCTTACCAATCATTGTTATCTGCTGCGCTTGCCAGAAGGCGATTATGTGTTGCGGGTAGAAGGGCGGAATTCCAGAGCGCTGGATATTAATCGTGCCGCTGAATTAACAATACATCATCTGGTCGCTGATCAGGGGCTGACCCCGGTTATCCGCTTTCGCTCAGAAAGCGGCCATTACTGGATCCGCGATTATGTGCCGGGCATGCCATTAACCAATCCGCAGCTGGATCTGCGACTGTTGTTAACCATGGCGCAGCAATTACAGCAACTGCATCAGTTGCGCCCGCCTGCCGGAATACCAAAGCTCAGCATCAGTGAAAAAGCCGGTCATTACTGGGATATTATTACAGCGCAGTTCGCCATTATGGATCGCATGACGGCTGCAGCTGATGAGTTGCTGGCTTTGCGCGGTCCGCTGCAAAGTCTGTTGAGCGGTGCTCCCGATAATCAACGCTGCCTGTGCCATATGGACCCGACCGCCCCCAACTGGATCCAGACTGCTGATAACAAACTGGTATTGCTAGACTGGGAATACGCTGCTATCGGTCATCCGTTATGGGATCTGGCTGCTTTATTACAGGGTGTGGATTTATCCGCCGATGATGAACAGACACTGCTGCAGGCCTATGGTTTAAAACATTATCGCGGCTGGGAATTTGCCAAAACACAGATGAGCTATCTGGCCGCACTCTGGTACCGGGCGCAGGGGCTGTGGAGTGACCGGGAGCTGATTGCTTATTTAAATGGCCTTAAGGCGCTGGCGGAGTGATGGCTCCGTTATCACTATCAGTATCATATCTGTGGTAATCTTATAATTAATAATTTTGTAGCTTGGATTCATGGATGAAATTTTTACGTACGCTGCTTCCTATTTTTACATGCGCAGCTGCTGTATCGGGCTGTATTTTTGATCATGATAAATCCCAATCAGATGCCAATACGTCTTATATTCCAATCAAAGGGTTGCACTATGAGTCGGCATCTTATTCAGGATATACCAACACTGAAGGTGAGTATCGTGCCAATAAAGGTGAGACCACTACCTTTTCAATAGGCCAAACCAGAATTGCTTCATTCGAGAGCGTATCATCACTGACACTTGATGATTTTCTAGCGACTAATCTTCCTGATAACGAGCATGCTGTTGCTGCTGCACTGAGCTCTGATTCAGATGGCAGCTTTCACCGTATGGCAAATATAGCGGCATTGCTGATGGTGCTGGATTATGATCAGAACCCCAGCAATGGGATAGACCTGAGTAACTGGCAGGGTAGTAATAGCCTGCCACCTGTTGATCTTAATCAGAATCTGTATAGGTTCTTCTATTTAACACTCGCTGAATTGGCGCAGAGTAAGGGGCTGACTCGCCGAAATCTGGCGGTATCGGAACCATTGAGTTTTATCTATCGTCTTGCAGGTATTCAGGTTGAGGTCGAAATGCCAGACAAACTGAATAATCAACCAATCTTCGAATATGATTCTCAGGGACGCATAACCAAATACCGGGTGTATGGAGATTCAGCATTTTCTTCCGAGTTATCATATCGTTCTGATGGACGTATCTCCGAATTTCATTTTCCGGAAATATCGATTGTCGGAATGGATTATTCGGTGATTTATAATTCAGATTTTAGACCAATTCAGCGCTATGAAAAATATGAAAGTAAACTCTTTAAATACGACAGCTCTGGTTTTCTGACAGCCATTACTGAGGCATTTTTTGGAACAATAAATCAGGGTGAATTCAGTTACAGCTATAATTCTGATGACGGGATTCAACGCACAACCGAAAAATGCGACACTAATTTCGATGGTGTGACAGATAAAACAACGCAGATTAGCCAATATTTAAATAACTCTGGTGATTTTAGTCGTCGCGATGTGAGTATTAATAACGATGCAAGCGGTTCTGAATATATCCGGATCAGTGAACGTTATCATTATGATATCGGAGGAAATATATCAGGCTATGTTTATGAAAAAAATAATGCGCTGACCGTGGAGATGCTAAAACAGATAAAGAAAGACTTTATCCGTACTGATACTGGCAAACTTCAGTCCTATAGTGAACAGGTTAAATATAATGACGGAGGGTGGCATAAGCAGAGTCTTACCTTTAATGAAAGTGGGAAAATATTACGCAAAATTTATTCTGATGGAACCGATGATGTACTGGGTGGTGAGAGTGTTTATGACTATCAATACGATAATGCTGGTAATCAGACTCAGTATAAAAAAAATACCGACAGTCAAGGTGACGGAGTTGTTGATGTAATCAGCGTTATTGACAGTCAGTACTCAGATTCTGGTCAGTTTCTGGCGTCAAAGGAAATCAGGAAAACCCGTGAAATTGTCGATTATTATCAGGTGAAAAAAAATATCTACAATGATCAAGGGAAATTGACCATCGCCAAAACAGAGACAGACAGTGATGGGAATGGAATAACCGATTCAATCGTCACAACCACATCAATTTATAATGACAGCGGCGACTTAATTCTTGGTCAGTCAGTGTTGCATCAGGATGGCAATGGTGTAACTGAATCGATAACAGAGTCTTCTTTCACTTATACGGCGAGCGGTCATATAGCATCGAAGCATCTGCTTCAGGACAAGGATGGTGATGGTACTGTTGATTTCCGTGATGATATTTTCTACGGCTATAAACATCGTGCAGATGGCCTGTCTTATCTGGTTGAAAACAACATTCCAATTAATGATCTGACAGAGTGGCATAAATATGCTTTGGCCAGTGATTTCTGGCTGCAACATCTGCATGCTATGGGGCAGGCAGAACTTATGGAAAGCATTTTTAATAAACGGCAGTGGACGGTGCGACCTGATAACTAATTGACTGTAACGGTTCTGCGTGCCAGTAGTTTATTCTTAAACTCCGCCGGATCTTTCTGCAGCGCCATTTCCCCCGCCTGTTGCTGCTGAATGCGGCGGGTTAATAAACGGCTCAGCCAGAAGCGCAGGGCCGCGCCTCTTAACACTAAATTCCAGCTGGTTTTTTCTGCATCGTTTAATGGCCGTACGCTTTCATAGCCGTTTAATAAGGCTTCCACACAACCGGCTTTCCACTCGCCGTTAATATCGCAGCACCAGTCGTTGGCGATGATCGCCAGATCGTAGAGCAGGGCACCATCGCAGGCGTTGTATAAATCGAGAATGGCGCCAACCTGGCCATCAGCGGTGAAGAGGGCGTTGTCATGAAACAGGTCGCCGTGAATCCAGCCCTGCGGCAGGCTCAGCCACTGGGCGCGCTGTTGTGTCTGAAAGTGCAGTTCGTCTTCCAATAGCGTCTGTTCTTCGCGGGTTAAATCGCTGCTCAGCTCCGGGCTGATCGTAACCCACCAGTCAAAACCACGGCTGTCATTGCGGCGGTTATGCAGCGGCAGGGCAGCCAGATGCAGTTCCGCCAGCGCGCGGCCAATGGCTTCGCAGTGTTGCGGTTGCGGATCATGAATATGCTCGCCGGGCAGGCGCGGACAGATAATCGCCGGTTTGTCTTTCAGGCTGTGCAGCCACTCGCCATCACGCGCTGCCAGTGGTGCCGGAACCTGCAGGCCCTGTTGGCCCAGATGATGCGCCAGACGTACAAACTCACGCACTTCATTGTTGTTATGGTGCTCAAACAGGGTGAGCACATACTCACTCTGCCGGCCCTGCTGCTGGCAGGTAACGAAGTAGTTGGTGTTCTCGATACCGGCGGCGATGCCTTTATATGAAACTAACGTACCCAATTCAAAATGTGCAAGAAAGGCTTCGGTGTCGCTCTGGCTCAGCGAGGTATAAACAGACATAGGAAGTATCCGGAGATCAGCAGGCTGGTTGATTTTGGTCGTGTTGCGGGCCTGATTGCCGCAGGCACCACAGGCGGAACCATACTGGCAGTCATGCCTGGCGGGGTTAATCGCCCGACAGGCTTAAAATACGAGCTTATTACCAGCGGAAGATAACCCATTTCGGTACGCGCATCTGCGGGTTATCTTTGCGTACGAATTCGTTAGTTTCCTGCTCGGAAGGGATCAGGTAGTAGGCCGGGCCCATTTTCGGCACGACTTTGATTTCGCTGATTTCGCCGTTAATGCGGAATTCGTAATAGGTATTATCGCCATCGTTGCGGATGGTGACGGTCTCACCGACAGGCTCGGCCGCAAGGGCGCTGCCGCTGGCCAGCAGAGCCGGAACAAACAGGATTGTCGCCAGAAGTTGCTGAATCTTCATGGTAAACTGCGCCTCAATAATGAATCTTCTGGTGGCATTGTACGCCGCCCGCCACCGAAACCCCAGCCAAGGATTTGACCAATATCATGTCTAAGCCAGTGATTCTCGTCGATGGTTCGTCCTATCTGTTCCGCGCCTTCCATGCGATTCCGCTTTTGACCAACTCCAAAGGTCTGCACACCAATGCCATCAAGGGCGTGATCAGCATGATCAAACGTCTGCAGAAAGATTACGCCGGTTCACAGCTGGTGGTGGTGTTTGATGCCAAAGGCAAAACTTTCCGCAACGATATTTATGCTGACTACAAAGCCCATCGTCCGCCGATGCCGGACGAGCTGCGTGAGCAGATTGAGCCTATTCATAACATTATCCGCGCAATGGGTTTACCGCTGCTGATCATTGACGGTGTGGAAGCGGATGACGTGATCGGCACGCTGGCATCCCAGGCCATTGAGCATAATCAGGATGTGGTGATTTCCACCGGCGATAAAGATATGGCACAGCTGGTAAACAGCCATGTGTCATTAATCAACACCATGACCGACACCTTCCTCGATGTGGATGGCGTTAAAGAAAAATTCGGCGTACCGCCCGAGCACATCATCGACTACCTCGCTTTAATGGGCGACAAAGTTGATAACATTCCCGGTGTGCCTAAAGTTGGTGAAAAAACAGCTGTCGGCTTAGTCGCTGGCTTAGGCAGTCTGGAAACGATTTACGACAACCTCGATAAAGTTGCCACGCTGGAATTCCGCGGTGCGAAAACCATGGCCGCCCGTCTGGAAGAGCATAAAGAGCAGGCGCTGTTATCGAAAGTGCTGGCCACCATTAAATGTGATGTCGAGCTGGAACAAAGTCTGCCGGAAATTAAAAGCAGCGAGGCTGATAATGCTCAGTTGCTGGAATTATTCCGCAATATGGAATTTAAAGCCTGGATTGCCGAGCTGAGTAATTCAGCTGATGCTGTTCCGGCGTTTGAATTAACCGCCTCGGCCGGGTCGGTTTCCGGTCAGCAGCAAGCCGCCGAACAGGCCATGGCCGCAGCATTCAGTGGTGACACTGAGTACGATATTATTTTTACTCAGGCAGAGCTGGATGTTTGGCTGGAGAAGCTTAAAAACGCAGAGCTCTTTGCCTTCGATACCGAAACCACCTCGCTTAATTATAAAGAAGCCCGCATTGTCGGTGTCTCCTTTGCGGTGGAAGCAGGCAAGGCCGCCTATGTGCCGCTGGCACACGACGCGGAATGTATTCCGGAAGGCAAAACCCAGCTAAACCGTGAAGAGGTTTTAGCGCAGCTGCAGCCAATACTGGAAAGCGAGACGCATAAAAAAGTCGGCCAGCATATGAAATACGATATGCACGTACTGGCTAATCACGGTATTCATATGCGTGGTGTGCAATTCGATACCATGCTGGAATCCTATATTCTCGATTCAGTCGCCACCCGCCACGATATGGACAGCCTGGCGCTGAAATATCTGGGCCATAAAAATATCAGCTTTGAAGAGGTTGCCGGCAAGGGCGCTAAACAGCTGACTTTTAATCAGATTCATACCGATAAGGCCGGGCCTTATGCCGCCGAAGATGCTGATATTACCCTGCGTCTGCATCAGCGTTTATGGCCGGAATTACAGGCCGTACCAAGCCTGCAAAAAGTCTTTGAGGAAATTGAAATGCCGGTTATGCCCATCCTCTGCGCGATGGAAGAAACCGGCGCATTAATTGATGCCGATTTACTGCACGAACAGAGCCAGCAGATAGAGCAGCGCCTGCAACAGCTGGAGCAGGAAGCCCATAATGCCGCCGGTCAGGTGTTTAATTTAAGCTCGCCAAAACAGCTGGGCGAAATCCTGTTTGAAAAACAGCAGCTGCCGGTGAAAAAGAAAACACCAAAAGGTGCGCCATCCACCGCCGAAGAAGTGCTGCAGGAACTGGCCGACGACGGTTACGAGCTGCCCAAACTGCTGATGGAACATCGTGGTCTGGCGAAATTAAAAAGCACCTACACCGATAAACTGCCATTAATGATTGCGCCGGAATCCGGCCGCGTACATACCTCTTACCATCAGGCGGTGGCGGCGACCGGACGTTTATCCTCTACCGACCCTAACCTGCAGAATATTCCGATCCGCTCGGAAGAAGGCCGGAAAATCCGTCAGGCTTTTATTGCGCCAGCCGGTTATAAACTGGTCGCTGCGGATTACAGTCAGATTGAACTGCGCATTATGGCGCATCTTTCTGATGACCCGAGCCTGCTTAAAGCCTTCGCCGATGGCCGCGATATTCACCGCGCAACCGCAGCAGAAGTGTTTGGTGAAACGGAAGAAAACGTCAGCGATAACCAGCGCCGTGCCGCCAAAGCCATTAACTTTGGTTTGATTTACGGCATGTCGGCCTTTGGTTTAGCGAAACAGATTGGCGTCGGCCGTGGCGAAGCACAGGATTACGTGAACCTGTATTTCCAGCGTTATCCGGGCGTTCGCGATTATATGGATAACACCCGTGAACACGCGAAAGAACAGGGCTTTGTCGAAACCATTTTCGGTCGCCGTTTATACCTGCCGGAAATCCGCGCGAAAAATGCACCACGTCGCCAGCATGCCGAGCGCACCGCGATTAACGCGCCGATGCAGGGTTCCGCTGCCGACATTATCAAACGCGCTATGATCCGCGTTGCCGGCTGGTTACCTGACAGCGGTTTTGATGCACGTATGCTGATGCAGGTGCACGATGAACTGATTCTGGAAGTGAAGGAAGATCAGGCGGAAGCCTTTGCGGCAGAACTTAAACAGCAAATGGAACAGGCGGCTGAATTAAAAGTGCCATTAGTCGTGGAAGCCGGAATGGGTGATAACTGGGAGCAGGCGCACTGATTTTTTGCCTGATGGTTTGTCTGGTGGGCAGTGCCCACCCTACAATATATTCGGCATTCGGCATTCGGCATTCGGCATTCGGCATTCGGCATTCGGCATTCGGCATTCGGCATTCGGCATTCGGCATTCGGCATTCGGTATTCGGCATTCGGTATTCGGCATTCGGTATTCGGTATTCGGTATTCAATAAGGTAGGGTGGGCACTGCCCACCAACCACACGCACATAAAAATTGATCAAAGGAACTGATCATGTCTTATTATCGGCGAGCCATAGCCCCTGGGGGCACATTCTTTTTCACTATTGTAACGGCAAAAAGAAAGCCGTTATTGACCACGCCTGATGTCCGGCAGGCATTACGTGAAAGCATCTCAGCTGTTCGTCAAACTCAACCATTCGATATTGCTGCCTGGGTTCTCTTGCCCGATCATATGCATTGCATCTGGACATTACCTGAGGGTGATTGCGATTACTCCAGCCGGATAGGAAAGATAAAAAGGCTGACCAGCAAGCATTTAGGCTATAGCGGTGAAAGAGATTCAGGTCTTTGGCAACGAAGATTCTGGGAGCACCAGATCAGAGATGAGAAAGATTTAATTCGTCATATCGAATATATTTTTATTAATCCCGTTAAGCATGGCTTATGTTCTGCGGCGGCTGAGTGGCCATATTCATCATTTCATCGCTATGTGAAACAGGGGATATATCCTCAAGATTGGGCGAGCTGTGAAAATTTAACAGGTGATTTCGGAGAATGATTTTTTAGTGGGCAGTGCCCACCCTACGGAGCTGGCCTTACTCACCTTACGGAGCTGCAATATTTTCAGGATTCAATATAGTAGGGTGGGCAATGCCCACCAAACACGACAATATATTCGGCATTCAATAAGGTAGGGTGGGCACTGCCCACCATCAAAAACGTTTAAAAAGCCCACTTACCAATCCGGTCCATATGCAATGTCCCCAGATACAGCCCGTCATCTTCCGGCTGAACTGAGGTCACTTCACCAATCGCAACTGCCGCCTGGTCGTGCAGGCTCTGCAATATTTCACCCTGAGCATTAATCTGCAGAATCAGGCCATAAGGCTTGGGTACCGGTGCTAATGATTTTGGCAATTTAGCCAGCTGATTTTTTACCCATGGGTTAGCGTGGAATTTATCCACCAGTTTTGGCCGCAGGCCGTACATCGCAACCCAGTAAGTGCCATCGGCGGCGCGGGCAATGCCATCCGGCAGGCCGGGCAATTTATCCAGCAGGATTTCTTTTTGTCCGGCTTTAGGGCCGGTTAACCAGACTTTACTGATCTGATAGGTAAAGGTTTCGTTAATCAGCACATAACTCTGATCGGCCGATACCGCCACGCCATTGGCAAATGCAAAACCATCGGCCAATAACGTCAGGCTTTTATTCTGTGGATTAAACGCAAATAAGCGACCGGACGGGCGGCCATCAAGAATGTCGAGCACGATATCTTTCAGTGCATAACGGTTACTGGCATCGGAGAAATAAATGGTGCCGTCGGCGCCGATATCGACATCATCAACTACGCCCAGTTTTTCATTGTTGTAGTGGTCAGCCAGTACGCTTATTTGGGCTGTCGGGCTCATGCTCAGCAGGCCTTTTTCTGCGTCGGCAATAATCAGGTTCTGCTCGCTGTCAAAATGCAGCCCCAGTGGCCGACCTCCGGTATTGGTCAGCGTTTCCCAGGAGTTGTATGGACACTTGCGCAGAATGCTGCCGTCGAGTGTGCCTGTGTATAAGCAACCGAGTTTATCTTTGGCGATATCTTCGCCACCGGCTTTGCCGGCCGGCAGCTTGGTTATCTGTGTGCTTTGCAGCATGTCGTTAGGTGCGAGTACCCCGGCAAAATCCAGCGGACGGGATGCGTTAACCGCAACTGAATCTATGGGGGACGGAAGGCTGACAACGCCAGCGGCGGCGACGACCAGAACAATGGCTGGCAGGATGATTAACTTTTTCATAGCCACTTACTTATATTTGTGAGTTGGGTCTGGGCAGTGTACCGCTTCAGCAGCAATCTATCAGGGCTTGCTGTGCCGTTTACAAGGGCTTTTTAGCGGAAGATGAAAGGGCGCTGGTCAATTCCGGACAGCTCATGCATTTTTATTAGTTGGTTGCTTCTTTCATCATGCTGTTTTCCGGTATCAGCAGGATTCATCGGATTGCAATTGAAATCACCGGATCTTTATTGAAAACTGCCTTAAGCCCTTAGGCGGCACACATGCAGGCTTATCCATGGAGGACGGACGATGAGTAAACGAATTTCTACATTAATGCTTTGCCTGGCGCTGCTGCCAGCACAGGCATGGAGCGCCGCTGAGATGCTGAGCGCAGACAGCTTCCGCATAGTCGGTGCTGTTATCAGCGATTTTGGTAAGCCACAGGAAACGCTGCTGGTTATGGATGATGATGACACGCTGACGATGATGCCCTGCAGCGACAGCAAAGATACGGATAAGTGTCAGTATCTGGGAGGCCCGGCCTGGAGCAGCTGGCAACAGACACTGATTGGCACCCCCTCTCCATACCGCGTTGCTTCCAGTGACGATGAGCTGTTTGCCATTGGCTCGGCTCTGTTTGCGGTGAATTTTATGGATTATACCGAAGCCGACTTGCCGCTTGTTCTTCAAAAGCTGACCACTTCAGGTATGCGTCTGCTGGTAGAAACTGCGCGTGGTGGTGGCGATATTTCGGCGACAGAAAACCAGCTCACATATCTGCAGGTTAATTCTGCTGACCCGCAACCGTTGCTGGCATTGATTGCTGCCAATACATTAATAATGTCTGACGGTCATCCATCACTGGCCAGCCCTTTTATGCCCTGTGCCGACAGTAATGTAAGACCGGTAAGTTACCGGCAGGGCGTTATGTACGTTGCCGGACAAAATAAAGGAGCGATGCTTCAGTGTTTACTGAGTAAGGCAGATACGGAACGCCCCATCCGCAATATCCTGTTTATCGATGACACTCTGGAAAATGTTAAAGACGTTTATGCCGCGTTTAAAAACAGCACGCAATACAACGTAAAAGCCATTCACTATACCCATCTGCAAAAGCATAAAGAGGCCCTTACGGCCGGGCCTATGAGTGCGGCCTATCAGAAAAAAGAAAATGAACGCTGGCAGGCGCTGAAAACAGTGCTAGGCAAAACCATGCAGAAACCTTCGGTTCAATAAAAATCCGGCCAGCAGGTGAGCACCCGCTGGCCGCTAAAAATAATAATAAATACATCTTCTTTCCGGTGCTCTTCACCGGATATCACTGATCTGATTTTTGCTGTGCTGTTGCAGAGTTATCTGCAGGCAGAGAACAGACCACCGACACTTCAGCAAAGGACTTAGCTATGAAGAACTCAACGCTGTTGTTTAGTGCACTGCCCGCAGCTCTGCTGCTCAGTGCCTGCAACACCACGGCAACCGAAAATAAACAGGCCACTGCCGGTCAGGCTGCCATAACTCCACTCCCGGAGATCAGCCCGGTAATACCAGCAGACGCTCAGTTTCATGAGCCTTTTTCTCTGGAATCCCTGCAGCACGATTTTGATGTGTTTTCGTGGGAATCGTTTATCGCACTTAACTGGCCGGCAGCTTCAGTTGGTGTCGCCGATACCAGTGTCAACATTGGTCAGAAGCCGGGTGCCGCAACTGTCTGGCAAACCTATAAAGAAAGCCGCGATATATTTTTGCCCAATGGTGCGACTCCGCCGCCATGGGGCAAAGATTTACCGCCACCCTCTGTATGCGGCGATCAGGATTTACCTGTTCTGAATCAGATTGCCAAGGTACCGAATAACGTTCTGGATGAAAGTGCAGAACCGTTTCAGACTGGTCCGTTGGTTGATCAGAATGGCCAGTACACACGCTTTGAGATTCTGACCAATGATGTGATTTTTAACTACATTGCAGAAAAAAATCTGTATTCAAAATCGGGGCAGGAAGCCTTTGCTACAGAAGCAGATTTTCCTTTCGGAACCGACTCTCAGGTGGGTTCAATTATGCTTAAAGCCTCGTGGAAGGTTCTTGGTAAAAATGACAATCCTGAAAAATTCCACACAACCAGAGCCTATGTTTACGATAACCCGGATGAACATGCCGGGGTAGAAGCGGCCTGTAAATTACAGACGGTTGGTCTGGTGGGTTTTCATATCGGTACCAAGCTGAAAGGTAACCCGCAGTGGATCTGGTCTACGTTTGAGCATGTGGATAACGCTCCTACTCAGGGCGAAGCAATCAATAAAAAACACTACAACTATTACAAACCTGATTGCACGGATTGTGCGGCGGTGAATACCCCTCCACCACGGCCCTGGAACCCTGGTAATGCTTATACCCAGCCCACTCAGGTGATGCGCGTAATTCCTCTGGATAAACCAACAAAAGAACTGAACGCCAGTTACCAGGCGGCGCTAGAAAAACTGGTACCCGGTTCTGTGTGGGTTAATTACGAGCTTATCAGCACTCAGTGGCCAACGAATGCTGGCAGCAAAACCGATCCTACCGGTGCACCGGCTCCGGCCTTCCTCGCGAATACAACACTGGAAACCTATATTCAGGGGACTGTACGGCAGACCTCTTCCAGCTGCATTCAGTGTCACAACAATGCCACCATGACCAGTGGCAAATTTTCTGACTTTACCTACCTGCTGCAGCGTGCCCAATAAAGGAGAAAGCATATGGATATTATGAACACATTTGTTGGCCTAAGCTCGGTTCTGACTGGCTTTGCACAAGATATTCTGGCTCCCCGACTGGATACCACCAATATTAAAACCCTGTACCTGCAAAGCTGGACAGAAAACATTGCTCAGGAAACTGGCGATGCCGGATTGGTAAATACCATTCTTCAGCAATATGCCGAACTTCAGGCCGCCGGAAAAAGCGATGAAGAAATTGGTGAACAATTAATGAATGGCAATAATTCACCGGCCTTTGTTCTCGCCTGCCAGAAACTGATATTCCTTTGGTATATGGGAGCCTGGCCAGACGTAAATGCTCAACCAGGGACTGAAACCGGAGGCTTTACAACGTCTTCTCTTTTATCTGCCGAGTCTTACACCTCAGGTCTGGTATGGCAGGTTATGCAGGCTCACCCGATGGGGGATTCCAATTACCGTTACGGTTATTGGGCAGAGCAACCACCTGCTCTCAGCGATTTCACCGGTAATTAAGGAGAAGGGATCATGACTAATGCAAGCAAATACGATGTGGTGATTGTCGGCTCTGGAATTTCCGGTGCAATCGTGGCGTACCAACTCGGTCTGGCCGGTAAAAAAGTGCTGATACTGGAAAGCGGCCCAACCGTTCCGGCCGACCGCTCCGGTTATATGGAAACCTTTTATAAAGCCAATGCCAAAACACCGGAATCACCGTACCCGCCGGCAACACAGGGGGCTGTACCTTCAAGCGCGAATAATCCGCTGGGTTTGCCCAATCCTGCCGGAGAAAATATTCCGCGCTATACCGTACTGCAGGTCGGCGCCTGGCAGAAAAAAGACCAGTGTTATTTTGATTATCCCGCTCAGGTAGAAGGCATCGACGGCACCAGTCTGAATGCTAATTTTGCTTTTGCCAGTTCCTACGAACGCTTGGGTGGCGGAACAACCTGGCACTGGCTCGGCACCTGTCTGCGCCTTTTTCCGGAAGATTTTAAAATGAAAACCCTGTACGGACAGGGGGAAGACTGGCCGGGTGGTGATGCCTTTTATCAGTCTCTGGTGCCGTTTTATGAAACGGCCGCAAAAGAGATCGGCGTATCCGGTGACAAAGCCGCGATGGAAAAACTGTACCGCCAGTTTTATGTGAATCCGGAAGGTATTTATGGCAGTGATTATAATTTTCCTATGCCGGGAATTGATCAGACCCTGCAGGATGAACTGTACGCTGGCATAACCGATATGACCTACGAAGGGAATCCGGTTTATGTTACGCCAACACCGCAGGGCCGGAATTCACGCCCGGACGAGCGGCGTCAGTGTGCCGGTAACACTAACTGTATTCCTATCTGTCCGATTCAGGCGAAGTACGATGCTACGGTAACCCTGGCACGGGCCGAACAAACCGGAAATGTCGAAATCCGGTATCAGCATGTGGCCTGTAATATCCGTCTCGATGATAAACAACAGGTCTGTGGCATTGATTATCTAACGTATGATCAGCCGAATGGCATTGCTACTGGTTCAGGTACCGCTGTTGCCGAACGCTATGTTCTGGCAGCCCATGCGATTGAAACGCCAAAACTGTTATTAATGTCGAATAAAAATCCGGGTTTTGAAAACGGCGTGGCCAACAGCAGCGATCAGGTTGGACGCAATCTGATGGATCACGTTATGTACCTCGGCTGGGGATTAGCAAAAGACCCGATTTTTCCTTACCGTGGACCGCTGTCGACATCCGGTATCGAATCCTTGCGTGATGGCGCATTCCGTAAGGATCGTTCGGCGTATCGTATTGAAATTGGCAACGAAGGCTGGCAATGGGCGGCTGATGATCCGGGTACAACGCTGGCTGATTTTGTTTTCGGTCAGAATAATTCCCAGCTGAATGGTAATTCGAAAAATAAGCAGGGTGAGGAGCTGCGTTTTAATCCGCAGTTGCCGGCTTTCAGCAAGCTGTTTGGCAAGCAACTGGTGAATACCCTTAACGGTGTTTACACCCGGCAGTTACGTCTGGGTTATCTGATTGAGCAGCTTCCCGATCCGGAAAACCGCGTGCAATTATCAACAACGCTGAAAGATAATCTGGGCTTGCCGCGCCCCCATGTTACCTATCGTCTGGCTTCTGACTACGAGCGCAAAGCGTTTGTCTCGGCCAAAGAACTGACGACGGAACTGTTTGCTAAAGTAGGCGCGACCGAATACACCAAAGATCCGGGGGCACCGGTATTCAGTGGTAAGCCTGAGGCGCAGACTGCCACTAATTTTCAATACAAGGATGATAAAGGCACGACCCATAATTTTAAATTTTATGGGGCAGGCCATATTGTTGGTACCTACCGGATGGGCGACAGTAAAGAAACTTCAGTACTGAACTCCCGTCAGCAATCCTGGGATCACAATAACCTGTATATGGTGGGTAGCGGTGTATTTCCAACCATCGCCACAGGTAATCCGACTTTGACCATTGCTGCGCTGGCCTTTCAGGCGGCGGGTCATATTCTGGAGGATCTGAACGCCTGAGTTGAGCCCGCCTGCTCCGGCAGGCGGGTTTTTTGTACATCCCCTTCAATCTTACCGGCTGCTGCTCAGTCTGACAGGCGAGAAGCCGGGTTTCTGTTTACGGATCCTTTGCTAAGACACCTCTGAATAATTCAGTGTCCGCTTTGGCCTACTGAAAGCGTTCAGATTAAGGTGCCCCGAATCCTTTTTACGCGAAATGATCACTCTGAAGCCATGCTGCAAAACAACAAAGCTTATCCGGTTCGTTACCCCGGACGGGCGCACTACGGCTTTTGGGCAATAAATACAGGCTGAGTTGAGCCAATAGCTTCTGTTAATGTTAAAAATATTAAGAAAGCGGGTGCTTTTTACCGCATGTTTGGCAAAAATAGCAGACCTTTGCACCGGTGTAGGGCGCTATGCGCGTTTATGGTGTGCCATTCAATGCGCTATGTGAGACCTGTTATGCGTTACCAATCGGTAGATGATTTTCTTCACTTTGTTGCTCAGCGAAACCCTGGTCAGCCGGAATATCTGCAGGCCGTCGCTGAGGTGATGGAGAGTCTGTGGCCTTTTATTTCCAGTCATCCGCATTATGCCGAACATGGCCTGTTAGAACGACTGATCGAAGCCGAGCGTATTATTCAGTTCCGAGTATCCTGGGTGGATGATCAGGGTGATGTACAGGTTAACCGTGGCTACCGTGTGCAGCACAGTGCTGCGATCGGACCTTATAAAGGTGGTTTGCGCTTTCATCCGTCGGTGAATCAGTCGGTACTGAAATTTCTGGCCTTTGAGCAGATGTTCAAAAATGCGCTGACTACCTTGCCAATGGGCGCCGGTAAAGGCGGCTCTGACTTTAATCCAAAGGGTAAAAGCCAGGGCGAGATCATGCGCTTCTGTCAGGCCTTTATCAGCGAACTATACCGTCACATCGGTTCCGACACCGATATTCCGGCGGGTGATATCGGTGTGGGTGCCCGTGAAGTAGGCTATATGACCGGCATGCTGAGAAAAATAACCAACCGTTCCGACTGTGTCTTTACCGGTAAAGGTTTGAGTTTTGGTGGTTCATTAATACGCCCGGAAGCTACCGGTTATGGCACCGTCTATTTTGCTCAGGAAATGCTGTTGCATGCCGGTCGCTCACTGGAGGGAATGCGCGTTGGTATTTCCGGTTCTGGCAATGTTGCGCAGTACGCCGTTGAAAAGGCCATGCAGCTGGGTGCGATTGTTGTCTGTGTATCCGACAGCAGCGGTACGCTCTACGACGAAGAAGGCTTCGACGCAGAAAAACTGGCGTTGCTGATGAAGATTAAAAATGAACGCTACGGCCGGGTGGAGGATTACGCCACGGCCGCAGGGCTACCCTATATGGCGGGTCGCACGCCGTGGCATATTCCCATGGATGTGGCGCTGCCTTGTGCAACCCAGAATGAGTTGAGCGGAGAAGACGCTCAGGCCTTGGTTAAGAATGGCGTACAGTGCATTGCTGAAGGCGCAAACATGCCCTGCACGGCAGAAGCGATTACGGTGATTGAACAGAACTCTGTGCTCTTTGCGCCGGGTAAAGCCAGTAATGCCGGTGGTGTTGCCACGTCGGGTCTGGAAATGAGCCAGAACGCCATGCGCCTGTGCTGGAGCAGCGAAGAGGTCGACGCACGGTTGTTGGAAATTATGCAGGGAATTCACCGCGCTTGTCTGAAGTACGGCAGCCGTGATGATGGTTCGGTGAGTTATATCGATGGTGCGAACATCGCCGGTTTTGTCAAAGTCGCCGATGCCATGCTGGCGCAGGGCGTTATCTGATATGAAAAATAACGGCGTTCTGTAACAGGCCGCCGTTATCGCCATGTTCAGAAACCCTCGTTCCCACGCCGCAGCGTTGGAACGAGGGGTTCGTGACTTAACGTCTTATTACACCAGCAGATAACCACCATCGACGTTAATGGCAGCACCGGTGGTGTAGCTGGAAGCATCAGAGGCCAGATACAGTACAGTACCTGCCATTTCTTCCGGCATCGCCACGCGCTTCATTGGAATATGCATCATCGCCATTTTCAGGATGGCGTCGTTGCTGGTCAGGGTGCTGGCGAATTTGGTATCGGTCAGGCCTGGCAGCAGGGCGTTTACACGAATGCCCAGTTGCGCACATTCTTTGGCGAAGGTTTTGGTCATGGCAATAACGGATGCTTTGGTGATGGAGTAAATCCCCTGCATATCACCCGGAATCACACCGTTAACCGAGGCGACGTTAACAATGCTGCCGCCGCCGGTTTTCTTCATTAATTTAGCGCCCGCAGACGACATAAAGAAATAGCCACGGATATTCACATCAACGGTTTTCTGGAAGGCGTCCAGACCGGTATCGAGTACATGGCCGAAGTATGGGTTCGCTGCTGCATTGTTTACAAGAATATTCAGCTTGCCGTGACGCTCTTCAATGGCTTTAAAGCAGGCTTCAATCTGATCCATTTCACCGATATGGCAAGCCAGTGCTTCAGCACTGCCACCGGCTTCTTTAATCTCGTCAGCAACACGCTGGCAACCGTCGATTTTACGGCTGGAAACAATAACGTGTGCGCCGCTTGCGGCCAGCAGTTTGGCAATGCTCTCACCGATACCGCGGCTGGCGCCGGTGACCAGGGCGATACGACCAGATAAATTAAACAGGTTTTCCGGGGTATTGGCTTGTGTGTTCATCGCTTGCTCCGTTTTTATAATCACCGAATAATTTCAGCGGTAAGTGACAAAATGTTTTCCGGCCTGAGCCAGATGCTGTTGTTCGTTGCACGATGCCAGGCTGATTTTTCCGCCGCTGTTGTACAGCAGCTGGCTGATGCCGGCATTCAGCAGCGTCCAGTTCAATTCAAAGGCTTTATCGTGGCTTAAATCCAGGCAATGCTGGGCAATGGCGGTAATCGGCCCACCAGAGGTAAAGACCACCACATTTTTACCTTCGCTTTGGGCAATCAGTTCATGCAGCGCATGGGTAACCCGCTGGGTAAAGTGGCTCCAGGATTCGATATAGTCATCGTCGAAATCACCACTGGTCCAGCGCTCAACCGCTTTGGCAAATAATTCCTGAAAGGCTTTGCGTTTGTTGCTCTGGGTTAATATCCAGGCACCGAGTACGGCTTTGTTTTTAAACTGTGGAAAAGCGCAGGCAATAATGTCATCGGAATCGAATTCATTAAAACCGGGCATTTCGATTGTGCTGCCAAACGTCTGCCAGTGCTTTTGTGCAGCCACCATAGTTTCGCGGTGACGCTGCATCGCGCCATGCACGACGCGGTGTGCTTCGACCCCACGTAATGCCAGCGACTTACCGACCAATTCGCCCTGCAGGTGGCCGGTGTCAGACAGCTGATCGTAATTCAGCTTACCGAAGCCAGCCTGGCCATGGCGTACCAGATAAATACTCGCCATTATTTAAAACCAGCCTTGCGCGCTTTTTTTATAATGCGATTGCAGCGCCAGTTCAGATAATGCACGAATAACCAGAAGTTTTTAAAGGCCGGGTTATCGGTCTGCTTGTGGTGATAGCGGTAATAAATCTGCTGCACGATGACGGCCAGGCGGAATAAACCGAACACTTCATAGAAGGGCCACAGCTTTGCATCCAGTGCCATTTTTTCGCAGTAATAATCGACAATTTCCTGCCGTGTCAGCATACCGGGTAAATGGCTTGGCTGGCGGCGGATGGCACGCATTAAAAAGTCATCGTCGGCCTGAACCCAATACGCCAGTGCTCCGCCAAGATCCATTAACGGATCACCGAGGGTGGCCATTTCCCAGTCCAGCACGCCGATAATTTCGCCGGGGTTATCCGGATTAAGTACGACGTTATCCATACGGTAGTCGTTGTGGATAATGCAGGTTTTTACATCCGCTGGCATATTGGCTTTCAGCCATGCCATGGTTTTATTAAAACTGGGAACGTTCCAGGTTTTGGATTTAACAAAGCGGCCGCTCCAGCCTTCAACCTGACGCTGCACATAGCCTGTGCCTTTGCCCAGGTCATCCAGACCATTGGCCTGATAATCCACCTGATGCAGGTCGATCAGTTTATCGAATACCGAAAGACACAGCGTGCGCGCCTGTTCTTTGCTGAGGCTCATTCCGCGTGGCAGATTACCGCGTGGAATAATGCCGCGCATGCGTTCCATAACGTAAAAATCGCTGCCCAGCACGCTGTCGTCTTCGCAGAAGGCGATCATTTTCGGCACGAACGGATAGACCGGTTTCAGACGGTCCATCACGCTGTATTCGCGTTTCATATCGTGCGCGCCAGCGGCTTTATGGCCGGCGGGCGGACGACGCAGAATCAGATCGTTGTTTGCGTACTGATCAGGGTATTTCAGGTGATAGGTCAGGTTGGAGGCGCCACCGGAAAATTGCTTAACCTGCGGCAGCTCATCGCCATAGTCGTTGCCCTGGGCTTGTACCTGCGTCCGCAGCCAGTGGTGCACGGCCTGAATATCAAAGGCATCGCTGTCGCGCAGTGCCTTGGCCTCATCGATAAACTGTTCACTCATATCAGGCGTCCTTTCCCTCTTTAAAGGCTTTGCGCTGATCTTCGCGTTTTTTCAGGCCCATGGCCATCTTGTCCATCTCGCGACGGTACAGGAATGGCAGATATTGTTTGATGAAATACGCGCGGCGGCCAGCCGGATGCGGGTTGCAGATCATCTGCTTTTTTTCCATCGCGCTGTACGCAGCGTCGGCGATGTCTTCGGCATCCAGTGCGGATGCGGCGAACACTTTATCGACAAACTTGAGCATATCCGGGTCGGAGGTTTTCATGCCGTGATTGAGGTTGGTGCGGAAGAAGCCAGGGCACAGTGCGGTGGTGCCAATGCCGTAGGGCTTAAGCTCAAAGTGCATGGTTTCAGAGATGGCCACCACGGCGGCCTTGGTGGCGTTGTAAGACGCCATTGACGGCGCTTTCATCAGACCGGCCAGCGAGGCGACGTTAATAAAGTAGCCGCTGCCCTGTTCTTTCATCATTGGGGTAAAGGTACGGCAGCCCAGCGCTACGCCTTTCAGGTTAATGTCGATAACCCAATCCCACCAGGCCCATTCGCCGGCTTCGATACGGTCACCGGTTGCCACGCCGGCATTGTTGATAACGACGTCGATGCCCCCCCAGCGCTTTTTCACTTCCTGTTCCAGTACCGCCCACTGCTCAGGTACGGTGACGTTAAGTTCGCAGATCCAGCCTTTGCCTCCGGCCTGTTCGACCATGTTCAGAGTTTCGGCGGCACCGCCCATGTTGATATCTGCAATGCAGATGTCTGCGCCTGTTTTGGCAAAACGCAGAGCCAGTGCCCGGCCCAGTCCGCTGGCGGCGCCGGTGATCAGTACCTTTTTCATCCCGTATCCTCAAATGCAACAGCGGCTGAAGTCGCCGCTGGAATGATGCTGATTGTGTTGTGTGCTTAATGGCCTGTTAAGGGGCGTTTGTGACATAAGTCCGGGAGCGCGGCCGGACCGCACTCCCATCAGCCTCAGGCGTCTTTCATGTACTTTTTGTATTTCATCATTTCGATCTTGGCGATCAGTCCACGGTGAACTTCATCCGGGCCATCGGCCAGACGCAGGGCGCGAGCTGCGGTGTACAGACCCGCCAGCGGCAGGTCTTCGGACAGGCCGCCACCACCGTGCATCTGCATGGCGGCATCAATAACCTGCTGGGCCATGCTCGGGGCAATCACTTTGATCTGGGAGATTTCACTCATCGCTCCCATGGCACCGACCTTGTCGATCATCCAGGCCGCTTTCATCACCAGCAGGCGTGCCTGCTCGATGTTCATACGGGCGTTGGCGATGATGTCGCGGTTGCCACCCAGATTCATCAGCGGCTTGTGGAATGCGGTACGGCTGGCGGCGCGGATACACATCAGTTCCAGCGCTTTTTCGGCCATACCAATCAGGCGCATGCAGTGGTGGATGCGGCCAGGTCCAAGGCGACCCTGGGCGATTTCGAAACCACGGCCGGGGCCGGCGATCATGTTGCTCAGCGGCACGCGGACGTTATCGAAGCTGACTTCGCCGTGGCCATAAGGCTCATCGTAGAAACCAAACACCGGCAGCATGCGCTCGATTTTTACGCCTGGTGCATCGAATGGGAATAACACCATCGAGTGTTGCTGATGGCGTGGTGCATCGGGGTTGGTAAGCCCCATAAAAATACCGACTTTGCAGTTCGGGTGGCCGATACCGGTGCTCCACCATTTGCGTCCGTTGAGCACCACTTCGTCACCCTCAACGGTGGCGGTGGCTTCCATGTTGGTGGCGTCAGAGGAGGCAACGCCGGGCTCGGTCATGCAGAAGGCGGAGCGGATTTCACCGGCCAGCAGTGGCTTCAGCCATTGTTCCTGCTGTTCTTTGCTGCCGTATTTTTCCAGCACTTCCATATTGCCGGTGTCCGGCGCGTTGCAGTTGAAAATTTCCGGGGCAATAAAGGAGCGGCCGGTTAGCTCAGCTACGGCGGCGTATTCCTGAGTGCTCAGACCGGCACCGTAGTGCTCGTCCGGCAGGAACATATTCCACAGTCCGGCCGCTTTAGCTTTGGCTTTCAGCTCTTCGATGATGGGCAGCACCACCCATTTGTTATCCAGGCTGTGCAGCTCGCGCAGGTAGTCTTCTTCAACCGGTTCGATTTCATTTTTGATGAATTCTTTAACGCGTTTGATGTAGTCCTGCGCTTTGGGAGAATGCTCAAAATCCATGGGGTCGCTCCGTAGAATGGATGGTTAATGCAGCAAGTCTACGGAGGCTTTTGGTATGTATGAACTGAATAATCTGAATGGCTTGGTATTTATGGTGCTTATGTATTAGATGGCACCTGCGGCGCTTCAGGTGGCGCTGCGATGATGATTGCGACCATGTCGTTTGGCCTGATACAGCGCCTGATCGGCGGCTGCGAGAATGCTCTCCAGACTGTCATGGTTGCGCGCCAGGTAGCTGCCGGCGCTGAGCGTCAGGGCGATGGGCTGTTGTTGCTGGTCGAGCACTTCCTGCTGTGCGGCGACGGCCTGACACAAACGCTCACCCAGTTGATCAAGCAGTTGCTGGTCATCGGTACGGATCAGAATCAGAAACTCATCGCCACCCCAGCGCGCTGCATGGTCATAAGGGCGCAGCACATCGGTAATGATATTGGCCGTGGTCATCAGCGCCTGGTCGCCGCTGGCGTGGCCATAACGGTCGTTGATGCCCTTGAAGTGATCAAGATCCAGCCAGATCAGACCAAAGGGTTCTCCCTCACGCTGCAGACGCTGGTGTTCGAGGCTGAGTTGCTGAGTCATGCCGCGGCGGTTAAGCAGGCCGGTGAGAGCGTCTGTCTGGGTCAGGCGTTCGAGGGCCTCGGTGCGCTCCTGTACTTTCTGTTCCAACTGCTTTCGTGTCAGCAGGGTGGCGGCGGCCATTTCCTGAAAATGCCGCAGCAGGCGTCCGACTTCCCCGGAGCTGTGACGTGGCAGTAAAGGCACGGTGTGTTGCCCTGAACGCAGCTGGCTGATGGCCCGCTCAAGCAGCGCCAGAGGGTTCAGGATGTAACGATTAAGCGCCAGATGAAACAGCAGCAGGGCCAGCAGTAAGAACACGCCAGAGACGACAAAGATGCTGTTAAAGGTGCTGAGTGGCAGCAGTGTATCCAGTTCCAGCAGGGTGATTTCATACCAGTCGATTTCCGGCAGGTAGATGACGCCAGCAAGATAGCGCTGCTGATCAATGGTCAGGTAGAGGCTGCCCACCTCACCGGGGTTGTGCATCACCTGTGGCAGCAATGCCTGCAGCTGCGCGCGTTCCAGTGGATCGCTCAGCAGTTGTTGTATGGTTTTTTTGTCTCTGGCCTGCTTGGTTATGCTGGCAAAATCAATCTGGCTGGGGTCTCGCGAGACCTGAATCGCACCCTCATGATCAAAAAACAGATTGCTGATGCCGGCTTCGGTCTGGCTGACGACCTGTTCGATAAAGGTCGTGAGGTCGAGGCCGCTGCCGACCACGCCGAGGATTTTATCGCCGTCACGCAGCAGGACATCAATCCACAGTTTGGTGACGCCCAGCGGAATATCCGGATTTACATTCAGGTGAATATCACGGTTCTGTTCGATGATGCTGTAAAACCAGCGGTCATTCGGGTTATCCGCGTGCAGGGTGTAGCGGTATTCGGCACCGGCAAACTCGTTATTGGCATTGTTATGGTAATAATCGCCGGATTCTCGCAGGGCGACAAAATAGCTCTGGTCGGCAAAGTTATGACGGAAATTCTCCATCTCGGCCAGTGCCTGAGCTTTCAGGGTCTTATCGTCGGGCGCGCGTGCCCAGGCGCGCAATACCTGTGAATCGGCAAACTGCCGGGCCAGAGTAACTTCGCGGATGATGGGTTGCAGGGTACGGGTTTTTTCCAGTTTTACCTGGGTTTCAAAGTGGCGCAGCGCCCATTCCTGCATCACCCCCAGCGCAATCTGTTGAGTCAGTAACCACAGACCAGCGCCGGTCAGCGCGATCAGGATCGTGGTCAGCAGCAGAAAACGGGGACGAAGGTTCATGTGGCTTCCTGATTCATTAATGCATAAAGAATAGGCGTTAACAGAGCGAAGGTAATGTTATGGATATAACTGGTTACAAATTTCCGGCAGACAGAAACAGCGTAACCGATGCCAGAGGCTAAAGTGATACGTAAGACTGTGTAATAGGATTGCAGCCATTTATTCGGATCAGAACAACATTCCACTGCTGGGCCATGATGCCAGTGCTCTGCGTTCAAAGCGTCTGCTGCAGATTACCAGCCTGACGCTGCTGGGCCTGCTGCTGGCCGCGTTTGTCGCCACCGGGCAAACGCAGCTGACGGTACTGGTTGGCTGTGCCGTGCTGGTGCTGGCCGGCTGGTTTGCTCATCAGCAGAAGCCGGGTATTGCCGCCAATATTCTTCTCTGGGCGCTGACGACTATGTTATCGGTGCTGGCCTGGCACTCCGGTGGCGTGCGCGATATGGCGGTGCTGGGGTATCCCGGCGTGCTGATTTTTGCCGCTATTCTCGGCAATGTGCGGCTGTTTTCGGGGTTGTTGTTGTTTATTGTCGGTTACTGCTCGCTGATGGCCGCGCTTACCATTACCGGTTACTTCCATCCCTTTTTGCCAGACGTTGAGTTCAAGCATCTGGTGTTTACCGATGTTATTTTGTTGATTACCGGCTTTAGTGTGTATTTGTTATTGAGAGATCAGCGCCGCTTAATGCGTGGCTTACGCGAAGAGAATCAGCGGGTACGCAACAGTCAGCAAACCATTGCCCGGCTGGCCAGTCAGGATCAGCTGACGGGGTTATCCAATCGCCGTTTTGCTGAAGAATCCTATACCCGTTTGTATCAGCGTTGTTTGCGTGATGAGCATCCGCTGGCGGTGTTTTTTCTTGATCTGGATAATTTCAAACCGGTGAACGATTCACTCGGCCATGCAGCGGGGGATTTATTGCTGCAGCAACTCTCGGGTCGGCTGCAGGCAATCAGTCGCGCAGAGGATGTACTGTGTCGTTTTGGCGGAGATGAATTCCTGATGATGGTGGCACTGGATGGTGAGGAAGAGCAGCTGACCACCATCGCGCAAAACATTAAAGCCGCCGCCACGACGCCGTTTTTTATTATGCAGACGCAGATCGAAATCTCCGGTTCGGTGGGCATTGCGCTGGCGCCTGAACATGGCACCGAATTTAACACGCTGTGCAAATATGCCGATCTGGCGATGTATCAGGCCAAGCATGAAGGCCGCAGCGTGTACCGTGTTTATAACGACGATATGGGCCGCGCCAATATCGATAAATTCAATCTGATGACGCAAATCCGTCAGGCACTTAAAGACAAACAATTCCGCCTGTTTTACCAACCGAAAATGGATATTCGCAGCGGCCGGGTTTGTGGTGTTGAAGCATTAATCCGCTGGCCACAGCCTGATGGTTCGTATATTGCGCCGGACGATTTTATTCCGCTGGCTGAAAGCAGCGGTGTCATTGCCGATATTGGTCACTGGGTGTTACAGGAAGCTTGCGAAGCCTGTATGCGCTGGCGTCAACAAGGGCATGGCAGCGTGGGTGTGGCGGTGAATTTATCCTATGTGCAGTTCCGCGATGGCTCGCTGGAGCGCAGCGTACAGCAGGTGTTGCGCCAGTCCGGGTTGCCTTCATCGGCGCTGGAGCTGGAATTAACCGAGTCAATGTTAATTGGCGAAGGTGATGACATCAGCCGCCAGCTGAGCGCCATTCATCAGATGGGCGTATCATTTTCGATTGATGATTTTGGTACCGGTTATTCCAACCTCGGGTATCTGCGCCGCTTTAATGCTTCACGGCTGAAAATCGATAAATCCTTTATTACCGATCTGGGTGTATCGCAGCGTGACGAACCACTGGTGCGCGCCATTATTCAGATGGCGGCGAGCCTGGGACTGCATTCCGTGGCTGAGGGGGTAGAAGACGAAGCAACGCTGAATCTGTTAAGACAGTTAGGTTGTGATGAAGCGCAGGGCTATTTTTGGTCGCGGGCATTGCCTGAGCATGAATTTATCGCATGGCTGAAACAGCATAATGCTATCTCGGAGCTGCCGCATTCCTCAGAATTGTGACAGACTCGGGTCCTCTTAATCATTGGCCGGAGTCTGCGTGAAACGACGTATTTTACTGAAAACAGCGGTTGCTGTTCCTGTGGTTCTGGCAGGTGGTGGTGCTGGTATCAGTGCTGTTGCCGCAGGGAAAGAATACAACCTGTCTTCATTATTTGAGGAATTGCAGGCGCTGGATGGTCAGCACTTGCGCAGTGGTACCTCATGGTCGGTCAGTGAAGTTTTTCAGCACTGCGCGCAAAGTATCCGCGGTTCCATGGATGGTTATCCGCAGCATTATTCCCCCGTGTTTAAACATACCGCCGGCAGCGCGGCGCTGGCGGTATTCCGCGCCAGTGGAGCTATGCGCCATAACCTGACAGAGGGCCTGCCCGGCATGCCGGTCGCCGATGCCTCTGTTGAGCAGAATGCTGCACTGCACATGTTGTTGGCTGCGCTGCAGGATTTTAACGCTTATCAGGGCGCGCTTGCCCCTCATTTTGCCTACGGTGAGTTAGATAAGTCAGCTTATGCTGCCGCGCATTGGCTACATATCCGCAATCATCTGCAGCAGATATTCCCCGCCTGAATCTTTTTATCCAGCGATAAACACAATGGGGTGAAATATTATTTTTGCCCCGTTCTGATGCATGATTTTTTTAACTTTGCGCTCAAAAGGCGCGTGATATTCCCGCTGTCATTCCTGTTTTTTCCGACCATCTGTTGCAGAAATCCCGTAATCACGGGGCTGCGGACTGTTTTCAGGCATGTTTTTATAAACTGGCACGTCTATCGCTCTGTCACTTGTATACAAGGTTGAACACATTGGCAGTGCTATGAGCGACATCACATCAGAAATATCAGGAAAATCATTATTCGGCTGGAGTCTGAATGACTGGGGTAAAGCGTATCGCAACGGTGGCAATGCCAGCGCATTACTGAGTGCATTACTGGCGGAAGTGCGTCAGCAGGAAAGTACGGCCGGATCTTTAAACACCGGCAGCGTTTGGATTGAGCTGGCCAGCGAGCAACAACTGGGCGCGCAGTTAATTCAGCTGCAGCAATTACTGGATGCCGCCGATGGTGATATGCAGGCACTGCCGTTATACGGCGTTCCATTTGCGGTTAAAGACAATATCGACGTCGCCGGATTTTCGACAACCGCAGCCTGTCCGGAATTTGCTTATGAGCCGCAGGCAGATGCAACCGTGGTTCGCCTGTTGCGTAACGCCGGTGCCATTGTATTAGGCAAAACCAATCTCGATCAGTTTGCCACCGGGCTGGTGGGCACCCGTTCACCTTATGGTGCGGTGACCAATCCATTTAATGAAGAATATATCAGCGGTGGTTCCAGCTCTGGTTCAGCCGTTGCGGTTGCGCGCGGTTATGTACCTTTTTCATTGGGGACCGATACCGCAGGTTCGGGCCGGATTCCGGCTGGCTTTAATAACATTGTCGGGCTGAAAGGCAGTAAAGGCGCCCTCAGCACTCAAGGGGTCGTACCGGCCTGCCGCAGTCTGGATTGTGTGTCTGTTTTTGCTTTAAACGCCCTCGATGCCGAACGTATTTTTGCACTGGCTGCACAGTTTGATGAGCTGGATGCGTATTCCCGCCGGGTGGGCATTTCACCATTAAAAACCATTCGTCGTCTGGCGGTGCCAGCCGAGATGCCATGGTTTGGTGATGATAGACAGCAAGCTGCTTTTACTGCGGCTCTGGCGAAAGCAGAAAGTCTGGGCTTTGAATTAATCCGCACCGATTTCTCGCCCTTGTATGAGTTGGCGGCGTTGTTGTATCAGGGCCCCTGGGTGGCTGAACGTTATGCTGCCGTGGGTGAATTTATTCAGCAGGATTCCGCCGGAATTAATCCGGTGGTGAAAAATATTATTGCCGGAGGTAATAACGGCACAGCGGTTCAGGCCTTTAATGCTGAGTACCGGCGCATGGAACTGCTGCGGGAAATTCAGCAGTTATTTCAGGGCTTTGATGCGCTGTTTGTTCCGACCGCACCCTGCTTTCCGACCCTCGCAGAGGTTGCAGAGGAGCCTGTTAAGGTTAACAGCCAGCTGGGTACGTATACCAATTTTGTCAATCTGGCCGATTTATGCGCCATCGCTTTACCGGCTGAATTACGCAGCGATGGATTACCGTTTGGCATCACAGTGATTGCGCCGGCTTTCAGCGAACCGGCGCTGGCGGCTTTTGCGGCACACTGGCAGGCGGCGCTGCGTTTACCACAAGCGCCGGTGTTATTGGGTGCGTGCGAGGATGACTCTGTCGTGGTTGCGGTGGTCGGCGCTCATTTAACCGGTATGCCGTTGAATCATCAGCTCACCAGCCGTCATGCAGTATTGCTGGAGCAAACACTGAGCGCAGAAAAATACCAGCTTTACGCCCTCGCCAATACGGTGCCACCTAAACCGGGCCTGGTGCGCGTTAATGATGCATTACTGAATAGTGGCTCCGAAAAAGGGCATGAAATTATCGTCGAGCTGTGGCGTATGGATGCTGCCGCTTTCGGCAGTTTTGTTGAAGAAATTCCTCAGCCATTAGGTATCGGTACGTTGGAATTAGCCGATGGCCGTTTGGTTAAAGGCTTTATCTGTGAGCCTGAAGCGGTCGCCACCGCGACTCATATCAGTGAGTTTGGCGGCTGGCGCGCATACATCGCTCAGCTGAAATCCCAGGCCGGAAATTAAGCGTGTATCCGCCGTATCCAACGGATGCTGAAGAAAAGAAACGCCCACTGAATTTGGCCGAACGGATTTACCAACAATTGAAAAACAATATATTCGATTTTCAGTTACTGCCCGGTGATCGTTTCAGCGAAAACGAAATAGCCCGGCGAATGCAGGCCAGCCGAACACCGGTTCGGGAAGCGCTTTACCGGTTGGAGCGGGATGGTTTTGTACAGGTGCATTTCCGCAGTGGCTGGCAGGTCCGGCCCTTTGATTTCCGCCACTTTGAAGATTTATACGACGTCCGCACCCTGCTCGAAATCGCAGCGGTAAAACGTCTGTGCGGGCATATTAATATTAAAGAGCAACTGGCCGGTTTGATTACTCTTTGGTGCTGTCAGGAAAACCAGCGCCTGAATGACAGCGCGCTGCTGGCAGAGATGGATGAAGACTTTCATTTTGCTTTACTGGCGCTCAGCGGCAACCAGGAAATGGCGGCGATTCATCGCACGGTGTGCGAGCGTCTGCGCATTATCCGCCGGCTGGATTTTACCCAGGAAGGACGTATCGCAGCGACCTATGATGAGCATGCTCATCTTCTGAATTTAATGCTGAACAGGCAGACCGAAGACGCTGCGGATTTTCTCAGTCGTCATATTGAAATCAGTAAAAATACTGTGCGCCATATTACGCTGCATCGCATTCAATCGGCCAAGAGTCGTTACAACATCAATATCAGAACCGATAACTGATTTATCCGCTCTGCACCAATGCAGTGAATATTCAGAAGTAGTTGGGCAATAACAGTGCGTGAATTTATGACAATGGCAATTTATTTCGGCCTTTGGCCTTTTTTTGTCTGAAAATGCTTATAAAACAAATATTTATAAGTTGGTACAGGCTTTGCTCTACAGGAGATGCTAACTCATAAATGGAGCTGATCAGCAGTAATCGGACTCCGGATAAAATCAAAGTACATTAAGGACGGACTCAAGATGAAAAAACTGGGATTGAATACGCTGTCAAAAGCAACCAAGGTACTGGCGATGACCACTCTGGCCGCTGGCATCAGCCTGGCCAACGCCGCCGACACGATTAAAGTCGGTGTGCTGCATTCACTGTCCGGCACTATGGCTATTTCAGAAACCACACTGAAAGACACCGTACTGATGATGGTTGAAGAGCAGAATAAAAAAGGCGGTCTGCTGGGTAAGCAACTGGAAGCTGTAGTGGTCGACCCTGCCTCTAACTGGCCTTTATTTGCGGAAAAAACCCGTGAGCTGCTGGAGAAAGATAAGGTCGATGTGATTTTCGGCTGCTGGACTTCTGTTTCCCGTAAGTCTGTTTTACCTGTTGTAGAAGAGCTGAACGGTCTGCTGTTCTACCCGGTTCAGTATGAAGGCGAAGAGTCTTCTAAAAATGTTTTCTATACCGGTGCGGCGCCTAACCAGCAGGCCATTCCTGCGGTAGATTACCTGATGAATGATGTCGGCGTTAAGCGCTGGGTTCTGGCCGGTACCGACTACGTTTATCCACGCACCACCAATAAAATTCTGGAAAGTTACCTGAAGTCTAAGGGCGTTGCCGCTAAAGACATCATGATTAACTACACACCGTTTGGTCATTCCGATTGGCAGACCATTGTTTCTGACATTAAAAAATTCGGCAGCGCCGGAACTAAAACCGCGGTCGTTTCTACCATTAACGGCGATGCCAACGTTCCTTTCTATAAAGAATTAGCCAACCAGGGCGTCAGTGCAGAAGACATTCCGGTAGTTGCCTTCTCGGTAGGTGAAGAAGAACTGTCTGGTTTCGATACCAAGCCTCTGGTTGGTCACCTGGCCGCCTGGAATTACTTTATGAGTGCTGACGGTAAAGAGAATGATGCCTTTATCAAACAATGGCACACCTTTACCAGAGACGATAAGCGCGTAACCAACGACCCGATGGAAGCGACCTATATCGGCTTCAATATGTGGACTAAGGCGGTAGAAAAAGCAGGCACGGCCGATGTCAGCAAAGTACAGGATGCCATGATCGGTATTTCTGTGCCTAACCTGACCGGCGGTATGGCGGTGATGAATAAAAACCACCACTTGTCCAAACCGGTTCTGATTGGCGAAATTCAGGAAGATGGCCAATTCGATATCGTATGGCAAACCGAGGGTGTTGTTCCGGGGGATGCCTGGACGGACTTCCTGCCTGAAAGCAAAAACCTCATCTCTGACTGGACGGCTCCAATCAGCTGCGGCAACTACAACACAGCCACTAAAACCTGTGGCGGCGCAGTAGCCGCCGAGTAAGCCTGACCCACTGCACGTTTGCCGGCGTTGCGATAACGCTGCGCAGACGTGCAGTTCCTCTCCAACAGGATGTTCCCATGTTCACACTATTCAGACGTGTTGTTCTCTCCGTCTTATTGTTAAATTTCAGCCCCTTTTTGCTGGCCGATGATGCTGCGGCTAATGCTCCGGGCAATGTTCCGGGCAATGTTCCGGGCAGTGCGGGTCAGGCCGATTATTCGCTGGCGGCGCTCAGCAAACAATTGATAAGCGCCAATTATAAAGAAAAAGCCGCACTGGCCGAGCGTATTGCGCTCAGCGAAGATGATCAGGCCATTGCCATTCTGCAGGCACTGCTCGACAGTCGTCTCTATTACGTTAAAAGTAATGAACAAATACTACTGGTAGACAGTTCCGGTGAAGCGGACAGCGCACAGGATGCTTTTACCTTGCAGGCCGTCCCAGGACTGGGCAAACGCGATATTAAAAAAATAGGCGTTAATAATTCGCTGCGGGTTGCGCTGCGCAGTCTTATTTCCCGTGCGCAGATTTCTTCGAAGCATAAACCGCAACGCATGGCGGCAGCGGAGAACCTGCTGAAAAGCAGCGATGATATCGATAAGGTGTTTATTAATCAGGCGATTGAGCGTGAAACCGATGCGGATGTTGCCAAAGTTTTACACATCGTCCGTGCCTTAATGCAGTTGAAATCCAGTGAAACACAACAACGTATTGAAGGGTTAACCGCACTCGATGGTGCGCTTTATCCGGAAGCCCGTGCCGGACTGAGTGAATTTATCCGCAGTTTCAGTGATGAAGAAAAACTGTCACGTAAAAATGAATATCAGTTGGCGAAAACCACACTGACCGACATTGAAAAGCTGGTCAGCATTAATGGCTATATCGAAAACCTGTATTTTGGTCTGGCGCTGGGCGCAGTATTGCTGCTGGCGGCGATTGGTCTGGCCATTACCTTCGGGGTGATGGGCGTTATTAATATGGCCCACGGCGAAATGATTATGCTGGGTGCCTATACCACCTATGTGGTGCAACTGCTGATGCCGGAGCATATTGGTTTATCTCTGGTGGTTGCTGTACCGGCCGCCTTTCTGGTCAGCGGCCTGGTTGGTGTATTGATTGAGCGTGGTGTGATCCGCCATTTATACGGTCGTCCGCTGGAAACCCTGTTAGCAACCTTTGGTATCAGCCTGATTCTGCAACAGGCGGTGCGTTCGATCTTCAGCCCGTTAAACCGTGAAGTGGCCACGCCTGAGTGGATGGCCGGTACCTTTATGATTAACCCGGCACTGGAACTGACCTGGAACCGCCTGTACATCATTATTTTCAGCCTGATGGTATTGGCACTGCTGGCGCTGGCATTAAAACGCACATTGTTTGGTTTGCAGATGCGCGCGGTCACTATGAACCGGCCAATGGCCAGCTCTATGGGTATTAAAACCGGCTGGGTGGATGCGCTGACCTTCGGCTTGGGCTCGGGTATTGCCGGTATTGCCGGCGTGGCCTTATCACAGCTGACCAACGTCGGACCGAATCTGGGTCAGGCGTATATTATCGACTCCTTTATGGTGGTGGTATTTGGCGGCGTCGGCAATTTATGGGGCACGCTGGTCGGCGCAATGACATTGGGTGTTGCCAATAAAATTTTCGAACCATTGGCCGGTGCGGTACTGGCAAAAATTATGGTGCTGGTATTTATCATCCTGTTTATTCAGAAGCGGCCGCGTGGATTATTCGCGCTGAAAGGCCGTGCAGTCGATAACGGTTAAGGGGCAGGAATATGACACAGACAAAACAATTGGGCCCGTTAACCCGCTTACTGATGAACGATGCCGCCGGGCGGAAATTACTGCTGGTATTGGTGCTGATGGCGATTTTTATTCCGCTCAGCAATCTGCTATTGCCGGAAGGCTCGTTTTTCCATGTATCGACCTACACCATGACACTGCTGGGCAAGTATTTGTGTTACGCCCTGCTGGCGATTGCGGTGGATTTAATCTGGGGCTACTGCGGTATTTTAAGCCTGGGCCACGGTGCATTTTTTGCGCTGGGTGGTTATGCCATGGGCATGTATCTGATGCGTCAGATTGGTGACCGCGGTGTGTATGGTAATCCTGAGTTGCCCGACTTTATGGTATTCCTCAACTGGACCGAACTGCCGTGGTACTGGCTCGGTTTTGACCAGTTCTGGTTCTCTATGCTGATGGTATTGCTGGCGCCGGGCATTCTGGCATTTGTGTTCGGCGCGCTGGCATTCCGCTCGCGGGTAACCGGCGTCTATCTGTCGATTATTACCCAGGCACTGACCTATGCATTGTTGCTGGCCTTCTTCCGCAACGATATGGGGTTTGGCGGCAATAATGGCTTAACCGACTTTAAAGATATTCTTGGTTACAGCCTGCAGTCGGATAACACCCGTGCGGTGCTGTTTATTGCATCGGTGCTGGCGTTAATGCTGGGCTATTTAATCAGCCGTTTTATCGTTACTTCAAAACTCGGTCGGGTGTTGGTGGCTATCCGTGATTCGGAATCCCGTGCACGTTTTCTTGGTTATCGGGTTGAGCATTACAAGCTGTTTGTGTTTGTGGTGTCGTCGATGCTGGCCGGTGTGGCCGGAGCGTTATATGTGCCTCAGGTCGGTATTATTAATCCGGGTGAATTTGCGCCGATTAATTCGATTGAAATCATTATCTGGGTAGCCGTAGGTGGCCGCGGCACATTGTTTGGTGCAGTGATTGGCGCGATGCTGGTGAACTATGCCAAAACTTATTTTACCGGTGCGTTTGCCGAACTCTGGTTGTTTATGCTGGGCGGTTTGTTTGTACTCACCACGCTGTATCTGCCTAAAGGGGTGGTGGGCTTATGGGCGCAGCTGAAAGAAAAGTATCCGCTGAAAAAACAGAAGGCGTTGCTATTGTCGCCGCAGGATCAATCCTCTGTAGTGACTAACGATGAGCCCGGTTCAGAAAAGCCTGTGGGAGAAAAAGCATGAGTCTGCAAACGCCAAAACATATTGATAACCCATCGGTACTTTATATGGATGGTGTCAGTGTCAGCTTTGATGGTTTTAAAGCGTTGAATTCGTTATCCATGGTGATCGCTCCGGGTGAAATGCGCGCCATTATCGGGCCGAACGGTGCGGGTAAAACCACCATGATGGATGTCATTACCGGTAAAACCCGCCCGGATACCGGCACCATTATGTTTACCGATCACCATAAAAAGGAACACGATCTCACCCGCTTCGACGAAGCGGACGTCGCCAATCTGGGCGTAGGACGTAAATTCCAGAAGCCGAGTGTGATTGAAAGCCTGACGGTGTTTGAAAATCTGGAAATGTCGCTGAAAGGTGGGCGCGGTATCTGGCAGGCGTTACTGCATAAGCTGAGCGCCGAAAAAGCACAGAAGCTGGATGAGATTATGGACATGATTGATCTGGCGGATAAACGTGAAGAGCTGGCCGGTAGCTTATCCCATGGTCAGAAGCAGTGGCTGGAAATCGGCATGCTGCTGGGACAGGAGCCACAACTGCTGCTGATTGACGAACCGGCCGCGGGTATGACCGATGAAGAAACCATGAAAACCGCCGAACTGTTTAAGCGCCTGGCACAAAAGCATTCGTTAATGGTGGTCGAACACGATATGGATTTTATCGAAGCGCTGGATTGCAAAGTGACCGTGCTGCACGAAGGTCATGTTCTGGCGGAAGGCTCACTGGCCACAGTAAAAGCCAATCCACAGGTGATCGAAGTTTATTTAGGCCGCTAACCGGCGGTGAGGATGATGGGATGCTAAACGTAAATCAACTGGATGTTTCTTATGGTGCCAGTCAGGCGCTGTATAACGTCTGCATGAATGCCGAGGTTGGCAAGGTTACCTGTGTGCTGGGTCGTAACGGTGTGGGCAAAACCACATTAATGAAAGCGTTGTCCGGGCACCTGGCCGCAAGCAGTGGTGATATTCAGTGGCAGGGTAAGTCGCTGAATGGTATTGCGCCTTTTGATCGTGCACGACAAGGCATTGCCTATGTGCCGCAGGGCCGGGATATTTTTGCCCAGCTGACGGTGGAAGAGAATCTACAAACCGCATTTTCCGCGTTGCCGAAAAGTCAGCGCCGTATCGACCCGGAAATCTATTCGCTATTTCCGGTGCTGCAACAAATGCTGAAACGCCGTGGCGGAGACTTATCCGGTGGACAGCAACAACAGCTGGCGATTGCCCGGGCGTTATTGCTGAAACCAAAATTGCTGATTCTGGATGAACCGACGGAAGGCATTCAGCCGTCCATTATTAAAGACATCGGCAGTGTGATTAAACTGCTGCGTGACCGTGGCGAAATGGCCATTGTGCTGGTTGAGCAATACCTCGATTTTGCCGCGGAACTGGCGGATGAGTTTATGATTCTCGAACGGGGTCGGGTAGTGGCATCCGGTGCCGGTAGTGAGCTGGCCAGCTCGCAACAGGCGAAAGAGCTGCTGGCGATTTAGCGGCAATACACTCAGTGTTCATTACTCTGTTTTTATTAAAAGAAAAGCCGGAGCGTGCTCCGGCTTTTCTTTATTAGGTCAGATTTTACTGCTGTTGCTGTTGCTGCTGTTCAAGCTGGTTGAGTTTGCCCTCCAGCTCGGCCAGTTTGGCCTGGGTACGACGCAGCGCTTCGGCCTGCACCTCAAATTCCTCACGGCTGATCAGATTGGCGCTGCTCAGCAGGCTCTGCAATTGGCTCTGTAGCATTAAGCGCACATCGGCTGACAGACCGGCCAGCGGGCTTTGTTGCAGCAGTTGTTCGATACGGTTACGGATTTGTTCGCTGTTCATCATTGGGCTTCCTTATATATAGGCGGCAGTTTATCACGCTGTGCAAACAGGCCCCAGCATCGTGCCTTGCGTCAGGGCACTGCATTCTTCCTGTTTATGTCAATCCGGGCCTTTGCCCCGTTTTATTTCCTTGCATGACTTTACGCATCAAATTAGTGCCTATGCTTACCCTTGAGTGCACCAAAAAGGGCTGAAAACCGGCCCGGCGCACCGCCTTTGAACTGCTACGAGGGCTTTTTTGCTAAAGGTTGCCGCTAACTCCCTGAAAAACCGCATTTTTTAAAAGTTGGCACAGCCGCTGCTATAAGACATGTACAAGGTAAGTACAGAAAGAAAACGGTGCGTTCACCGGTTTACTTAATAAAAGCTTTGAATAACTGATGAAGGAAAGAACCATGAAAAAACTGTCTCAAGCAATCGCTCTGGCTGGTGTGATGACTGCAGGTCTGGCCGCTGTTTCTACTGCGCAGGCTGAAGTTGAAGTTTCTGCATCGGCAACTGTTGCCAGCATGTATTTGTGGCGTGGTCAGGATCTGGGGAATGGCGCTGCTGCTGTTTCTGGTGATCTGACAGTTAGTGCTTCCGGCGCTTATGCAGGCGTATGGACTTCAAGCGGTGATACCTCTTGGGGTAATGAATACGATCTGTACCTGGGCTATGGCGCTGAAATGGGTGACTTCAGTTATGACGTAATCCTGTGGAACTACGTATATCCAAAGGGTGATGGTGCAGCTGGTAATCCGGATGATCGTGGCAATACCTTTGACTATGCCGATGCAATTATCTCTTTGGGTTATGCCGGTGCTTCTTTCACTTACTACAAGCCTATTGGTGCTGAGAGTGACGATAACTCCAGCTACTTCACCCTGGGTTATGGCTTGGATGCCTACTCTTTCACGCTGGGTAAAGCCGACGATGGCGATGACAGCGATTACACCCACCTGGATGTAGGTTATGCCTATAACGATAACCTGGCGTTCACTCTGTCCAAAGTAATCGACCAGAGTGCTGATCTGGACAAAGGCGAAGCCGGTGTTGATGAGGACCTGAAAGTGGTTGTTTCTTACAGCCTGCCTATCTCTATGTAAAAAGCATACAATGGCCCGTGCCCCCGCATGGGCCATTAATAAAACCTAAACTCGTAGCGTTTAACAAAGGGGTTTTCTATGAAACTCATTACAGCTGTGGTTAAGCCATTCAAACTCGACGATGTGCGTGAAGCGCTGTCAGAGATTGGCGTTCAGGGCATCACAGTGACCGAAGTAAAAGGTTTCGGCCGTCAGAAAGGTCACACTGAACTGTATCGTGGTGCTGAATACGTGGTGGATTTTCTGCCTAAGGTAAAAATTGACGTAGCGGTAGCTGACGACCTGACTGAAAAAGTCATCGAAGCCATCACCAAAGCGGCGAACACCGGCAAGATTGGCGACGGAAAAATCTTCGTTACCAACCTGGAACAAGTCATTCGTATCCGTACCGGTGAAACCGGCGCAGACGCGATCTGATCCTTCCTCATTAAATGAATCAGAGCCTTATGCGGGGGGCTTAGAATGGAAAATAATATTTTCGAACTCCAGTACGCGTTGGATACCTTTTATTTTCTGGTATGCGGTGCGTTAGTCATGTGGATGGCGGCAGGTTTCGCCATGCTGGAAGCGGGTCTGGTCCGCTCTAAAAATACCACTGAAATTCTGACTAAAAACGTCGCGCTGTTTGCGATTGCCTGCACCATGTATCTGGTGTGCGGTTATCAGATTATGTACGGCGGCGGTTACTTCCTGTCAGGCATCACCGAAGTGGATTCTGCTGCAGTACTGGCTGATTTCGCGGCGCGTGAAGATGGCTTCCAGGGTGGTTCTATCTACTCCGGCGCTTCAGACTTCTTCTTCCAGGTTGTGTTCGTAGCGACTGCAATGTCCATCGTATCCGGTGCTGTTGCTGAGCGTATGAAGCTGTGGGCTTTCCTGGCTTTCGCGGTAGTGATGACTGCGGTTATCTACCCAATGGAAGGCGCGTGGACCTGGGGTGGTGCTTCTGTATTCGGTATGTACAGCCTGGGTGATGACTTTGGTTTCAAAGACTTCGCGGGTTCCGGCATCGTACACATGGCAGGTGCTACTGCAGCGCTGGCTGGTGTGATCCTGCTGGGTGCACGTAAAGGCAAGTACGGTCCTAACGGTGAAATCCGTGCGATCCCTGGTGCTAACCTGCCAATGGCGACTCTGGGCACGTTCATCCTGTGGATGGGTTGGTTCGGCTTCAACGGTGGTTCTGTACTGAAACTGGGTGATATCGGTAATGCACATGCGGTAGCTGTTGTGTTCATGAACACTAACGCAGCAGCGGCTGGTGGTCTGCTCGGCGCTCTGGTTCTGGCTTACATCCTGTTCCGCAAAGCGGATCTGACCATGGCTCTGAACGGTGCTCTGGCTGGTCTGGTTGCTATCACTGCAAGCCCTGACACACCAACGCCTTTCGTAGCGACCATCATTGGTCTGATCGGTGGTGCGATTGTTGTACTGTCTATCCTGACTCTGGATAAAATGAAAATCGACGACCCGGTTGGTGCGATCTCTGTACACGGTGTAGTTGGTCTGTACGGTCTGCTGGTTGTACCGGTAACTGCAGACGGCACTACCTTCGGTGGCCAGTTGATGGGCGCAGCAACGATCTTCGTATGGGTATTCGCGGCTTCCTTCATCACCTGGATGGTGCTGAAAGTGATCATGGGTCTGCGTGTTACTGAAGAAGAAGAGTACGAAGGCGTGGATCTGTCTGAGTGCGGTATGGAAGCCTACCCTGAGTTCACCAATAAATAATTGGTAACACTCAGCCAACGCTGAAATAAAAAAGCCGGTCAGGAAACTGACCGGCTTTTTTGTGTGTAAGTATTAAACATCATGCATAAAAAAACGCCACAACAGCACAGATACATCATTGGCTGGCGGCGTTTTTAGCGGACGATTAAGCCAGATTTATTCGGCTAAGAAATCTTCCAGGTCGTGTTCCAGTCGTTTGCGTTCCAGGTGGGCTTCGATGGCGCGGCGTGCCATCAGTTTTTTCGACATTTGGGATTCTTTATTAACGACGACTTTGCCGTCCCGATCAAAAGAGACAACTTCTTCGTGGGCTTCGAATTTCATTGCTGCTTCCATCATCTTTCCCTCTGGTTGATCACAGTAAATCCTGCTGTGATTTTTCTTTTTATTGGTTTCAAAAGAATGACAGTAATCGTTAGTCAGGCCAAATTCTGTTCAATACCGTTAATGCAGCACAAGCGTACTAATGATGGTGCTGAGGCCATATAGATCGTGGGGTTGCTGCTTTTGAGGGTGGCCAGAGGAGAATTTTATGGCCAAAGTACTGAGCAAAAAGTCATCGGCAGTTTTAGTTTATGTCGTAAATTGTCTGGTTATGATGTCTGGAAGCTGACCGCTTAGTCAGATTCCAGCCGCAGAGATTTAATACTGCGCTTGATGGCATTCAGGTGCGCAGCAAACTCCGGCCCGCGGCGTTGCGTCACGGCAACGGCCAGCATATCGATCACCATCAGATGGGCGATGCGTGATGTCATCGGAGTGAACTGCTCGGTGTCCTCTTCGATATTAATATCAATCGGCAAATCGGCAGCCGCACTCAGCGCGGTGTTAGCGGGTGCCAGGCTGACCACCATCGCGCCATGCTGTTGTGCCAATTGCACGGAGTGCAGCAGATCTTTGGTGCGTCCGCTCTGGGAAATGGCCACCACCACGTCCTGTTCACTCAGTGTCACCGCTGACATGGCCTGCATGTGCGGATCGCTGTACGCTGCTGTCGCAACCTGCAGGCGGAAGAACTTGTGCTGGGCATCAATGGCAACCGCACCGGATGCACCGAAACCATAGAACTCCACCCGACGCGCGTTGCTGATGGCATTCGCGGCGGCGGCAACCTGTGTGCTCTTCAACTGGGTTTTCACCTGGTGCAGGCGCTGAATGGTGGTGTCGGCAATTTTGTCGCAGATATCTTCAATGCTGTCGTCTTCGATAATCGCGAACTGGCCAATATTATTGGTGATGGCCATTTCCTGCGCGATGCGGACTTTGAATTCCTGAAAGCCATTACAGCCAATGCCGCGGCAAAAACGCACGATGGTCGGTTCGCTGACCTGCGCTTCCTGCGCGAGGTCGACAATGCGCATGTGCATTACCTGTTGCGGTGAGCGCAACACATACTCGGCCACCTTCACCTCGGATTTACGCAGGCTGGGAATGGCGGCGGAGATTTCGGCCAGAATCGGGCTGTTTTTCACAACAGGATTTCCTGGTGTTGGCTGGTAAGCGGGGAATTATAAAGGGCTTTTTGTATTGAAGCCTATGGAATACTGGCCGTCTGCGGAATCTGGCCGCCACCGTAGCGTTCGCCGCCAGTCTGCTGATGCCGATGTACTGTATAAAACAGCAGCATTTTTACCCCGGCATCTGATAGACTCGCACGCCATGGATATATCATTACTTCTCGATCAGTTAAACGACGGCCAGCGCAATGCGGTGGCTGCAAGTTCACGCCATCAGTTGGTACTGGCCGGTGCCGGCTCGGGTAAAACCCGGGTTCTGGTGCATCGTATTGCCTGGCTGCTGCAGGTAGAGAATGTATCGCCATTTTCGGTGATGGCGGTGACCTTTACCAATAAGGCGGCCAAAGAAATGAAAGGCCGTCTGGAGCAATTGCTGCAGATTCCGGCCAACGGTTTATGGGTTGGAACATTTCACGGTCTGGCGCACCGGTTGTTAAAGCTGCACTGGCGCGAAGCGCGGCTGCCACAACATTTTCAGATTCTCGACAGCGATGATCAGCAACGGCTGATCAAGCGCCTGATGAAAGCCAACAATATTGATGACAGCCGCTACCCGCCAAAGCAGATCCAGTGGTTTATCAATGAGCAGAAAGATGAAGGTCGCCGTGCAGCGCATGTGATGCCGTCAGCCGATCCGTTCTCGCGCACCATGCAGCAGGTGTATCAGTTGTATGAAGACAACTGCCAACAGAATGGCCTGGTGGATTTCGGTGAAATTCTGCTGCGTGCCCACGAGCTGTGGTTGCAGCATCCGGATTTACTGGCACATTACCAGCAGCGTTTCCGCAATATTCTGGTCGACGAGTTTCAGGATACCAACAATATTCAGTATGCCTGGATTCGTATGCTGGCTGGCGACCGGGTATCGGTGATGGCGGTGGGCGATGACGATCAGTCTATTTACGGCTGGCGCGGTGCCAATATCGATAATATTCGCAATTTTCAGCACGACTTTCCCGGTGCGGAACTGATTAAGCTGGAGCAAAATTACCGCTCGACCAAAACCATTCTGGATGCAGCCAATGCGGTGATTGCCAACAACACCGGCCGTATGGGTAAGAACCTGCACACCGAAGGTGAAGAAGGCGAAACCATCCAGCTGTACAGCGCTTTTAATGAGCAGGATGAAGCACGTTATATTGCCGACCGTGTCGATGAATGGGCGCGCAGTGGTCGTCAGCGTGCTGAAATGGCCATTCTGTATCGTTCCAATGCGCAATCGCGCACCCTGGAAGAAGCGTTATTGCGTGCCGGTATTCCTTACCGTATTTACGGTGGTCAGCGTTTTTATGAGCGTCTGGAAATTAAAAACGCTCTGGCGTATTTGCGTTTATTGCTGAACCGCCAGGACGATGCCTCGGTTGAGCGTGTCATTAATGTTCCGGCGCGCGCGATAGGCGAAAAAACCGTCGATATTCTGCGCAGCTATGCACGGGATCAGGGCAGCTCGTTATGGTCAGCCGCGGAAGCCGCGGTGCAACATGGCATGCTGCCGAAACGTGCCAGTGCAGCCGTACAGAGTTTCCTCGATCTGGTCGAAGAAATGAGCGTCGGCATTGACGAGCTGGAACTGCACGAAATTGTCGATCAGATGATTAATCAGAGCGGCTTGATTGAGCATCACAAAAAAGAAAAAGGCGAAAAAGGCCAGGCGCGTCTCGACAACCTGGAAGAATTAATCAACGCCGCGCGGCAGTTTGAAAGCACCGATGGCTTTAATTCCGAAGAAAATGACGATGCGGAAGCCAATGAGTTGGCGTTATTTCTTGATCGTGCCGCTCTGGATGCCGGTGACGGTCAGGCCGACGAATATGAAGATGCGGTGCAATTAATGACGTTGCATTCGGCCAAGGGCCTGGAATTTCCGCAGGTGGTTTTGACCGGTCTGGAAGAGGGCCTGTTCCCGCATAAAATGTCGATGGACGAAGCCGAAGGTCTCGAAGAAGAACGCCGTCTGGCGTATGTCGGTATTACCCGTGCCATGGAAAAACTAATCATTACCCATGCCGAAAGCCGACGCTTACATGGTCAGGAAAACTACAGCACGCCCTCGCGCTTTATCCGTGAAATCCCCTCTGAGCTGATCGCCGAAGTACGCCTGAAAAACAGCATCAGCCGGCCATTGTCAGCACGCGATAACGGCCATAGCCGCTCGCCACAGCCGTCTTTTGTCCACGGTAATCTGCCCTATGACTTAGGTCAGCGCGTGTATCATGAAATGTTTGGTGAAGGCACCGTACTGCAATTCGAAGGGCAGGGCAGCGGCCTGCGCGTTCAGGTCAATTTTGATGATGCCGGCAGCAAGTGGCTGGTCGCCAGTTTTGCCAAACTGGAAGCGCTCTGAGCGCCGATAAAAATAACGTTGAAACAATAACAAGGAGTAAATGGATGATGAAACGCCTGACAACTTTACTGCTGTCGGTACTGGCTTTTACCAGTCTGAGTGGCTGTCAGAACGATGCCGGTAATACGACGGTGGCAGCCGCGCCGCAACAGACATTTAAGTGGAAACTGGTCACGTCATGGCCGAAGAATTTTCCGGGTTTGGGTACGGCACCTGAGCGTTTCGCCACCATGGTGAATGATATGTCGGCCGGACGCCTGCAGATTAAAGTGTATGGTGCCGGTGAACTGGTTCCGGCGCTGCAGGTGTTTGATGCGGTGTCTCAGGGCACCGCAGAAATGGGCCACAGTGGCGCTTATTACTGGAAAGGTAAAGCACCGGCTGCACAGTTTTTTACTTCGGTACCGTTCGGTCTGACCGCGCAGGAAATGAACGGCTGGATTCAGTACGGTGGCGGCCAGCAGTTATGGGAAGAAGTGTACGCGCCGTTTAATTTACTGCCGTTACCGGGTGGTAATACTGGTGTGCAGATGGGCGGTTGGTTTAATAAAGAAATTAACAGCGTTTCCGATCTTGAAGGTCTGAAAATGCGCATCCCCGGACTGGGCGGAGAAGTGCTGGCCCGTGCTGGTGGTACGCCGGTGACGTTGCCGGGCGGTGAGATTTTCACCTCGTTGCAGACCGGTGCCATCGACGCCACCGAGTGGGTTGGCCCATACAACGATCTGGCGTTTGGTTTATATAAAGTTGCCAAACATTATTACTATCCGGGCTGGCATGAGCCGGGTTCAATGATGGAATTTGTAATTAATAAAACCGCATTTGAAAAACTGCCGAAAGATCTGCAAGCCATTGTGCGTGTGGCAACCAAAGCGGTTAACGAAGACATGCTGGCGGAATATACCACGCGTAATCAGGCGGCATTGATTGAGCTGAAAGATAAACACGGTGTGGATGTGCGCGCGTTTCCTGATGATGTGCTGAGCAAATTGCAGGTGTTGTCGGAGCAGGTTGTGGCTGAAGTTTCCGCTGCTGATCCGTTAGCGCAGAAAGTGTATGACTCGTACATTAATTACCGCGATCAGGTTAAGGCTTACCATGCAGTGAGCGAACAGGCCTATATTAACGCGCGGGATTAAATACGACAGCAGTGGTTGCGGTGCAGGCCGGGCGTCAGATGCCCGGTCTGGGGCCTGTTTAATGAGTGTTAACAGGCCCTAGTATTTGTAGTTACGGTAGCCAATTCCCAGCTCTTCAAAATTCGCTTCCATCTGCTCGATATCGTATTCACCCAAACCCAGATAGGTTAATACTTCGCTGCCGATATTCTGCCATTCCAGGTCGTCCGTTTGGCGGCCAAGAATGCGGTAGTTACCGCACACATGTTCAGCCAGTTTAAGAATGGCGAGCAGGGTTTTTCCTTCCGAGTCTTTGTAGTTGTCGGTGGCAAAATAGCGCGATGCGCTGTGGTGCTCGGCAATCACATCACATAACAGTTTCGGCAGATTCCACGACTTTGCGGTGTAATAACCAATTACCGCATGGTTAGTGTTGAGCTGCTGATTCTCAACATCAACGACCCGCAGCTCCGGGTGGGCGTAAGACGCTTCCATCACCTGCAGATAATTATCGAAGCGTGCCATCAGTAACGGGATGCCACAGTTATGAAATAATCCCAGCAGATAGGCCATGTCAGGATTCGGATAACCAACCTGTTTGGCAATTGCGGTAGCTACCTGAGAGATATCGTTCGCGGTGTCCCAGAAACGGTTCATATTAACGATGGTTTCATCACTCATCTGGCTCTTGATGGATAAGCCATTGATGATATTTACCACGCTGTTCAGGCCAATCAGGCTGACCGCCTGGGCGACGGACGTAATGCGGTTTTTAAGGCCATAAAACGGCGAGTTCACCACTTTAAGCACCGTGCCGGCCAGCCCAACATCCTGACTGATCAATTTGGAAATACGACCCAGATCAGGGTCCGGCATGAACTGTTCCATTTGCAGATCGACCAGAATCTGCGGCTGCGGCGGGATTTTGATCCCCTGCATAATGTGCAGTATCTGCTCTTCCGAAAGTTGCTGAGGCATAACACGTCCGGGGGAGGGAAACGAATGTCATCAAGAATAGCACCGCTGGCTGGGGAAGTTTGTCAGAGCATGCGTATAATGCGCTCCTTTTTGTAACCGCCACCCGAGGTGAATCATGCTCCCGACACTGCGACTTAAAGCCAAGGCCGAACGCCGCCTGAAAGGCGGTCACCTGTGGGTGTACAGCAACGAAGTGGATATTGCGATCACGCCGCTGAAAAACATGACGGCTGGCAGTGAGGTCGTGGTTGAAGCCGCGAATGGCAAGGCGCTGGGCGTGGCTGTCGTCAGTCCGGAACAACTGATCTGCGCCCGTCTGTTCAGCCGCGACAGTAAGCAGACGCTGGATGTCTCGCTGATGGTGCACCGTTTGCAGGTTGCACAAAGTGGCCGTGAGCTCTGGTATCCACAGTCTTGTTACCGCTGGGTGTTCGGTGACAGCGATGGTCTGCCAGGGCTGGTGATCGACCGGTTTGGCGATGTGGTGGTGATTCAGATTTCCAGTGTGGCGATGGAGCTGCGTCGTCAGGCCATTATTGATGCGGTTAACAAAGTCGCCAAACCGCAATGCATCGTATTAAAAAACGACGGCAAGCTGCGCGCGGTCGAAGGTTTGCCGGAGTACGTGGAAGTGATTCAGGGCGCGCTGGAAGATGATTGCGCACCGCTGGTGGAAAACGATACCCGCTTTATGGCGCCGGTGATTCACGGTCAGAAAACCGGCTGGTTCTACGACCACCGTGAAAACCGCGCACAGCTGAACCGTCTGGTTAAAGGCAAGCGCGTACTCGACGTGTTCAGCTACGTTGGCGGCTGGGGTGTGCAGGCGGCTAATCATGGTGCGGCAGAAGTGCATTGTGTGGATGCTTCTGCTCAGGCGCTGGATTGGGTCGAGCAGAATGCATCACTCAATGGCGTGGCAGAGAAAGTTCATTGCTGGGAAGGGGATGCGTTTGCTGCGCTGCGTCAGTTGAAAGATAACGGTGAGCGTTTTGATGTGGTGGTGATGGATCCGCCGGCATTGATTCCGCGCCGTAAGGATATCAAGGCGGGTGAGCAGGCTTATCATCGCCTGAACCAGCTGGCGATGCGTTTACTGAGCAAAGATGGTCTGCTGGTTGCGGCTTCCTGCTCTATGCATCTGGCGGAAGATCGTCTGCCGGATATGCTGCGGGTGATGGGACGTGAGCTGGACCGGGAAGTTATGATCCAGCATGTCGGCAGTCAGGGTGCTGATCACCCGGTATTACCGGCCATTGCCGAAACCCGCTATCTGAAAGCGGTTTTTGCCCGGGTACTGCCAACCCGCTGAGTGCAGCAGGTGGCCTGATGGCAATAAAAAAGGGAGCTGTTGAGGCTCCCTTTTTTATTGCACGACTGATGGCGCGTCAGTTTGAGTTGGTCATGGGTATTTTCAGTGTGCTGGCAGTGCGTTGCATTACCGACATCAGCTCAATAATGCGCTGGCGGCACTGCTGGCGTGCTTCCGCATCGGCGACGCCCTGTTGTTGCCAGTTGGCAACGCTGTCATCAATCAGTTGTAACTGCTTTTGCCATTCCAGGCTCAGGTCTTCGTGACGCACGCCAAGCAGTGCCGGCAAGCCGGTACCGGCTTCGGTTTCACTCAGCGGGAAGTACAGGTTGCGTATCCCGGCGACAATGGCACTGGTATCGGCCCAGGTGGTCTGGCTGAATTCGCTGCTGGTGCCGCTCAGGCGTTTGCCCAGTAGCTCGTCGGATAACAGCTTTTGGGTGGCGGTGAACGTTGCTTTAAGCACCTGTTCCGGTTCTGAACGTTGCAGCAGGCTGGCGTAATAGCCATTGCTTGGTTCCCAGCGGCGTTGCAGGCGATGCAGATGTTTCTGTAATTGTTCGCTCAGCAGCTGCACGTACTGACGGCGGCGGTTGTGGTTCTGTACATCAATATCCAGCGGTTCTTCATCAGCACTGCCGGAGGCATTTTCGGGATGAACAACATCGCCGGTTTCGGCTTCGCGGCCACTGCTGCCTTCGCTGGCGACGACAACCGGGGCGGTATTTTCCTGAGGAAAGAAATCACGCGGTGAGCGCTGTCCATCGGCACCCCACAGCATAAATTCAAAGGCGTGGTAGCCCAGGCTGGCATAGCTTGGATCGGAGAAACCATGCTGTGCCAGCAGGCTGTCTTCGTTCAGTTCCAGCGTCAGGTCGTTAACGATGCCACTGAAGGGATAGCCGGGAACATGATCAATATAACCGCCTTCAATTGGCCAGCTGTCGAGCAGGCTCAGCGTATGCTGATAATCAATGCCTTTCTTGTGCCAGTCCGGCGGGTCACTGATGGGCAGTTTGGCGTAGATGAGCGTTTGCAGGTAGGCGCTGTAAGCGTTGCGCCATGCCTGGCGGACTTCGCCCAGACTCATCGGGTTGGGATGATAAAGAAAAGACGCCAGGCGACTGTCCAGCTCCTGGGCACTCTGCGCGGCCATCGACATTTCGGTATAAGCGCTCAGCCCCAGATGAGCAGCAAAGGCGCTGCTGTCGGGAGTACTTTCCTGTTCGGCACTGGTGTCTGCTGTCTGGTCAGAGCGGTTATTCTGTTGTTGTGCCGGCTGATCGCAACCCGCTAACAGCAGAGCACTGACAAGCACCAGTTTTGCGTAATTCACAGGCTTACTCCTGATCCCTGAGGCTGATGATGGGCCAGCCTTTTTGTTCGGCGATGGCGGCCAGTCTGGCATCCGGGTCAACGGCTACCGGGTGATCAACAATTTCCAGCAGCGGCAGGTCATTGTGAGAGTCACTGTAGAAGTAGCTGCCGGCGAGTTCAAACCCTTGCTGCTGCAGCCATTCCTCCAGGCGCACCACTTTCCCCTGCTGGAAGCTGGGTATACCGACAATATTGCCGGTGTAGCGGTTATCCACCTGCTCCGGATGCGGGGCAATAATATGCTCGATACCGAGTAACTCGGCTATCGGATAGGTCACAAAACCATTGGTGGCCGTAATAATCAGCAGGGTGTCGCCCAGACGTTTGTGGTGCGCAATAAGGTCGCGGCTTTTTTGTGAAATCAGCGGCATGATGCGCGCCTTAAGAAAAGCCGCACGGGTATCCAGCATATGTTGCAGCGGATACTGGGTCAGAGGCTTAAGCGCAAACGCCAGATACTCGTTAATATCCAGAGTGCCAGCTTTGTATTGTTCGTAAAAATAATCGTTACGAAGTTTGTGTTGTTCAGGGTCTGCAAGCCCCTGATCGACCAGATATTGTCCCCATGCATGGTCGCTGTCGCCATCCAGAAGCGTGTGGTCGAGATCGAAAATAGCCAGTGCCACGAGAGTCAGCCTTTTTCCGCTGCGGGTTAGAAAATTAGTCGCTATTCTAAGGGCAACAGCGCATACTTTCCTTATAATTCTGAGTTTCAAACAAAGAAATAATTGAACATATTGGTTCTAAACAATGCCGGCTGCCAAGGGGCGGATAGTGGCAAGTTCCTGATCATTCAGCCTGACTCCAGAGCCTGAATTAAGGTGGCCCAGCCATCCAATTCCCGTGTGTAAATGTGCCTGTTGCAGCTTCTCTCATCTTCAACTGCTTGACCTTTGGGGTGAAATCGGCAAGTTTTGAACCATTAGATACGATATGGACGGCATTGTGATTGACGAACATGGTTACCGCCCTAATGTCGGTATTATCCTTTGCAACGACAAAGGACAGGTGCTCTGGGCCAGACGAATAGGCCAGGACGCCTGGCAATTCCCCCAGGGCGGAATTAAAGAAGGTGAGTCTCCGGAGAAAGCACTCTACCGGGAGCTGATGGAAGAGGTTGGCCTGAGCGCACAGGACGTGCAGGTACTTGGCTGCACCCGTGGCTGGCTGCGTTATCGCTTGCCTCGCCGCATGGTGCGTCATGACAGCCGGCCGGTGTGTGTCGGACAAAAACAGAAATGGTTTCTGCTTAAACTGGTAGGCGACGATTCACGGATTAACGTGAGCGCTACCGATAAGCCGGAATTTGATGGCTGGAGCTGGGTCAGTTACTGGTTTCCGCTGGGGGGAGTCGTTGCATTCAAGCGCGATGTTTATCGCCGTGCCATGACGGAACTGGCACCGCGTATCGCCAAGCTGCAACGTAAAACTGGCTGAGGATCTATGCTTGATATTCTGAGACGCATCGTACAGGAAGTCAGCTCGGCAACCGATCTGAGCGAGGCTCTGAAGTTGGTCGTGGCACGTATCCGTGCGGCCATGAATACCGAAGTGTGCTCCGTTTATCTGTTCGATCCTGAAAGCAAACGCTATGTGTTGATGGCCACTGAAGGTCTGAAGCAGGAAGCGGTGGGCCGGGTCAGTCTCAGTTCTTCACAGGGACTGGTCGGCCTGGTTGGTTCGCGTGAAGAGCCGATCAACGTTGATAACGCCCCGACGCATCCGCGTTTCCACTTTTTGTCGGAAACCGGTGAAGATCCATTCCTGTCCTTTCTCGGTGTACCGATCATCCATCACAAACGCCTGATGGGTGTGATGGTGGTGCAGCAGCGCGACAGCCGCCAGTTTGATGAAAGTGAAGAAGCCTTTCTGGTCACCATGTCGGCTCAGCTGGCGGGCGTTATTGCGCATGCGGAAGCGACCGGCAATATTCTTGATATCCCTTCCGCGACCAACGAACGCAAGAAAGGCACCCGCTTTAACGGCGCGCCCGGTGCCCCTGGGGTCGGTCTTGGTCAGGCCTTTGTGCTGTCTCCTGCTGCCGATCTCAGTGGCGTGGTGGATAAAGAAGCCGAATCGGTTGATGACGAAATTGCGCGCTTCGATCTTGCCCTTGAAGCCGCCCGCGAAGAAATCCGCATATTGGGGGAAAAACTCAGCAGCGAATTGCGCCCGGAAGAAATGGCGCTGTTTGATGTGTACCTGAATATGCTGGATGACCATGCGCTGGGGGCTGAAGTTAAAGTCCGTATCCGTGATGGCAACTGGGCTCAGGGGGCCTTGCGTCAGGTGGTGATGCAGTACGTGGGGCATTTCCAGTTAATGGAAGATGTTTATCTGCGTGAACGCGCCACCGATATTATCGATTTAGGTACCCGTATTCTGGCTCATCTGCAGGGCAGTGATGCCCACGCGCAGGAGTATGATTTTCCGGACAATACGATTCTGGTCAGTGAAGAGCTGACGCCCGCCATGCTGGGTGAAGTACCGCCAGCCAAACTGCGCGGTTTGGTGTCGGTGAAAGGATCGTCCAACTCGCATGTGGCCATTCTGGCCCGTGCCATGGGCATTCCCACGGTCATGGGGGTGGTCGACGTCCCTTATGCCCAGCTACACGGCCTGGAGTTGATTGTTGATGGTTATCGCGGGCAGATATTCTCCAGCCCCAACGATGAGCTGCGCGAGCAGTATCAGGCCATCTTTGATGAAGAACAGGCGCTGCAGAAAGATCTGCAGGTACTGCGTGATAAACCGGCCGAAACCCTTGATGGGCATCGCATCCCGCTGTGGGTGAATACCGGACTGATTACTGATGCGGTCCGCAGTCTGGAGCGCGGTGCTGAGGGCGTTGGCCTGTACCGCACCGAAGTGCCGTTTATGATGAAAGACCGCTTTCCCAGCGAGAGTGAACAGCAAAAAATTTACCGTCAGCAGCTGGATACATTCGCGCCTAATCCGGTGACCATGCGCACCCTGGATATTGGTGGCGATAAAGCACTGACGTATTTCCCCATCAGCGAAGCCAACCCCTTTCTCGGCTGGCGCGGCATCCGCGTTACGCTGGATCATCCGGAAATTTTTCTGGTGCAGATACGCGCCATGCTCAAGGCCAGCGAAGGCCTGAATAACCTGCGTATTATGCTGCCGATGATTACCAGCGTCAGCGAAGTGGATGAAGCCCTGCATCTGATTTACCGCGCCCATGCGGAGGTGTTGGAAGAAGGCTTTGATGTCGAAATGCCGCAGGTCGGGGTGATGATTGAGGTGCCGGCCGCGGTCTATCAGATCCGCGAGCTGGGTCAGCGGGTGGATTTTCTCTCCGTTGGCAGCAACGATCTTACCCAGTATCTGCTGGCCGTAGACCGTAACAATCCACGCGTGGCCGATCTGTATCAGGCCTTCCATCCGGCGGTTCTGAATGCACTGAAAATGATCGCCGATGTGTCGCACGAGATTGGCAAGCCGGTCAGTGTTTGTGGCGAATTAGCCGGTAACCCTTTGGGCGCTGTGCTACTGATGGCGATGGGCTATGACATGCTGTCCATGAATGCGACGAATCTGCCGAAAGTGAAATCGGTGATTCGCGGCATTAATCTGGAGTGGGCCAACCAGTTGCTGACCGAAGTGCTGAAGATAGAAAGTGCACCGGTTATTACCGCGACGCTGCAGCTCTCGCTGGAAAAAGCCGGTTTTGGCCGCATTATCGGACCGGGGCGCAACTGAACGGTTGTCTGCCCCATCGGCTTGCCTGATCAGGCTGTCCAGTGCCGGGTACGTCCGGTGTCGATATGAATAAAACCACTCTTCGGGTAATAGCCCACGCCACCATTGCCCATGGCCAGCGCGGCGCGATGAAGGTGGCGATGCGATACGCCAGGAATCCGGATATCAATCGCCCGTCCCTGCATGTGCAGGCTGTGCTCTGCGACGCCTGAGCTGGCATAGCGCAGGCTGGCATTGGATTCCGGTGCGCGATAACCGGAAATCACATACAGCGGCTCATGGCTGCCAAACAGCTGCTGTAACTGATACATGTTCTGATACAGCTCGCGCTGCATGGCCATCACCTGATCACGACGATGATCGCGCACCAGAATATCCAGAGATTCCACACCATCATCCAGATAGCGGCCATTCGCCCAGAACGTACTGTTGCTGAATTCGCCGGTGTGGATGTTGTACAAACGCAGAGTACGTTCTTCCTGTTGGCCCTGAGCAAAGGCACGGCTGCTACCCAAGCCAGCGATACTGGCCGCGCCAAGGCATGCGGCCTGCTTCAGAAAGTTGCGTCGTTGTAACATGGTCAATCTTCTCCGCTACATCAGATGGTTCAGCGTTGTTGTGCATGGATATATCAGCGGAGTATGCCAAACACCTGCCAAAAGAAACGGGCATCCTTAGACAAAAATACATAACGCTACATTTGTCACACAGAATGATGTAACACGCTGGCACATATGCGCCAGCGGGGAGGGGATTCGTAACAGGATTGATTAAAGGCTGACGGCGGGGTTTGTCGGAGGCAGGCCAGCGATCAGATCGCGGTTGTAGATATCGTCCCGCACCTGCAAATTGCCATCCTGATCAACCCAGGCGGTCCAGTACATCAGGTATACCGGCACATCATCCTGCAGGCGGATACGGGTGGTACGGTTCTGATCGATGGCGGCATCGATATTATGACGATTCCAGCCCTGTTGTCCGCGCAGCAGTTTCTCGGCCAGCAGGCGGGGTTTCTCGACCCGGACGCAGCCGGAGCTTAAGGCACGGTTATCGAGGTTAAACAGTTGCGGCTGTGACGTATCGTGCAGGTAGATGTCTTTATCGTTCGGAAACAGGAATTTGATAGAACCCAAAGCATTGTCGTCACCGGCTTTCTGTACCAAACGGTAAGGGAAGTTGCGGGCAGTGACTTTGTTCCAGTTGATGGCATGGGGTGAGATAAACTGGTCCACACCATCAACACGGCCGATCACCTGATACCCTTTTTCATCCAGGTACCCCGGATTGCGGCGGATTTTCGGCAGCAGGCTGTTAATGGCAATACGTCTGGGTACTGACCAGGTAGGCGCCAACTCAAGGGTGCTGATTTTCTGGGCCATAACAGGCGTGCGGCGCTGCAGGTTGCCGATAATCACTTTCATATCCAGTTCAACCGAGCCGCCATTCATCAATTGCAGGCTGTAGTCGGCCATATTGACCATCACATGACGCTGGCCAAGATCCCTTGGCAGGTGACGCCAGCGCTTCATGTTCAGCGCGACTTTCTGAGCCATCTGATAAGGCGGAATATTCAGCCAGGCCAGGGTGCGGGCATCCAGTTCGCCGCTTTCCGGCAAATGATGACGCTTCTGGAAGTGGCGCAGGGAATCAGCCAGCGTGCTGTCGAATTGAAACTCCGGACGGTTGAGGTCGTGGGGCTCATCTTCATCCGGGGCGCGGGTACGCTCTTCTGAATCTTTGAACAGCCAGGATAACGCGCCTTTTTGCAGATCACCGTACTGCCCCAGCATCCAGCGCAGGTGCGGCACCAGACGATGGCGTTCGTTGGCCTTCAGTTGCAGAGTATCCGGCAATGGATACCAGCCACCGGAGTTAGCAATGGCGAGGTAGCGGTTCAGTTCTTTACGCAGACGCAGGTAGCCGGGATGAGAGGGCGTGAGGGTTTCGACCAGTGCATCCAGCTCGTTGCGGCGGATAGAGTCGTTAAGCAGGTCGATAATCTGTTCTTCACTGAACTGTCCGGGCTTGCTCGCCGCTGATACCTTACGGATGGATGGATGATCACCTTCGCCGGTGTCAGGCAGCAGCTCGGCATTCAGAGCCTGTTGGGCATAAGTAATGAAAGCGTCGGTCAGCAGTACTTCAACCGCTGTGGCCTGTTTGGGAATGTTCGACAGACGGCTGGTTTCACGCTCAAGGGTGGCCAGTTCGTAGCCGTAATTGCGCCAGTCGTCGGCGGCGGTTTCGCGCAGCACCTGTAACAGTTCTTGTCCGGCTTCGGTCAGCTCGAAGCTGTTCATCCATACCGGCTGGTAATCACGGCGCAGATAAAAAGGTTCGATGCTTTGTACATGTTTCAGCCGCACTTCTCCCGCCACATTGCGCGCGGATTCGATTAACCAGTGCTCCATATATTTTTGCGCCACTTTGGGCGGCATATAGGGCTTGGTATTGATGCTGGCTGCCAGAGCCGCAAACAACAGTCCGACGCACAGCAGGGCAATAAAGCCTGTGAGTGCGACGACGCGCTGCGGTTTTCTGGGTGTATTCATGCTGTTCATGCACGAAGTATGGACGCCAGACTGGCAAAATGTGGCGGGAATCGTGCTACCGTTCGCAGAATTTTGTAAGCGACTGCAAACGGTCGTTCGATTGGTCAACGGAGTGTCAAAAGAAACAACAACTTAGGTTTTTCTTTTGTAACAGGGTGGGTAATTAACGGATTTCTGTCGGCTGATTCTTTGTTCTTAAAGTGGGCAATTGTCTACTTATTACAGGGCGCCTCTGAATGATTCAGAGGCGTTCTAGATCGACCGGCCAGGTGACCCGTCCGGCAATTCGGCCATGACTGTCCCAGCTCAGTTCGCTTAACTCCAACCGACCTTCCAGTCCCAGAATGCCGGTAGAGCAGCGGGTGCCGTAGCCCGGAGCGTTAATGAACTGCGCCGACAACAGACGCTCCCATTCCAGCGGTACGCCGGTTTGTGGCAGCTGATCGTCCGGGAAGGGTGAATAATGATCCAGTAAAGCGGCGAGACTGGCACTGCCTTTAGGCTGTTGTAACCAATGCTGAAGTTGTGTGCGTGCCAGTTCGGTTTTCGGCCAGGGAGTATTCAGCCAGGCATTGCTCAGTGTGTGAATGCCGGGCTCCAGCCGTTCAAGGCGGGGTTCGGGGTAGTTGCTGGCGTACCAGAGCTGGTTGCGGTTGCCGCAGAGCAGATTAAACGGCGCGTACTGGTCGCCTTTTTCCAGTACGGCACGCAGATATTTTTCCGGGTTGCGTGGCTCGCGCAGGTAATCCAGTACCAGATGACCACGCGACTGTGGCTCGGCCGGGCCGGCGCCGGGGGCGCGGATATTGGTCAGCGCCGCAAAGCGGCCTGCTTTGGTCGCGCCCAGCCAGGTGCCGCCCTGTTGCAGATCGCGCCCGGCAAACAGGCCCGGATATTCTTTCCACTCTTCCAGTGCACTGGCGGGGCGGGGATAAAACTCATCCCGGTTGGCACTCAGGCTCAGCCACTGACGGTTCTGTGGTTGCCAGTTCAATACGATCAGACACATAAGCATTTCCCGATAATGATTGCCGCAGGCATGATCTGTTGCGCAGGCGCTGCCGACTTTGACCGCACTTTAGGTCATAATGCCGCCCCCTTAAACCGGAATTTTCACACCTATGATGACATTTCTGCTGTTCCTGGCGGTTGGCTCAGTGGCCGGTCTGCTGGCTGGTTTGTTTGGCATTGGTGGCGGCATGGTGATTGTTCCTGTGCTGGTGATTACCTTTGCCGCACAGGGCGTAAGCGAAACGGTGCTGACGCATATGGCGGTGGCTACGTCGCTGGCGACCATCGTGTTTACCTCGCTCAGCTCGGTGCGTGAGCATCATCGTCAGGGTGGCGTGGACTGGACGCTGGTGGGTGTGATGAGCATCGGTATTGTGCTGGGCACCATGGTCGGCGTGTCGTTAATTACCACCGTACCGGGTCCTCTGCTGCAGAAAATCATTGGTGTGTTTGCTTTGTTGTTGGCACTGAAAATGTTCTTTGGGCTGGAACCAAAAGGCGCTGGCAAGCGTCCAGGTAACCGGGGCCTGATGGTTGCCGGTTCTGTGGTCGGTTTTGGTTCGTCGTGGTTTGGTATTGGTGGCGGAACGTTTACCGTGCCGTACCTGAGTTGGATGAAAATCCCTATGCGTCAGGCGGTGGCGACTTCCGCTGCCTGTGGTTTGCCCATTGCGCTGACGGGCGCGTTGAGTAATGTGGTGGCCGGCTGGAATCATGAGGCTCTGCCTGCCTGGAGTACCGGCTTTTTATACTGGCCGGCCATTCTTGGTATTGTGCTGACCAGCGTGCCTTTTGCCAAAGTGGGGGCGAAGCTGGCACATCGTCTGGATCAGGCGTTGCTGAAAAAAAGCTTTGCGCTGTTGCTGTTTGTGGTTGGTATTAAATTTCTGTTGTTTTAAGCGCATTTCATAAGGCGTTAAAAATAGAGTGTTTTGCTTGGGCACCTCTGAATTATTCAGAGGCGCCTTTAAGTCTGATTGTTGTTGCAAGGAAGTTCGTATGCTGACCTATCCCGATATAGACCCGGTAGCCGTGGCCATTGGCCCGCTGAAAATTCATTGGTATGGCCTGATGTATCTGCTGGCGTTTGCCTCGGCCTGGGGCCTGGCCAATTACCGTGCGCGTCGTCCGGCTTCCGGCTGGACACCGGAGCAGGTGTCGGATCTGATCTTTTATGGTGCCATGGGGGTTATTCTCGGTGGTCGTTGCGGCTATGTGCTGCTGTATAACTTTCCGCAATTCTTACAGGACCCGTTATGGCTGCTGCGGGTGTGGGAAGGCGGGATGTCGTTTCACGGTGGGCTGCTGGGTGTCATGGCAGCGCTGGCGTGGTTTGGTCACAAATATAAAAAGAACTTTTTTGATGTGGCCGACTTCGTTGCTCCGCTGGTACCGGTCGGTCTGATGTTTGGCCGTTTCGGCAATTTTATTGGCGGTGAGTTATGGGGCCGTGTGGCGGATCCGGCTCATGTGCCCTGGGCGATGGTGTTTCCGCGCGCCGGCGATCTGCCGCGCCATCCGTCACAGTTGTATCAGGCGGCGTTGGAGGGGTTCCTGCTGTTTGTTATCCTCTGGTTTTATTCGTCCCGGCCACGGCCACAGAAGGCCGTCAGTGCCATGTTCCTGATTGGTTATGGCTTGTTCCGTACCATTGCCGAGTTCTTCCGCGAGCCGGATGCACATATTGGTTTTGATTTATTTGGCTGGATGAGCCGCGGGCAGCTGCTCAGTCTGCCGATGATTGTTATAGGGGTTATTCTGCTGGTGATTGCCTACCGCAGCCCGAAATCCGGAGAACAGAAAGTATGAAGCAATATCTCGATCTGATGCGCCATGTTCGCGAAAACGGCACCTTCAAGGAAGACCGTACCGGCACCGGCACGTACAGCTGTTTTGGGTATCAGATGCGCTTTGATCTGAGTGAAGGCTTCCCGCTGGTAACCACCAAAAAACTGCATCTGCGCTCGATTATTCATGAGTTGCTGTGGTTCCTGAGTGGCGACACCAATATTCGCTATCTGAAAGAAAACGGCGTCTCTATCTGGGATGAGTGGGCCGATGAAGACGGCAATCTGGGGCCGGTGTACGGTTCGCAGTGGCGCAGCTGGCCAACCGCCGATGGCCGTCATATTGATCAGATCACCCAGGTGGTGAACCAGATTAAAAACAATCCGGACTCGCGCCGCCTGATCGTCAGTGCCTGGAATGTGGGTGAAATTGACAATATGGCCCTGCCGCCATGCCACGCTTTTTTCCAGTTCTACGTCGCTGACGGTAAACTTTCCTGCCAGCTGTACCAGCGCAGCGCCGATATCTTCCTTGGTGTGCCGTTCAATATCGCCAGCTATGCCTTACTGGTGTATATGGTGGCACAGCAGTGTGATCTGCAGGTGGGCGATTTTGTCTGGACCGGTGGTGATGTGCATCTCTATGCCAACCATCTGGAGCAGACTGACCTGCAACTGTCGCGCGAGCCGATGGCGCTGCCAAAGCTGGTGATTCAGCGTAAACCCGACAGTCTGTTTGACTATAAGTTTGAAGACTTCGTGATCGAAGGTTACGAATCTCACCCGCATATCAAAGCGCCCGTCGCGATCTGATTGCGATGCTGCTCCTGCTCCGTCCTTGCTCCGCTTTGCTCTGGGGCAGGCAGAGCAGGCGGCCTCTTCGTTGGTAACAATTCTTTTTCACTATCGCGGCTGTCAGACCAGACGGCGGAGTCTGCTTGTCTATACTGAAGGCAACTTTGACTCCCGGTGCTGATAGTGAACCCACTACTCCATACCGAATTACCGACCTTGCTGCTGTTAAGTGCCGACGATGCTCTGCCATCGCTGCATTTGTCGGACGTTACGCTGCAGCCGGCCGCCTCGCTTGATGACATCTGTGCTGCCTGGCTGGAAGCGCAACATGGTGTCGTGTGTCTGTACAGCAAACGCTTTAATGGCTGGCTGGAAGCGGCGATTGAGCGGGTGCGGCTGATGCTGCCAGAGGCACCGCTGCTGGTGTTACTGGAACACCTCAGTGATGAAGAGAAACTCATCAGCGCCGGTGTACAGGAAATACTGAGCCTGCATCAGGCGAAATCCGGGCTGCTGTCGCATGTGATGCTGCTGGCGATGGCCCGTCGCCAGTACGATATTGATCAGAAGCACGCCGCCCATCACGATCCTCTTACCGGGTTAGCCAATCGTGGTCTGTTTCAGGACCGTCTTGATCATTGTCTGGTGCAGAGTCAGCGCCGTGGGCTGGATGTCAGCCTGTTGTTTGTCGATCTCGACCGCTTCCGGGTTGTTAACGAATTGCATGGTCATCAGTTTGGTGACTTGCTGCTGATTGCCTGCGCACAGCGTTTGCGGGATACCCTGCGTCGCTCTGATACCGTGGCGCGTCTGGGTGGCAACAGTTTTGCGGTGATACTTGAAGCCGGTGGTCATCAGGACAATGAACAGATGAGTGCGGCGGTGGCACAAAAAATCAGCACGGCGTTTCAGCGGCCATTTGCGATTGGTGGTGAGGAGATATTCTCGACCGTCAGCATCGGCATTGAGCTGGCCAGCCGGGTCAGTTACGACGCCGGACAACTGGTGCGCCATGCCGAACTGGCGTTGCATCAGGCTAAGCGCGAAGGGCGTAATGTCAGCCATGTATTTTGTCATCGCAGCTCTCCGGCCGACAAAATCCGCGTCGGTCTGGAAAGTGCGCTGCACCATGCTCTGGAGCGTGAAGAGCTGCGCCTGGTTTACCAGCCTCAGGTCAGTATCAGTGATCAGTGTTTTACCGGTGTTGAGGTTTTGCTGCGCTGGCAGCACCCGGTGCTGGGCGATGTTTCACCGGCCATTTTTATACCGGTGCTGGAAGAAACCGGGTTGATCGAACGCTTCGGCGAGTGGGTGTTACGCAATGCCTGCCAGCAGTATGCCGACTGGCTCAGCCAGGGGCTGGTGCCAGAGGACAGCAAATTGTCAGTCAACCTGTCACCGCGTCAGTTCCGCCAGCGTGATCTGGCCGAACGTATTCAACAGCTGTTGGCCGATTGCGCGTTGCCGCCTCAGAGGCTGACACTGGAGATTACCGAAAGCACGCTGATGGTTAATCTTGATCATGGCGTGCAGATTCTCAACCGTCTGCGCACACTGGGCGTGTCGGTGGCGATTGATGATTTTGGTACCGGTTATTCATCATTAGCCTACCTGAAAGACCTGCCAATCGATTACCTGAAAATCGACCGCATGTTTGTGCAAGACATCGTCACCGATACCCACGATGCCGCCATTGCCAGTTCGATCATTAACCTGGCCCATAATCTGGGGTTGAAAGTGATTGCTGAAGGCGTTGAAGACAGCGCCATGCTCGATGTTCTGGCGGTGTTTGGCTGTGACCAGTATCAGGGCTTTTACTTTGCCCGGCCCTTGCCGGCGGCCGATATTCCGGCGCTGGTAACGCGCAGCGTGTGATACCACGCTGCGCCTGAAGCCAGACCCTGAGACCAGACGGAGCTTAGACGCAGTGGTATGATGGCGCTTTTGCACAACGGAAGCTGGCTGTGAAATTCTCTCTGATTGTCGCCCTCGCCGAAAACCGCGTGATCGGTATCGATAACAAGCTGCCCTGGTATCTGCCTAACGACCTGAAATATTTCAAACAGGTGACCATGGGCAAAACCATTGTAATGGGCCGCAAAACCTATGAAAGCATTGGCAAGCCACTGCCGGGCCGTACCAATATCATCATTACCCGTCAGGCTGGTTATCAGCCACCGGGCGCTAATGACAGCGTGAAAGTGGTTGCCTCCCTCGAAGCGGCCCGTGAGCTGGCAGAGAGTATTGCGCTGATTAACGGCCAGGATGAAGCGATGATTATTGGCGGTGCCGAAATCTACACTCAGGCGCTGACGCTGGTGGATCGTATGTATCTGACCGAAGTCCATGCTGAGGTAGAAGGCGATGCTTTCTTCCCCGAGTTTGAACGCAGTGCCTGGCAGGAAGTCGCCCGCGAAGACTTCGCCGCCGAAGGCCCGAATCCGTACAACTACAGCTTTGTGGTGTACGAACGCGCCTGAGCGGCAATTGAATTGGCATCTGAGTTGGTATCTGAGTTGGCCTTCGGGCAGATCCGCTGAGCGGCTGTACTGAACCTGATGTTAAGAGTGGCCTCTAATCCCTTCTGCCGGAGCCTGTTCCGGCGAAGGAAGGGATGCCACTCATTTGTTTTATCTGCTGCACAATCCTTTGGTTCTGGCTTTAGGTGTATCGCTGCTGCTGCACCTGTTGCTGTTGGCTGCGCCGCTACAGCGGGCAGTACAGCCAACAGAGCTTATGCCAGTGTTGCGGCTGAGTCTGCAGGCTGCTTTGCCTGTGCAGACAGTGCCCGACAATAAGCCTCATCAACACTTGCCTGAACAACTCGCTACTCCTGCAGCAGAAAACCCGGCAACAGAAAACCCTGCAGCACCTGCCGTACCGGATAAAGCGCAGGAAACCTCAGAAAGCGCTGAACCTCAATTGACCTCGCCGCCGCTATTGCGCCTGCCTGCCGGGACGATGGACGCCATCAGCGAACAGCCGCTACAAAGTGCACCTTTCGATCCGCGTTTGCGTCGTCAGCTGAATGCGGTGCGCAGTGAAAGGCAACGACCACAGCGTGATTTTATTGAAAGCGGTGAGGCTGGCAGTCTTGCACCCCAGCAGCTGCGCGTAGGCGATCATTGCTTTCTCTACAGCGAAAAAGATGCGCTGGATGAAGACAGCTTTGATGTCTGGTCGCCGGTGAATTGCGTGCAGTAAGGTGATATTTCCACAATAAAAAACGGGCCTCATCTGAGGCCCGTTTTTATACGCTTGCTGTTAGATCCTGGGTATCAGGACTCTTTAGCCTGAGCGCGCAGAATAAACTTCTGGATCTTACCGGTAGAGGTTTTCGGTAAGTCACCAAACACCACGTGACGCGGGATTTTAAAGTGCGCCATATTGGCGCGGCAGAAGTCCATAATCGCTGCGGCGTCTTCTTCGGCCCCCGGCTTCAGCTTAACGAAAGCACAAGGCGTTTCGCCCCATTTTTCATCCGGCTTGGCGACCACTGCGGCTTCTTCTACATCGGGGTGACGGTAAAGAATATCTTCCACTTCGATGGAGGAAATATTCTCGCCACCGGAGATGATGATGTCCTTTGAGCGGTCTTTGATCTCGATATAACCATCTTCGTGCCATACCGCCAGATCCCCGGTGTGGAACCAGTCACCGGCAAAAGCCTCTTCGCTGGCGCGCGGGTTTTTCAGGTAGCCTTTCATCACGATATTGCCGCGGATAAAAATCTCACCAATGGTTTCGCCATCGCGGGCCACCGGCTGCAGGTTATCCGGATCGGCAACCATCAGATCCTGCTGCATCGGGCTCTTCACACCCTGGCGGGCTTTCAGCGCGGCGCGTTCACCCGGCGTGCGCTCATTCCAGGCCTCGTCCCACTCACACACCACACAAGGGCCGTAGGTTTCGGTCAGACCATAAACGTGGGTCACTTTAAAGCCCATGGCTTCCATACCTTCGATCACCGCAGCCGGAGGCGCTGCACCGGCCACCATGGCGTTAACCTGATGTTCGATGCCTTCCTTCATTTCGGCTGGCGCATTGTTGAGCATGTTCAGCACAATCGGCGCGCCGCAGAAGTGCGACACTTTATGATCTTTAATGGCGCCATAAATGGCGTCGGCACGGACATGACGCAGGGAAACACTGACCCCGGCCGCAGCGGCAATACTCCATGGGAAACACCAGCCATTGCAGTGGAACAGCGGCAGAATCCACAGGTACGCCGGGTGCTTGCCCATATCCCAGGAAATAATGTTGTTGGCGGCGTTCAGGTAGGCGCCACGGTGGTGATACACCACCCCTTTCGGGTTGCCTGTGGTGCCGGAGGTATAATTCAGGGTAACGGCCTGCCATTCGTTTTCCGGCAGTTCCCAGGCGAAATCCGGGTCAGATTTTTCCAGCAGCTGCTCGTAGGTTTGTTCACCCAGCAGTTCGCCACCGTCGAAATACGGGTCATCAACGGCGATGATCAGCGGTTTAACCGCCAGTAATTTCAGGGCTTTGCTGGCAACGTCGCTGAATTCACGGTCAACAAACAGAATGCGGGTTTCGGCATGCTGCAGAATAAAGGCTACGGCTTCGGCATCAAGACGGGTGTTGATGGCATTCAGCACGGCACCGCTCATCGGCACACCAAAGTGCGCTTCAAACATCGGGGGAATATTGGCGCACAGGAAAGAAACGGTTTCACCGTGTTGAATCCCCAGTGCTTTCAGACCAGAGGCCAGACGCACGCAGCGCTCGTAGGTTTCACCCCAGGTGTAAGTGGTGTCCTGATGAATCTGGGCGGTGCGCTGCGGGTAAACAAAGGCCGCGCGCTGCAGATAGCTGATCGGCGATAAGGCGGTGTAGTTGGCCGGATTAGCATCCAGACCCATTTCATAAATGTTGTAGTGCTGCATACAGCCCCCGGATAAGCAGTAAAGGCCGGCGCCTGACACACCGTTGTGCGTTGCGTACACGATAAGCGCAGTGCCGGAGAAAGGGAGGCATTAAAAGCCCGCACTCTCTGGGTGTGAATGCGACATAGGTATAAACGACTAAGTAGAACTACGGGCTGTATGGCACGACGGCTTAGCAGCGCCGCTGAGCGCAGAATGCGCCCTGCGGCGTCGCGGCCCAGAGGGATTATTGCTGCGGCATGTTCTGTTTGATACGGCCGAGGAAAAAGTCTTTTAACATGACCCAATCCCCCATGAAGCTCCACAGCGGGTACTTAAATGTCGCCGGTTTATTGTGCTCAAAGAAGAAATGACCGATCCAGGCCTGGCCATAACCAGCAACCAGAGCCAGTGGCAGCAGCGCATACTGACCGCTCCACAGGGCGTAGATAAGAATGCTGAGCGCGCTCAGGCTGCCGGTGTAGTGCAGTACCCGGCAAACCGGGTTGGAATGTTCACCCAAATAGTAAGGATAAAACTCAGCAAAGCTTTTGAACTCTGGTGTTTGTTGGGTTTGAGTCGAAGAGGTCGGATGGGTCATGGTTGCCTGCCTTGCCGGATGGCTTGTTATACGTGGTTATTGTTATGTGTTGAGTCTGTTCAACATACGTCAGAGCGGCACAAGTCGATTGGCTTTTCGGGTCATATTATTATCATAATGAGTCATTTTTAGGCGGAGTATGCCTGTGTCATCACCCTTACAGATTGGCAAGGCGCCGTTGGCGACGACATCCAGTGCCTGGGTGCGCCTGCTGTTACAGGGTGCCGAAGGTTTTGGCCTGAGCAGCACAATCCTGTGTGAGCAGGCGGGTATTGATGCCGGAGTACTACAGCAGCCGCAGGGACGTATTCCGCAGACTCGGGTAACCGCGCTGTGGAGTGCGATAACGCGGGCTTGTCCGGATGATGATCTGGCTCTGGCCATTGGCCGCGATATCCGTCTGGAACATGCGCCGGTGATCAGCTTTGCTATGCAATCCAGCCGTAACCTGCGCGAAGCACTGGAACGGCTGCTGCGCTTTCACCGCCTGATCGGTGAAGCCATCGACCTGCCGCTGCAGGAAACTGCCCAAGGTGTACGTATCAGTTTTCACGCCCGCCAGCCGGTGCCGCTGTTGTCGTTACATACCGCCATGGTAGCGCTGGTGGCGATGGCGCGCTGGCTGACCCATCAGCCGGTCAGGCCGCTGAACGTCAGCCTGCGCAGTCAGCCACCGCTGCACCCGCAGCGCTGGCAGCACTACTTTGGCTGTCCGGTGCAGTTTTCCGCGTCACAGAACAGTATCGAATTCAGCCATGAACTGCTGGCCACTGCCGTTGCCGGGGCTAATCCGCAGCAGGCGGCGGCGCAGGATCTGGCGGCGCGCCATGCCTTGCAGCAGCTGAATGAACAGCAGGCACTGGCCCATGTGCGCTACTGGATCGAACAGTCGCTGCTGCTGGGTGAGCCGGATCGCGCCTGGGTCGCCGGTTGCCTGGGCTTAAGCATCAGCACTCTGCAGCGCCGTCTGCGCGTCCACGGTGTAACCTTCAGACAACTGCTGGAAGAAGTCCGGCGTGAGCAGGCACAGCGCTTATTGCAGCAGGGTGTGGCGTTGCCGGAAATCGCCCTGCGTCTGGGGTATCAGGAGCAAAGCAACTTTCAGCGGGCATTCAAGCGCTGGTTCGCTCAAACGCCGGGGCAGGCGAGGAGTGATCGTTTCGAATAGCGTTGGTAATACAATACATATTTGCGAATAGTTATTATTTCGTATATTGTTCGCCGCCTTTGATATTGATTCTTATTAACGGGTGGCTGTCATGCAACGCTTTTTCCTGCCGGTTTTACCGGTTCTGTTTCTCCTGGGCTGTGGTGCGGACGATGACAACAGCAATGCTCCGGACATCACCGCACCACAACTCAGTGGCCAGTTTCCCGCTGATTCGGCGATCTCGCAAAGCCGTCTGCTGACATTGACGGGCATCGTCAGCGATGACAGCAAACTGGGCAGCGTAGAGATTATCCGCGGCGAACAAACCTTCAGTGCTGATTTGCAGCTGGACGACGATGGCCGTAGTGGTCAATTCAGTGCTGCACTCCGCTTGAGCGGCGGTCTTAATACATTTCAGATTGTGGTAACCGATGCGGCTGGTAACCAGACCCGTGCAAGCCATCAGGCTTATTTCGGTAAGCGGGTTACGGCTGGTGGTGCGCACTCCGGCGCGATTGTTGAAGGCAAAACCTATGTCTGGGGTCGTAATAACAAAGGCCAGCTGGGACTGGGCATGACCAGCAAGCTGGCCAGTGATGAATCCCATCCGCTGACGCCGGTGTTACTGCCAACCAGCAAGACGTTTGTGTCGCTGGCGTTTAATCAGAATGCCTCATTGGCACTGGCCGCTGATGGTACGGTCTGGAGTTGGGGAGACGGTGCCAATGGTCAGCTCGGACTGGGCAGTGCAGCGGCGGAAACGGCAGATACAAGCACCAGGCTGACGCCGCTACAGGTACCGGGCATCACCGATGCGGTGTCTGTTGTACGTGGCTATGGTCATTCGCTGGTGCTGCATAACGACGGCACAGTCTCTGCGTTTGGCAGCAATAATCTTGGCCAGTTAGGCGATGGCTCCGCCCTTAACCGTGATTATCCGGTGCGCTTAACTCTGACGGGTATTGTGCAGGTCGCCGCATCGTCCGGCAGTTCTTATGCGCTGGATGAGCAGGGGGTTCTCTGGGGGTGGGGCGCCAATGACTACGCCAACCTGGGTTTAGCCAGCGAAGATACCGAGGTACACAGCACGCCCGTGCAGATTCCGCTGCCGCAAGCGATTACTGCTGTAGCTGCCGGTCGTGATCATGTACTGGCGCTGGGTAAAAGCGGTCAGGTGTATGCGTGGGGTCTGAACTTCAGCAGTCAGGTGGGTTTATTTGTCAGCGAGCAATGGCCGGAAGTGGTCACAAGCCCGCAGCTGCTGCCGTGGTTCAGCGATGTGCAGGCGGTCTGGGCTAATGGCAATCAGAGTTTTGTGAAGCGCGCCGATGGCAAGGTCTATCCTTGGGGACAGAACATGCTCGGTACGCTGGGTATTGAGCAGGACGACGATGTCGAAGCGCCACTGAGCCCGATTCTGCAATTTGATAATGCGCTGGATTTGGGTAACGGAGCGCTGCATACCGTTGGTCTGCGCGGCGATGGTCAGTTGTTCTCCTGGGGCTGGAGCTTTGAGGGATCGCTGGGTGGCAGTGATCTTATTAATCTGTGGGGCTACCGCGTACCGGTGCTGGTATCCGTACCCGCAGCTGCAGCGGCAACATCTGCGGCGATGGTGACGTCAGCGCCATGATCCGCACTGGTTATTTACTGTTAACAACGCTGTTGCTGCTGGCTGGCTGTGGCGCCTCTGACAACTCCGGTTCTGACGCCGACAAACAAGCGCAGGTTTGGCTGCCGGTGGGTGGCGCTGCCACGGTTGAATGGCAGGCTTCATTAGGCTTTCTGCAGTTTATTCCGGGTTTGCCGCTGGAAGAGTTAGCGCAGGTTTCACGCGGTCGGGAGCTGTTTGTTGCTGACTGGGAAATGGCTCCCGGCGCGCGTCCGCAGCTCGATGGACTGGGGCCGCTGTTTGTCGCCGGGGCCTGCGATCTGTGTCACACCGCCAATGGCCGTGCCGCCAGCCTGCTGGCTGACGGCCAGATAGGCAGCGGTTTGCTGTTCCGTCTGGGCGACGCCAGCGGCCAGCCTGATCCGCATCTGGGGGGCCAGCTACAGCCGTTTGCCACCGTCGGGCGTGGCGAAGGCGATGTCAGCTGGCAGGATGATGGCTCCGGTAAACCACAGTTTGTGCTGAGCAATCCGACGCATGCCCTGGCCGCTGGCGTTCACCTTGGGCCACGCCTGTCGCCTCAGCTTACCGGGGTTGGTTTGTTGAATCTGGTGCCGGAGGAACAGATTCTGGCTTATGAAGATGAATCGGACAGTAACGCTGATGGTATTTCCGGCCGCGCCCATCGCCTGCAGCGCGAAGGGCAGGACTGCATTGGCCGTTTTGGCTGGAAGGCGATGCAGTGTTCGCTGCGCGGTCAAAGTGCCGGTGCTTTGCAACAGGATATGGGATTAACCAGTGTGGTGAATCCACAGGAACCATGCACGGAACATCAGGATATCTGTGCCAGCCAACCGTCCGGCGGTAATCCTGAGGTCAGCGCGGAAGCACTGGGCCAGATCAACGAATTCCTCAGCGTGCTGGCGGTGTATGAACGACGCGTCAGTGATAATGCGGCCTTTGAGCGTGGAGCGCAGCTGTTTGCCCAAACCGGCTGCGAGGCCTGTCACCGGCCGACATTAACAACCCGCACCGACGCCGCGCTGGCGCCGCTGCGCGGGCAGACAATTTATGCCTATACCGATCTGCTGCTGCACGATATGGGCGCAGATCTCAGTGACGGTGTTGGCGAAGGAAATGCGCAGCCACAGGAATGGCGCACGCCGCCACTGTGGGGCTTGGGTTTGCTGGAAAATGATGGCGTCAGCCGCTTCCTGCACGATGGCCGGGCGCAAACCTTGCCGCAGGCAATTCTCTGGCATGGTGGCGAAGGCCTGGCGGCAAAGCAGGCATTTGAGCAGCTTGAGCAATCGCAACGGGCTGATTTGCTCAGCTTCTTACGCGCTATCTGAGGCTTTATCGGCGACGTTCAGAGCGGACATTATGGATGATGTCCGCTTCTCTCTCCGGCTGTGGCTGTCTGCCGGGCTCTCACTTCTCTGTTTTATCGGTCGTTGCTTTTTATGTGATGGCTTTTCTCATGCTAATGGTTGATTTTTAGCTCAGCTCATTTTTTGCCATACGCTTTTAATGGTCCGCAGATATAGCTGTCAGCGCGATCTTTCCTCGCGTCGATGGCGTAAAAACCAGTACAGATTGCACAAACCGCCTGTGCACAACCCCTGACCTGGCCTGAGCAGACAGAAAGGACTCCGATGCGTCTTCCTAAGCGGACAAAAGCTGATCTGCATTGCAGCATAACGGCGAAGGTTTTCTGATAGGCTAGGGTTATAACAACCAGAATGTTCTCACTGTCGCCGGCCGGTGGCAGTCACGGAGGAACGAATCATGCTCTACAAGATGAATGCCCAGATTATGGATGCCATGCGCCCGGTGCATGTGCTCGCACGCCATACGCGCAATATGTTTTATCAGCCGTGGAATCCACTGAATTACGGCATCTTTTTTCGTACCGTACGTGCCACGATGGAGCTGACCGAACGTCTGACCGATTACTACGAGCAACCGGACTGGGATCTGGACACCACGGAAATCGACGGCCGTACCATCGGCATCGAATACAAAACTGTGATTGAAAAACCCTACTGTAACCTGCTGCATTTCCGCCGCCGCACACGCGGACTGGATCAGCCTAAGGTGCTGCTGCTGGCGCCGTTATCCGGCCACTTTGCTACTTTATTGCGCGGTACTGTGCGCGAGTTTTTACCGGACCATGAGGTGTACATTACCGATTGGCGTAATGCCCGTGATGTACCGATGAGCGATGGCGGTTTCCGTTTCGATGATTACGTCGAGTACTTAATCGAATTTATGGAAAAACTCGGTCCGGATACCCACGTACTGGCGGTGTGTCAGCCCTGCGTACCAGCGTTGGTCGCGGCCGGCTATATGGCGATGCATAACAACCCGAATCTGCCGAAAAGCATGAGTCTGATGGGTGGGCCGGTGGATGTCCGCATTAATCCGACCGACGTTAATGACTATGCGTCCGGCCGTGATCTGGAGTGGTTTGAAGATAACGTTATTTGTCGTGTACCGCCGGGTTTTAAAGGCCGTGGCCAGTTGGTTTATCCGGGTTTTATTCAGCTGACGGGTTTTATGTCGATGAATATGGATTCCCATGTCAGTAAGCACTTCAAATTTTTCAGTGATCTGGTGAAGGGTGATGGTGACAGTGCCGAAGCGCATCGTCAGTTTTATAACGAGTACCTTGCTGTTATGGATATGCCTGCGCAGTATTATCTCGACACCATCCGCCGGGTCTTTCTGGAACATCAGTTGCCGAAAGGAGAGTTGGAATTCCGCGGTGAAAAAGTGGATCTTAAAGCCATTAAGTCTATGGCTTTAATGACCATTGAAGGCGAGCTGGACGATATTACCGGACGCGGTCAAACGTCTTGTGCACTGGAATTATGTGCCGGTATTGCCAAAGGTAAAAAACAACATCTGGAAGAAGAAGGGGTTGGCCATTACGGTATTTTTAATGGCCGTAAATTCCGCGAAAGCATTGCCCCTAAAGTAAAAGCCTTTATGAAAAAACACGCCTGAAGGTTTGCGGATAATAAAAAAGCGGCCGTTGTTTATAACTATGGCCGCTTTTTTATGTGCAGAATGTCAGGGCCTGTTTAATTAGTGTTAACAGGCCTTAGGGCGTGCTTGGCGTTGCCGGTGCTTCCCGGCCGGTATGCAAGCGGGCGATGCAACGCAGCAGTTTCTCACCGCTTAAGGGTTTCAGAACCACATCATCCATGCCAGCGTTCAGACAGGTCTGGCGATCCTGCTCCATGGCGTTGGCGGTAAGACCAACAATAGGAATGCGGCGATGATAGTCATCCATTTCACGCAGCAATTGCGTGGCGCGCAGACCGTCCATTACCGGCATATGCCAATCCATTAAAATCAGATCAAAACGTTGCTGCTGACAGAAGTCGAGGGCCTCCTGACCGTGTTCGGCAACCGTTACCTTAATACCGGCATGGGACAGAATTTTTTTGGTCACTAATTGATTGGTGCGGTTATCCTCAACCAGCAGAATCTTCAGGTCGGGTATCTTTGGCAATGGATCAAGCTGACTCGGCACCGGAATATCCTGCATTAATGCCGGATAACTCAGATTAAATTCGAACACCGAGCCTTTGCCGGGAGCGCTGCTGACTTCAATGCTGCCGCCTTTGGCATTCACCAGATCTTTGCAGATAGTCAGCCCCAGGCCACTGCCTTCGTAGCGGCGGGTGGTCGATTGGTCGACCTGGCTGAACGGACGGAATAATTTATTCATATCGTCGGCATGAATACCGATGCCAGTATCGACAACGCGGAAGCGCAGCTGGTGCTCCTGGCCCAGGCGCTTACTCAGATCAATGGTCAGAGATACGCTGCCTTCGTGGGTAAACTTAACCGCATTACTGACCAGATTAAGCAGAATTTGTTTTAGTCTGCCGCCGTCGCCATTCAGCTGGTCAGGAATACGGCTGTCGAGATTCACGCTGAAGCGGATGTTCTTTTCCTGTACCGCATGCTGCACCAGATTCTGCACATCTTTAACGGCTTCGCGCAGTGAGAACGGTGCATTTTCCAGACGGATATTACCACTGTCGATTCGGGCATATTCGAGAATATCTGAGGTCTGGCGGGTAAGAGCTTCGGTCGCATTCAGAATCAACCGGCACAGTTCTTCTTTCTCCTGCGGGTCGTCGCTGTGACGCAATAATTCTGTTGCGCCACGAATACCATTTAATGGCGTGCGCATTTCGTGGCTCATATTCGCCAGGAAAGATGTTTTCACTTCGTTGGCGGCTTCGGCCGCTTTTTGGGCCTGTTTCAGGCGGGTGATGTTACGTGAAATGCCAAAGATATATTGCACTTCACCGGCGGAACCAAAAATCGGAGAAAGCGTGGTGCTCCAATATTGCGGACTGCCATCGTGGCTGGTCAGCTCTTCTATTTCTTCATACTGAATGGGTTCTTTGCGTTCCATGCAGCGTTTGTAATTGGCACTGACCTGCTCATACAAATCAGGGGGCATCAGTTCTTTGATGCCCATATCTTTTGGGGCTGCGGATACCAGCTCCAGACTTAACTGCTGCGACAGGTTGGTTTTTACAAAATAAAAATCGTCCTCCCCAACCCGCAGGATAAACATATTATCCGGCGAGTTGCGCCAGATCTCGTAAAACAGATGGGTTTCGAGATCCAGCCCGCTATCGGGGCGTTTATCGTCGCTCATTTTTCCGCAGTTCCTTTGGCACAGAGCGTGAGGTTCAGGTCTTCAATCGGGATATAGGCGGACACCGCTACGTGATCTTCCGGGAAGGCGCTGAGAATATCGTTCAGGTCATCCATAAACTGGCTGATCACCGGCGTGATGCGGATGGCTTCCGGACAGGCGGTTCCCCACAGGGTACAGTTCTGACCTTCGCGGATATCGGCAGTCGACAGTGGCGAACCCGCAGGGGTTTCGCCGTCAGCGCTGGCAAGCATGATATTGATGCAGTCCGGAGCAATAGCATGTGGCCGCCCTTGTTTTACATCCCAGGCCAACAGGCTTTCGTTTTTGTAATACACCCAGTAATCACCTGTTGGTGCACTGAAAATAATTTTGCCGACATCAAAGCCCCCGTGGGTGCGGTTGATGATTTTGCTGATTTTACCTTCGGTAAAAATGTAGTTATGAATGTGCAGCAGATCGAGCAGCATTGACAACGCCGGTACCGATGGCGAACTGAGAATCTGGCGACCGACGGTCAACGCGCGCCCAACGGAGTTGTACACCAATGAGCCCCTGGCGGCCGGGCTTTGCAGAAAGTTGGTATCCAGCGGATAACAGGCCATGCCTCCCACCTGATGGTATTCCGGCTGACTGACGGTTTCGCGTGCTTTTTCTTCCAGCTCCGCAGCGGTCAGGTCAAGGAACAGGGTTGAGGCAAAGGGTTCTGCTGTCCAGTTGCATTTTACTCCGGCACTGCTTTGGGTATCGGAGGCAATCATCGCCGGGCAGCTCGGTGCATTGGTGGCGGCGAGCAGGGTTTCGGTCAGGCGCGGGTCGGCGCGGCCAGAGGGGTCGGCGTCGATCACTGCAACCTTACCGTCCATCATCGAGGCGATATAAAACGGGATGAGTGTATTCACCGCGCCGATTTCACCGGGCAACAGGTACTCAATGGTTTTGTGTTCTTTTTCTGCCAGATAGGCGCTGAGGCTTTTAAACGCATTCACCGGAGCGGTAAACCCATGGCCTTCGGCGGCCGCATCGGGAGAGCCAAGATCGACCACCATCAGGGCGGTTTTATCGCGCTCAAGTTGCGTGACCGGTAACAGGCTGACGGTACCACTCATGCGTTGCAGAAAATCGAGTGCCATGCTGATCGGGCCGCCGCCACCGGAGGCGAGGAAACAGGCACCGTAAACCAGTGCTTTAAGATCGTCGGTGTTGAGCGTGGTCGGTGTGGCAATAGGCTGCATAGCGGACTTCCTTTTCCTGAGTTGCATCAACTTTAGACCAAAGGTGAAATCGCTGTATAGCGGCAAATGACCTGATCGACCTGATAAGAAGGACGCAGAAGCGTCAACAAAGCGAAAAAACGGCAGAAAAAGACAGTCATAATCTTGTCAGGAACGGCGCTTTTTTCTAATCTGCGACGTCTGAATTCTTCTGCGGAGTCCGCACCGACATGATTTAAACGCCCTGCTTCAGCCATTAATCCATTTCTTCGGTTATTAATCGGCGAGCAGGACCGCGTATGTCGGGTCTGGGTCTGTCTGGCTTTTCCATAAGCTTCCTCTTGGTTCCTTGTACACAGAATCTGTGTCACCCGCTATGCGCCTGCTGCCGCAGGAGTGTCTTTGTGACTCAATCTGTCCTTCTTGAATGTGCTCATCTGAACGACCAAACCGCTGCGGGCGACAGGATTCTGCAGGATATTCACCTGTCGTTAGCGGCTGGCCGCTATGGCCTGTGCGGGCGTAATGGCAGCGGCAAATCACGGCTGCTGACAATGCTGGCAGGGCAGTTGCGGCCAGCGCAGGGGGATGTTCGTTGTTACGGTCGCCTTGGCTGGCTGCCACAACAGCAAACGGACGTGCCGATTAACCGCGACGACTCGGTTGCGGACTTCCTGAATCTGACCGCGTTACTTGAGGCATTGCTGCGGGTGGAAGCTGGCTGCGGGTATGCCCCGGACTTTGAGCTGATCGGTGACGACTGGAACCTGCCAGCCAGGCTGCAACAGATTTTGCCGCAGCATGGTTTTGAGCTGCCGCCCCAGGCATCGTTAGCACAACTGGCGCAGTGCCTGCAGCGGCCATTGCAGACATTGAGCGGTGGTGAACGGATGCGCCTGCAGTTGGCATTACTGTTTGCTGCAGCACCAGATGTGCTGTTGCTGGATGAACCGGGTAATCACCTCGACAGTGCCGGTCAGCAGTGGCTGTTGAAGCAGATAGCGGCTTTCCGTGGCTTGCTGATTCTGGTCAGTCATGAGCGTCCGTTATTACAGGCCATGGAACACATCCTGGAATTGCGTGGCGGCCATCTGCACCACTACGGCGGTCATTACGGGCAGTTTATACAGCAGCGTCGGCAGGAACAGGACGCGCTGCAGCGACAGTTGGAAGGCAGCCGCCAGCGCCTGCAACAGGTGTCGGCCGAAGCGCAGCGCAGCCAGGAGAAAGCCGCCCGCCGGGCGCAGAGTGGTAAGCGCGAGCGCCGCGATGGCAGCCAGAGCAAACTGCTGCTGGATAAACAACGGCAAAGTGCTGAACAGCAGCAAGGGCGGCAGAGTCGTCTGCGCAGTCGCCAGTCAGAGCAGGCGACTGCGCAGCTCAGACAAAATCAGCAGCAGTGGCTGCAGGACGATGCCGGTGCAACGCAATGGTATCTGCCGCAGGCGCAAAACCTGCGCCGCGGTACTGCTCTGCAGGTGACACAGCTACCTTGGCCCGTACCTCAGGCCGCTGTGTCGGCGGATGCCAGCCTGACGTTCAGCCTGCAACAGGGCGAGCGCTGCTGGCTGCGCGGTGCCAATGGCAGCGGTAAAAGTACCTTGCTGACCTTGCTCGCCACGGTGGATAAGGGCCAGCAACATATCCAGCGCCGGGTGCCTGTGCAGCTGCTGGATCAACACTGCCGCCTGTTGCAAAACGAACTCAGCGTGCTCGATAACCTGCAGCAGTTCTCGTCATTAAACGCGACAGCTGCGCGCACGTTACTGGCGGGCGTCGGCCTGTCGGCTGATATTTGCCTGCGCCCGGCGGCGGTCTTAAGCGGGGGCGAACGGATGAAGCTGGCGCTGTTAATGGTGACGCAACAAACGCCGGGTGCGCTGTTGCTGCTGGATGAGCCGGATAATCACCTGGATATGCATAGCCGCGAACAACTGGCGCAGGCTCTGTGCGCGTATCAGGGCGCGATGATTCTGGTCAGTCACGATGAATGGTTTGCCGCAGCCTGTGGGGTAACGCAAACGCTGAAACTGTAAGTGCAACGCCTTGTTGCCAGTAGCCGCTGCTGTCTTCTGGCAACAAGCCTGATAAACTCCGCGCCTTAATTGTCAGCTTTCACCAACGCGGGAAACGAACGCTCATGCCGGATGTTATTCCCGACGACTCCGTCGGTCTGGTCACTCCCCAGTTACAGCATTTTGATCAGCCACTGACCTTGCGCAGTGGCCGGGTTCTGCCGCAGTACGACCTGATGTACGAAACCTATGGCAGCCTGAATTCCAATCAATCGAACGCAGTGTTGATCTGTCACGCCCTGAGTGGTGATCATCACGCGGCGGGTTACCACAGCATGGACGACAAAAAGCCCGGCTGGTGGGATACCGCGATTGGTCCCGGTAAAGCGATCGATACCAACCGCTTTTTTGTGGTGGCACTGAATAACTTAGGTGGTTGCTCAGGTTCGACCGGCCCGACCAGTATTAATCCGGAAAGCGGTGAAGTGTATGGCCCGGAATTTCCGATTCTGGCGGTGCGTGATTGGGTGAACAGCCAGGCGCGGCTGGCCGATGTGCTGGGCATTCAGCAATGGGCTGCGGTGGTGGGTGGTTCGCTCGGTGGTATGCAGGTATTACGCTGGTCGATCCAGTTTCCTGAGCGCGTACGCCATGCGGTGGTCATTGCTTCGGCGCCGAAATTATCGGCGCAGAACATCGCCTTTAACGAAGTTGCGCGTCAGGCCATTGCCAAAGACCCGGACTTTCATGATGGCTGGTATCACAAGTTTGACACCATTCCGAAATCCGGCCTGATGCAGGCGCGCATGCTTGGCCATCTGACGTATTTGTCTGACGATGCCATGCGGCAGAAATTCGGCCGTGATCTGAAAAAAGGCAAACTCAGCTACAGCTTCGCCCCTGAATTTGAGGTCGAGAGTTATCTGCATTATCAGGGGGAGAAATTCAGTACCCGCTTTGATGCCAACACCTACATGCTGATGACTAAGGCACTGGATTATTTTGATCCGGCGGCCGATTTTGATAACGACCTGGTGACGTGCCTGAGTCGCTCGCAGTGCGATTATCTGGTGGTGTCTTTTACCACCGACTGGCGTTTCTCGCCGGAACGTTCGGAAGAAATTGTGAATGCGCTGGTGCATGCCGACAAAAACGTCAGCTATGCCTGCATTGAATCCGACAATGGTCATGACGCTTTTCTGTTACCCATTCCGCGCTATATGGATATTTTCAAAGCCTATATGCAACGGGTGGCGGCCAGTATTCCACTGGATAATGCGGCGGAGGTTACAGCATGACGGTATTACGCGATGACCTGGCCATTATCCAGCAGTGGGTTAAACCCGACAGTCAGATACTCGATCTTGGCTGCGGTGAAGGCTCGCTGCTGAGTTACCTTAAGCGCCATAAAAATGTGCGTGGTTATGGCCTGGAAATTAACCCGGAAAAAATCACCGCCTGCATTGCCAACGGCGTGAACGTGATTGAACAGGATCTGGATAAAGGCCTGAGTAATTTTAAAGATAACAGTATTGATACCGTCATCATGACTCAGGCGTTGCAGGCTGTGCAGCGCCCGGATCTGTTGCTGGATGAAATGCTGCGCATCGGTGACGAAGCCATTGTCACTTTCCCGAACTTTGGTTACTGGCGTACGCGCTTTTATCTGCTGCTGAAAGGGCGGATGCCGATGTCGGAAACCCTGCCGTATAATTGGTATGACACGCCCAATATTCACATGTGCACCTTCCGCGATTTTGAGATGCTGTGCCGCGAAAAAGGCATCCGTATCCTTAATAAAACCGTGGTCGATGACCAGCATAAAGAACACTGGACGATTCGTCTGTGGCCGTCCATGCTGGGTGAAATAGCCGTTTATCACATCACAAGGAAATGATCATGAAAGCACTGACTCAGGTTTTTACCGCATGTTTATTCACCCTGTGTGCCGCCTTCAGCCCGATGCTGCTGGCCGCCGACCGTGGTGAGCAAAAACAGGTCTTTGGCGACTACGAAGTTCATTATATCGGCCTTAACTCCAGCTTCCTGCCACCGGAAGCGGCCGAAGCCTATGGCATTACCCGTTCACGGGCGCTGGGTTATATCAGCGTGTCGATTCTGCATAACGAAGACGGCAGCGATATGCCGGTTATGCCGGTTGCCGTCAGCGGTAATGTAACGGGTAAAATCCGCAATCTGGTCGGTCAGAGCCGTGAGCTGGAGTTTCAGGAAATTAAAGAAACCAATGCGGTGTACTACATCACCACCTTCCGCTTTGACGATGAAGATATGTACAACATCGACCTGAAGGCAACACCGGAAGGCCAAAGCCGTACCTTTGATGTGAAATTCAGCCAGCGATTTTACGAAGAATGAGCAAAATAGTACTCGCCAGCGGAAACGCCGGAAAACTGCGTGAATTCTCAGCTCTGTTCGATACCCACTTTGCTGAGCAGAATATTGAGCTGATTCCGCAAACTCAGCTTAATGTGATTGAGGCAGAAGAAACCGGCCTCAGTTTTGTTGAAAACGCCATCCTCAAAGCACGTAATGCCTGCGCTGCCACCGGTCTGCCGGCATTGGCCGATGATTCCGGTCTTGAAGTCGATGCCCTGCAGGGCGCGCCCGGAATTTACAGCGCCCGCTATGCCGCTGCGGATGATGGCTTCGGCCAGGGCGACAGTGCCAATAATGCCAAGCTGCTGGCGGCGCTGAAAGACGTGCCCGAAGCGCAGCGTACAGCCCGTTTCCAGTGCGTACTGGTGTATATGCGCCATGCCGCCGACCCAACGCCACAGGTATTCCAGGGCAGCTGGGAAGGCCGTATTCTGACAGCGCCTGAAGGGCATGATGGCTTTGGCTATGATCCGCTGTTTTTTGTACCGGGTGAAGGTTGCGCCTCGGCCAGCCTGAGCAAAGAACGTAAAAATCAACTTTCTCACCGTGGTCAGGCGATTCAGCAACTTCTGGCGCGCTGGCACGTCTGATACTCCTTTCCGGGTTGCTTGATCCGGGATCGCAAGTCTGGCCCGCGCTTATGGTGCGGGCTTTTTTATTATTTTTTACAAAGAGTAATGTGTGGATATTTTCGACCAGCTTGAACAGAAAGTGTTACGTACCATCAGCAGCATCGAAACCCTGCAGCTGGATAATATGCAATTGCAGGAAGACGTACAGAAACTGAACAATGAACAGCAGCAGACCCGGCAGCAACTGGCTGAAGCTGCTGCGCAATTGGTTGAACGCGATGCTGAAGCTCTGGCTCAGCAACAGCAGATTGAGCAACTGAATGCGCAAATACTACAAATGCAGCAAGACAACGAGCGTCTGAAAAAAGACAATACGCGACTGTCACACGAAAATAACGAATGGGCCGCCAAGGCAGAAACCTTGCTGCAGGCACTGGATCTGGCCGAAGTCTGAGCCGGAAATTGAGGAAGTAATCATGCTGCATCTGCCGCCGCTGAGTCTGTATATTCATGTTCCCTGGTGTATCCGCAAATGCCCATACTGCGACTTTAACTCGCATCAGGCTGAGGGCGATCTGCCGGAGCGGGAATATATTCAGGCACTGCTGGCCGATCTGGATGAAGACCTGCGCTGGGTGCAGGGGCGGGAGATTCACAGCATTTTCTTTGGCGGCGGCACGCCCAGCCTGCTGTCGGCCAGGGCCTACGAAGTACTGTTTAAAGGACTGAAGCAGCGCCTCACCTTTGCCAAAGACATTGAAATTACCCTCGAAGCCAACCCCGGCACCTTTGAGGCAGAAAAATTTTCTGCCTACCGTAAACTGGGGATCAACCGCTTATCGATTGGCATACAGAGCTTTCAGCCCGAGCACCTGCAGAAGCTTGGCCGTGTGCATGATCGCGAGCAGGCACTGCGGGCCATTAAACTGGCAAAAAAAGCCGGCTTTGATAATTTCAATCTGGATTTAATGCATGGTTTACCGGGGCAAACGGTCGAACAGGCGCTGGACGATCTGCAACAGGCGCTGGCGTTTAAGCCGACGCATTTATCCTGGTACCAGCTGACCATAGAACCCAATACCGAATTTTATAAACGTCCGCCGCAGTTACCGGAAGACGACGCCTTATGGGATATTCAGGAGGCCGGGCTGGCATTACTGGCGGAGCACGGTTTCGACCACTACGAAATATCGGCTCATTGCCAGCCGGGTAAAGCCTCGAAACATAATCTGAATTACTGGCAGTTTGGTGATTACCTTGGCATTGGCGCCGGAGCACACGGCAAAATCACCCTGGCCGATGCCAACGTAATTTACCGCACGCAGAAAACCCGCCTGCCACGGGACTATCTCAATCCGGATAAAACCTTCCTGACCGGTAAGCAAACCATTGAGCCGGAAGATATTGGCCTCGAATGTTTAATGAACGGCTTGCGCCTGCGCGAAGGCATGCTGGTGGATGACTTTGAATACCGTACCGGCCTGACACTGGATGCTGTGGCAGAACCTGTGGCAAAAGCCCGGAAGCTGGGCTTATTAAATGTCGATAAACGCATTTATCCAACCGACAAGGGCCAGCAATATCTGAATGAACTGCTGGCGCTTTTTTTAACGGAATAAAGCGTCAAGCCACCTGGCCGGATTCTGCCGTCGTAGCAAAATGTTGGTTAAGCCATGCCTGACCTGCGCTTTTTCCTTGTTCGTAGCCCCGTTCAATTTTTCCCAGATTCATTGTCAGTCGACTGACCGGAAAATCATCCGGCGGAGCGATGACGCGAATACGACATCCGGCCGGGGGATTATGAATAAAATCCAGACTGGCGTTGTAATCGGCTGAACGCTGCTGCATGGCGGCCAGCAGAGCGGCGTCGTTACCGAACATTTTTTCCAGTGCTTTCTGCATCAGGCTGTCATCGTCGTCGCTGGCTTTTTCTTTTTTGCGATAACCCAGTGGTCGCGACAGCACAACGGTAATATCACGCGCTCCCATCTCCCAGGCTTTACGTACCGGAATGGAATCGGCGACGCCGCCATCCACATAGCGTTCACCGTCTACAACGATGGCTTTGCGGAAAACAAAAGGCAGAGCACAGGTGGCGACCATCACCGCGTGAATGTTATTAGCCGTGACCCGTAAATAGCACGGTTTGCCGTCGCTGGCGCGGGTGGTCACCGCATAAATCGGCAGTGTTTTGGACAGTTGCCGGGTATGCAGCGGCAATTGATCGTGGGCGTAATTCCACAGCCAGTCGACATCGGTCAGATGGCCGCCACGCATAAAGCGCAGCGGACTGAAAAAGCCCCGGCTGCGGGCAAAGCGGGTAATTACATCGCGATTTCGTCCCGGCTGACGAGTGGCATAGGCGGTCAGGTTGGTGGCCCCGGCAGAAACACCAAGGGCGAAATCAAACGGATAAACACCAGCCTGCATAAAGGCATCCAGCGCACCGGCTGCAAAAATGCCACGCATAGCACCACCTTCAACCACCAGAGCGCTGGTCGCTGTTGCCGGATTGCTGCCAGAAAATAATTGGGTCATCGTGCCTCCTGCCTGTTTCGGGGTGTGCTGCTTATTGTGCTATTTGGCGTGTTGCACCAGATGCACTGATTGTCGTCTGCTCGCGCAGCGGCGGGAAATGAAAATATCTTATGCCTCTGATAGCTGCGGTAAAACGTTCAGCCATGGAACAGGCTGTTTAGCAGTGGAGTGAGGTGTCATTGGTGACAATAATATGCATGGGTATGGTTGCCGTGCTGCGAAATAAACAGCAGTAGGCGGGACGTTATTACTGGATTTGCATCTGATATTTCAGATCAGGTCTGAATACAAAAAAGCCTGAATATCCGTCTTGGAGATTCAGGCTTTCAGGGGCAGATATTCAGGGTCAGATATTCAGAGATGCCTTCGATTGACTGGCGGCAACGCTGCGAAGCAGCCGTAAGCATTCACTGGCAGATGTTAACTCACGCTGGCGTCATCATCTTCATCCGGCGGCAATACCACCATTTCCAGAAAACGCTCATTCTGCAGCAGGCTTTCAAAGCTGATATCGCGACCAGCCTGTAAGCGCAGCGAGTCGGCTTTGTCGATGGCGCTTTGCAGGTCGCGCAGGGCTTCTTCCACTGCGCCACTTTCAGCGTGGGCACAGGCGCGCTGATACAGCGCGTGGCTGTTTTCAGGGTCAACTTCCAGTGCCCGGTTGGCAAGGCTGGTTGCCCATTGTGCCTGGCCGAGTAATAACGCCGCGTCGGCTTTGTAGGTCAGGGCTTCTACATCATCCGGGCGTAATTGCAGAATCTGATCGTAGATGGCGATTTTACTCTGCGGAGTATTTTCCTGAGAGGCTTTCAGCCATAACGAATGGATATCGTTAGTGAGTTCGATTTCTTCCTGCGCCTGAGCAATATGGCGCGATTTACGATGCAATTCGTCTTCCAGTTTATCCAACCGCTTTTCATAACTGGCGGTGATGCGCCGGATTTCATCATTGGCAAAGGCGCCGACACGTTCTTTGATATCGCGTAGTGAATTCCAGCCAATTAACACCAGCAGCGTCGATGCACCGGCAATTAAGTAGAAAAAATAAGTAACGGTATCGGTGGCGTAGGTCAGAGCTTTACTGGCGACATCCAGTTCTTTATCGACGATTTTTTCCGTCAGTTCGACCCGTGCATCAGCCACCTGCTGGCGCAGATTTTTAACTTCATCCAGCAGATAGCGTTCAGTAAATGCGCTGTATAACGGCGCTTGCAGCTGTTCTATCGTCTGCTCTGCTTTTTCGTCGTTCAGGGTTTGTTGGTCTTTGCTGTCTTCGGCTTGTGCAGCCACTGGCATGGCCAGGGCTGCACAGAAACCAATCCATTTCAGGAAAGAGGTCAGGGTCAGGCGGTTTTCTGGTCTGGCCATGTATCGGATTGCTCTATCAGTTTTGAATGAAGTGCTTTTACGGCACTGGCATAGTCATTGTCGCTGACAAGGAACATTATATCCACCTGACGCATGGCCTGGTGTACCGAGCGGATATTCACTCCGGCATCGGATAATGCTCCAGCCGCTTTTTGCAGCAGACCGGTAATTTTCATATCACTGCCGATTGCACTGACCATCGCCAGTTTTTCAACGCGGATATCGGCTTGCTGATAGGCCTGTTGCACGCGCTCCATCAAACGGTTAATCCGGCGTTTGTTACCTTTTAAGTAAAAGGTGACGGTGTTGGCGTTAAAGTCTTTGGTCAGCACCCGCACTCCGGATTCCAGTACCAGATCATTCATACGCTGGCTGTAAGATGGATCGCCGACCATATCCTGATCGAAAATCTCCAGCGCCCAGACGTTGCGTGTTCCGGCAATAATTTCCACTTTAGGGGTACTACTACAGTAGTCGCTGTGAATCACAGTGCCACTGTGTTCTGGCTCAAATGTGTTTTTGATGCGCAGCAGGATATTCTGTTTACGCAGTCCGGCTGCGGCACGCGGGTGAATGGCTTCCATCCCGAGGTTGGCCAGCTGGTCAGCAACGTCGTAGTTGGTCTGGCCGATCGGGTGTACCTTGCCATCGCCAACCATCATCGGGTCAGCGGTGCTGAGGTGATATTCTTTGTGAATAACGGCTTCGCGCGCACCGGTAATGGTGGCAATTTTGCTGAAGGTCATTTCACTGTAGCCACGGTCAAAGGTACGCATCAGGCCTTCACGGCACTGGGTGTAACCGGTGACAATCGGCATTTCTGTGCTCAGATCGACATCACTGAAGGCCTGGGCAATATGATCATCCAGGCTCAGTTGTTCGTCAGAGCGCCAGTTGGTGAGGTCAATAAAGCGTGCGTTGACATCCTGGCTGCGCAGCAGTTGCACGGAATTAAACGCACTGTGCGCTTCCCCCAGAGCACTGAGCATTTCGCGTACGCGGTGCAGATGGTCATCCAGCTGGAAGTGACCAAAGCTGCAAACCACTTCAAGATGTTCCAGGCACTCATGCACATCCTGAATGCGTTCCTGAATAAACTGATCCGCGCGCTTATTCATCATGGTGTCATCGGCAAACAGGTCGGCATTGACGGCCAGCATACTGTTCAGCACTTCCTGCAGTTTGTCCTGCCATGGACGGTTTTCGTCCATTTCGGCAAACAGGGCATACACACCGGGCTCGCCGCTTTTTTTGTGTTCCAGCAAGCCGTTGGTCATACCGGCATAAGCAGAAACCACGAATACCCGCTGATATAAGGTTTCGCCCAGCGTTGGGTGCTTGTAAGGGCGCAGCCAGATATTGTGTAAAACATCCTGATATCGACTCATCGACGTGCCGCCGATTTTTTCTACCGTATGGTGAGTCATGGTGTCTCCTTTCTGGCGTCAGTTCAGGCTTTCAGAGGATCGGCATCCAATGCATAAACGCCGTCTTTATCGTGTACTTCGTTGCCGATTAATGGCGGATTAAACACGCAGGCCATCTGCATATCGCTGAAACCGCGCAGCAGATGCTGGTCGTGTTTATCAAGAACGTACAAGGTGCCGGGCTTAATCGGGTAAACCTTACCATCGGCTGTGGTTTCGATTTCGCCTTCGCCACTGATGCAGTACACCGATTCAAGGTGATTCTGGTACCAGATCGGGGTTTCGGTGCCGGCGAAAATGGTGGTGATGTGGAAAGAAAAGCCCATGTTGTCTTCTTTCAGCAGCATGCGCACACTTTTCCAGTTGCCACCGTTGATGTTACGTGTGGAGTTTTCGCACTCTTCGAGAGTTCTTACGATCATAATTCTTTACTCAGTATCGGTTAAATAAACCGCCTGCCGGGTTTCCCGGCGGCAGGCGATTTTTATCAGGCGGGAGCGCTCAGGACGCTTTGGAGATTTGTTCGGCCATGACATCGGCAATGCACTCGGCGAGGATGCCAAGGCCAGCTTTTAGTGTGTCTTCTTCGATGGTCAGTGGTGTCAGAATTTTTACCACCTGACCGTCGGAACCGCTGGTTTCAATAATGAGACCGCGTTTAAAAGCCAATTCAGTAATGCGGCTGGCAACCTGACCGTTAACACACTCCAGACCTTGCATAATACCGCGGCCTTTGTGCTTCATCTGACCACCGTGTTCGGCCTGAATTTCTTTCAGACGGCTGCGGATCAGCTGCGCTTTTTTCTTCACGCTCTGGCTGAAGCTGTCATCAGCCCAGTAAGTTTCCAGCGCCATGCGGGCAGTAATAAAGGCATGGTTATTACCGCGGAAGGTACCGTTGTGCTCGCCTGGCTTCCAGGTATCGAGTTTTTCTTTCAACAGCACAATGGCCATTGGCAGGCCGTAGCCGCTGAGGGATTTGGACAGTGTAATGACGTCCGGCTCGATACCGAATTCTTCAAAGCTGAAGAACGTACCGCTACGGCCACAACCGGCCTGAATGTCATCGACAATCAGCAGCATGTTGTAACGCTTACACAAAGCCTGCAGGCCGAGCATCCAGGCGGCTGAAGCGGTGTTCAGACCACCTTCACCCTGAATGCATTCAACGATCACGGCGGCTGGATGCCCCAGACCTGAAGAGCCATCCTGCAGCGCTTTTTCAAAATAATGCAGCGTATTGAAATCGCCCAGGTAGCCATCGTAAGGCATAAACTGCACACCTGGCAGCGGCATGCCGATGGCGCTTTTGTAGTAGTTGTTAGCGGTTACGGCAGCGGCACCCTGAGTCACGCCGTGGAAACCATTGGTGAATGACACAATGGTCTGACGGCCGGTATTTTTACGCGCAATTTTCAGCGCGGCTTCTACCGCGTTGGTACCGGTAGGGCCAGTGAACTGCACTTTGTACTTCATTTTACGCGGCTTAAGAATGCGCTCGTTGAAGCTTTGCAAAAAGGCGGTCTTGGCTTCGGTGTGCATGTCCAGGCCATGGGTGATGCTGTCCGACTCGATGTATTCCAGCAGTGCTTTCTTAAACACGGGGTTGTTGTGCCCGTAGTTCAGCGTGCCGGCGCCACCGAGGAAGTCGATGTATTCATTGCCTTCGTTGTCAGTGAGGATGGCGTTCTGCGCTTTGGTGAATGTCACCGGAAATGAACGGCAGTAGCCACGCACGTTGGATTCGAGTTCGTGATAGATATCCATGGTGTTTTTTACTCCTGTGCAAAAAGCATGAAGGGACCAATATGAACCAGCGTTTCGCTGTCGTGAGCACCGCCAAAGTGTTGTTCGCGGTTAAACAGCTCGCTGGTATTGAGAGGGGCGCCAAGGCTGTTAGCCAGGCGACGGAAGGTATTCCACGAGGCATCATTGCCTGGCGTAATACTGGTGTGCAGGTGATGCACAACGTGTTGATGGCGTTTGAGCAGAGCATGCAACATGCGGCTGGCGAGCCCTTGTCCGCGTGCTTTGCTGTCTACCGCAACCTGCCAGACAAATAAGGTGTCAGGCTGATGGGGCAGACGGTAGCCGGAAATAAAGCCGACCATGTCGCCGTTCTGTTCTGCGACAACCGCGGTGTCGGCGAAGTGCGAACACTGCAGCAGATTGCAGTACATTGAATTGACATCTAAAGGCTTGCAGCGCTCAACCAGAGAAAATACGGCATGACCGTCGGTTGCTACAGGCTTCCGGAAGGTGATATTGCTTTGATCTGTAATGTTTTTTTCTGACGTTTCTGTCGAAAAAGTATCCATTTTTTGCTTTCAGATGCCACGTACCGATTAATTAGCCTAGTTTTTGCTCAAGATGGCTAAGAATTAATCATTACGGCAACTGCCATTTACTTAGAACCCTAAACAATTTAGCATCGTGGTAATTTATTTACAACTCTAAATAATATGAGGCGATTCTATGAACGCTCAAAAATGGCTCACATTCCGCCTGGATGAAACCTGCTATTGCCTGCCGGTTCAGCAGGTGCGCGAGGTGTCACATTTTCAGCAGCCGGAGCCGGTTCCGGGGGCCGAAGCGACGGTCGCCGGTATCATTAATCAGCGTGGCGATGTGGTGACGGTGCTGGATGGGCGCACGTTACTGGGGCTTGCGCCGCAGGAAGCAACGGATGACAGCCGTATCATGACGCTGGAGCTGGAGCATGAGGTGGTCGGGGTTGTGGTTGATCAGGTGCAGGAAATCATCGAGCTGGACAGCGCCGAAATTGAGCCGCCTCCTGAGGCGCAGCGGCTGATTCTGGGGACATATCAACAAGGTGACTCGTTGTTGGTTGCGCTGAATCCGGATCAGATCGGAAAGCTGCCGGAGGCCGATGGATAATGAATGTTTTGAACTCTAACGATGTTAGAATCGGGTCTTATCAGAATGATCCGGACAATGACATGAACCGTTACGATGAGGTGCTGGTTGCCCTGCGCCGTATTATCCGCGCGACCGACCTGCACTCACGCCAGTTGAGTAAAATTGCTGGCCTGACGGCACCGCAGCTGCTGATTCTGCAATTGCTGCGTCAACATACCGAATTGACGGTGGGAGAGGTTGCCCAGCGTGTGAGCCTGTCACAGGCAACGGTTACGACCATTATTGACCGTCTGGAAAAGCGCGGCTTTGTAAAACGCGAACGCGGCAGTGCCGATAAGCGCAAAGTTTACGTCTATCTGACGCCGGAGGCGGATGCCGTGTTGCTCAACGCCCCGAAGCCATTGCAGGAAAGCTTTGTGCAGCAGTATCAGGATCTGCACGATTGGGAACAGACGATGATTCTCAGCTCGCTCGAGCGGGTGGCTTACATGATGGATGCGCAGCACATCGACGCCTCGCCGGTGCTGGATGTCGGGGCGCTTGATCGTATCGACCGCGACGCCTGAAACTCCCTTTCGGACGCTCTCCTCTGCGCTATTAAACTGCCACGCTTATGGCGTGGCTCGCACAAAGCCTGTTCCTCTCCTGCACCAATGTCACGCCGCACAGTATTTTCTTTCGGGTATAATGGCGCGCCTGCACCTGCCCGGCGTCCGGTTTTTCCGCGCCCGACAAAGAGGACAAGCGCCAGCCGTTGGACTGAATTAGCGGCTGAGGTTCATGAATTCGTCATCCTCGCTGTGCTACTCAATGCAGGCCCTCATATTCTGGAGAATTTCTATGACTGACGTAGTAATCGTTGCCGCGACCCGTACCGCTATTGGTTCATTTGCCGGCTCACTGGCCAGTGTTCAGGCGGTGGATCTGGGTGCGACGGTAATCCGCTCATTGCTGGAAAAAACCGGTATTAACCCGGCTGAAGTTGATGAAGTGCTGATGGGGCAGGTATTAACGGCGGCGGCCGGTCAGAACCCGGCGCGCCAGGCGGCAATTAAAGGCGGCCTGGCCAATACGACGCCGGCGATGACCATCAACAAAGTGTGTGGCTCCGGTCTGAAAGCGCTGCATCTGGCGGCTCAGGCGATTAAAGCCGGAGATGCCGACTTGGTGATTGCCGGTGGTCAGGAGTCGATGTCTAACGCTCCCCACGCGTTGCCTAATTCACGCAATGGTCAGCGCATGGGGCCATGGAGCATGGTCGATACCATGGTGGTGGATGGTTTGTGGGATGCGTTTAACGATTACCACATGGGAATCACCGCCGAAAACATCGCCGATGAATATCAGATTTCCCGTGAAGAACAGGATGCCTTCGCGGCGGCGTCTCAGGAAAAGGCACTGGCTGCCATTGCGGCCGGTACTTTCAAAGACGAAATCACGCCAGTGATCATTCCACAGCGCAAAGGCGATCCGAAGGTATTCGATACCGACGAAAACCCGCGTGCCGGAACCACCGCCGCCAAGCTGGCAGAAATGCGCCCGGCGTTTAAGAAAGACGGCAGCGTCACCGCAGGTAATGCGTCTTCGCTGAATGATGGTGCCGCCGCCGTGATGCTGGCCAGTCGTGAAAAAGCCGAAGCGCTGGGCCTGCCGATTCTGGCCACCATCAAGGCTTATGCGAATGCCGGTGTTGATCCGAAAATCATGGGAACCGGCCCGATCCCGGCGACCAAAAAATGTCTGCAAAAAGCTGGCTGGAACCTGGCCGATCTGGATCTGATCGAAGCGAACGAAGCTTTCGCTGTGCAGGCTTTGTCCGTTAACAAAGGTCTGGGTTGGGATGCGGATAAAATTAACGTGAACGGCGGCGCGATTGCGCTGGGTCACCCGATTGGTGCATCAGGCTGCCGCATCTTCGTTTCGCTGCTGCACGAGATGATTCGCCGCGATGCGAAAAAAGGTCTGGCGACACTCTGTATCGGTGGTGGTATGGGTGTTGCCCTGGCGGTTGAGCGCGCTTAACCAGTACTGACGCGCAGATGTAAAAAAGGGCAGCCAGTGCTGCCCTTTTTTATGACCTTGTCTCGTCCTGAATAGAGTTGACACTTTCCAACCCCAAAAACAGGAAAGTGTGATGTTATCAACCTCCAAGCGAACCCAGCGA
>NZ_JAOANI010000001.1:0-3435 GCF_025318105.1 Thalassolituus pacificus
TGGTGAAGAGCTGTCCATCATCGGTATCAAAGAGACCATCAAGACGACCTGTACCGGTGTTGAGATGTTCCGTAAGATTCTGGATGAAGGCCGTGCTGGTGAAAACGTAGGTGTTCTGCTGCGTGGTACCAAGCGTGACGAAGTTGAGCGTGGTCAGGTACTGGCTAAGCCAGGCACTATCACTCCGCACACCAAGTTCGAATCAGAAGTATACGTACTGGGTAAAGATGAAGGTGGTCGTCACACGCCATTCTTCAAAGGTTACCGTCCACAGTTCTACTTCCGTACCACTGACGTGACTGGCGCTTGTGAGCTGCCAGAAGGCGTTGAGATGGTAATGCCAGGTGACAACGTTAAGCTGACCGTTACTCTGATCGCGCCGATCGCGATGGATGAAGGTCTGCGTTTTGCGATCCGTGAAGGCGGTCGTACTGTTGGCGCCGGCGTTGTAGCTAAGATCATCGAATAATTCGATATCCTGCTATAAAAAAACCGGGCATTGCCCGGTTTTTTTATGCCTGCTTCAAGCGCATGGTCTCTTTGTGAATCTTAACTGACAAGTTAATTGAAACAATTACAGTATCGCTTCTGAGCTGGCAGGATAGGTCAGCGGGCGATACTTTGTTGAGCAGCATGTTGTCAGGAAGCCCGCATTCAGTGGGCTTTTTTGTGCCAGTGATTTCGCGTGTTTTTGCAGGCAATAAAAAACCCCGCGCGGCTTAGGCCGGGCGGGGTTTTTAAATCAGCAGCTAATTACTTAGCCGCTTCTTTACGGGCTTTTGCTTCAGCGATCACTTTCTCTGCTACGTTAGCCGGACATGGCAGGTAGTGTGAGAATTCCATGGAGAACTGACCGCGGCCAGACGTCATGGTACGCAGGTGACCGATGTAACCGAACATTTCGGACAGTGGTACGTCTGCCTTGATGCGAACGCCGGTCACACCAGCTTCCTGATCTTTAATCATGCCGCGACGACGGTTCAGGTCACCGATAACATCACCAACGTGATCTTCCGGAGTGAACACGTCAACTTTCATGATTGGTTCAATCAGTTGTGGACCCGCTTTCGGCATAGACTGACGGAAGGCGCCTTTAGCAGCGATTTCGAAGGCAATGGCCGAGGAGTCAACTGCGTGGTAAGAACCGTCGTACAGTTCTACTTCAACGTCCAGTACCGGGAAGCCAGCCAGAGGGCCTTCGGCCATCATCACGCGGAAGCCTTTCTCAACCGCAGGCCAGAATTCTTTCGGTACGTTACCGCCAACAACCACAGACTTGAACGCGAAGCCGGTACCTGGCTCAGCAGGACGGATGCGGTAGTCGATCTTACCGTACTGACCAGAACCACCAGACTGCTTCTTGTGGGTGTAGCTGTCTTCGATTGGCTTGGTGATGGTTTCACGGTAGGCAACCTGTGGCTGACCAACGATCAGCTCAACACCGTAAGTACGCTTCAGGATGTCAACTTTAATATCCAGGTGAAGTTCGCCCATGCCTTTCAGGATGGTTTCGCCAGAGTCTTCGTCTGTTTCAACCTGGAATGTTGGGTCTTCTGCAACCATTTTACCGATCGCAATACCCATCTTGTCGACGGAGCCTTTATCTTTAGGGGCAACCGCGATAGAGATTACCGGCTCAGGGAACACCATGGCTTCCAGAGTACATTCATGCTTAGGATCACACAGGGTGTGACCGGTCTGAACGTTCTTCATGCCAACAACTGCGATGATGTCACCCGCCTGAGCATGATCAAGCTCAGTACGTTCGTCGGCCTGCATCTCCACCATACGACCGATACGCTCGGTTTTGCCGGTGAAGCTGTTCAGTACGGTGTCACCTTTCTTCATGACGCCGGAGTAGATGCGCACGAAGGTCAGGGCGCCGAAGCGGTCGTCCATGATTTTGAATGCCAGTGCGCGCAGTGGCTCATCAGCAGAAACGATGGCTTTCTGGCCTGTCGGGTTACCTTCTTCGTCGGTCAGATCCTGTGGCTCAACTTCGGTTGGGCTTGGCAGGTAATCAACAACCGCGTCCAGTACCAGCTGCATGCCTTTGTTCTTGAAGGCAGAACCACAGTAGGTCGGGAAGAATTTCAGGTCACGGGTACCAATACGGATGCAACGTTTGATGTCTTCGATGGATGGTTCTTCACCTTCCATGTAAGCCATCATCAGATCGTCGTCCATTTCAACAGCGGATTCGATCAGCTGTTCGCGGTACATTTCAACGTCGTCAACCATATCCGCTGGAATGTCTTCAACAGTGAAGTTTTCTGGCAGGCCAGAATCATCCCATACGAATGCCTGACGGGTCAGCAGGTCAACAACACCCACGAACTGATCTTCAGTACCGATTGGCAGAACCATGATCAGCGGGTTGGCGCCCAGTACATTACGTACCTGATCAACAACGCGCATGAAGTCTGCACCCAGGCGGTCCAGTTTGTTGACGAAAATCAGACGGGAAACTTCTGAGTCGTTCGCGTAGCGCCAGTTGGTTTCAGACTGAGGCTCAACACCGCCTGAACCACAGAATACGCCGATACCGCCGTCCAGTACTTTCAGGGAACGGTATACTTCAACGGTGAAGTCAACGTGTCCAGGGGTGTCAATAACGTTGAAGCGGTGGCCTTTCCAGAAGCAGCTTACGGCTGCGGACTGAATAGTAATACCACGCTCGGCTTCCTGTTCCATGAAGTCGGTGGTGGATTCGCCGTCGTGTACTTCACCCAGACGGTGAATTTTACCCGTCAGCTTCAGGATACGTTCGGTGGTGGTCGTTTTGCCCGCATCAACGTGGGCGAAAATACCAATGTTTCTGTATAAGGAAAGATCTGTCATAACATTACTCGGTTAGCAGAGACAAAATTCGCGCGCTACTTTACCTGTTTTCTCCTGCATTTTCTCGTCGTTTTTGTTCCTGTGCGGCAGGTTTTATCAATAAAACGATGTCAGTGACTGAAAATTAAGCAATTTCCGTTGGTTTGTGATTCGCGCGGGCTGCCTGTCTGATCGTTTGGCTGCGCTCATGGGTGTCGGGATGCGGGGCCGGCTGGGCAAAATAGCGGTGCAGGAGTTGACAGTTTTACCTTCCGGGGTATGATTGCGGCCCTTATGGGCGTGCCAGGATTACGGATCCTGCCCGCCGGATCATCAGACTTTTATGAGGACTTGGCTGTGGCAAAGGAAACGTTTGAGCGTTCAAAACCCCACGTAAACGTTGGTACTATTGGTCACGTTGACCACGGTAAAACCACTCTGACTGCGGCTCTGACCCGTGTATGTGCAGAAGTATGGGGCGGCGCTGCCGTTGCATTTGACGGTATCGACAATGCACCAGAAGAGCGTGAACGTGGTATCACGATTTCTACCTCGCACGTAGAATACGAATCCCCAAGCCGTCACTACGCACACGTAGACTGCCCAGGACACGCG